>NZ_JAIRBR010000003.1:0-581610 GCF_020361265.1 Nocardia sp. JCM 34519.1
GCGCGCCCCACTCGAGCGACGGGTGGTCGTGCTGGGGGGGTGCGCTTTGGGGGGGGTCTAGCTTGGTCTTTTTTTGGGGGGGCCGCGCCCCCACGCCCCCGGCCGGGGGCGAGCCCCCGGACCCCCGGCCCGGTGGTCACCTTGTGTGGTGACGTCACCTGCCGTCGGGTTGTGATGCGTTAGGGACTACTGATCGAGGGTGTGCACTGCTTACGGTGCGGCAGTGGGCGGTCGACGGGAACCCGTCGACCGCCCACCGTTATCCGTGTCGTGCTGGTCAGCCGGGGATCTGTGCGCCGATCGCGCTGCCGACGCCCGCGCCGATGGCGCCACCGATGACGCCGCCGGCCACCGCGCCGGCTCCGACACCGACGATCGCCCCGACTGGGCAAACCGGTGCCGTGACCGCGCATGCGAAGGCGCCACCGGCTACGGCGCCGACTCCGACGCCGACGACCGTGCCGACGACGGCTCCGACCTGCCCACCGGCGAGGGCCTGGGTCTGACCGGCCGCGACGGTCTGAACCGGTTGTGGTTCAGGGGCATTGGGGGTGGCGGCTGCGGCGACCCCCGCGCCCGCCCCGGTGAGGGCTGCGGCGATGACGGCTGTGGCGGCAAACTTGCGGACCATAGTTGTACTCCTGGTGTCTAGCGAGGTGAGGAGCGTACCGCCGGATACGGGTGCAATGGAAACGATTGCGGCCCATCGCCATCGACAGCTGAGCGGTTCACCGCATTGCGCCGAGCCGGTTCGGTCGGCAAGTGGTCCGCGCGGTGGCGGCCGGGGGTGGTGCCGATGATGTTGGTGAAGGCGGTGATGAAGTTGCTCGGATTCGACCAGCCGCAGGCGTTGGCGACGCGGATGGTGTCGTGGCCGTCGGTGAGCAGGACGAGTGCGTGGTGGATGCGCAGTTGGGTGCGCCACTCGTAGAAGGTCATGCCGAGTTCGTCGTGGAACAGGCGGCTCAGCGTGCGTGCGCTGGCTCCGGTCTTACGCCCGAGCTCGGCCAATGATGTGTTGTCCCCGGGATTTTCGTGCAGCGCCCGCGCGATGGCCTGTAAACGGTCGTCGCGTGGCTGCGGCAGTTGTAGTGGCTGCTCATGGGCTTCGTGGAGTTCGTCGACGAGGACTCGATGCATGCGGGTGCGTGCCGCGCGATCGTAATCGCGTGTACCCGTGAGGGATAACAGGATTTCGCGGGCGAGTCCGGAGGCCAGGAATACGGCGGGCCGGTCCGGTACGAGCCGGGCCAGCGAGGCCGAAAGGAAGACGATCCGCATATCGGTATTGCCGTGCGCGCGGTGGTAGTGCAGGAAACCCGCTGGGGTCCAGGCGATTCGATTGGCGGGGACGATCGAGGTGCCGCGTTCGGTATTGACCGCCAATACGCCGCGGGCCGCGTACACCAGATGCCCGCGCGGATGCGAATGCATCGAACTCGTTCCCCCGGAGGGCCATAGGTGCGCGCCAGCGGACGGCAACAGCCGCGACGTCGGCCCGGGCGAGGGAGTTTGGCGGCCAATAGGCATAAGTTGGCATTCTATCGGTGGTCGGCCGCACCGGCTTCCGGCGACAGTTGACGCATGAACACAACGATGCGAGCGGCGGTCTGTGTACGGGCGGGTGGCCCGGAGGTGCTGGAGATCCGGGAGCTGCCGGTGCCCGCCGTGCGGGAAGGCTGGAGTCTGGTACAGGTGAAGGGCGCAGGCCTGAACCGGTCGGAGCTGCGGACCCGGCAGGGACATTCGCCGAATGTGCGGTTCCCGCGGGTGCTCGGGATCGAATGCGTCGGAATCGTCGCGGCCGCAACCGATCCCACCATGCCGGAGGGGACGGCCGTCGCGGCGGTGATGGGTGAGATGGGCCGCGAGTTCGACGGCGGCTACGCGGAATACGCGCTGCTGCCGAATTCGCTGCTGATGCCGGTCGCCACCACGCTGCCGTGGGATGTCTTGGCCGCACTGCCCGAGACGTACCTGACCGCGCGAGGTTCGTTGGACGCGTTGGGAATCGGTTCGGGCGACCGGCTGCTGATCCGCGGCGGGACCTCCTCGGTGGGTATGGCCGCCGCATCGATCGCGATCGGCCACGGCGTCGAGGTCGCCGTTACGACCCGGCAGCACAACAGGATCGCCGCGCTGACCGCGGCCGGGGTCGATCACGTGCTGATCGATGACGGCGGGCCGCTGGCCGCGAGCGTGCGCGCCGTATGGCCCGATGGCCCGGACCAGGTGCTGGATCTGGTCGGGGCGCGCACGGCGGTGGATTCGCTGCACCTGGTCCGCCGGGGCGGAACGGTGTGCGTATCGGGTTCATTGAGCGGTTGGCTGATCTCGGACTTCGAACCGATCGCGATGATCCCGTCCGGAACCAGGCTCACCACCTTCCACAGCAACGATCTCGCGGGCGGCACCGCCGTATTGCGGCGGATCGTCGACGAGGTCGAGGCGGGCGTCTATCGCCCCAACGTCGACCGCGTCTTCGGCCTGGACGACATCGCCGCGGCGCACGCATACATGGAGAACGACGCGGCCATCGGGAAAGTCGTGATGATGCCCTAGCCCAGCCAGGCCAGCGCCGCCGTCGCCATCGCGACGCAGCCGGTATCGAGCGTCGGCTGGATGAGCGGTGCGAAATTCGGGCTGTGGTTGGACGGAATATCCTGCGCCACACGACCTTTCGCGAACGCTTCGGCGAATGCCGCCGGGTCGGCCCCGCCGAAGAACCAGTAGACGATCGGCACGTCGATCGCGGTGGCGAGCGTCCCGGCGTCCTCGCTGGCCATGACCGGTGTCGGCAGCTCGAACACCTTGTCGCCCAACGCATCACGCAGGGCGGCCGCGGTTTTGGCGGTGGCGTCCGGATCGTTGTGCAGCACCGGGAACGAATCGATGACGATGATCTCCGGATCCTTCGGCGCGCCGGAGGCGGCGGCCTCGGCCTCGATGATCCTGCGGATCGCGTCGAGCATATGGGTGCGGGTATTCGCGTCGTAGGAGCGGACGTTGAGCAGTAGCTCGGCTTCGTCGGGAATGATGTTGGCCTTCGTACCCGCCCGGATCGAGCCGACGGTGACCACGGCGGGCTCGTTTCCGGCGACCTCCCTGGAACGCACGGTCTGCAGCCGCATGACGGTGGCGGCGGCCATGACCACCGGATCGATCGTGGTCTCCGGCCGCGAGCCGTGCCCGCCCCGGCCGAACAGCCGCACCTTCCACGCATCGGCCGCCGAGTAGGTGTCGCCCGCGCGATAGGCGACCGTACCCGCGGGAAACGGCCCGACATGTTGTGCCAGCACGATATCCGGCTTCGGGACGCGTTCGTAGAGGCCGTCGTCGACCATTGCCTGCGCGCCGCTGCCGACCTCCTCGGCGGGCTGGAACACCGCGACGACCGTGCCGGACCAGGTGTCCTTGTTTCGGTCGAGTATGCCGAGCGCGCCGAGCAGGCACACGATGTGCATATCGTGGCCGCAGGCGTGCATGACCGGAACCTCGTTGCCGTCCGGATCGGTTCCGGTCGCGGTGCTGGCGTATGGCAGCCCGGTTTGTTCCCGGACCGGCAGCGCGTCGATATCGGCGCGCAGCAGCACCACCGGGCCCGCCCCGTTCTCCAGCACGCCGACGACGCCGGTGCGGCCGACGCCGCCGATCACCCGCAGCCCCAGCGCCGTCAGCTGTTCGGCGATCTTGCCCGCCGTGCGCGTTTCGGCGAAGGACAGCTCGGGATGGGTGTGCAGATCCTTGTACAGGTGTTCCAGCGCCTCGCGTGCCTGCGGGTCGAGTTCCGCGGTCGAGCCCATGTGCATCCCCTTCGTCGCCGGATTCATCCCTTTCCCGGCCAACGCTAGCAGCGCGCGAGCCCGGCATCGACAGTGTGCTTTCGGCCCGTGCGTTCGGGACCAATGACCGGAGCGCCGGACCGCCGCGCATTTCTAATCTGCTGGTAATCGAATCGAAGGGATGCCGCCATGTCCGTCCGGACCACAGACGACCGGTCCGGATCTGCCTTGTCGCCTGTGGTGGTCGGGGTGGACGGCACCGAGGGTGCGCTGCCCGCCGTGCGCTGGGCGGCCGCCACGGCGGCGCGCGGCGGCCGGGAGTTGCTGATCACGCACGGTCTCGACCTGAGCGCGGTCCATGCCGCGCTCGGCAACTACGCCACGACAGCGCCCGCGCTCATCGCTGAATTACGTTCGCGTGGCGCCGAATTCGTTGCCGACGCGCGCCGAATCGCGTTGGCGGCGGCGCCGTCGATCGTGGTGCGCACCGAGGTTTCGGACGCGAAACCGGCCGAATTGCTGATCAGGTATTCCGCGGGCGCGCATCCGATAGTTCTCGGCGTGACACCCGGGATCGGAACGTTGCTGCATCTGGGCTCCACGCTGCTCGCCGTGGTTTCGCACGGCCATGGCGACATCGTGGTGGTGCGCGGCGCGATCGAACGCGACGGACCCGTCGTGGTCGGGGTCGACGGCAGCGCGGTCGGCGAGGTCGCCCTCGCGGCGGCCTTCCGCGAGGCGTCCGAGCGGCGGGCCGAACTGGTGGCCGTGCACATCTGGAGCGATGTCGACCTGGCCGAATTCTCCGGCTACTCCTTCCTCGACGTGCCGCCCGAGGCCATGGCGGACGCCGAAAAGTCCCTGCTGACAACGCGACTCACCGATTGGTGCGCGAAGTATCCGGAGGTGCGGGTGACGTGCGAGGTGTATCCGTTCGACGCCGCGCGCCGGCTGACGGAGTGGTCCGAGTCGGCGGGACTGCTCGTCGTCGGCAGCAGAGGGCGCGGCGGATTCCGCGGCATGCTGCTCGGCTCGACCAGCAATTCCCTTGTACAGCAAGCATTCTGCCCCGTCATGGTGGTGCACCCGGATTAGGAGTCAGGAAGATGTCGTATCCAACGGACCCGTTCGCCCATGCCGTACACACCGCGGAGGTGTGGCTGCGCCGGATCACCGACGATCTGGCCACCGAGGACCGCGCATTCGCCTACCGCGTACTGCGCGCCTGGTTGCACACCGTGCGCGACCGCCTGGAGGTGATCCCGGCCGCACACCTGAGCGCACAGCTGCCCGAACTGCTGCGCGGCGTCTATTTCGAGGGTTGGACGCCTGCCAAAGTACCTGTCTCGCACCATGCTTCGCTGTTCCTCGCCGACTTCGCCGCGGCCGCCGGCGTCACCGAGGACGAGGCGCAGGGCCTGGCCTGGCTGATCACCGACGCGCTGCGCGAGCTGTTCTCGCCCGGTCAACTCGACCATGTCGCCGCGGTGCTTCCGGCCGAACTCCGCGACATCCTCTTCGGCGTCAACGTCGGCCCGTTCGACGACCCGAGCTGACAGGGGCCCCGGCGGCCGTGCGGCAAAGGGAGATGTGTCATGTCTTATCAGGAAACGATTTTGGTGGCCTACGGCTCGAAACGCGGTGGAACGGCGGAGATCGCGCAGTGGATCGGCGACGCGTTGCGCGCCGCGCATATCGCGGCACAGGTGAAATCCGCTCGGGATGTGCACTCGCTCAACGGATACGGTGCGGTGATTCTCGGCGGCGCGCTGTACGCCGGGCGCTGGCATCGGCACAGTCGCGGCTTCGCCAGGCGCTTTGCCCGACAGCTGCGGGAGCGGCCGGTCTGGTTGTTCGGCAGTGGCCCGCTGGACAAATCGGCTGACCAGCCGAATCCCGGCCGAATTCCGGGCGCGGCCGCCGTCCGCAAGAACGCCGATCGCCTGAATGCGCGCGGCTACACCATTTTCGGCGGACGGCTCGAAAGCGACGCCCGCGGTTTTCCCGCCGCCGCGATGGCGAAGAAGCGCGCGGGCGATTACCGCGATCGGGATCGAATTCAGGCCTGGGCGAAGGAGATAGCGGTCGAGGTGGATCGCCGGGCGCGGTGATTCGCCTCGGCCAGTAGCACCTTACGGATTTTATCGTCCAGGGTGTCTATCGCCGCGCGCGGAGACAAGGCGTTGGTGACGGTCAGTGCCGGGAATTCGACACTGAACGCGAGATAGGCCGAGTCGTGCGGCGACCAGCATACGTCGAACCAGACGCCGAGCAGTTGGCGTTCGATCTCGTCGAGTAGAGCTCGGGAATGCCTCTTGCTGTTCATACATGCGACGTTGCCCGATGCGATGCGAAGGAAACGGATCGCGAAGACACTCTTTGGTTCCGAGTGCGTTCAGCCCAGGATGGGGAATCGGCGTTCGGCCGCCAATCGGTTCAACGCCTCTTGCATGACGCCGGTGATGTGCCGGTAACCGCGGTCGATGTCGAGTTCGGGGCCGAGGAGGGCGTGCAGGTCGATCGGCGGTAGGAATTCGACGACGACCTTGGTCGGCAACGGAATGTGTCCCGCGAGATCACCGATGTCAATACCCCACGGCAGCGCCAGCGAAATCGGGAAAACCTTCAGCCGCAACATCTTGTCCAGGCGCAGCGCCCGCGCCAAGCGGTCGCCGCGGGCCAGGATCAGTTCGCTCTCCTGCGCACCGATATTGACCATCGGCACGATCGGCACCCGCTCGGCCCACGCGAGCCGGAGAAATCCGGTGCGTCCGTTGAATTCGACCCGATCCTCCTCCCAGGTCGGCCGGTGCACCTCCCAATCGCCGCCCGGATACACCAGCACGACCGCGCCCGCGCGCAGCGCGTCGGCGGCGATCGCCGGCTCGGCCGCCACCGTGCCGAAGCGGCGCAGGAACGTGCCGACGAACGGATAGGCCATCACCAGATTGTGCGCGAGCTGGTAGAACGGCCGGTGCGGGCCGAAGCGGCGGACGAAGGCGAGGCTGCTGATCAGCACCTCCGGCGAGACATTGCCGCCGGAGTGGTTGCCCACCAACAGGACCGGCCCGTCGCTCGGAATGTTGTCGATACCGCGCACTTCGGCGCGAAAGTAGGTCCGGACCAGCAGCCAGGCCGGACCCGCTGTGCCGGAGATGAATTCGGGATCGCGGTCACCGAGATCGGCCGCGGGCACCAGCGACCGCACCTCCCCGGCCACCCAGTCGATGATGCCGTCGACCGAACGCGATGCCATCCGTCCGAGTCGATCCATTCCGCACGCCATGGTTTTCCGCGTACCCGTATCCATCGATTTCACCCGTGCGCCCGGCATATTCGATATGGGCGGCTCACGCGGTGGTGAGCGGCAGGCCGACCGGCTGATCGTTGTGCAGCCGGGCGATGGCGTCCGCCAGCAGCGGCGCGACCGAATACACCTCCATCGGTGCCGCCGAATCCTGTTGGGCGACAGTATCGGTGACCAGAACCCGGCGCACCGGCAAGTGCCGCAACCGTGCGGTCGCCGCAGGCAGCAGCGGGCCGTGGGTGGCGGCGACGACGATATCGGTCGCGTGGTAGTGCAGGGTGTGCACGGCCGCCTCGATCGTCGCGCCGGTGGCGATCATATCGTCGACGATGACGACGGGCCGGTGCTCCACCTGGCCGATCATCTCCAAAGCTTTTACCGTGGAACCGCTTTCGCGGAACTTGCGAACCAGCGCGACCGCGCCCGGCCGCCGGGACGCGTAGCGCTCGGCCAGTTCGGCCGCGCCCAGATCCGGCGCGACGATCACGGCGCGCTCGGATCGCGGAATGCCAGCGGCCGCGGAAAGTATTGGCGCCGCGGTCAATACGTCCACCGGACAGGGACAGATCGCCTCGAGCGCCGGAGTGTGCGGATCGACGACCACGAGCCGGTCCGCACCCGCACCCGCGATCGCCTCGGCGACCACCCTGGCGCCGAGCGCTCGGCCGGCGCCGGTGCGCCGGTCCTGGCGCGCGTAACTGAAATACGGGACCACCGCGGTGATCCGGGCGGCGCGGGCGCTGCGGCAGGCGTCGAGTAGTAGCAACAGCTCGACGAGATGGTCGTTGACCGGCGGCGAGGTCGGCTGGATCACGAATATGTCGCCGCCGCCGACGTGTTCGACCACCGGGCACAGCTCGCCATCCGGAAATCGTTCCAGCGCACCGGCGACCGGACCGGCCTCGAGCCGGTCGGCGATGGCGGCGGCCAGCTGCGGGTTGGCGCTTCCGGAAACGATATGCAGCGAGTTCATGGATCAAGCCTGCGCCGCTGCCGGGACGGGCGGCAGGTCCGGTTGTCGTCGGTTCCGGAGCCCTTGGTCCCGTGAGGTGTTCATCGCGTCGACGGCGGGGTGATCAGGCCGTAGTTCCCGTCGTAACGGTGATAGAGCACGCGGCCGCGGTTCGAGTCGCGGTCGCGGAAGAAGGCGAACGGCAGCCCGGTGAGCTCCAGCCGGACGATCGCGCCCTCCAGATCGAGTACCGGTGCGTGAACGAGGCTGACTGTGAACGGCACGGCGCCGCGGGTGACGCGATCGGGCGCGGGATCGACCTGCGCCAAACGGTATCGGCCGTCATCACCGCGGTAGAGCACGCTGTCGGAACCGCTGCCGGATTCGGTGAACAGGTGGAAGTCGTAGTCCAGCATCGACATTTCGAACGCGGCCTCGTCGCAGGTCTGCACGGCGGGCGCGTAGGACTTGTGCCGCACCACTTGTTGCCGGTCGGCCGAGCGCGGGAAATACGGCAGCCAGCGGCGCGAAATATCGCCATGCGGCCACTCGTTGCCGTTGTGTCTGGCTCCGCGCACGGCCCGGGCCATCCGGCCCTTCAGTCGATCCGCCAGCAGATCCACTGCCTCCCTTGTGGTTTCGGCCGCGACCTGGACTCTGACGTGGCGGCCGTCGAGATGCACGTTGGCCTGCGCCACAACGGGTCGCCGGACCGCGGGGTCGGCATGACCGGTCAGCCGGACGCGGGCCGACGTCACCGCTTCCGGCGCGTGCACCAATGCGGCGGAGACCTTTTCGCGCGCATAGTCCGCGCCCGCCGCCGAGACATGTCGGCCTACCGAGACCTGCGGGATCCACTTCGTCGTGCCATCCTTACCCACGTCGTCCACTGTCTCAGCGGGTTCCGGTCTCGATGGAGGGTCGAAGGTCGATTCGTGGCCGCCGTTCGACCCTGCCTGCGGTATGAAAATGTGAAAGATCTTGGGGCCGCGAATAATTGATGATCATTGGCGGTTCGAGCGAGATAATCTGCCAGCTGCGTCGAGCTCAGTCGACTGCGCGCGGCACGGTGCTCGATACCAGTTCGATGCCCGCGACGAACTCGCACGATATCCGGATCACCTGATCGTGCGGCAGTGGGATCAGGCGGCTCAGGAGGGCCTGGTAGTGCTCGATTTCGGCGGGATCGGTGACGGGGCCCGCCAGACCGGTCACCGTCACCAGCCAGCCGAGCCGGGTGGTGGGATCGATCTCGTCGGCCGCGTAGGTGACCACCTGTTCGTGGCCGCGCGGCAGGACGCCGCCGAGCTGACCGTGGATGACCACCCTGTCGTCGTCGACGAGGTGATACATCGGGCGCACGGCGGGTAACGCGTTCTCCGTGAACACCACCCGGCCGAACGGGGCGCCCGCGAGCCGGCGTAGCGACTCGGGCATGCTGAGCTCGTGCACACGGCGCAGCCCATTCTCTATCACCTACCGAGGGTTGCCGAAGATCTGCCGGGTAAACATCGACCTAAGTCCACGACAGCGGTGACCAAAGCCCTCGCGCTGACGCCGGTACCGTTGCTATTGTTTTCCGAGTCCAAAAGCGCGGCTCCGGATCTGGATGCCAGATGTTGGAGGCTTCGATGAGCAATTCTGCCGGTGGTAGGCGCGCCGCCGCGGACAGCTCCCCTTCGAACGGCGAGAAGCGGGTGACGCGTGTGTTTTTCGTCGAGCACGCGGATGCCGCCGACGTCCTGGGTCCCGAATTGACGCGTGATCTGCTCGAATCGGGGTTGCGGGCGCACGAGGTGCGCGAGTTGGTTTTCACCGCCGACGGCGTCGAACCGTGTGATGCCGAAAGGCCGGACCACCCGGGCTGACCGGCGCACGCCGAAATCCACTGCCGCGTCGAACTGTGCGGCAGTGGATTCCGCGGACTGCTAACCGAAGCGGTGACGTGCGGTGTCGGCGAGTTCGGTACCGCGACGGTCCGCGATATCGGCCCAGCGGTAACCGTATTCCTTTGCGGTGTCGGCCAATTCGGCACTGCGCTCGCGTGCGGTGTCGGCGCGGTTCTTGGCGGTTCGGGAGATCCGGGCGCCGCGGCGTCGCGCGGTATCGGCGATCTCGGCGCCGCGGTCCTTGATGGTGTCCGCGACGACCGGGCCGCGTTCTCGCGCGAGCTCGGCGAGGTGGGCGGCGACCTCGGCCCAGTGGGCACCGTATTCCTTTGCGGTGTCGGCGATTTCGGCGCCGCGCTCCTTGGCCGCCTCGGCGAGTTCCGGGCCGTGCTCGCGCACGGTGTCGGCGATTTCGGCGGCCTCGTCGCGCGCCCGCTCGGCCAGGGTGCGGCCGAGTTCGGCGGCGTCGTGCGCCCTGCGGCGGACAGCGCCCTCGTCGGGGGACAGTGCGCCGATCGGCAGCGTGGACGAAATCGTCTGTGCCGCATTGCGAGCCGCGCGCTTACCACGCCAGCCGAGCGACGGCTTGCCCTCGGTGTCGGCCGCGGCGATCATCAGTCCGCCGAGCAGCCCGGCGTCCTTCAGGAATGCCGAGCGTTTGGCGGTCCGGCGCTCCGGATCGTCCTCGGCCCAGAAATCCTGTTCGCTGACCAGCACCGGCACCACGGCCGCGGCCAGGATCAGCGCGCCGAATCGGGGCGCCTTCCCGAGCGCGAGGAGCACCCCGCCCGCGACCTGGCCCGCCGCGGTGATCCGCACCAGTTGGGTCGGGTCCGCGGGCATTTTGGTCGCGACCGAATCCGGCAATCTGCGCTGGCCCTGCTGTACCAGGGCGGCCGTACTCTTGGCGCGCGGTTCCGGATGGATCAGCGTATCCAACCCGTCGACGATGAAATTGGTCGCCAGCAGTGGACGGGCAATTCTGCGCAGCAGCATTTTCTACTCCATGGTGGGGTTGAACTCCGTAACGGTCAGTAATAGTGACGGCGACCGGCGATCGGGCTGCCCAGTGTGCCGATCAGCGCCAGCGCGGCGCCGATGACGAGCAGAATTATTCCGACGGTGGTCAGCAGCGGAATGCCGATCAGATATCCGACGATCAGCAAGACGAGTCCGAGAATGATCATTGTGCTTTTCCAAGTGTCTTCGTAGTTATTTCGACGGTGCGGCGTTCGCCGGCCGGGCCGGTGTCATCCTGCGCCGGGTTTCGCGGAGTTCGCGCCTGGTGGCAGCGTGCCCCCGGGCCGACCGCCAGGATCCGCCGAGCATGAGACTCAGCCCGAACATCCCGATCGCGCCGACCACGACACCGCTGAGGAACAGCATGCCGGTGGAGCCGCTGAAATGGTGCTGGAACACCGTGAAATCATTCGGTAGCGCATGTGCCGCACCGATATTCGCGCTCACCGCGGCAACTCCGACGACCACCGCGGCTATGAGTAGAAGCAATCCGATGACGATCATGGCAATCCTCATCCTTCCGGTCGGTGGAACCTATGGGACGGCAATGCCCGGTTCGTCGGCGGTCAAACCCGGCCGATTTATCCGGATTCGAAAAGCGAAAATTATCCGCGCAACGCGCCGAGGCCGGTGGCCGCGACGGCCGAACCGCTTGCGATGAGCCAACCCACCGGGCCGAGCGGGCGGCAGCCGAAGTAGGTGCACAGGCCCGGCGTCATCACGACGGTGACGAGTACCGCGCCGCTGGCCGCCGTCGTGGCCCAGACCAGCGGACTGTGCCGCGCGGCGACGAGCGTCTGACCGAGCTGGGTGCCGATCAGCGCGACAAGCCCGATGGTTTCGGCGCGCCGCCGCGTTCCGGTGTAGCGGCCGACGGTCCACGCGGCGGTCGCGCCCGCCGCGGTGGTCGCGCCGCGCAGCGCGATGGTGCGCAGCAGGTCGGCGCCGAGGTCGGCAGGTGGGCGGGCGGCGAGTTCGGCGGCCAGTCGTTCGGCGCGCACATGCTGATCCTCATCGGGGCCGCCGTCGTCGGGCTGCTGCTCGGACGAGAGCGCGACCGCCATCGCCGGGAACATATCGGTGAGCATGTTGACCAGCAGGAACTGCCGGGTACCCAGCGGCGCCTGGCCGGACAGCGCGGTGCCGAGCGCGGTGAAGGCCACCTCGCCCGCATTGCCGCCGACGAGCACGCCGACCGCGTCGCTCACCCGCTGCCACATCCCGCGGCCCTCGGCCAACGCGGACAGCAGCACCAGCGGATCCGGATCGGTGAGCACCAGGTCCGCCGCATTGCGTGCGGCCGCGGAACCCCTTGCGGCGAGCCCGATTCCGATATCGGCGGTGCGAATGGCCGCGGCGTCGTTGCCGCCGTCGCCCGCCATCGCCACCACATGTCCGGCCCGCTGCAGGGTGGCGACGATGCGGACCTTGTGCCGCGGGCTCACCCGCGCGAAAACCGCGCTGCGCTCGATGAGTTCGGCCTGCGCCGATTCGTCGAGCCGGTCCAGGTCCTGGCCGGTGGTGACGGTCGCGGTATCGATGCCGAGCTGCCTGGCGACGGCCGCCGCGGTGACCGGATGGTCCCCGGTGATGATCCTGGCCTCGATATTGTTGTGCCGCAACGCGGTGATCAGCGGCTCGGCCTGCGGGCGCGGGGTGTCGGCCAGGCCGATGAAGCCGAGCAGGGTGAGTTCCTCCACCGCGTCCTCGACATCGGCGGGTGCGGATTTCAGGTCGCGCCGGGCCACGACGAGCACCCGCAGGCCCGCCGCGGCGAGGTCGTAGACGAGTTGGTCTGCGCGTTCGCGTTCCGCGGCGGTGAACGGAATGTCCTCGGGCTCACCGGTATTGCGCCGCAGCCGGACGCAGCGATCGAGGATGACCTCGGGCGCGCCCTTGACGGCCAGCCGCAGCCTGCGCGCGGCCCGGCCGAGCGTCGCGGCGTAGCCGCGGTTGGATTCGAACGGCAACTCCTCCAACGGATCCCAGCGTTCGTCCGGCGGCAGGTGGTCGCGGGCCGCGTCGAGCACCGCGCGATCGGTCGCGTGCACGACCGGGCCGTCCGGATCCGGGTAGGCGCGGGCGGCGGCGCGCAAAAGGTCTTGGGCGCGTTCGGAATCGGCGTCGGCGGAGAATCGCTCGTCGAGATCGGCGAGCGCGGCCAGCCGCAGCCTGCCGTGGGTGAGGGTGCCGGTCTTGTCGAAACAGATGGTGTCCACCCGGCCCAGCGCCTCGACGGTCCGGCTGGCCCGCACCAGCACGCCGTGCCGGGACAGCCTGCGCGCGGCGGCCAGCTGCGCGATGGTGGCGACCAGCGGAAGTCCTTCCGGCACAGCGGCGGTCGCTACCGCGACACCGTCTGCCAGCGCGGCACGCAGCCGTTGGCCGCGCAGCCAGCCGAGCGCGGTGACGGCGCCACCGCCCGCCAGCGTCAGCGGCAATGCCTGGCCGGTGAGCCGGTGCAACTGCGCCTGTACCCCGCCGGGCGGCGGCGGGACGGCGCTGGCCGCGGCCCGCTGCGCCTCGGTATCGCGGCCGACCGCGACGACGACGGCGAGCGCGTCACCGTTGACGACGGTGCTGCCCTCGAACACCATGCAGGCCCGCTCGCCGAGTGGTGCGCCCGGCGTTGCGGCCGTTCGCTTTTCGACGGTGACCGATTCTCCGGTGAGTGCGGATTCGTCCAGTTCCAGATCCTCGACGGCGATGAGCCTGGCATCGGCGGGCACCACGTCACCCGCGCGCAGCGCGATCAAATCGCCGACCTGCAGCCGATCCGCGGGCATCCGCTGTTCCTCGACGGCGTCCGGGTCGACGGTCTCGGTCCGGCGCGGCACTCGCCGGCCGGTGACGGCCTCGCCCCGGATGAGTTGGCGCAGCGCGTTTTCCGCGCGCTGCCGTTGCAGTGCGGAGACCACCGCGTTGACCGAGATCACCGAGCCCACCAGTATGGCGTCGCTCGGCGCGCCGAGTATCGCGGAGGCGACGGCGCCGACGCCGAGCACCGGCGTCAGTGGATCGGCCAGCTCCTGACGGACGTGGGATGCGAAGTGCGCCAAGGGGGTCAGCGTGCGTCCGGCGCCGGCGCGGAGCCGGTCGAGCGGGCCCGCTTCGGGTTCGGTGACCGGTTCCGGCTCCGGCAGCCGCACCAGTACCTCGTCGGGAGCCAAACTGTGCCAAGGCAATAGCGGGGACAGCGGGCTCTCCGGCTCGGCATGCGCCGCTTGCCAGCCGGTGATCACCCCGGTGAGCAGACCCGCGGTCTGTGCGGCGGTGATCGGCAGCTGTTCGCGGTGGCGCTTCGGGGTGGCGGCCAGGAGCAGCCCGCCCAGCGCGCACGCGGACAGCGCGAGCACCCGCCCGCGCTCGCTGGCGTGCCTGGCCGGTGCGACGGCGGCGAGCACCCGCTGCACCTGGTCGAGGTCGGCGCAGACCGCGTCGGCGGTCCACGGCACCTGTACCGCGCCGTCCTCATCGGTGGTGACCACGCCGATTCCGGCGTCGGCGGCGGCCAGTGCCCGGTGTGCGTGCGTCGACAGCAGCGCGACCACCTTGCCGTCGCGCTGCAGTTCGCGCACGAGTTTGCGGCGCGAACGCGCGGCGGGCACGAATTCGTCCACGAGCGAACGCAATTCGTCGGTTGAGGAGTCGCCGGCGAGCACGATGCGCAATCCGGCCCGCCGGGCCGCGACCAGTACCGCCTGCGCCCGCCGGTCCAATTCGCGGCCGACCAGCACCCGACCCACCACCTGCGATTCGGCGGATAACCGGTGCCAGCGCGGCTCGGTGCCCCGCCCGGCTTCTTCCGGTACCAGCTCGAGCGAATCCGACTGTCCCGCATCGGATTCCGGTGCTCCGGTGGACCAGAGCAGGCGCTGTGCCGTGCTCCACACCTGACCGGTGCGCCAATCGTGGTGCACCGCTTCGGCATCCAGCACCAGCCTGCGTCGGCCGAGCAGCACCTCCCCGTCGAGCACCAGGGTGTCCAGCCGGTCGAGGCGGCGCCACAGCTCCGGATCGATGGTGACGACGCCCGCGATCGACAGCAGCGTCCCGGCCATGGCGGCGAAGCCCTCCCGGCTGGTGCGCGCCGCCTTCGGCGCGCCGAGACCGAGCGCGGATGCGGCGTCGCCGGGTCCGCGACCGGTGAGCGTGGCGACGGTGCCCAGCAGTGAGCCGAGCCCGGCCTCGTCCGCGCTGCGCTCCACCGGGCCGGGCGGCAGTTCGACCGGGCGCGGTTCGGCGGTCAGCGGTTCGGCGACGCGCGGGTTGCGCGCCCTGGCGAGTTCGGCCTCCCACTGCCGCCATCGGACGTGCCGGGCACCGGCTTCGGCCAGCACCAGTGCGCGCAGCCCGGCGTCCACCGCCAGGTTCGCCACACTCTCGCCCGCCGCCTGACCGATCGCGTTCGCGGTGGTGACCAGCAGGTCGGCCCGGGCGCGGCCGACCTGTTCCTCCAGCATGGTGCGCAGCCGCGGCTGCGTGTCGACCAGTGCGGCGGCCGCTTGGAACAGCTGCACCGGCGCACGGCCGGGCACCATCGCGCCCGCCGCCGCCAGACCCATCGCCGCCAGATCCCCGATCAGCGAGATCCCGGCCGAGAGCACCGGCTCCAGGTCGGCGGGATGGCTCGCGGTCGGATCCCATTCGAGATCGGTGACGCCGAGCTGCTGCTCGACCTCCTCGACCGCGGCCACCAGCTCCTCCGGTTCGATATCGCCCTCGGTCGCGGCGATCACGTGGCCGGTGATCGCGTTCACCCGCGACCAGCGCACCCCGGATACCGCGCGCAGGCGCCGTTCCACGGCGGTGGCCACCTCGGCGCCGCGGTCGGAGGTCAGCCCGCGCACCTCGACGAGGACGCGCTCGCCCATCGACGCGATGCGGCGGTCGCGGTGCAAGGTCGGGTCCAGCAGCGAGCCGAGATCGTGCCGGAGCTGACTGCCGATATCCGTCGCCGTTTCCAAATGCTCTGTGGCCGAATGTATTCCGGATTCGGCCAGCCGCACCGGCAGGGTGACGGCCGCGGCCGTCAAAGCCGCCGCGGTGCGGGTCAGATCTGTTCCGGTCCGGACCGCTCTGGCGGCGAGCCCGGTAATACTGCCGATCACGTACGCTCCCTGATTTCGGTTCGACGGCTTGTTGCGGAGTGGAACTACCCGGCGTTGGCGTGGGTAATCGGTGGTTGCCGATGTTTCTGCCCGGTCGGCCCGGGTAGGTCGGCGGTAGTGGTCGAGAAAGGCGCCGCTACCCGGCCGCACCATGCAAGGAGGACGAAATGACCGGCAGTCGTAGGGGATTCGCAGCGATGGATCCCGAGAAGCAGCGCAGGATCGCCAGCCAGGGCGGCAAGGCGAGCAGTGGCAGTTTCGACAACGATCCGGAGCGCGCCCGCGCGGCGGGCCGTAAGGGGGCTGCCGCCCAGCCGACCGAGGCGAAGCGGCGCGGTGGCGAGCACAGCCACCGGAACCGTTAGCGGTGCAATCGGATTGACGGGGAACGGCCGCGGTGGCCCGCCCCCGCGTCCGCTCTCTTTGCCGGGGAGCCGTGACACGGGTAACGAACCGTGACACACTAGAGCGAGGTTGAGACGACAGCCGACCCCAGTTCGAGACCGCAGTGATCCGGACGGACGGGCCGATCGGGTTGGAAAGCGCAACCGATTCCCGTCGTGGTCCATCACCCGGCTCCGTAGCTGGTAACCCCCCCGTTTTGGGAGGTTTGTCATGTCAGCAATCGCCGTTCTGCAGCGCCGCGTCGAAGAGTGGCGGGAGAACGCGCACCCGCCCGACGACAGGCCGCGCGCGCAACGCGAAGATCGGCGCAGGCACTGTGCGATCGTGCAGATCGAGGGTGAACTCGACGCCACCGCGGTCGCGGAGTTCCGTGACGCGCTGCACGAAGCGGTGCTGGCGAGCGCACACGTCGTCGTGGTCGACCTACGTCGGGCTCGATTCCTGAGCATCGGTTGCGCCGCCGAACTCGCCGCCGCTCGGGAACCCGCACTTCGGGCCGGTGTCGACCTGCGGGTCGTGGCCGGGCGCTCGGAAATCGAACGGGTGCTCGCGGTGACCGGTCTGCGTCGGCAGTTCGAGTACTACCCGACCTTGCAGGTGGCCGCCGAGAGTTGATCGGGAGACGGGATGGGAAGGCGGGTTTCACACCGGCCTTCCCATCCCGTCGTCCAGCGCCCGAATGGTGTTTCGGGGTGCGACGGGCGGGTATGCGGCTGACGGACGTTACCGAAGGAGGTTGATTGGTGGAAACTTCCCGTGCTGTTACCGCCGATACCGCTTCCGGCGATACCTACGCCCGGGTATCGCCGACACAGGTGTGTGGTCGATGATGACGAGACATCCAGTGAACGGCTCGACCGACCGGCGGATCCCGGCCGCGTGGTCGTCCGGGTCAGAACAGGCGGAAGTGATCATGGGCGAACGCATCTCGAAGTCACCGGCGACCACCTCGACCATCGGCATCCGCGTGCCCGCCGAGTTGGACCAATTGGTCATGTTGCGGGCCATCGCCGAAACCATCGCGCTCATCGGCGATTTCGCACTCGATGAGGTCACCGATATCCGGGTCGCGGTGGACGAGATCGCGACGGCGCTGGTGCGCGGCGCGACGCCCGATTCGGATCTCGAATGCGAATTCGGCTTCAACGCGCGCCGGATGACCGTGCGCATGCGCGCCACGGCCGGTGCGCACGATGTCATCGACGAGGGCGGCTTCGGCTGGCATGTCCTCAGGACCATCACCGAAACACTTGCGGTAGAGCGAGATCCGTTCGACAAGGCGGTCTCCGGATATCCGACCACCGTGATCTTCAGCCGGATACGGAGTGACGCCGATGACGGATGAACCGACCGCGTCGGTCGCCTCGCGTGCGGCCCGCGGCACCGACAGCTACGACAACATCGAGCCGATGTTCGAGAAGCTGGCCGGCTTCGACAGCGCCGATCCACAGCGAGCGGCGGTGCGCGCGCAACTGATCGGGCGATGTCTGCCGCTGGCCGAACATATCGCGCGCCGATTCGCCGGGCGCGGTGAGCTTTTCGACGATCTACTGCAGGTGGCCCGGCTTGGGCTGGTGCACGCGGTGGACCGCTTCGATGTCGAGCGCGGCTCGTCGTTCCTGTCGTATGCGGTGCCGACCATCATGGGCGAGGTGCGCAGGCATTTCCGCGACAGCACCTGGGGCGTGCGGGTTCCCCGGCGCACCAAGGAAATTCAACTCAGGATCGGTCCGACGGTGGAGGCGCTGGCCCAGCGGATCGGCCGATTGCCCAAGGCGCGCGAGATCGCGGCCGAACTGGATGTGGAAATCGAAGAGGTGACCCAGGCGCTCATCGCCGGCAACGCCTACCAGCTGGATTCGATCGATTCGGTGGCGGGCGGCGATATCGACAACGCGCCGCTGCCGGTGCTGGAGGTGCTCGGCAGCCCCGAACACGGCTACGAGCTGGTGGACCAGTTCGACGCGGTGCGCCCGCTGCTGGCCGAACTGCCCGACCGGGAACGGCGGGTACTCGTCATGCGATTCTTCGAATCGCGCACCCAATCCCAGATCGCCGAGGAATTGGGTATTTCGCAGATGCATGTTTCGCGGATTCTGTCGCGCACGCTCACCTGGTTGCGTGAAGAGGCGTTGCGCGACTGATTCGACGGCCGTTTCCCGGGTACGTCGAGTATGTCCGAAACACAAGCGCCGATATTTCGGAGGTAAATATCGTGTCCGAACACAAGAGTGGCCCCCGCGAAGGCGTCGAGGGTGTCGTCGAGGACGTGAAGGGCAAGGCCAAGGAGGCCGCCGGGACCGTCTTCGGCAACGACCAGCTGCGCCAAGAGGGAAAAACGCAGCAGGACAAGGCTTCCAGCCAGCGCGAGGCGGCGAAGAAGGAGGCCGAGGCGGAGCGTGAGCGCGCCGAGGCCGGCTTCGACGAGGCCAAGCAGCGCGGCTACCAGGACCGCCGGCAGTAATCCGGCGGTAGCACCCGATAGATAGCAGAATGGGGCGCCCGACATCGATGTCGGGCGCCCCATTTCGGTATGTTATTTCGGCACGAACACCCCGGTGAGGTCGGCGTTCTTTATCGGCGTATCGGGATTGCGCTGCGCCTGGCACATGAGATCCACGGTGGTGGTCGCGGTATCTATTTCCTGATCGGTCGGCGCGCGGCCGTTTCGCTGCTGTTCCAGGAATTTCGTCACGGTCACCCGCTTCTTGCCGGTGTCCTGGTTCACGTAATCGCTGCATTTGGTGTCGCCGCCCGGATTGATGGCCTTCTCGGCCGTGCCGCAGGCGCCGAGCAACAGTGCGGCGGTCAGTCCCAGTGCCGCCGTTGTCATGCGAAAGGCATTGTCGCGCATGGGAATACTCCTGTCAGCGGCCGAATCCGGCCAGGGCGTCGGCGAGTTCGCCGACCTGTAGTGCGCTCAGCGCCTGCCGCCGGATATCCGGACACATCTGGTCGGTGATGCGGTCGACGACGGTGCTGTCCTTGATCACCAAATCGTTCAGGCCGCCGTTGCGTGCCGCCCAATCGTGCACGGTGACATTGAAACTCACCTTGCCCAGGCCGGGTCCCTGGTTGCGCCAGTTACCCGTCTCCGGGCCGATCATGTCGCAGAGCTGCTTCTCGGCTTCCGGCGTCACCTGATCCAGGTTGATCCGGTCCTTGGTGGCCGACGGCGAGCTGAAGGTGATGCTGAAATCCGGATGCGTCGTCGGTGTTGCGGGCAGCGGATTCGAATTGTCGCCGCTGCCGCAGCCGGTGAGCACGGCGAGCAGGGCCAGCCCGCCGACCGCGGCGGCGCCGCGAACGGGGGACATCAGTGCCCGCCGGGGTCGGGCAGGTCGCCCGACTTCGCCTTGACCCTTCGGTGTTCGGCGAGCACGATCGCGGTGCCGCCGATCAGGCACACCACGGTGACGATGGCCGCGATCACGGCCCAGCCCGCGAATCCGTAGCCGGCCGCGGTGAGGGTGAGCGCGGCGGCCACGACGCCGACGAAGATCAGGATGATGCCCGGCCAATTCCGGCCATCCTCGATCAGTTCGCCCGCGTGACTGCGGTTCGTCCTGAAACGATCCGGAAATTCGGCGCGCGGCCGCCTCCTGGCGGCCGGATCCGATGAGACGGGTTCCGAGGAGGCCAGCGGGTCGGTGTGATGGCCGAGCGGGTCGGTTGGCTGAACAGGTCCGGGAAACATGGTTGCGTCCTCTCGGGTCGAGCGGATCTGCCGTGACAGCGGATACCCGGTGCGGGCCGATCCAATCAGCGGCGCGTCCGGGTGTAGCCCAGGTCGCTGCGGGTAACGCGATGCCGGAAGCTGTCGGACGAAAATGGCGAGGAGGTATCCGATGACAACCGCACGCGACCTGATGACCGAGGGCGTGAAGTGCGTTCGGTCCAGCGATTCCGTGGTGGACGCGGCCCGGCTGATGCGTGACCTGAATGTGGGTGCGCTGCCGATCTGCGGTGAGGACAACCGGCTCAAGGGCATGCTCACCGATCGCGACATCGTCGTGAAAGTCATTGCGGAGCGCAAAGATCCGACCGGTGTGCACGCCAGCGAACTGGCCGAGGGCACACCGGTCACCGTGCAGGTGGACGATGACGCCGGCCAGGTGCTGTCCACCATGAAACAGCATCAGGTGCGCCGGGTGCCGGTGCTGGACGGTAACGAGCTGGTCGGCATCGTGGCGCAGGCCGATGTGGCCAACGCGCTGGGCAACACCGATACCGGCGGCCTGGTCGAGGACATCTCCAAGAAGGGCTAATCGACTTGGGCCAGCGCGGGATTCAGGTCGTATACGGCGTATGCCGCGCGAATGACGGGCTGGGCGACATTGCGAACGCGAATGCCGCCCGGCGTCGTCCCGCGTTCGGCGCCCGCGTGCGCGTGCCCGTGCACCGCCAGATCCGCGCCGCCCTCGTCGACCACCTCGCCGAGCAGATAGGAGCCGAGGAACGGGTAGATTTCCCGCGGTTCGCCGTGCAACGTATCGCTGATGGGGGAGTAGTGGGTGAGCACCACCTTGACGTCGGTGTCCAGCGTCGCCAGCGCGGTACGTAGGGAATCGGCCAGATCGACGGTGTGCGAGGCGAATTCGCGCATCACCCGTTCGCCGAAGACGCTCGCGCACTTACCGGCGAAACCGCCGCCGAATCCCTTGGTGCCCGCGATGCCCAAGGTGCGGCCGTTCACCGGAATGGTGACGGCCGTACCCTCCAGCACCGTGATGCCGTGGTCGGTGAGCAGTGCGGCGATCTCGTCCGGCACGTCGCCGTGGTGGTCGTGGTTGCCGAGCACGGCTACCACCGGCACCCCGAGATCGGCGAATTCCGTTGCCACCACCCGTGCCTCGTCGACGGTGCCGCAGCGGGTGAGATCACCGGCCAGCAGCAGCGCGTCGGCTCGCTCGCGCAGATCGCGCAGGGCGGGACGGAATTGTCCGTGTGATTGCGCACCCAGGTGCACATCGCCGACGGCGGCTATTCGCATGGCAACTCCTCGACGCCGCCGGGCGGCACCGGCGGCGTGACATGCACGTCGTTGTGAATGCGTGCCTGCGGAAGCAGCTCGCGCACAACGGTTTCCATTTGTTCTCTGCGGTCGTCGCTGGTGACGTCGCCGCCGAGCACCACGACATCGCCGCGAATGGTCACCTGCACACCGAGTTCGGCGGTGCGCGGATCCTCGGCGAGTGCGCGGCGCAGATGCGCGACCAGATACTGCGGGCGGTCCATCACGACACCCGCGCGATCACGTCGAGATCTTCGAGTAGGCCGAGAAAGGCTCTGGCATAAGGTGATTCGCCGGTCTGGCGGCGCACCTCGGCCCAGTCGACCTGTTCGCGCACATCACGGGCGATGCGCAGCAGCGGGCTCAGATCCAGCCGGTGCGCGTCGAAGACGAGCAGTTTATCGATCATCAGATCGGTGGCGCTGACGACCGGCGCCACCGTGGCGCCGACCCGCATCACCTCGGCGCGGTCGAGCATTTCGTCGGTCACCTCGCGCTGGTTGGGTCGGTAGATCACATCGATCAGCGTCTCGCCGTCGTATGCCTTGGTCAGCCAATCCTCGGCGGCGTCGGCGACCCGCAGGCCGGAGCGGGCCAGCGCGCTGCGGGCCCGCCCGACGTCGTCGGGTTTTATGAACAAATCGACATCGTGTTCGGAGGCGGGGCCGCCGCGCGCGTACGCCGCGCAGCCGCCGGCCACCGCGAAGCGGATCTGCGCGTCCGTCAGCGCATTTGCCGCGCGGGTGAGCGCGTGCAGTAGTCGATCGATGGACGGGATCATGTGCGCGTGATACCCGGATCGATCCCGATTAATCGGCGGTGCAGCGGGTACGCGCGGCAGTACCGGAGCATCCGGTGCCGAAAGGAGGTGGTGCGAATGCCGAAAACTACCAGGACCGGAGAACCGAAGAAGTCGGAGTTGCCGAGCACCATCCAGCGCTCGGACGAGAAGGCGCAGCGCACATTCGCCGAGGTACACGATTCCGCACTGGATCAGTACGGCAGCGAGGAGCGGGCGCACCGGGTCGCCTTCAACGCGCTGAAGCACAGTTACGAGAAGGTCGGCGATCACTGGGAACCCAAGGAGAAGCGCGGACCGTCGGACGAGCGCGCGGAAAGCGGTGGCCCGAATCCCAAGGGGGAGAGCGCCGAGGGCGTCGACGCCAACGCGTCCAAGCGACATCTGCTGGACGTGGCGAAGCGGCTCGACATCACCGGCCGCTCGAAAATGACCAAGGACGAACTGATTTCGGCGATCGAGCGGCGCAACCGACAGGAGACGGCACACAGCAGGCCGGGCAAGCGGTGACGGTCGACGAACGTCACGAGACGGATACCGAACGGCTGGACCGCAATTGGGGCAGCCTCATTCAGGAGCTGCGCGTGGTGGAGACCGGGGTGCAGTTCCTGACCGGCTTTCTGCTGGTGCTGCCGTTCCAGACCGGATTCGCGGTGCTGTCGCATCCGCTGCGCCCGGTGTATCTGGTGACCGTCGGCGCATCGATCGGGGCGACGGTGTTCATCGTCGCGCCGGTGTCCTGGCATCGAATTCTGTTCCGCCGCCATCGATTAGGTCATGTGGTGAGTACCGCGCACCGCTGTGCGATGACCGGGCTCGCCCTGCTCGGCGTCGCGATGACGGGGGTGATCCTGCTCGTTTTCCACACCGTGCTCGGGACGGTGGCCGCGGTGATCGCCGGTGCGGTGGCGGCCGTGCTGTTCGCGGCCGTCTGGGTGATCATGCCGTGGCGCTGGCGCCGGACACCGCATTGAACACCTGACCGGGTCAGGTGTGAGGCACCGGCGCACGGGTACGCGCGACCTGTGGAACCGCAGGGGTTCCGGTCACCGAGGGAGGAGTTCCGACATGACCACAGAGCAGCGAGAAGACGTTGTCACGCTATTGCTCGCGCAGCATGAACAGATCAAGGGGCTCATCGAGCGGGTGGAGACCACGCAGGGTGAAGCCAAGCGTGAGGCGTTCGAGGATCTGGTCCGAATGCTCGCCATCCACGAGACCGCCGAGGAGGAGGTCGTGCATCCGGCGTCGCGGCGCGCGTCGGTCAGCGACAGCGTCGTCGACAGCAGGCTGCACGAGGAGAACGAGGCCAAGCACGTGCTGTCCGAGCTGTACGACATGGGTGTGCTGCACGAGGAATTCGACACCAAGTTCCGGACATTCGCGAATTCGGTTGTCGAGCACGCCGAAATGGAGGAGAAGGAGGAGTTCGGTCCGCTGGCCCAGCAGACATCCGCCGAGGAACGAAAGAAGCTGAGCGATGCGGTGCGGGTGGCCGAGGCCGTCGCACCGACCAGGCCGCATCCGCACGCGGGCGAATCCGCCGTCGCCAATATCATCGCGGGCCCGCCGCTGGCGCTGTTCGACCGGGTGCGCGACGCGGTGCGCGATTGGCGCAGGAAGACCGAGGAGTGAACGGTATGGATGGAGCCGCGAAGGATCGGCGCGATGGCGCGCAGAACGAGAAACAGCGACAGCTCGACAACTACCGCGTCGACCGGGAGACCGGATACCTGACCACCCAGCAGGGCGTCCGGGTGGACAGCACCGACGACGCGGTGAAGGTCGGCGAGCGTGGGCCGACCCTGCTCGCGGATTTCCACGCCAGGGAGAAGATCACCCACTTCGACCACGAGCGCATTCCGGAGCGGGTGGTGCACGCCAGAGGGGCCGGCGCCTACGGGCACTTCCGGCCGTACAACGGCTGGCTCGCCGAATTCACCTCGGCACCCTTCCTTATCGATCCGAGCGTGGAAACGCCGGTGTTCGTGCGTTTTTCGACCGTCGCCGGATCCCGCGGCTCGGCCGACACGGTGCGCGACGTGCGCGGGTTCGCCACGAAGTTCTATACCGCACAAGGCAATTACGATCTGGTCGGCAACAACTTCCCGGTGTTCTTCATCCAGGACGGCATCAAATTCCCCGATTTCGTGCACGCGGTGAAACCCGAGCCGCACAACGAGATTCCGCAGGCCCAGTCCGCGCACGACACGTTGTGGGATTTCGTCGCGCAGCAGCCGGAGACGCTGCACGCCATCATGTGGCTGATGTCGGACCGGGCGCTGCCGCGCAGCTACCGGATGATGCAGGGCTTCGGCGTGCACACCTTCCGGCTGGTGAACGGTGAGGGCCGAGGGACTTTCGTGAAATTCCACTGGAAGCCGAAGCTCGGTGTGCACTCGCTGCTGTGGGACGAATGTCAGCAGATCGCGGGCTACGACCCGGATTTCAACCGGCGTGACCTGTGGGACTGCATCGAGGCCGGACAGTATCCGGAGTGGGAGCTCGGCGTGCAGCTGGTCTCCGACGAACGCGAGTACGCCTTCGACTTCGACCTGCTCGATCCGACGAAAATCATTCCGGAGGAACAAGTTCCGGTACAACCGGTGGGCTCGATGGTGCTCGACCGCAACCCGGACAATTTCTTCGCCGAAACCGAGCAGGTGGCCTTCCACACGGCGAATCTGGTGCCGGGCATCGACTTCACCGATGATCCGCTGCTCCAGCTGCGTAACTTCTCCTACCTGGATACTCAGCTGATCCGTTTGGGCGGGCCGAATTTCGCGCAGCTGCCGATCAACCGGCCGGTCGCCGACGTGCGCAACCACCAGCAGGACGGCTACGGCCAGCACGCCATTCCGCGCGGGCAGGCCGCGTACACGAAGAACACCATCGGCGGCGGGTGCCCGGCGCTCGCCGACGCCGGTATGTTCAGTCACTACGCCGAACCGTTGACCGGGGCCGCTATCCGTCAGCGCGCCAGCAGCTTTCGCGAGTACTACCGGCAGCCGCGGATGTTCTGGCGCAGTATGTCGGCGCCGGAGGCCGACCATATCGTCGCGGCCTTCGCCTTCGAACTCGGGAAGGTGGAGCGGGAGACGATCAGGCTGCGCGTCGTCGAACATCTGGCGTTCATCGATGCGGATCTGGCGGTGCGCGTCGCCGGTGAGCTCGGTTTACCCGCGCCGCCGCCGGTGGCGGGCACCGAGGACGCCGTGGTGTCGCCCGCGCTGTCCCAACTGGCCATGAACAAGGTGGCCGATACGATCGCCACCAGGAAGGTGGCCATTCTGGCCGCCGACGGGGTGGACGCCGCCGGTGTGCGCCGGGTGCGGTCCTGGCTCACCGAGCACGGCGCGGTCACCGAAATCCTTGCGCCACACGGTGGTACGCTGCGCGGCGACGGGGAAAACGGCGAAACCCTGAAGGTGGACCGGGCTTTGCCGACCATGGCGTCGGTGCTGTACGACGGGGTGATCGTCGCGGGCGGGCCGCAGGCCGCCGACATTCTCGCGAGTGCCGGTACCGCGGTGCATTTCGTACTCGGCGCGTTCAAACACGGTAAGCCGGTCGGCGGTTTCGGCGGCGGGGTCACGGTGCTGCGGCTCGCGGGCATCGTGCCGGACGGATCTACCGATGGCGACGTCGGTGTCGCCAACGGGGTGATCACCACGCCGGTCGCGGGCAGCGGGATTCCGGAGGACTTCATCCGTGAGTTCGCGGCTGTGCTTGCCCAGCACCGGGTTTGGCAGCGCGCGACCTCGGCGGTGCCCGCGTGAACCGGCTCACCGCAGCGCGGGCATGATCTCCTTTTCCCACGCGGTGAAGAAGCCGTCGAGATCGGGCCCGATCTGTTGGACGTAGAGTTCGTCGACTCCGGCGTCGAGGTACTGCCGGAGTTGGCGGATATGCCGTTCCGGATCGGGTCCGCTCGCGATATTCGTGCGCACCGTCTCGCGGTCCACCAGGCTCATCGCGTCCTCGAAATCCCTTGGGCGCGGCAGGGTCTGGTTGAGCTGGCCGGGCAGCAGGTCGGTGGCCCACAGCTGGTGTGCCGCGTCGAGACCGGATTCCTCATCCCGCGACCAGCTGAGTTTGGTGCCCGCCTGCACCGGCTTGTCGCCGCCGCCAGCGGCGCGGAAGGTCTCCACCAGATCCGCGTCCGGCGCGACGGTGCAGAATCCGTCGCCGATCCGGGCCGCCAATTGTGTTGCCTGCGGGCCGAATCCGGACAGGTAGATGGGCACCGGCTGATCCGGCAGGGTGTAGATGCGCGCATCCTGCACCTCGTAGTGCTTGCCCCGGTGATTCACCGTGCCGCCGCGGTGCATCCTGCGGATCAGCTGTACCGCCTCCTCCAGCATTTCCAGGCGCATCGCGGGCGCGGGCCACCGATCGCCGAAAATGTGCTCGTTCAGTGCCTCACCGCTGCCGACGCCGAGTACGAACCGGCCGTCGAGCTGCACCGCCGCGGTGGCGGCGGCCTGCGCGATGATCGCGGGATGGATGCGCACGGTGGGGCAGGTGACGGCGGTGGTCACCGGCAGCGCGGTGGCTTGGGAGAGCGCGCCGATGGTGCCCCAGACGAAGGGACTGTGACCCTGCGCGTCGGTCCACGGGTGGAAATGGTCGGAGATCCACAGCCGCTCGAACCCGGCGCGTTCGGCGCGTCGGGCCTGGTCGACGAGGTCTTTCGGTCCGAATTGTTCGCTGGCCAAAAAGTATCCGAAGCTCACCATGCCCGGCGGTTACCCCGCGTCGATGGTGGTATTCGGCGATCGTGATACCGGATTCGGCGAGCGAACCGCATGTGCTGCGAGAGTACGCGCTGCTGGCCGACGGGCAGCGTGGTGCGCTGGTCGGCCCGCGCGGCGATATCTCGTGGCTGTGTCTGCCCGGCTGGGACGGCGACGCCGTCTTCGCGACGTTGCTGGGCGGACGCGGGATGTACATGGTGACACCGGCGCACCGGTCGGTGTGGGGCGGTTATTACGAGACCGGCAGCCTCATCTGGCATTCGCACTGGGTGGTCGGATCCGCATTGATCGAATGCAGGGAGGCGCTGGCCTTTCCCGGCGATCCGCGGCGGGCGGTGCTGCTGCGCCGGATCAGCGCGCTGCACGAGGACGCCGAGGTGGATGTATTACTGCGTCCCGCAGCCGATTTCGGTACGGCAAAGCTGCGCTCGGCGTACCGTGCCGAACGCGGCTGGCACGCCCGGCTCGGGCCGATCCGATTGCGTTGGACCGGTGCGGGATCGGCGCGACTGTCCGGCCCGCCCGGCGATCGGTGCTGGACCGATCATCTGCGGATCGCCGCGGGCGAACGGCACGATCTGGTACTCGAACTGGCCGATACCGAACTGTCGGACGAGCCGCCCGATCCCGAATACCTCTGGGCGGCAACGGAATCCGCATGGCACCGGGAAGTGCCCGAGCTGACGGATACGGCCGCGCCGCGCGATGCCATGCAGGCGTACGCGGTATTGCGCGGGATGACCGGGCGCAGTGGCGGGATGGTCGCCGCCGCCACCACGAGCCTGCCCGAACGCGCCGATCAGGGCGAGAACTACGACTACCGCTACGTCTGGATCCGGGACCAATGTTTCGCCGGGCAGGCGGCCGCCGCGCACGGCCCGCATCCGCTGCTGGACAACGCGGTCGAATTCACCGCGGCGCGGCTGCTCACCGACGGGCCGAAGCTGGCGCCCGCGTACACGATGTCCGGTGAAATGGTCCCGCGCACACGGGAACTCGACCTACCCGGCTATCCGGGCGGATTCACCGTCGTCGGGAATCAGGTGCGCGACCAGTTCCAGCTCGACATCTTCGGCGAGGCGCTGCTGCTGTTCGCCGCCGCGGGCCGACACGACCGGCTCACCGAGGAACACCGCCGCGCGATCGATGCGGCGATCTCGGCCATCGTAGAACATCGGAATCGGCCCGATGCGGGCATCTGGGAGATCGAGGAACGCCGATGGGCGCATTCCCGGCTCACCTGCGCGGCCGGGCTGCGCGCGGTGGCCGCCTGCGCCGCCACCGGCGTGGACGCGGGTCGCTGTGCCGCACTTGCGGATTCGCTGGTGGCCGAGGTTTCCCTCGACAGCGTGCACCCGACCGGGCGGTGGCAGCGCGCCCCCGATATGCCCGGTGTCGACGCGGCGCTGGTGCTGCCGATGATCCGCGGTGCGGTGCCGCCGCATGATCCGCGCAGCATGGCCACCTTTCGCGCGATCCGGCGCGAATTGAGCGTGGATTTCCATGTTTATCGGTATCGGCACGACGACCGGCCGCTCGAATCGGTCGAGGGTGCGTTCCTGTTCTGTGGCTTCACCATGGCGCTCGCCGCGGCACAACTCGGACAGCCGGTGACGGCGCTGCGGTTCTTCGAACGCAATCGCGCGGCCTGCGGCACACCCGGCCTGTTCGCCGAGGAGTTCGACGTCGCCCAGCGGCAGCTGCGCGGCAACCTGCCGCAGGCGTTCGTGCATGCGCTGCTGCTCGAATCGGCGATTGTCCTTGCGCCGCTACAGGAATGGCCCGATCCGGAACCGGCTGTCGGGCGTCCGATACATGGGAAGGAAGCGATATGGCAGTGGTGATGATCACCGGGGCCAGCGGTGGGATCGGGCGGGCGACCGCCCGCCGGTTCGCGGCCGAAGGCGCACGGATCGGGTTGCTCGCCCGTGGCGAGAAGGGGCTGGCCGCGGCCGCCACCGAGGTGCGCGCACTCGGTGGTGAGGCGCTGATATTGCCCTGTGACGCATCGGATTTCGCCGCCGTCGACGCGGCGGCAGGCAAGCTGGAGGCCGAGTTCGGGCCGATCGGCGTGTGGGTGAACGCCGCATTCGTTTCGGTGTTCGCGCCGTTCGCGCGGATCAGACCGGACGAGTTCCGCAGGGTCACCGAGGTGACCTATCTCGGCACGGTACACGGCACCATGGCCGCGCTGGCCCGCATGCGCGAGCGCGATCGCGGCGCGATCGTGCAGGTCGGTTCGGCGCTGGGGGAGCGGGCGATTCCGCTGCAATCGGCATACTGCGGCGCCAAGCACGCGATCAACGGCTTCACCGAATCGCTGCGGGTGGAGCTGCTGCACGAGCACAGCAATGTGCACATCACCATCGTGCAAGCGCCCGCGGTGAACACACCCCAGTTCTCCTGGGTGCGGTCCAGGCTTCCGAAACGCCCACAGCCGGTACCACCCATCTACCAGCCCGAAATCATCGCCGACGCAATAGCTTTCGCCGCCAACCACCCCCGCCGCAAACAGTACTGGGTCGGCGCGAGCACCGTCGGCACGGTACTGGCCCAGCGCCTCGCCCCCGCCCTACTGGACCGCTACCTGGCCCACACCGGATACCGCTCCCAGCAAACCGATCTCGCCGCCGAACCCCGCGATGACAACCTCTGGCACCCCCTCGACCGCCCGGACGGCGCGGATTACGGCGCACACGGCGATTTCGACCCCAGAGCCCACCGCCACAGCCCACAAACCCGACTCGCCCAGTGGGCCGAGTCGGTGGCCAGTGCGCTGCGCCGCCGATAAGACGTAGGCATCTCTTGCGTTGCCCCACTTGGGCAACGACTTTCGCGCGAGCAGGGCTTTGAGCGCTCGCGCGGAAATCCCCATATGGAAGCGTTGACCGGTTCGTTATCTCGGGCGGAGCCTGGTCGCATGAATTGGAAGCCATATTTCTTAGGTGCCGTTGCCGCCGTTCTTCTGAGTCCCGCGATACCCGCGAATGCTTGCGATCCCGTTGTCTCCGAAGGAACTTTCGAGCCCTGGCAGGAGGGAATGGTCGCGGTCACATACGATACGACGCTCGCTCCCGCGGGCAGCCGTGCCAGGATCGAGATCGATAATGACGGCCAGACGACCACTGCCACCTTGACCGTCAGCGGTCTGTTGCCCAACCGCGTCTACGGTACGCATGCGCACACGAAGGCGTGCGGTGCGAAGCCGGCCGATTCCGGTTTCCACTATCAGAACGTGGAAGATCCGAATGCCAACGGCAAGATGTCGATGGACGCGCGATACGCCAACCCGCAGAACGAACTCTGGCTCGATTTCACCACTGATGAATCAGGCAGCGCCACACAGGTTTCCAATGTCGACTGGGTCTTCCGCGACGGCGAACCGGGTTCGATCGTCGTGCACGAGAAGAAGACCGACACCACCGACGGCAAGGCGGGTATGGCCGGCGCGCGAGTCGCGTGCCTGAGCATCCCGCAGCGATAATCCGTCTCTTGCGGCTCGCCCGACGGATCATCGCGCAGTGCGCCGCCTCGCCGACCGACCTGAAAGCACGGCCGATGCTGGCGGTGGCGGCGCACCCCGCCCATTGAGTCCGCACCCCGTACAACCTACGTGGGGTTCGAAGGCGGGGTGCGGTGCCCTCAACCCTGGGGTGCGGACAGGCGGTACGGTGCCGCGGTTTCCGCGATGCGCATGCCGTGACCGTGGGGGTCGGCCGGGTCCTTGGCGTGCGGGGGGATGGCACCTGCGGAGACGCGGGGGATGCCCTCGGCGAGCAGCGGTTCCAACCTGGCGTGGTCGATGAACCATTCGATGTGGCGCAGGTTCGGTATCGCGGCGGTGATGGGGGCACTGAGGGCGGGGGCGCAGTGGGCGGAGACGTCCAGCCCGTGCGCGGCGGCTACGGCGGCGCAGGCGAGGAAGCCGGTGTAGCCGCCGCAGCGGGTGACGTCGAGCTGTAGACAGTCGACCGCGCCGATCAGTGCGGCGGCATCGTATGCGCCGTAGGCGTATTCGCCCGCGGCGATATCGCAGTGCACGGCGGCGCGGACCTGAGCGAGACCGGGGGGATCGTCGCTGGTGACCGGCTCCTCGAACCAGCTGACGCCGAGCCGGTCGAGTTCCGCGCCCACCCGGCGGGCCTGTCCGACCGAGTAGGTGCCGTTCGCGTCGACCATCAGCTGGGTGTCCGGCCCGATCAGCTTGGTGGCCAACGCCGTTCGCGCGAGATCCCGGCCGGGATCGGCGCCGATCTTGATCTTCACCGCCCGGCAGCCCGCCGCGCGCCAGCCATCGATCTGTTCGCCGAGCTGATCGTCGTCGAGGTTGATGAAGCCGCCGGAGCCGTACACCGGCGTCACCGGCCGCACCGCGCCGAACAGGGTGGTCAGCGCGACGCCGAGCAGGCGGGCCTTGAGATCCCACAGCGCGATATCGACCGCGCTGAGCGCATGCGCCACCAGCGCGGTGCTGCCGATATTGCGGCAGTGCCGCCACATCAGGGTCCGGCAGCGGCCGATATCGAACGGGGACAGCTCGCGCAGCACCGGGACCAGTTCGGTCTCGATCACCGCGGCAGTCGCCGGACCGCTGTAGGTCCAGCCGGTTCCGCGCGCGCCGCCCGCATCGATGGTGACGACGACGGCGGTGGTCTGATCCCAGGCCAACGTGCCGTCGGCCTCCGGCTGCGGGGTCGGGAAACGGTATGCCGCAACGTCGATCGCGTCGCCGATGCACAGGTCGTCGTTCATGACGCACCGCCGATCGCATCCGCGAGCACCTCGGCCGTATGGCGCGGCCGCGCACCCGGAGTCAGCTGGCGGATCTGGGTGCGGCAGCTGAAACCGTCGGCCAGCACCATGGTTTCGGGATCGGCCGCCCGGATGGCGGGCAGCAGTTTGTCCTCCGCGCAGGCCACCGAAACGTCGTAGTGTCCCAGCTCGAAGCCGAAATTACCGGCCAGGCCGCAACATCCGGCGTCGAGCACGTCGACATCGACCCCGATCCCGGACAGCAGGTCCTGCTCGTGCTGATGGTGCAGGATCGCGTGCTGATGGCAATGCGGTTGCAGCAGTGCCGATCCCGCCCGCGACGGCGGTTTCCACTCGGGTGCGCGCTCGGCGAGCAATTCGGCCAGCGTGCGGGTCTGCCCGGCCAGCCGGTGCGCGTCCTCGTCGCCGTGCAGCAGCTCCGGCAGATCGGCGCGGAAGACGGCCGCGCAGCTGGGTTCGAGCACCACCACCGGCGTTCCGGCGCGCAGCTGTGGCGCCAGTTGCCGAAGTGTCCGGCGCAGTACGCGTTTCGCGGTCGGCAGCTGTCCGGTGGAAATCCACGTGAGCCCGCAGCACACGGTGCGGGCCGGGATTTCGATATCGAATCCGGCCGCACGCAATACGGTCACCGCCGCATCGGCGATTCCGGGTTCGAAATTGTTGGTGAAGGTGTCGGGCCACAGCAGCACCTTGCCGCGTTCCCCGGAACCCGTTGGGCCGCCGAATGTCCGGGTGAAGCGCCGGTTCGCGAAGCGCGGCAGCTGACGCCGCGGATCGATACCGCCCGCGCGGGCGAGCAGCCGACGCGTCGGTCCCTGGGCCAGCGCGTTGGCGACCGGCGCCATCCCCGTCGCCAGCCGGGCCCACAGCGGGATCCACCCCATCGAGTAGTGCGCCAGCGGACGCGGCCGGTGCCGGTAGTGGTGGGACAGGAATTCGGCCTTATAGGTCGCCATGTCGACATCGACCGGGCAGTCGCTGCGACATCCCTTGCAGGACAGGCACAGATCCAGCGCGTCGCGCACCTCGGTGGACCGCCAGCCGTCGGTGATCACCTCACCGTTGAGCATTTCGAACAGCAGCCGGGCCCGGCCGCGGGTGGAGTGCTCCTCCTCGCGGGTGGCCCGGTAGCTCGGGCACATCACCCCGCCGCTCGCGCCCCGGCATTTGCCGATGCCGACGCAGCGGCCCGCGGCCTCGCTGAAACGGTGGCTGTTGTCCGGAAAGGCGAAGTGGGTCACCGGTTCCCACGGCCGGTAGTCGCTGCCCTGGCGCAGCCTGCTGTCCAGCGGGTAGGCGTCGACGATCTTGCCGGGATTCATCCGGTTGCGCGGATCGAGAATGCGCTTCAACTCCCGGAACGCGCCGACCACCGTATCGCCGAACATGATCGGCAGCAGCTCGCCGCGCGACTGTCCGTCGCCGTGCTCACCGGATAGCGATCCGCCGTATCCGGCCACCAGATGTGCCGCGGCGGTGACGAATTCGCGGTAGCGCGCGATGCCGGTGCTGGTGCGCAGGTCGAACGGGATTCTGGTGTGCACGCAGCCGTGGCCGAAATGTCCGTAGAGCGAACTGGATTCGTAGTCGAACTGCTTCAGCAGACGTTCGAAATCGCGCAGGTAGTCGCCCAGCCGCTCCGGCGGCACCGCCGCATCCTCCCAGCCCTCATGGGTTTCCGGGCCGTCCTTCGGATACGCCGTCGCGCCGAGCCCGGCCTCACGCGCCGCCCAGATCTCGGCCTCGCGGTGCGGATCGTCGAGCATGGTCGCCTCGGCGCCGGTCCGCTCGCGCAGTTCGTCGATCATCGCATTCGCTTTGGCGTCCGCCTCTTTCTGGTCGGTGCCATCGAATTGCGCCATCAGCCAACCTTTTCCGGCGGGCAACTGCTGGATCGCCTTTTCGGCGAGGTGGCGGCTGTGCTCCAACTCGACCAACCGGTGATCCAGCCCCTCCAGCGCCGCCGGTCGATGTTCGAGCACCAGCGGCACCGCGTCGGCGGCGGCGTACACATCCGGAAAACCGAGCACCGCCATGGCGATCGCGGCGGGGCGCGGCACCAACTGGATCTCCGCGCGCAGCACCGTCACCAGCGTGCTCTCGCTGCCGACCAGCAGCTTGGCCAGATCGCAACCGCGTTCGGGCAGCAGCGAATCCAGGTTGTAGCCCGAAACCCGGCGCGGGATATCCGGATACGCCGCGCGGATATCGTCGGCGTAGCGGTCGCCGAGCGTCAGCAGTCGCTCGCGCAGTTCCGCGAATTCGTTGTCGCAGTCCGCCTTCGGGCCGCCGACCCAGGCGCGGACGCCGTCGTAGGTGAGCACCTCCATGCGCAGCACCGAATCCACCATCTTGCCGTACGCCTGCGCGGTGGAGCCGCAGGAGTTGTTGCCGATCATCCCGCCGATGGTGCAGCTCACATGGGTGGCCGGCTTCGGGCCCACCATCAGATCATATTGCGCTAGTTGATGATTCAGGTCGTCCAAGGCGATGCCCGGTTCCACGATCGCGGTGCGCGCCTGCGGATCGACGGCGATCAGCCGATGGCAGTACTTCGTCCAATCGAGCACCACCCCGTTGTTGCAGCACTGGCCGGCGAGGCTGGTGCCGCCGCCGCGGGACAGCACCGGCACATCGTGTTCCCGGCACACCGCGATCGCCTCGACCGCGTCGTCAGGGGTGCGCGGCACCACGACACCCAGCGGCACGGCACGGTAATTCGACGCGTCGGTCGAATACGTCGCGCGCGATCCGGGGTCGAACCGTACCTCCCCGGCGCACCGGCGGATCAACTCCTGCGCGAGGGCGTCCAACGGAAATTTCTCGCGGCCAGATCCTGCGGCCATCAGCGCTCCTTCGGCGTCCGTTCGATGAGTCGCAGCGCGGATACCCGGCTGTTTCGGCGGCACACCCGGCAGCTGATTGGGTTCGGCCACGCCGGGTACTCGCGCCGCGTCAGCCACCGCCGGACACGACAGGAGAGACGATGACGCAACAGGTTGGTGACTACGTCGTGCAGCGGCTGCGGGAGTGGGGTGTCGAATACGTATTCGGCTACCCGGGCGACGGGATCAACGGGCTCATCGCCGCCTTCGGCCGCGCGGACAACGAGCCCGCCTTCATCCAGGCCAGGCACGAGGAGATGGCGGCATTCCAGGCCACCGGCTACGCGAAATTCAGCGGCCGGGTCGGCGTCTGCACGGCCACCTCGGGCCCGGGGGCGATCCATCTGCTGAACGGGCTGTACGACGCGAAACTCGATCATGTGCCGGTGGTCGCCATCGTCGGGCAGACGGCGCGCAGCGCCATGGGCGGCAGCTACCAGCAGGAAGTGGATCTGCAAACCCTGTACAAGGATGTGGCCTCCGATTACCTCGTCGAGGTCAACGTATCGAGTCAGCTGCCCAATGCGCTCGATCGGGCCATCCGCACCGCGCTGGCCCGGCGTGCGCCCACCGCGGTGATCATTCCCTCGGATCTGCAGGAGGAGAAGTACACCCCGCCGGGGCACGCGTTCAAAGAGGTGCCGTCCAGCCCGCCCGCGACCCCGGTGACCAGGGCTCGCCCGGAGCCGGACGAGATCATGCGCGCCGCGGATATCCTGCAGGCGGGTTCGCGGGTGGCGATCCTGGTCGGCCAGGGTGCGCGCGGCGCCGCCGGGGAGGTCACCGAGGTGGCCGAGCTCACCGGGGCCGGTGTCGCGAAAGCCTTGCTGGGCAAGGATGTATTGTCCGACGATCTGCCGTTCGTGACCGGCCCGATCGGCCTGCTCGGCAGCAGGCCCAGCTACGAGATGATGCGCGACTGCGACACGCTGCTCATCGTCGGGTCGAATTTCCCGTATTCGCAATTCCTTCCGGAACCCGGGCAGGCAAGGGCGATCCAGATCGATATCGACCCCACCATGATCGGAATGCGTTACCCGACCGAGGTCAACCTGATCGGTGATGCGAAAGCGACGCTGGCCGAACTGATTCCGTTGCTGGAGCGCAAGCAGCACCGGTCGTGGCGGGCCACCATCGAGGACAATGTCGCCCGCTGGTGGCAGACCGTCGAGCGGCAATCCATGCTGGACGCCAAGCCGGTGAACCCGATGCGGGTGATCTGGGAGCTGTCCCAGCGCATACCCGAAAACGCCATCGTGACAGCGGATTCCGGTTCGTCGACCAACTGGTATGCCCGCTGCCTGCGGATGCGCGGGCAGATGCGCGGTTCGCTGTCCGGCACCCTGGCCACCATGGGCCCGGGCGTGCCGTACGCGATCGGCGCGAAATTCGCCGAACCGGGCCGTCCGGCCATCGCGCTGGTCGGCGACGGCGCGATGCAGATGAACGGCATGGCCGAACTGCTCACCATCGCGCGGTATCACCGGCAGTGGGCCGATCCGCGGCTGATCGTGTGCGTCTTCCACAACAACGACCTCAACCAGGTCACCTGGGAGCTGCGCGCGATGGGCGGCGCGCCGAAATTCGAGGAATCCCAGACGCTTCCGGACTTCTCCTACGCCGATTTCGCGCGCAGCGCCGGATTCGCGGCGTTCGCGGTGGACAATCCGGCCGATCTCGGCGCGGCGTGGGACGGTGCGCTGCGGGCCGACGGGCCCGCGCTGATCGATGTCCGCACCGATCCGGAGGTCCCGCCGATCCCGCCGCACGCCACCTGGGAGCAGATGCGGGATATGGCCGAGGCCGTACTGCGCGGCGACCCCAACGCCTGGCATCTGATCACCCAGGGCGCGAAAACCAAGGCACAGGAGTTCATTCCGGGCACCCGCTCGGAATCGACCGATGCGGAGCAGACCATGGCAGACAAACCCGAACAAGACGTGGTCGACCTGCTGACCGCGCAGCATGAGGAGATCCGCACGCTGCTGCGCCGGCTGCGCGGCGGGCACGAGGACAAACAGGAGCTGTTCACCGAGCTGGTGCGGCTGCTCGCGGTGCACGAGAGCGCCGAGGAGGGCGTGGTGCATCCGGTGGCCAAGCGCGCCGTATTCGGCGCCGACGAGGTGGTGCAGCCGCGGCTGGAGGAGGAGAGCGAGGCCAAGCGCGCGCTCGCCGAACTGTACGACCTGGGCGTCGACCATCCCGAATTCGACGCCAAGCTGGCCGAATTCGCCGATGCGGTGGACCGGCACGCCGCGCACGAGGAGCGGGAGGAGTTCACGCTGCTGCGCAAGCAGTATTCGGCGACGCAATTGGAGCGGATGGCCGGATCGCTGCGGGCCGCCGAGGCGGTGGCCCCGACCCGGCCGCATCCGCGCGCGGGTGAATCGAGGATGGCGAATCTCGTTGCGGGACCGCCGCTCGCACTGTTCGACCGGGCGCGCGACGCCGTGCGCGACTGGCGGCAGTCGCAGGGTGAATGAGCCGCATCGCGAGCGCGGTGGAGGCGGGGGCGTGGTGGGTGGTCTGCGTGCTCATCTGGCTGGCCACCGTCACGGTGTTCACGGTGCAGGAACTGTTGGCCGCGTGCGTATTCGGGGTGCCGTGCGCATTGGTCGCGCGGCGGGCGCGGCTCGCGGTGCGCGGGAGTTGGCGCCCGCCCCCGGAGTTGCCGCGGCTACTGCCCGCGCTGGTGGCGGCGGTCGCCGCGGACAGCGCCGGTGCGCTGCGCCTGGCCGTGCGCGCGGGGCGGGAATTCGGTGAGCGCACCGAAATACCGCTGGCGGAGGCGGATTCACGTGCCCGCCGGTCGGGCCGGGAGGCCGCGGCGACCATGCTGTTCTCGGCGACGCCGGGAACCATCGTCATCGATTCCGTGGAGGATGGAAAAAGGCTTGTGGCACACGCATTTCCGCTGCCCGAGACGCGTTTGGCGCGATCGCTGCGCCGAGCGGAGGCGAACTGATGCCGGTCTGGCTGCTCGTCACCGGCGCACTGCTCGCGGGCGCGCTGCCGCCCGGACTCGCGCTCTCGGCGCGCGGCCCGGCCGAACATCGGCTGATCGTCGTCTCGGCGACGGTGACCGCGCTGCTGCTGGCGCTGGTGATCCAGACGGCCAAGCGGCACGGCACCGTCGTGCCGGACGAACTGCACGCGCTGCGCGGCTGATGACAGCGGATTCGCTTGCGCCGCTGATCATTACCCTGCCGATCGGAGGTGCGTGCGCACTGCTCGCACTCGGCAGGCTGCTGCCCCGCGCGGCGATCGACAGCATCGCGCTCGCGGCCGCGGTGGCCGTCACCGCGCTGGCCGTGCTGCTGGTGCGCGCCACCGGCGGCGGTGCGGTGATCACCTGGGCCGGCGGTTGGCGGCCCGCGCCGGGTGCGACCGTCGGCATCGTGCTGGTGGCCGACCGGCTCAGCGCGGTGCTCGTTCTGCTCATCACCGGGCTCACCACCGTCGCACTGCTGTTCGGCTGGCACTACTTCGACAACCTGCGCGCCCACTATCCGGCGCTGGTGCTGCTGTTCACTGCGGGCATGACCGGATTCGCGCTCACCGGCGACCTTTTCGACATGTTCGTCTTCTTCGAGTTGATGAGCGTCGCCGCGTACGCGCTCACCGGCATGGAGGTCGAGGATCCCGAATCGGTGCAGGGCGGGCTGAATTTCGGCGTCATCAACTCACTCGGCGCGTACCTGTGCCTGTTCGGAATCGGGCTGCTCTACGCGCACACCGGACAGCTGGGCCTGCCGCAGCTCGGTGTCGCGCTCGCCGGGCAACACCGGGATCTGCTCGCGCTCATCGCCTTCGGGCTGATCGCCACCGGCTGGCTGGTGAAGGCCGCCGCGGTGCCGTTCCATTTCTGGCTGGCCGACGCGCACGCCGTCGCGCCCGCACCGGTGTGCGTGCTCTTCTCCGGGGTGATGGCGCCGCTCGGCGTCTACGGGCTGGCCCGGATCTATTGGAGCGCATTCGATGTGGTGCTGCCGCGGCCCGGCGTGCACCGGATGATCGTGGTGCTCGCGGTGGCGACGGCGCTGCTCGGCACGGTGATGTGTCTGCTGCAGCGGCATATCAAGCGGTTGCTCGCGTATTCCACCATCGCGCACATCGGGTTGTTCCTGCTCGGCGTCGGCTCGTTGTCCGCTGCGGGCGTCGCGTCGGCGACGCTGTACCTCGTCGGGCACGCGGCGGTGAAGGGCGCGCTGTTCCTGCTGGCCGGAATCCTGTTGTCGCACTACAGATCCCTTGACGAGCACCGGCTGTACCATCGCGGCTCCCGGCATCGTGTGCTCGGCGCGCTGTTCGTACTCGCCGCGCTGCTGCTGGCCGGGCTGCCGATCTCCGGGGCCGGGCTCGGCAAGGCGCTGCTGGAGGAGTCGGCGGGCTCGATGTGGTCGGTCGCGCTGGTCGTCGTGGTCTCCGCGCTCACCGGCGGCGCGGTGCTCCGGGCCGGTCTGCGGATCTATTTCGGTTCCGGCGCAAAGCCTTCCGCGCAGTCGACGGCCGATGAGACGACCGGCGCACACGAACATCCCGACACCGAGACCCCGCGCGGCCGGGTCCCGGCCACCATGTTCGTTTCGATCTGCGCGCTGCTGCTCGCCGCGCTCGCGCTCGGTTTTCCGTCCGCGCTCACCACGGCGATCGGCTCCGCCGCAACGGAGTTCACCGAACCGACCGGCTACCGCGCCGCGGCGCTGCTCGGGGCGACACCGACCACAATGGCCGGGACGCACATCGAATGGAGCACCGCGGGCGTCCTGCTCGGCGGATTGTCGACGGTGCTCGCGGTCCTGGTGGCGGTGCTCGCGTTCTACAGGCGAAAACTGTTGCCCGACACACCGGCTCGACTTTCGGCGGTGATCGGCGCGCTGCACCGCGCGCACAGCGGACACCTCGGTGACTACGCGGCCTGGCTGCTGTTCGGCGCCGCCGCTGTCACCGGCCTACTGATGACGGGCTGATCAGCGATGTTCGAAAACCGGTATGGGCGGGCCGACCTGCGCCAGCGACCGCGTCGCCGGACCCTCCAGCAGCGTGCCGTCGGCGGCGAAGCGGGAGCCGTGCAGCGGGCAGTCCCAGGACTTCTCGGCCGAATTCCAGCGCACGATGCCGTACAGGTGTGGGCAGACCGCCGACACCTCGGTGGCGGTCCCGTCGACCGTGGCTACGGCGGTGGGATGCGGGAGATGTCGCTCGATCCGGCCACAGCCCTCGGCGGGCGGCTGGGCATCGGCCCGGCCCGCGCACAGCCAGCCTTTCGAAAACTGTTGAGCCACCGAGGCATTGGCGGAGATCACGGCGGGAAATGCTTTGACCTCCGCGGGACGCCAACTCGCCAGCGCAGCCGCCCACTCCGGTGTCTTGCCGATGCTGTGGCCGGCCAGCGCGAGCGCCGCGGCCACCCCGTTGGTCATACCCCACTTCGCGTAGCCGGTGCCCAACCGAATGCCGTCGTTGCCGGGTAGCAGCGGCCCGATATAGGGCAGCTCGTCGGCGGGTGCGTAATCCTGTGCGGACCACGCGGTTACGGGTTCGGCGGTGGGGAACCATCGCCGGGTCCACGCGACGAGATCGTCCATGAGTTCCGCGGTATTCGCGGCGCGGCCCACCACGTGACCGTTCCCGCCGACGAGCAGGATCGCACCGTCCGCGGCGGGGGTGTAGCGCAATGAGCGGGTCGGTTCGCCCGCGCTGATGTACATGCCGTGCGGAATCGGCTCGGCCACCCGGAACGCGGTCAGATACGACCGCTGCGGCACCAGCCGGGCGAAGAAGCCGCCGCGGTCGAGGATCGGTGTGCCGGTGGCCAATACGATGGCGCCCGCGCGCAGCTCGGCGTGCTCGGTGCCGATGACGTAGTCGCCGTCGGCCCCGTTGCGCACCGAGCGCACGGGGCTGGATTCGTAGATCGGCGCGGCGTGCGCCTCGATATCCGCGGCCAGCGCCGCGAGCAGGGTCATCGGATCGAGCTGCACCTGATCGGCCAGCCGTACCGCACCGTGCGCCGGGAACGGCACATCGAGGCGTTCGACGAATTCGGCGGGCACTCCGGCCGCGCGCAGCACCTCGTATTCGGCGCGGGCCGAATCGATTTCGGATTCGGACTGGGCGTAGGTGAACGCGTCGGCCCGCTGGAACGGCACACCGCGGGTGTCGCAGTAGTCGACGATCCAGCGCTGCGCGGCGAGATTGGCGTCCAGGTAGGCACGCAGCGTGTCGCCGGACCGATGCCGCCGGATCTGTTGAGCTCGAATACCTTGCAGCAAGCTCACTTTCGCGGTGCTGGCACCGGTCGTGCCCGCGCCGATGCGCCGCGCCTCCACCACCGCGACCTCGATGCCGTTCTCCGCCAGCAGCAGCGCGGTCACCAGCCCGGTGAGCCCACCGCCGATGACGACGGTGTCGAAGCGCAGCCCCGGCGTGACCCGCAGCCGGGCCGGTGTCGATACGTCGGTCAACCACAGTGGTGTCATGTTCCGGGCATAGCCGCTGTGACCCGGGCAAAACCTGCCGCCGGATCCGATTGAGGCGCGGTACGGCGGGTATGCGGCCTATGTCAGCCGACAATCGATTTCGAGGAGATCGGACATGTCAGAACACCGCAGCGGGCCTCGCGAAGGTATCGAAGGCGTCGTGGAGGACGTCAAGGGCAAGGCCAAGGAGGCTGCTGGCATCGTCACCGGCGACGAGGGTCTCAAGGGTGAGGGCCGCGCCCAGCAGGACAAGGCGGCGTCGCAGCGCGAGGCCGCCGCCAAGGAGGCCGCCGCCGAGAAGGCGCGCACGCAGGCCGATATCGACGAGCAGCGCGAGCGCTCTCATCAGGGTCGCTGACGCTGAATACAGCAACCGCCCGGAAGGGGCGAGAGTGGTTGCGGCCGTGCGGGTCTCGGTGATCATCACCGGGACCCGCACGGTCTCTCCGGCCGAGGGGTCGAAAGATGGCACGCCGTCGGATATCGAATCCGGTCCAATTGCGCTGGCGCACTTGGCGTGGGGTACTAGGGCGAACGCTGATGGCGGTGTGGTCGGACGAACTCACCGACTGGGCCGCCGCGCTGACGTATTACAGTGTGCTGTCACTGTTTCCAGGACTGCTGCTGCTCACCTCGCTGCTCGGTCTGCTCGGCCACGGCGCGACCGAATCGCTGATCGACACCATCCATCGGCTCGGTCCCGGTAGCGGCACCGCGTTGATGGTGGACGCCATCAACGAATTGCACGGCGCCCGTTCGCTTTCCGGTCCACTGGCAATCGCAGGCTTTGGCTTCGCGGTGTGGACCGCCTCCGGATATGTCGGCGCGTTCATCCGTGCCGCGAATTCACTCTACGAGGTGTGCGAGGGGCGTTCGATCTGGAAGACGCTGCCGCTGCGATTCGGCCTGACCGCCGCGATGGTCGTGCTGGTCGCCGCGTGCGCGATCGGCGTCGTCGTCACCGGTGATCTGGCGCGCGGCGTCGGGCGCTGGCTCGGTATTGGATCGGCGGGCGTGTGGCTGTGGGAGGTGCTCAAGTGGCCGGTGCTCGCGCTGCTGGTGAGTGTGGTCTGTGCGGTGCTGTATTGGGTGGCGCCGAATGTGCGTCAACCCGGATTCCGTTGGCTGACACCGGGAAGCGTGCTCGCGGTGCTGGTCTGGATCGCGGCCTCGGCCGGATTCGCGGTCTATGTCGCGAATTTCGGCTCCTATAACCGGGTGTACGGTTCGCTGGCGGCCGCCGTCAGCTTCCTCGTCTGGCTGTGGCTCACCAATCTCGCGGTGCTGCTCGGCGCCAAATTCGATGCGGAGCTGGTGCGCGGGCGTGGTATCGAGGAGGGGCGGCCACCGGATCACAAGCCGGTGCTCCCGCCGCGCGACCTCCCCGAAACCGGTAGTGCTACAGCATAATTCGAAGAAGGCCCGGGCGTCACCGCTCGGGCCCGCTCCGATCGGAGAGGTCAGCTCTGGCTGCCGCTGTGGCTGTGCTGGCCGCCCTTCTGCTTGGCCGCAGTGGGCTGGGCCTCGGCGCCCTTGCGGCCCGCCTCGTGCGGGTCGGCGGCGTTTTTCGAGCCGAAGCTGCCGCTGCTCGCCTTGCCACCCTTGCTGGCCTGCTCCTGAGTATCCGGACGGTTGCCGAACTGACCGGGGTTCTTCGGATCTGGCATGGTGCCCTCTCCTCTTCGGTAGTTTGAACTAGCTGCGGCCCCGGTTCGGACCACATGTCCGCACTACCCCCGGAGCCGGTTGTCAATCAGGGGTTTGCCGATCGGTTTCTTTTGTGGTGCGCGGGTATTCGCGACGCATGAACGAGCTGACCGCCGTCGCATTGGTGTGCACGCTGAAGCAGTCGCCAGCGGATTCGAGTTCCGATCTGATCGCGCGTCAGGTCCTCGACGAACTGGCCGGTTACGGCGTGAAAGGTGAGGTGCTCCGGGTGGTGGACTATGACGTCCATCCCGGCGTCACGGATAACGAAGGCCCGCGCGACCAGTGGCCGGTGCTGCTGGAGCAGATCCGGTCGGCGCGAATCGTATTACTCGCCACACCCACCTGGCTCGGCCATATGTCGTCGGTCGCGCAGCGGGTGCTGGAGCGGCTCGACGCGGAGCTGTCACGGACCGACGAGGCGGGCCGCCCCGCGCTCACCGGGAAGGTCGGTGTCGTCGCGGTGGTGGGCAACGAGGACGGCGCGCACAAGATCGTCGCCGATGTCTTCCAGGCCATGAACGACCTGGGGTTCTCCATTCCCGCGCAAGGCTGCACCTATTGGAACGATCACGCCATGGGCAGCACGGATTACCGCGACCTCGACGAGGTGCCGGAGGCCGTCGGGAAAACCAACGCCACGGTGGCGCGCAACGCCGCGCACCTGGCCCGGCTGTTGGCCGCCGACAACTATCCGCCCCCCTGATCGATCGCCCCAGCCCCGTCGAAATCGACTGCTACGCCTCATACTTAGAAGGTGACGGACAGTAAGGCCGATGATTCGGCCCGGGTGATGGCGGCGGTGGTCGGTCCAGACGGGACGCCCACCACCGGAACCTTCCGCTTCTGGTTCACCGACCAGCGCTGGGAATGGTCCGACGAGGTGATGGCCATCCACGGCTACGGCCCGGGGACCGTCACGCCGACCACCGAATTGATGCTGAAGCACAAGCATCCGGACGACCGCGAGCAGGTGGCCGACGCCATCACCGAGGCCGTCACGAACGGCAGGCCGTTCAGCAGCAGTCACCGGATCATCGATACCGCGGGCCGGGTGCATCAGGTGCTGGTTCTCAGCAGCAGCATGCTGGACGCGGACGGCAACGTCATCGGCTCGGCGGGCTACTACGTCGACCTGACCGACACCTTCGACGAACGCATCCAGGAATCCCTCGACGAAACCATCGCCGACGTCGTCAGCGCCCGCGCGGTGATCGAGCAGGCCAAGGGCGTGCTCATGCGCGTTTACCGGATCAATGCCGAGCAGGCTTTCCGGGTGCTGCGCTGGCGTTCCCAGGAAACCAACGTCAAACTGCGCGCGCTGGCGGCTCAGTTGATCGCCGAACTCACCACGATGCCGCCATCGACGGCGGAGGAGCAGACCGCATTCGATCACATGCTGCTCACCCTGCACGAACGCATCGACCCCGACTGTGACGGGTAAACGGCTGTTTCGGAAACCGCCGCTCGGCTATAGCCCGGTCATGAAACGTTCAACCCGCGCGGCGGCGGACGGCGGTGCCGAAGCCGGGCACGATGACGTCGTCGGTCAGCCGCATACCGCCGCCGAGGGCGGTCCGCTGCTGGAGGCCGAGGCGCAGGCGGCGCAGGACAGCACGCCGACACATCCGCTCGGCCGGCCCGGCCGCCCGTTCGACCGGCGCTCCCCGTTCATGATCGGGCTGACCGGCGCCGCGGGTGTCGCCACCACCTATGCGCTGATCCAGGCGGTGCTCGCCGCCGGGCAGGTGCTGACGCTGATCCTGGTCGCGCTGTTCCTGGCGATCGGTATGGAACCGGCCATCTCCTGGCTGGTCCGGCCCTGGTTCCCGCGCTGGGCCGCGGTGACGCTGGTCTGCCTGGTCGCGCTCGGATTGTTCGCCGGATTCCTCGCGATCCTGATACCGCCGCTGGTCGAACAGGGAACGGCCTTGGCGCACAAGGCGCCCGACTATGTCAGCCATCTGGCGCAGCGGTATCCGGTGATCCACGATCTGGATTCCCGCTTCCATCTGGAAGACAAAGTGCAGCACTGGCTTTCGGAATCATCGGGGCTCACGGGCGGGGTGCTCGATGTCGGGCGGGCGCTGTTCAGCGCGGTCACCTCGACGGTGATCGTGCTGGTGCTCACCGTCTATTTCATGGCGAATTTCCGCCGGGTGCGCGCCGTCATCTACCGCCTGTTCCCACGGGCGCGCAGGCCCAGGGCGATCCTCATCGGCGACCAGATCTTCGCGAAGGTCGGCGGCTATATCCTCGGCAACCTGCTGATCTCGCTGATCACCGGCACGCTGACCTTCATCTGGCTGCTGATCTTCGATGTGCCGTACGCGCTGGTGCTCGCGGTGCTGGTGGCCGTGCTCGATCTGATCCCGGTGGTCGGGTCGACCGCCGCGGGCACCGTCGTCGCGCTGGTGGCGTTGACGGTTTCGGTGCCGGTGACCATCGCGACGGTCGCCTTCTTCATCGTGCTGCGCCTGGTCGAGGACTATCTGCTGGTGCCGCCGATCATCGGGCGCACCGTGCAGGTGCCAGCGGTGGTCACCGTGGTCTCGGTGCTGCTCGGCGGCGCGCTGCTCGGCATCGTCGGCGCACTGCTTGCCATCCCGGTGGCCGCCGCACTGCTGCTGATCCTGCGGGAAACGGTGCTGCCCGCATTGGATCGCGGACCGGAGTGAATCCGAAAACGATTGTTTACCACTCACTTTCGCGGGTAGAGCGGCAATAACGGCATACCGAGAGGAGCGGACCATGGGCTTCACCGCACAGCAGCAGGACGTTCCAGGACGACAGGATCTGATGGATCCGGTGCCGGACTGCGGCGAGCAAAGTTATCGCGGCTCGGGCAAGCTGACCGGTAAAACCGCGGTGATCACCGGCGGGGACAGCGGTATCGGCCGCGCCGTCGCCATCGCCTTCGCACGCGAGGGCGCCGACGTGGTCATCTCCTACCTGGACGAACACGAGGACGCCGAACAGGTCGAGCGGTTGGTTCGCGAGGCGGGCCGCCGCGCGGTGCTGGTGCCGGGCGACCTATCCGATCCCGAGTACTGTAGGCGGGTAATAGATTGCGCCGTAAAGGAATTCGGTAAGGTCGACGTGCTCGTCAGCAATGCCGCCTTCCAGATGACACACCAGACGCTGGAGGAGATCACCGAGGAGGAATTCGACCACACCTTCAAGGTGAACGTCGGCGCGTATTTCAGCCTGGTGAAAGCGGCGCTGCCGCATATGAATTCGGGCGGCTCGATCATCGGCAGCTCATCGGTGAACTCCGATATGCCCTCGCCGACCCTCGCGCCGTACGCCGCGACCAAGGCGGCCATCGCGAATCTCTCGGCGAGCCTGGCGCAGTTGTTGGGGCCGAGGGGAATTCGCGTCAACAGCGTGGCGCCGGGGCCGATCTGGACCCCGCTGATCCCGTCGACCATGCCCGCCGAGAAGGTGGAGCACTTCGGCGACGACACCCCGCTCGGCCGCGCGGGCCAACCGGTGGAGCTCGCGCCCGCGTACGTCCTGCTGGCCAGCGATGAGGCGGCCTATATCTCCGGTGCGCGGATCGCGGTCACCGGCGGCAGGCCGATCCTGTGAACCCTGATCGCCGCCATCGCGATTCTGGTCGCGGTGGCCTAGTTTCCCGCCGATCGGGGCGGGAACCCTACATAACGGCTCCGGCCAATCCCGGACGAGCACGGAGGAGACTCCATGACCACTTCGTTGACGCCGCAAACCACCGACTGGCTGACCGGTTCGGTCGCCTGGTTCGACGCGCAGAAGGGGTTCGGATTCATCGCGCCGGACGGTGTCCGGCAGGCCCCGGTCTTCGTGGAATTCGACCACATCGACCTCCCCGGCTATCGCACGCTGACCGAGGGACAGCAGGTGCTGTTCCGCCGCGAGTTCGGCCCGCACGGCCGGGCCGCGGCCGTCGTGCGCCCGGTGGACGCGCCGCAGTGGCCGGAGCCGCTGTGACGGCGCGGGGCGAACAACCGGATCAGGAACTCTGGTCCGACGAAACCATCTCGGCCACAGAGCAATTGGACGAGGACGAACTCGGCGTCGACCCGCTGGAGGCGGGTATGGACCCGCCGGACGAATGGTCCGGCGCCGACCGCTACGCCGTGCCGCCCGCCGACCAGCGGGCCGGGCCGAGCCTCGGCGACCGGTTGGCCGAGGAGGAACCCGATATCGAACCAGGGCAACCGGACTGACCGTCCGGGTTTGCCGGATTCGCGACGCAACCGCAGCAACCGCGACGCCGACTCGTGACGGCGATTGAACCGTAAACACTCAGTGGGGGTATACGATTCACCCACGGTGGTGCCCGGTCAAGAAAGCGGCTGGCTGCTGCCGACAACGCCGCGTCCCGGCGTACCGGAAGGTCATCGCCTTGTCGCTCGTCAGCGAGCCCTTCGAGATCGAGTCGGACCGCCTCAGCAAGGATTTGCTGTCCCAGCTCGTCCGGCACCTGCGGCAGAACCGTACCGTGTTGCGGGAGGAGTGGGCGCGCCGGATCACCGCCGCCCAATTGCTCACCGCGATGACTCCGGAGCAGATGTTCTCCGAGGTCACCCGCGTCTACGACAACTACGTCGCGGTGCTGGAGACCGGTTCGGTCGAGGCGCTGCAGGATTACGCCCGCGACCTATCCGAACGCATCGTCCCGCGCGGGGTGCAGACCGAGGAGGTGCTCGGCATCGTCCTGCTGCTGCGCGATGTGCTGGCCCGCTCGCTGTTCGAGAAGTACCAGCTCGATCTCGGCCTGCTGTACCGGATCCTGGACGCGTACGAGCCTGCCGCCAACCGGATCGCGAATACGGTCGGCGTCTCGTTCGTCGAGGAGCGCGAGCGCATCATCCGCCAGCAGCAGGAGGCGATCCGCGAGCTGTCCACCCCGGTGTTGCAGGTGCGCGAGCAACTGCTGATCCTGCCGATGATCGGCGTACTGGACAGTCAACGCGCCAAACAGCTCACCGAACAGCTGCTGCGGGCCATCCGGCTCAACCGGGCGAAGGTCGTCGTGATCGACATCACGGGTGTGCCGACGATCGATACGACGGTGGCGAACCACCTGGTGCAGACCGTCGACGCCTGTGGGCTGATGGGCGCGAGCGTGATCATCACCGGCCTGTCGTCGGAGATTCCGTTGACGCTGGTCACGCTCGGGTTGGATCTGTCGAAGATGGATGCCGTCGGCGATCTGCAGGGTGGGATCGAACAGGCCGAGCGGCTGCTCGGCTACGCGGTGCGCCGCGCGGGCGAACGGAGCCCCGGTCGGGCGTGAAAACGTTTTCCTGCCCGCCGGCGGGGTAAGCGCTTCGCGAGAGCGAGGTGTGGAAATGGCATACGACAGTGAGGCTTTGATGGCGGCCCTTTCCCGGTTCGCCCGGCTGCTGCCGACCTCCTACGAAGTAAGTACCGCGCTGGACGAACTGGTCGGCAGCGTGACCTCGGTGCTCGGCTTGATCGGCGCGGGTGTCACGCTCGAATCCGATGGAAAACTGCGGTTCGTGACGGCGGCCAGCGAGGCCGTCGCCGAATTGGAGCGCTGTCAGGAGCTCGCGCAGGAGGGCCCGTGCGTCGAAGCGCACGACTCGGGGCAGGTGGTCGCGGTACCGGACCTGGAGACCGAGCTCGCACGGTGGCCGCAGTACACCGCCATCGCGCTCCAGCACGGGATCTTCGCGGTGGCCGGAATCCCAATGCAGCTGGGCGGCAACAAGATCGGCGCGGTGAACCTGTATCAGAACGAGCCGAGAGGCTGGCCGGAAGGCGATCTGGAGGCCGCCAAACTGCTCGCGGATATGGCCACCGGATATGTCGTCAACGCGAACCTGCGCAACCAGCAACAGCAGCTCACCGAACAACTGCGGCACGCGCTGGATTCGCGGATCATCATCGAACAGGCGAAAGGTATCATCGCCAACCGGCACGGCGTCGGCCTCGACGAGGCCTTCGCCCTGATTCGCAAATACGCACGCGCACAGCAGACTTCGCTACATGCGGTAACATTTGCCATCGTCGAGGTCGGGCTGCGGATCTGAGTGTGCCGCGTGGATCCGGTGCGGCTGGGCATCTTCATGGCCGATGGCTGCCGCATCGCCTATCGTCGGTATGCTCTAGGCAGGTCGGGCATGTGTCGCGGTAGCGGCGCTGATTCGGCCGCCCCGTCCGCCCCAGACCCCGGTGGATCCTCTAAATCCATTTCCGAGAAGGCAGGGGAGTGGCGGCAGTGGTGACGATTCCACCTGAGCGCACACGGCACGACGTTGGCTGCGTACCCGATGACGCGGTCCCGCCGCAGACCATCGGCACGTTCAGTTTCCGGTTCGCGGATCAGCGGTGGGAGTGGTCCGACGAGGTCGCACGGATGCACGGCTACGAGCCGGGGAGCGTGACAACGACGACGGAACTCGTACTCTCGCACAAACATCCGGAGGATCGTGCGGCGGTGGCCGAGGTGTTGGATCTGGCCCTGCGCACGGGCGCGCCCTTCTCCAGCCGGCACCGCATCATCGATACCGCGGGCAATGTGCACCACGTTCTGGTGGTCGCGGACCGCATGTTCGACGACTCGGGCGCACTGATCGGTACGCACGGATACTACGTGGATCTGACCGGCACACTCGCCGATGCCAAGAACGAGATGCTGCAACAGACGCTGCCGGAACTGGTGGCGGCGCGTGCGGTGATCGAACAGGCCAAGGGCGTGCTGATGCGGATCTACCGGATCAATGCCGAACAGGCCTTCCGGGTGCTGTCCTGGCGATCCCAGGAGACCAACACCAAGTTGCGGGTGCTCGCCGCGCAGATCATGGACGAACTCGACACGATCGATCCGGTGCCGCCCGATATCCAGAGCCAGTTCGACCATCTGCTGCTGACCGCGCACGAAAGGGTGCCGGGCAGCACGGCAGATGGTCGAGACGGGCGGAATTAGCGGTCTACCACCGGTACCAGCGGCCGCCGCCGCCGTTCGCACCCGCGCTGCGGAAGACGAAGCCGAGCGCCCAGATCACCAGGACGGCGATGGCGACCCACCACAGTGCCTTGAGTGCGAAGCCCGCACCGAAGAGGATCAGCGCGAGCAGTAGAACAAGTAGCAGTGCAATCATTGTGTTGTACCTCCTGCCTGGCGCTTACCCCGTCTCGGCGCGGCTACGCACGTAACGGGCGCAGGCGCGCCGCCCCGGATTTGAACAGTGGCTGTTTCGAGACCGGATCCCAGTCGGTGCGGGTCAATTCGTTTGCTGCCCTTGTGGGTTCGGTATCCGGTGCGTCCCAGTAGCCGTAGTGGAAGGGGACGAACACGACACCGGGCCGGATGCCGGTGACGCGCGCGACGGCCCTGATGCCGCCGCGCGGCGTGGTCAGTTCGACCGGGCCGCCGTCGGTCAGCCCGTATGCGTCGGCATCGGCCGCGGAGACCTCCACCCAGATGTCGGGTGCGGCGAATCGCAGTTCGGGTGTCCGCCCGGTCTTGGTGTGGGTGTGGAAGTGGTAGATGGTGCGGCCGGTGATCAGCGCCAGCGGGTAGTCGGCGCTCGGCGGCTCCGGCGGCGGAATGTACGGCGCCGGTTTGAGCATCGCACGGCCCTCCGGATTCATCGCGCGATATCGCGCTGCGCCCGTTGGTTTTCCGGTGACCAGATCCTTGCCGTAGGTCTCGCAGGTGTCGGGGTGGGCGAAGAAGAGACCATCCGAGTACAGCCGCGCGTCGCCGCCGGGATGCGCTGCGGTGCACGGCCATTGGATGCCGCCCCGGCGCAGCCTGGCGTAATCGATTCCGGTGTAGTCGCACGGCCGTCCGGCGCTGCACCGCTGCCACGCCGCGTACGCTTCGCGCTCATCGTCCCAGGGCGGCAATGCCTTTCCGGATCGGTCGCGCAGATCGAGCCGCCGGGCGAAATCGACGAAGATGGTCAGATCGGATCTGGCCTGTCCGGGCGGCTCGACCGCTCGCTCCGACAGGTGCACGGTGCGGTCGGCGTTGGTGAAGGTGCCGGTCTTCTCGCCCCAGGCGGCGGCTGGAAGCACCACATCCGCCAATTCCGTTGTCTCGGTGGGGAATATGTCCTGGACGACGAGGAACAGGCTGTCCTGCGCGAGGATTCGGCGAATGCGCGCCAATTCCGGCAGCGACACCGCCGGATTGGTGGCCGACACCCACAGCATGCCGAGCTCACCGGATTCGGCCATGGCCAGCATCTTCATCGCATCGGTCGGCGGGCTGCCGTGTTCGAGCTTGTCGTGCTCGACATTCCACAGCCGCGCCAGCTCGTCCACGTGGGAGCTGTTGGCCCAGTTGCGGAATCCGGGCAGATCGCCGTCGGCACCGCACTCCCTGGTGTTCTGCGCGGTGGGCTGGCCGTTCATCTGCAGTACGCCGCAGCCGGGCCTGCCGAGCATGCCGCGCACCAGGTGGACGTTGTTGACCTGCACCGCCGCGGCCGTCGCCTGATTGGCCTGATAAAAGCCCTGCAGCACGGTCGATACCAGATGTGTTGCGGTGCCGAGCAATTCGGCCGCGCGCCGGAAGTCGTCGAGGGCGAGCCCGCAGGTCCCGGCGGTCCGCTGCGGCGTCCATTCGGCGACCGCACCGGCGAGTTCGTCGAAGCCGACGGTATGCGCCGCGATATACCGCCGATCGATGCGGCCACGGAAGATCAGCTCGCGCAGCAGACCGTTCAGCAGTGCCACATTCGTGCCGGGCAGCGGCGCCAGATGAACGGTCGCGTGCCGGGCGACCGGCGTCGGGCGCGGGTCGACGCAGAGCAGCGCGGGCGGCTGCGGACCGGCGAGCCGGTCCAGTATTCGCGACCAGAGCACACTCTGCGTTTCGGCGACATTGTGCCCGTACAGCGCGATGACGTCGGCGTGATCGATATCGGCGTACGAACCCGGCTGGCCATCGCAGCCGAAGGACTGCTTCAGGCTCTCGGCCGCGGTGGCGGTGCACAGCCGGGTATTGCCGTCGAGGTGGTTGGTGCCGATGCCGGCGCGTGCGACGACGGTCAGCGTGTAGTACTCCTCGAGGAACAGTTGACCGCTGGTGTAGAAGCCGATCGCGCCCGGACCGCGCGTGCTGAGCAGGTCCCTGGTGCGTGCCACGATCCGGTCCATCGCGGTATCCCAGTCGGACGGCACGAGCCGCCCATCCACCCTGATCAGCGGCGTGGTCAACCGATCGGACGCGGCAGTGGCCTGCCAGCCGAACAGATCCTTCGGATCGAGTCTGCCGCGGTTGACCCGATCCGTGGCGCGACCGCGCACCCCGACGATCCGGCCGTCGCGCACCGCGATGTCGAAGGCGTCGCCGTTGGAGTGCAGTACCGAGGCCGACGGCACCCACCGGTCCACGTCATCCGGTGAAATACCTTGTGCGAGTTGGATATCGACTCGCTGCGGCCAGATGTCGCCGGGGCCGTACGGGGTGCGCGCGCCCCACGGGTCCCGGATCCGGTCGGGTGCGTGCGGCCCGGTCATGGGATCACGACCCCGATACCTGCTGGCTGACCGTGCTCGGACTCTCGTAGGTGCGATCCGGGATGCCGTGCAGGAAGTCGATGATCTCCCGCTGCGCCCCGTTCTTCTCGGCCGCCTTGACCAGGCCGTCGCGGTCGCACGGATAGTCGACGCCGTGCAGCGATTTCTGCAATTCGATCGGATTGACCTTGCTCATCGTGCCTCCTCGGATCGGGTGTTTCCGCACCGCAGTACCGCCCAGGCGCGGTGGTAAACCCCGACTCGTCCGGCGTGCCGAGGATTAGCCGGGCGATTCCGAGTTATTCCGGAGGCGTGCGCCTCATCCGACCACCCACCGTTTACCGTCCGCAGGCCGATACCTGGTTGCTCGCCGCTGCGATGTGCGGCGCCGCGCTGCCACCGGGCGGCAGCGTGCTCGACATCTGTACCGGCAGTGGCGTTTTGGCCATCCACGCGGCACGGCTCGGCGCCGGGTCGGTCACCGCCGTCGATCTCTCGCGCGCGGCCATCGCCGCGACCCGACTCAACGGCAGGCTGCACGGCGTGCGCCTAGAGCTACTGCGCGGCGATTTCGCAGAGGCGGTGGCGGGACGGCGCTTCGACGTGGTGGTCGCCAACCCGCCCTATGTGCCGTCGGCCGCCGAACCGCCCGCGCTCGGCCGCGCCGTCGCCTGGGACGCGGGCTCCGACGGTCGGGCGGTGCTCGACCGGCTGTGTCTGAAACTGCCGACCATGCTCGCCGCGGACGGGATCGCGCTGCTGGTGCAGTCGGCGCTGTGCGACTGCGACCGCACCATCGCGCTGCTGCGGGCCGGTGGGTTGAAGACCGCCGTGGTGGCCCGCCGGACGGTTCCGTTCGGTCCGGTGCTGCGCGGGCGCGCCGATTGGCTGGAGGCGACGGGCCGTATCGCGCCGGGACAGCGGACCGAGGAGTTGGTGGTGGTGCGGGCCGATCGAATCACTCGCCAGCGCGGGTGATTCGGTTGTCGCGTCGGCGATCGTGATGCGGCGCGGCCTGTTACGAGTCGCTTCTGCGGCGCTTGCGATGACTGGTATCGCACAGCGGGTAGTTCCGCGAGCGCTTGCACAGACAGATCGCGACCATGAAGCGATCGGAGCAGATCGTTTTGCCGTCCGGCAGCACCAGTTCCACCGGACCCTGGATCAGCGCGGGGCCGTCGGGGGTGAACAGCACTCGCCTGCGGTCCCGGTCGGGCGCGGTCATACCGCACCCCGCACCGGTTCGTGCAGCGAGCTGCGGCCCGCCCGCCAACTGTCTAGCACCCGGTCGGCGAAGCGGTCTTCCAGCAGGTTGGTCGCCTGCATCCCGAATACCAGATCGGTGATCGAATCCGGTTGTTGGGCAATCAAATTGCCGATCACCTCATGACGCATCACCTGTTCGTGCACGGCGTCGGCCGTCACATGCTCCAGATAGAACCGCAGACATGCCGGATCCGGATGGAGCCGCTCCAGCGCCGCGACCATGCGCCGCGCACCGGGCGGTGAGGTGATCTCCACCGTGGCGAAATGCCCGATCAGCGCGCCGCGCAGGCCGCGATGCAGACCGAACAGCGACATCATGTTCACCACCGCGAGCATCGGCGCCGGTACGGTATCGAGGTAGTGCAGGTAGCCGTCGTGTAATCCGGCGCCCGCCAACAGATCCGCGAACAGTCTGGCGTGCACCCGGTCGCCCCGCCCGCCGCCGAATTCGTCGAATTCGACCGCGACCAGCGCGGCCTTCGGCTGACCGGTCAGCCGGGGCACCACCCAGATATACGGATCGGCCTCCTTGTGGTGGTAGATGGACCGATGCACGAAATACTCGCGCAATTGCCACAATTCGCCTTCCGCGCGCAGATATTCGCTTAGGCCGCCCGGTTCCGCCGGTTCGGTGAGCATTCGGTCCAGCTCGGTCGCGAGATCGTCGCCGCCCGCGACGTCGGCGCGCAGCGCGGCACCGAATCGGGTCTCCAGCGCGGCGCGGAATCGCAGCAGCTCCGGATCCCATTCCCAATCCGGATCCACCGTCGAGAAGCCGTGATAGTGCAGTTCGTAGCAGGTGTGCAGGGCGGAGTGCAGGTCTTCGCCGTACGGGTCGGTATCGCCGACCCGGCACAGCGGGCGGCCCGGGCTGTCCCGCAGGCGCTCGATCAGCGCCGCCGACAGTTCGCCGCGCGGTGCGGGCAGCGCGGGGGCCGTCATATCCGTGGAGATCGTCATATTCCCCGGCTACCCCGAAGGAACGGGAGTAAAGATCGGTTTCGCGACGGCCGGCGCGGGTTATCCGGACCGTACCCAGACGCCGGAGGTGAACTGTGAAAGCACCGGGTGCCGCCGAATTCGTGCCCGCGGACGCCGATCTGCCGCAGCTGCGCGCGGCGGCCGCCGGATGCCATGGTTGTGCGCTGTATATCGGCGCCTCCCAGACCGTGTTCGGCGCGGGGCCGCCCGATGCGACGCTCGTCATGGTCGGCGAGCAGCCGGGCGACCAGGAGGACCGGCAGGGGCGGCCGTTCGTCGGCCCGGCGGGGCGACTGCTCGATCGCGCACTCGCCGAGGCCGAAATCGACAGGGACACCGTCTATTTGACGAACGCGGTCAAACATTTCAAATTCGTCGAACGAGGTAAGCGGCGGATCCACAAGCAACCGGGCCGCACCGAGATCTACGCGTGCTCACCGTGGCTCACCGCCGAATTGCGGCTGGTGACACCGAAACTCGTCGTCTGCCTGGGCGCGATCGCCGCGAAAGCGTTGCTGGGCCCCGATTTCAAGGTCAGCGAGCGGCGCGGCGAAGTGGTGACGCTCGCCGAATACCGGGTGCTGGCGACGGTGCACCCGTCCGCGGTGCTGCGCGCACCCGACTACGAGCAGGCGTACGCCGCCTTCGTCGCCGATCTGCGCAGGGTGTGCGCCGAACTCTGAGCTCAGGTCGCGGCCACCACGCGCAGGGTCTTCAGCTCCGGATCGGCGGGATCCGGCACGTTCATCCCGGCGGCCACCCCCGATCGCAGATATTCGACCACCGCGATATCGATCAGCTCGCCGGGGACGATCACCGGGATACCCGGCGGATACGGCGTGACCTGTTCGGCCGCGATGCGGCCCGGGGCGCGCTCGATCGGCACGGTTTCGCACGGGCCGAAGAAGGCGTCCCTGGGCAGCAGCACCGATTCCAATTGCAGGTCGCGCGGCGAGGGCAATCGGATCTCGGGCGCGCCGGATTCCCGCCACTGCACCCGCCACGCGGTGAGCGCATCGGACAGCGCGTCGATCGTGGTGTCGTCGTCGGCGACGGACAGGGTGGCCAGGATGCGGCGGTGATCGCTGTGCCCCAGATCGATGCGGCGGTTCGCGCGCAGCCAGTCGGCGATCTGGTATCCCGTTGCGCCGGTGGCCGATACATCCATCAATACCTGCATCGGGTCCAGATCGTGCGAGGCCTCGACGCCGAGCAATTCGTCCCGCATCACCTCGATGCCGGGGACCTTGGCCAATTGCGTGCGCGCGCGTTCGGCGACTTCCAATGCGGCACAAAGCATTCCGCGCCCATACTGGACCATCTGCCGCCGCCAGCCGTCCATCGCGGTGTAGAGCAGCACATTCGGGCTGGTGGTCATCAGCAGATCGGCGCACAGCCGCAGGCGTTCGCGGTCCACCAGATCCCCCTGCACGTGGAAGACCGAGCCCTGTTCGAAGCCGGCGCCCATCTTGTGCACACTCACCACGCAGATATCGGCGCCCGCGCACATCGCCCAGGTCGGCAGCCGCGGGTGGAACGGCAGGTGGGCGCCCCACGCCTCGTCGACGATCAGTGGTTTGCCGTGCCGGTGACAGATTTCGGCGATTCCGGCCAGATCGGCGCACGTACCGTACGGGCTCGGGCTGACGATCAGCACGCCGGAGGCGTCCGGATGGTCGGTCAGCGCCGCGCCGACCTGCTCCGGTGACGGCGGATGCGAAAAATGCCGGGCCGCATCCCATCTCGGCGCGATCCAGTACGGCTGCAGACCGGAGAACACCAGACCGGCCACGATGGATTTATGGCTGTCGCGGCCCAGGATCAGGCCGCCGCCCCCGCCCGCCACCGCGAGCATCGCCGCCTTCACCGAGAGTGAACTGCCGCAGGTGGAGAAGAACGCCATCTCCGCGCCTACCGCGTCGGCCATCAATTCCTCAGCGGCGGTGAGTAATCCATCGCGGGAGAGCCGATCGTCGAGGCCGGGCGTCGCCAGCACGTCGGCGCGCAGCGCGTCCCCGAGTACCTCGCGTACTCGCGGGTCGGCGCCGCGGCCCTGCCGGTGTCCCGGCGGGGTGAATCCGTAGCGACCCGAACGGTGGTATTCGGCCAGTGCGTCGAGCATCGGTGCGGACGAATGATCCATCGGCCCTTCCTATCTCGGTCAGTGCGCCGACGATGCCAGCTCGCCGACGGTCAGTGGCGCCGCACGGCGGTAGGCGCCGAGGGTTTCGCCCGCGATGCGCGGCCAGCAGTAGCGGGTGCGCGCCCGCGCGTGACCCGCGGCGCCCCAGACCTCGCGCAGCGTGGCATCCTCCAGCAGCGGCCGCACCGCTCTGGCCAGGGCGTACGGATCGAGCGCCGGGATGAGGCGGCCGGTGACGCCGTCGACGACGGTATCGGCCATTCCGCCGACCGCGGTCGCCACCACGGGGCGGCGACAGGCCATCGCCTCCAGCGGTGCCATGCCGAAGGTTTCGTATCTCGGAGTGCACACCACGACGTCGGCCGAGCGCAGCAGTTCGGCGATCCGCGGCCGCGACAACCGGTCGACAATCCGAACCCGTTCCGCGACACCGGTTTCGGTGGCCAACCGATACAGCCTTCGCTCCTCCTCGGGTTCGGGCGCCGCGGCGGACGCGATCAGCAGCTCGGTGACCGGAAGGTGCGCGAGCGCCTCGATGGCGGTATCGAATCCTTTGTGCCGCACCAGATCACCTACGGAAACCAGCCGGTGCAGCGCATCGGTGCGATCGGCGGCGCGGCCGTACGGGGTGAAGACATTCAAATCGACCCCGCACGGCACCACTGATATCCGATTGCGCGGCATGCCCATTCGGGTCAGCTCGAGCAGCTCGTCACCGCTGCCCGCGAGCACGCGCGAGGCGCGCAGCGCGATCAACCGCTCGAACCGGATGCGCGGACGCGGTGTCGGCTCGGCGATCCGGTGCCGTTGCCGCACACTGCCCAAGGTGTGAAAGGTCTGCACCACAGGCACTTTCAGGTCGCGGGCGGCCAGCTCGGTCACCAGCCCGGACAACCAGAAGTGGGCATGCGCCACATCCGGCGGCCGGTGCGACCAGTGCCGCCGGAGATGGGAGCCGAATTCGCCGAGGAACGGCAGCCGCTTGTCCTCCGGCAGGTGTCGCGGCGGCCCGGCGGGCACGTGCACCACCCGGTAGCCGTCGGCGGAATCCACCTCATCGGGTACGCGCGGATCCTCGCGTCGGGTAAATACCGTCACCTCGTGCCCGCGCCCGGCCAGCGCACCGGACAGCGCCGCGACGTGCCGATGCTGCCCGCTCGACGCGGTGAGCGGGCTGGCCTGTTCGGACACCATCGCGACCCTCATGGGCTCGGCATGCCCGGGTTATCTCGATCGAAACCCGATGGTCAGCGAAACCCCCGGCGATGATTGTGCACCGCAGGGGGTTTCGATTGATAGATCACTCGGGGCGGATCAGCTCGGCGCGGTTCTGGCCTGCGGAGCCGGTCCGGCCTGCCGCAGGTTGGTCGCGGCGGACACCAGTAGGCCGGTGGCCGCCAGGCCGAGGACGCCGATCACGATGCCCATAACGACATTCGTCCAGATGATGGCGTCGGGCCGCGGGCCGATCACCCACGGGGTGATCAACTCCCAGACACCGATCGGGATCAGCACCCAGCTGAGCGCGTAGCCGCGCGTGGGGAACACGGTCAGGACCAGTCCCACTGTCGCGACCGCCAGGCCCAGCACCAGATTCTGGATCGAGAGCCGTTGTTCGCCCGTGAATCTGTCGACGACCCACGGGGTTATCGCCGTGAAGAGCCCGGCGAGCAGCACCAGGCCGTCGACGGTGATGGCGGGCGGTCCACCCAGCCTGCTGCCGTCGAGCTCGCCAACCGTCGAGGTCCGCGGTGTGCCTGCCGCGGCGTGTTGCGGATAGTCGACCATGCTGTCTCCTTCCCTGCATTCTTCGGTGCCCGGCCCTGTCGGCCGAGCATTCTGCGGCTACCCGACCATCGGCGGATCAATCGAATCCGGCGGTGACGTAACCGCGGATCAGATCACGATTCGGTTATCGATCGGGGGGTATCCGCACACCGTGGCGTGACCGGGGCTGCACGCCGTGTTGTGTAGGGGCATTCCGGTCACGCCGGGAGGTGAGAAGCGAATGATCCATGCACACAAGATGTTCGGACCGCAACCGGAGATGACGGTGCCGCCCATCCCGGTGCCCGATCCGGCCCCGCCGACTCCCGAACCGCCGCATCCCGACCCGGAACCGGCGCCGCCGGACCCGGACCGGCCGCCGACTCCGCCGTTCCCACCTCATCCCGGCCCGGTACCCGACCCGCTGCCGCACCCACCCGGACCCGATCCGGTGCCGCGGTTGCCGAAACCACCGGGACCCGATCCGCGGCCGCTGCGTCCGCCGGGCCCGGATCCGGTGCCGCGTGAGCCGGGCCCGGATCCGGTGGAACCGCCGCTACCGCCGCTCGGGCCCGATCCGGTGTTGCGCTGGATGGTCGGACACCGGCGGCACCACAGCCCCGTATTCGTTCGAGTCGCGAAAGGAGTAACAGCATGCGGCATTACGAGTTGATCGGACAGGCGCGGGCCGGCTCGGCCGGGCGATTTCGGTGACGGCCGTGGATATCCGCCGGGTGGCCGAACACGAAGGACCGTTCGTCTCGGTATGTTTCGACGATTCGCACGATACCGAGGACGCGGCCCGGCAGCAGGAATTGCGCTGGCGTTCGATCCGCGACCAGCTGCTGGCCCGCGCCGCGCCCGCGCGGTCGATGCGGGCGTTGGACGAGGCGATCATCGAAGGTCCACCGGCACAGGGCCGGTCGGGCCGATTGCTGATCGCGGATCGGACCGAGCTGCTGGTGGACGAGACATTGCCGCGGCCACCCGACCGCGAGACGATTCGGGTGTCGGCGCTGCCGTACCTGCTGCCGCTGGCCGAGCGGGCCGCGCGGCGGGTGCCGCATGTGCTTGCCGTGGTGGATCGGATCGGCGCCGACCTGCACGGTGTCGATGCCGACGGCGCCGAGACGAGCTTTGCGATGCACGGCCGGGAACATCCGGTGCACCAGGTGCGCCAGGGTGGGCTCGCGCACTGGTCGATCCGGCACCGGACCGATGAAACGGTGCGGCGCAACATGATCGAGATCGCGCGCGAGGTCGCCCGGCTGGCCGATACGGTCCGGGCCGCAGTGGTGATCGTCGCGGGCGAAGTGGCGGCGCGGGCGGCGCTGCGGGCCGAATTGGCGTCGCTGGACCGGCGATTCGCCCGCGATGGCGGCATCGTGGAGATCACCTCCGGCGCCAGGGCGGCCGGTGGTGACCGGTCCGCGTTCGCCGAGCAGGTGGCGGAGGTGTTGCGCCGCACCGCGAACGAGCGCGGGCGCGCCACGCTGGAGCGGTTCGCCGTCGAGCTGGGGCACGGTATGGCCGTCGAGGGCCTGCCCGCAACGACTTTCGCACTGCGTACGGCGAATGTGCGTCGACTGCTGATCAGCGGGCCCGCGCTGGGCGACCGCATCGTCCGGGTCGGCGACGGGCCGACGCAATTGGCGGGCCCGGCCTTGCAGGCCCTGGAGGATGTCGAAAATCTCGGCGACGCATCGGATCTGCGCCGGGCCGACGAGGCGGTGCCGGTCGCCGCGCTGTCCATCGGCGCGGATATCACGCCGGTCGACGAGCAGCAGGCGCCCGCCGATGGTGTGGGGGCATTGCTGAGATATCAATAGCCCGACGAACGAGCAAGGGAGTCAAGGGATATGGAACGCGGAAACACCAAACACGGCCCGGCGCACGATGAAGAGCTCGCGCACGACCTGGAGGGCACGCTGCGCGGCAATAGATCGAGCCGGGCCGAGGAGTGGAAGGATCCCGAACCGCCCGCGGACGACGACGAATACACCGCGGACCGCGTGCGGCGACCCTGATTCAGGGGCCCGTCTGGGGTACGTCCCCAGACGGGCGCATCCGATTACTCGGTGACCAACCGGCCCATCGAATGGATTTCATCGATATCGTTGCCGGTTATGAAGGACCAGGGCGCGGTGAAGAATCCGTTGTCTCCCCAGTTGCTTCCCCAGGAATTCTCGATGGTGACGCCGTCCTCGCCGTACGCGACGATCGTCACCTCGTGTCCGCCGAGGACGCGTTCGCTCGGATCCGGGTCGTAGAAGGAGTTATTGCGGTTCAGGCTCCGGAAACTCTCCCGCACATCGAATCCGATGGGTACGGGCAGTCCGGAGGAAATCGCCTTCTTTATATTGGTGATTCGATCACCCGAGGATAGATCCTTCGCGCCGGACAACTTGTAGTTGGCGGCATTGGCCCGCTCGTTGTCATCGGGCTGGGTGGTGTAGTCGAAATCGCCCTGCCAGTAATCGGATTTCGTATCGATGCCCTGGTCGCGCTCCATCGGCAGCGCGACGCCCGCCCAGGTGCCGCGGTCGTGGCCCCTGGCGATCTGCGAGTAGATGAACATCGGCGCCATCGGCCCGCCGGAGATGCCCTGCTCGTTCATCAGGATTCCGTAGCCGGTATAGCCGGTCGCCCAGGTGACGCACGAACCGACGCGGCCCTGGTTCCCGGCCGGATTCGCGTACTGCTTCAGCGAATACGTCGCGGGCGGCGCGCCGAGATCGCCGACTCGGACGGGTAACGCGTCGCCGGCGCTGGTATCCCTGTCCAAATTCTGCTTGGCCGTCTGGTTGTCGAGACCGAAGACGAACTGCGAGATTTCCGGATCCGGTGCTTGCTGCGGCTGCGGATCCGCGGTCGCGAACCCGGCCGAAACAATCGCGACACCGCACGCGAATGCCATCGCGGCGGGCAAGGCTGTATAACGCATCATTGCTCCTAGCCATTTATTGAATCGAATGGGGCGTGGCCCCGGTGCGCGGGAGCGGCCCGGAGATATCGAATGAATTCGAAGAGGCCGGACGGGCCACTCGATCGCGACGTGGCAAATATCTCATTCCGGACCTCGTACGGCAATGACTCCGGATGGCGATCGCAATATCGAGAATGAGCGGTTGGCGTCGGGCGAGGTTTTGCATCGCGGGCGATGTATCGAAATGCGCTGTGCTGCAACAACTTCACGTAATACGCTGGCGCAGCTAATAATTCGTAGTTCCAGCAAATCTGGTGACGAGGGTTCCACCTTGCAACCTATTGTGCTGAAACATCTCTCGTTGATAGGACGGTGGGGTTCCGATAACTCGACCAGGGGGACTTCCGCCGCGCCATGAACACTGCGGGCTATGCCACACTGAACGTCGACAGATTCGGCACCAGCACCCGGCCGCCGATGTCACCACGACCGGTGCGGCGGCGGCATTGCACGAGATCGTCGGTGCGCTGCGCGCATCCATCACCGCGCCGGTGTTCGTCGTCGACGGCAGCCTGGACCGGCTGTGCCTGGTCTGCGCGACCACCGAAACCCTGTACGCGGCGGAGGCGCCCTACTTCGTGCCCGCTGGCCCGGCTGCGCACATTCGTGCTGCCCGGTTCGGGCCACGCGCTCTACGTCGTCCCGAACACCGTCGACTATCAGCACGCCGTGCGCGACTGGATCGCCTCGGTGATCGGGTGATCCCGGCGATTCCCGGCGGCCGCATCACGATGCGGCGCACTATGTATCAATGGAGTTGACGGCGGCGCGCATCGAGAAGCCCGAGGACCTGAACGTCATCATCGGACAGGCCCACTTCATCAAAACGGTCGAGGATCTGCACGAGGCGCTGGCCGGGGTCAGCCCACATCTGCGCTTCGGGCTGGCGTTCTGCGAGGCGTCCGGGCCGCGGCTGGTCCGGCATTCCGGTAACGATGCCGACCTCGTCGAACTCGCCACGAAGAACGCGCTGGCCATCGGGGCCGGGCATACGTTCATCGTGTTCCTGCGCGAGGGCTATCCGGTGAATGTGCTCAATGCGATCCGCAATGTCCCCGAGGTCTGCGGAATCTTCTGCGCCACAGCGAATCCGGTCGAGGTGCTGCTCGCCGCGACCGAACAGGGCCGTGGCATCGTCGGCGTGATTGACGGATCCGGCCCGCTCGGCGTGGAAACCGCCGAAGACCAGGCGGCCCGCAAACAATTGCTGCGACAAATCGGCTACAAACTGTAGCGCTAGTTGTTGGCGACGCGCCGTAGCGGGTGCGAAAATGTAGCGGCGGATTCGCTATCGGAGTGATGTGAAACCGTTGCGGCGGATTAGCTTTGCCGTCGCCCTGCTGTCGCCAGACCTTGACGTCCGCATTGCGGATGCAATCTTGCGTTCTTGCATCTGTAAGCGCAGAATCCACCTAGCCCAGTTTTGAACAACCGATCCGATGACCGGGATAACCGAATCGAGAGCCAATCATGTTGGTACAAAGAGTGTTGGTGTCGGGTGAACTCGGGGAGTTGCGATGAGCGCGCCGACCGTGGGGATTTTGCCAACTGCGCCGCAATTGTTGTGCGCCTTCCAGGGGCGCCGTTTCCAGGACCGGGAAATGCTGCGATCCGCCCACGCCCTCGCCGAATTGCACGCGCGCCGCGCGCAGGTCCGCGACGCCGCGCTGGTCGCCGAAATAGATTGCCGGCGCGGCGAACTCGTCGACGATATCAACGATTGGATCGCGCAGGAGATCCCGCAGCATCGCAACGGCGCCTCGCTGCACACCGAAAGTCTCGGCGCCGTGGTCGACCGGATGGCGCGCAGTTGGGTCGACGCGAACAAAGCTATCGACAGTGACGGCGTCAGCAGCGACAACACCCATAAACACTGGTATCACCTGGCCGAACTCGTAGACGGGTACACTGATCTCGTAACCGATGTGGCCGGTGGCCGCCGTCGTTTGCCCGAGCAATGACTCGCTGGTATTGCCGATGGACGACGTTCCGGGCGCTGAGTCATCCGACCAGTGACTTCGCCCGAATGCATTCGTCGCCACCACAGTGACGGCGGGCGCAACGGGGCGCCCCGCCCGGCGTGCCGCGTGGTCGACTGGCGCGGCACGCCCGCCCTGAATTCCGGTGCGGGGCAAGGAACAGGCAACACCCCTATTGGCTCCTCGCGGCGGTGCCGCAAGATCAAGAATCACGAAGTGGTGTCGGCTCGGGCGGTATACGCCTGCGGCTCAACCATTTTCGATGCCCGATTTGCCGGATTCGACACCTGACTCGTCGATATCCAATTCGTGGTCCCGCAAATTCCCTCGCCCGGTCGGTTTCCGCCACACTGGCATCAAATATCAATTGCCGCACCGGCTCCCGAATATTTTTGCCGGATCGATCTCCGGCTAATTGTTTCAGCGCAACGCCGCCCGGCCTTTCAACCGGCCGAGCAGGACCAGCGCGAACAACGTCACCGACACCAGCAGCGTGGTATTGGCCGCGGCGAGGAAAACCGCGCCGCGATCGGTCTCGCCGAAAATGGTAACGGGCAGTGTGCGCCACGTCGCCGGATAAATCATGATCGTCGCGCCCAGCTCACCCATGGACAACGCGACCGACAGCCCGGCCGCCGCCCCCAGCGCGGGCAGCAGCAGCGGCAGCGTCACCTGGCACAGCACCCGAATCGGCCCCGCGCCAAGCGATTCCGCGGCCTGGCGGAACGCCGGATCGAGCCGGTCCAGCGCCGCCGACACCGCGCTGAACGCATAGGCCAGCACCAGCACCGAATGTGCCAGGACGACAATCCATTTGGTGCCGCCGAGCAGCAGCGGCCGCTCATTGAACGCGATCAGCACGCCGAGGCCGATGGCCACCGAGGGCACCGCGACCGGCAGATGGAACACCGCATCGGTGACCCGTCGGCACCAGCCCGGCGCCTCCCGCGCGGCCAGCGCCGCCCACGTTCCGAGCACCAACGCGAAAGCGCCTGCCAGCAAGGCGGTTTGCAGGCTCACCGAAAGGCTCGCCGCATCCTCGCCGGACAGTGTCTGCCGAAAGTTCGCCAGCCCCAACCGCGATGGCAGCGGTCCGGTCCATCGGCCCGCGAGTCCCGCGGCGACCACGGTGGCGATCGGCGCGACGAACACGACCGTCACCACCAGACCGAATACCGTGAGCAGCACCGCCTTTCCGGTGCGCGTCCAAACCAGCACGTCAGCGTCCCTTCGCGGTGGTGAAGCGGGCGAAGACCACCCGGTAGGCGGTGTAGAGCGTGAGCGAGAGCGCCACCTGCACCGAGGCGAGCACGGCCGCACCCGGCAGGTCGAAGGTGACGATGCCGCGGGTGTAGATCAGCGCGGGCAGCGTCAGCACGCCCTTCGCACCGGTGAACAGCACGATGCCGAATTCGTTGAGCGTCAACAGCAGTACCAGACTGCCGCCCGCAGCCAGCGCGGGCCGGGCCTCCGGCAGCACCACCTGCCGCAGCACCCGCCACGGCGATGCGCCGAGACTCGCGGCCACATCGAGCTGTTCGCGCGGCAGCTGGGCGAATGCGGCCAGCAGCGGCCGGACCACGAACGGGGTGAAGAAGGTGGTCTCCGCCGCGATCACGCCCAACGGTGTTCCGAGGAAGTCGAGCACCGGCGTTGTGCGGCCGGTGATTTCGGTGATCAGCGCGTTCACCGCACCCGCCGTTCCGTACAGGAAGGTGAAGGCCAGCGTCACCAGGAACGACGGCAGCGTGAGCACGGTATCGATCAGCCTGCCGACCAGCGCCGAACCCGGAAACGGCACGAAGGCGAGCACGACGGCGAGGAAGGTGCCGAGCATCAGGCAGCCCGCGGTGGATGCGACGGCGATGGATACGGTGCGCCACAGCGCATTACGGAAGGCGGCCGAGCTCAGCGTGTCGGCCCACACTCCGGCGCCCCGCCCGCTCGGCGTGACGGTGGATTCGGCGAGCACCCTGGTAATCGGATAGACCGCGATGGCGAGCACTACGAGCAGCGGCGGCAGCGTCCACACCACTGGACGCCAATGTCGTTCCGGGGCAGGGGGAGCGGCCGGGGCCTCGGATACTTCGAGCACCGTGCTCATCGGCCCACCTCGGACCGACCGGTCGCGATGTGGCCCGGCGCCTTTCGCGGTGCGGCGCGGAACCGCGGGCCCCTCATGCCCGCGCTTCCGATGCACCGACGGCGGAATCCGCGGTACCAGCCAGTGATTCGGCGCCGACCGCCTGCGGGATGAGTACACCCGCCGGATCAGGGAACAGCACCCCGATCACCGCGTCGACTGCGGCGGCCGCATGCCCCGGCACGTCCACCGTGAGTTCGCCGGGCAGTCCGTCCACCGCGATGCTCAGCCGGGTCGAGGCTCCGCGCCACACGCTGGCAATCACCCTGCCGCGCAGCGCATCCCGCTCGCCGACCGCACCGATTCGCACCGTATGCGGGCGCACGCAGAGCAGCGCGGGCGAATCCGGCGTCCAATCGAGCTGTCCGACACCCGGGTCGGGCGCCTGCGCGCGCAGCGTCTGTGTTCCCACGGTGACCAGGCCGGTCCCGCCGGATACCCGGTTCACGGTGCACGGCAACAGATTCGCGCCGCCGAGAAAGGCGGCGGTGAATCCGGTCGGCGGCCGCTGCCACAGATTTTCGGCGGTGTCGATATCGACGAGCCGGGCATCGCGCATCACCGCGATGCGGTCGGCCAGCGCCAGCGCCTCGGACTGATCATGGGTGACGTACAGCATCGCGGTGTCCGGCAACACTTTCCGCAATTGCTGTAGTTCGCCCAGCATCGACTGCCGCAGCTGGGCGTCGAGCGCGGCCAGCGGCTCGTCCAGCAGCAGCACCTTCGGCCGGATGGCCAGCGCCCTGGCGATGGCCACCCGCTGCTGCTGTCCACCGGACAGCTCGCGCGGCAGACGCCTCGCGTAATCGGCCATCCCGACCATATCGAGCGCGGCGCGCACCCGGCCGTCGATCTCCCGGCGCGGCACCCGATGGGATTTCAGCCCGAACGCGACATTGCCGTGCACGGTCATATGCGGGAACAGCGCATAGGACTGCACGACGACGCCGATGCCGCGCTTGGCGGGGGACAGGTTGGTGACGTCGCGTCCGGCCAGCCGGACCGCGCCCGAGGTCGGCCGGACGAATCCGGCCAGCGCCTTGAGCGCGGTCGACTTGCCGGAGCCACTCGGCCCGAGCAGCGCGACGGTTTCGCCCGCGGCGACGCGCAGCGTGAAATCGGCTAGGGCGACGGTGGTTTTGCGGCCCGTCCCATACCGGACGCCGACCCTGTCGAAGACGATGGCGGGTTCGGCGGCGCCGGAAGTGGCTGCGGCCGTTGCCGATTCGATGAGCGTGTCGCCGGGTGACATATCAGCCTCCGATGGCCCTGTTGTATGCGTCGATATCGGCGGTCAGGTCGGCGAGCACCTTGTTCCAGTCCGGGTGCAGCACCTCGACACCCTTGATCACCGCGGCCGGGCCGCCCGTGGCGTCCTGGAGGTCGGTGCGGTCCGAGACGGCGGTCGCGTCCGGGCCCAGGGTGGCCTGAACATCCTTGGACAGCAGGTAATCCATGAGTTTCTTGGCCGCGTCGGCATGCGGCGCACCCTTGGCCAGGCCCACCACATACGGAACCGGGATGGTCGAGCGCTTACCGTCGGCGCCGGCCGGGAAGAAGATGGTGAACTTCGAACCGGACTTGACCGAATCGGAGTTCATCTGCACATCGCCGTTGGCGATCAGCAGCTCACCCTTGTCCACCTTCGGCTGCAGCTTGCCGGTGGAGGAGGATGGGCCGACATTGTTGGCCTGCAACTGTTTCAGGTAATCCAGCGCACCCTGCTTGCCGCGCAGCTGTTGCAATAGGACCAGCACCGCGGTGCCGTCACCGGCCTGGCCCGGGGTCGAATACTGCAGTTTGCCTTTGTATTCCGGCTTCAGCAGATCGTCCCAGGTGAGTTTGCCCGCGTCCACCGAGGTATTGGCGATGAAGTTCAGGTAGTTGTCGGCCAGCGTGACGTACTTGCCGTTCGGATCCTTCGCGGTGGCCGGGTAGGCGGAGGTGTCGACCCCGCTCGGCTGGAGAAGCCCTGCCGCGTCGGCCTTTTGGATGAACGGCGGCAGCGTGACGACCAGGTCGGCCTGCGGGTTGGACTGCTCCTTCTGCACCCGGTTGACCACCTCGCCGGAGCCGGCGGTGACCACGTTGACCGAGATGCCGGTCTTGGCCTTGAACTTGTCGAACTGGCCCTTGTACCAGTCCTCCATGCCGTCGGCGGAGTAGACGGTGACGGTTTTGTCGCCGGAGCCGGAGTTCCCGGTGCCGCCGCAGGCCGCGGTGAATGTCGCCGCGGTCGCGGTGGCCGCGAGGATCAGTGCCGATTTGGTGAGGGTGCGGGACAGGCGCGTGGTGGAAGTGCGCACGTTACAACAACTTTCGGGTTGGTACTGCGATGGTGGATCGTAGGGACAGGTCCCGGCGCTGCCGGGCGGTCGATGGCCGCGTCATGCGCGGGTGGCGAGCACGAGCCGGGCGAATTCGGTGACCGAGGCGACGACGTGGGTCGCACCCGCCGCGCGCAGCCGGGGTTCGTCGTGCGCGCCGGTGAGCGTGCCCGCGACGATCCGCGCGCCCGCGGCGAGTCCGCTGGCGATATCGCTGGTGGTATCCCCGAGCACCGCAATGCGATCCACCGCGTCGACGCGCAGTCGCAGCAGCGCGGTGAGGATCAGGTCCGGGTAGGGCCTGCCGCGTCCGGCGTCGGCGGGTGCCAGGGTGAGATCGGCGATTTCGTTCCAGCCCAGCGCATTCAGCAGCCGGTCCTGGGTGGCTCGGCTGAAACCGGTGGTGAGCGCCACCTTTACGCCCGCGGCGCGCAGCGCACCGATGGCGTCGGCCGAGCCGGGCACCGGGGTGACGCCGACCTCGTCGATCAGCTCGTCGTACGCGGATTCGAAGGCCCGATTGGCGAGCTGGGCCCGGTCCTCGGTGTCGAACAGGGCGCGGAATACGGTGATCTTGGATTGGCCCATGGTGTCGAGCACGTACTGCCGCGCCGAATCGCGCCGCGGGCCTTCGGTTTCCATGCCCGCCGCCGTGGCCGCCGCATCGAAGGCGCGCTGCACCAGCCCGCCGTCGGACACCGTGGTGCCAGCCATATCCAGCACGGCCAAGTCGATCGTGTTGTCGCTCAACGGATTCCTCACAGGTTCAGCAGATCGGCGGTTTCGGCGCCGATCGCGGGTCCGAGGGTCATGCCGCGCCCGCCGGGGCCGGTCACCACCCACACGTGCTCGTCGGCCTTCGCCCTGGTGACGATGGTGTCCGGGTCGACGCTCTGGCTGTACACCCCGGCCCAGCGCCGGATCACCTGCGGCAGTTCACGTCCCAGCAATTCCTCGGTCACCGCGGTGAGGTGTTCGTACGGCGCCTCGTCGACATCGAAGGCGAACGGTTCGGCGTATTCGTGGGTATCGCCGATGGTGAGCCCGCCGTGCAATCGCTGCACGCACAGCAGCTGCATCTTGTGCTCCGCGGCCGTAGCCGATTGGGACTGTTCGCGATTCAGCGCGTCGAGTTCGGCGCCCGCGAAGCCCGGGTAGTAGCGGAAGCTGTCGCCGTCGGCGATGGCGGTGGTGAGCGGTTCGCCGAGCGGTGCGGTCTGCATCATCTGCAGCCGGACCCGGCGCACCGGGATGGCGCCGACGAGTTCGCGGGTCAGGCCGGTATGCGCGGCGCCCGGGCAGTGCAGTACCAGGTCGGCCTCGTGGCGGCGGCCCAGATCGTCGACGACGACGGCGCCGGAACCGGTGTCGGTGACCGTGCGCGCCTCGGTGCTCGGATGGAAGGTGTAGCGGCCGGTGGCGGCCAGATACGCGCGGACGGCGGGCAGCGCCTGGCGCGACTCGACCGCGGCATCGGTCGAACAGTGCAGTCCGGCAAGGTATTTGCCGCGCAGTGCCGGGTTGATGGCGGTTACCCGCTCCGGTTCCAGCAATTCGAAACCGCGGGCGCCTGCGGTCGGGCCCGCCGCGGCGGCCTCGGCGACCGCGAGTTCGGCGTGCGTGCGGATCAGCGTGATCGAACCGGCGGGGCGGAACCCGACGCCCGGTATGCGGCCGCCGATCTCCTCCCACAGCTGTCGCGAGCGCAGCGTCAGCTCGAGTTCGGCGGCCGACCGCCCGGATACCCACACCAGCCCGAAATTGCGCACCGTCGCGCCGCGCGCCTCGGGCTCCCGTTCCAGCTGCACCACCTCGTGACCTCGGTCGATCGCGGCCAGGGCGTGTGCGGTGCCGAGGATGCCACCGCCGATGACGACCAAACGCATGGCAGCCATGCTGACGAATGGTCTAGACCAAGGGGTGTTCGGGCTGTAAACGACCGGTGAACATTTGGTATAGACCATTGGCCGGTACGCTGTTGGCATGGAGGTCACGGATGTCGCCGGGGTGGGCAGGCTGCCGAAGTCGTACCTGGTGCGCACCGAATTGGAGCGGATCCTCGATTAACTCACCGAGGGCGATCCCGTTCCCTCCGAACGGGATCTGGCCGTCCGCTTCGAGGTGGCCCGCGAGACCGTGCGGCAGGCCTTGCGGGATCTGCTGGTGGAGGGGCGAATTCGCCGCCAAGGCCGCGGCACGGTGGTATCCCGGCCGAAGATGGTGCAGCCGATGCAGCTGCGCTCGTACACCGAGGGCGCACTCGCGTACGGCCGGGTGCCGGGACGCATCCTGGTGAATTGGGCGGATGTGCCCGCGGACGCCGACACCGCGCGCGAACTCGAAGTGCCCGTTGGTGTTTCGGTGATGCACCTGGAGCGGGTGCTGCTCGCCGACGGCGAACGCATCGGCCTGGAAAGCACTTTCATGCGCCTGGACCGGTTCGGTGCGCTGCGCGAAACCTACGACCCGACCACCTCCCTCTATCGCGCGATGCGCGAGCTCGGCGTGGTCTTCGACCATGCGGTCGAGCGCATCGAAACCGTCCTCGCCTCCCCCCGTGAGGCGGGGTTGCTCGAATGCTCCACGGCCCTACCGCTTTTGCTGCTGCACCGGCGCAGCGTCGACACCGAGGGGCGGCCGATAGAGCGGGTGCGATCGCTGTATCGCGGCGATCGGATCGCCTTCGAGGCTCGGCTCGTCGAATAGCGGTTGAATTCTGGACCAATCCGGTTGTGCGCCAAATATATCCGCGCGCGAAACAACGAAACCGGTTGTTATGACGGCGGGATTAATGGAACCCCTATGTATGCTGGGGTGAAAGGGTTGACGGCGCAGCGACTTTCGATCGACAATATTTCTGTCATCCGAAAGTTCAAGCGGTTCACCGGGATCGGCGATCGAAGTCTCACCTGAGCGGAATTCTGGTATCGATCGCCGTATCCGGCCGCGCCGGAAATGGGTCATATCCCATAGTGTTTCGTCGGATTGCGCATATTGCGGCACATCGGAGTATCCGCGATGTCGGCTCCGGCCGCGGTGGTGAATTGCGTGCGAGTAAAGGAGATCGGCCATGCCTCCAGTTCCGGTTCGGCCCGGTATCTACCGGATTCACGCGCATATTATCGGCCCGAGTTCGCTGATGACGGCCACGGAATACGCCGTCCAACATGGCGCCCCGGTCATCACCGACCGCATGTTGCCCATGCCGATGGAACAGGAATGGGCCATCATGCCGGTCGATCCCGTACCCGGATCGCCCTATGTGATCCATCTCGCGTACCACGAGGGGGCGGGGCTGGTAATCGCCGATGACAAGCTCTTCGTCAACAACGTGCGACGAGAGGAGTGGGCGAAGTTCACCTTCGAGGCGGCGATCGGCGGAGTCAAGGTGATATCGGAAAAGGGTCTGGCCATGCGGGCCCAATACCGTGGCGCGCAAATCGAATTGAACCCACCCAAGCCGGAGTTCCAGGAAACCTGGACCCTGGAATTCGTGCGCCCCCTGGAAGAACACTAATAGTCGGTTGCAGGGAGCGGGCCGCCGTGCATCGAAAGGTGCACGGCGGCTCGAACTTTCAGCGGACCTGCGGTGCGACCTTCGCGCCGAGCAATTCGATATTGTGCAAAACCTTTTCCGGCGGCAGGGTACCGACACTGGTGTGCAACATGAACCGATCCAGCCCGAGCGTGTCGCGGATATCGGCGATTTTCTCGGCGACGTAATCCGGGGTGCCGAGGAACAGCGAGCCACGCGGCGAACGCAATCCGTCGAATTGGGCGCGGGTCATCGGACCCCAGCCGCGTTCGCGACCGATCGTGCTCATCGCCAACGCATACGGCTCGTAGAAGTCGGCGATGGCCTGTTCCTCGGTATCGGCGATATAGCCGTGCGCGTGCACCGCCACCGGCTGCCGCTCGTGCCCGCCTTCCGCCAGCGCGCGGTGATAGAGATCGACGAGCGGTTCGAAGCGGGCCGGTTCGCCGCCGATGATCGCGATGGCCAGCGGCAGGCCGAGAAGCCCTGCGCGGATGACGGATTCGGGGCTGCCGCCCACCGCGATCCACACCGGCAGCGGGCGGTCGTCGGTGCGCGGGTAGACGATGGCGTCGCGCAGCGGCGCGCGGAATTTGCCGGACCAGGTCACCGGGCCCTCATCTCGAATGTGCAAGAGCAGCGCCAGCTTTTCCTCGAACAGCTCGTCGTAGTCGGCGAGGTTGTAGCCGAAGAGTGGAAAGCTTTCGGTAAAGCTTCCCCGTCCGGCCATCAGCTCCGCGCGGCCGTTGGACAGACCGTCGAGCGTGGCGAACTCCTGATACACCCGGACCGGGTCGTCCGAGCTGAGCACGCTCACCGCGCTGGTGAGCCGGATGCGTTCGGTGCGTCCGGCGATGGTCGCGAGCACCACCGCGGGCGCGGATGCGGCGAAATCCTTCCGGTGATGTTCACCGACGCCGTAGACATCGAGCCCGGCCCGTTCGGTGGCCTCCGCCTCCGCAACCACCTGACGCAGCCGCTCGGCCGCGGTCGGCGCGGGCCGATCGCCGACGGAATACCGCTCGGCGAACGTCGTGAGTCCCAGTTCCACTGTTCGAGCCCTTCCCCAGAAGAAGTTTCTACGTCAACCACTCGACTAAACGGACCGTGGTCCGATCGTATTCCCGGAAGATTGCGCAGGTATCGAATCCCGCTGCGGGACTTGGGATCGGCGTGCGTTCAGACGTCTTCGAGGTGGGCCAGCCCGCCGATGATCCGTTCGGCGATATCGTCCGGCCAGGGAAAACTGCGGGTGACGGCGCGCTGGTGGGCCAGGCCGTGTAGGCCGAGCCATAGTGCGACCGCGTCGGCGAAGAGATCATCGCTGGTGGCCTGACCGGCGGCGACGCAGGCGCCGAGCTCGTCGGCGATGATTTGCAGTGTTTCCGAACCCAGGGTGGTCAGGTCCTCCTCGCTGACCGAGCTGTCGCCGATGGTCGGCATCCACAGTCCGCCGAACATGGTGCGATAGCGCTCGGGGTGGGTCCGGGCCAAATCCAAGTAGGCGTGGCACGCGGCCAGGAGTCGTTGCCTGGGGTCGCGGCCGCCGGTGTCCGCGGCCGCGCGCAGGGTGGCCGCGAGCCGGTCGAATTCCTGGCGGACCACCGCGAGCATGATGGCCGGCTGGTCCGGGAAGTGTGGATAGATCGATGGGGCGGCGATCCCGATCCTGCGGGCGACCGAGCGCAGCGTGACCGCGCGCTCATCGCCTTCCTCATCGAGTATTTCGGCGGCGGCGGCGATGATCTCGTCGCGCAGCTTGGCCCCCTCACCCCGGCGGTTGCGGACGCGGGTGGGCGTCGATACGGCGGATTCCGTCTTCTTCATGCCGTAACCATACATCGTGAAGTTTACAGCTGTAAGCCCTTGCGGTAGTTGGCTTACATCAGTTACCTTACGACTGTAAGTAAACGGATGAAGCCTTAGGGGAAGCCGATGAACAGCACCACCGCCACCCGCGTCACCGAAATCGTCCTGCCCGGCAAGGTCGAGCCGGACGGCCTGCGGGTCCAGACACGTGAGCTCCCCGCCCCGGCCGATGGGCAGGTGGTGCTGCGGATGGACGCCACCGGAGTGTCGTTCGCCGAACAGCAGATGCGGCTCGGCAAATACTTCGATCAGCCGCCGTTCCCGTTCGTGCCGGGCTACGACGTGGTCGGCACGGTCGTCGCCACCGGGCCGGGTGTGCGGACCGCGCTGACGGGCCGTCGGTTCGCCGCGGTCACCAAGGTCGGCGGCTGGGCCAGCCACCTGCTGATCGACGCGGCGGATCTGGTGCCGGTGCCGGACGAGGTGGACGCGCCCGCCGCCGAGACGGTCGTCGTCAACGGCGTCACCGCCTGGCAGATGCTGCACCGCACGGCCGGAGTCCGAGCCGGTTCGACCATCGTGGTGCTCGGCGCGAACGGCGGCGTCGGCTCCACCCTGGTCCAGCTGGCCCGCCACGCCGGGATCACCGTGATCGGCACGGCGTCGGCCCGTCATCACCACACCGTGCGCGAGCTGGGCGCGATCCCGGTCGACTACCGAGACCCGAATATGTACCAGCGGATTCGGGAAATCGCCCCCGATGGCGTCGACGCCGTCTTCGACCACGTCGGCGGCGCGGGCCTGACGGAATCGTGGCGGCTGCTGCGCCGGGGCGGCACCCTGGTCAACTACGGATCCGCGTCGACCAAGGACGACGTGGGTGCGGCGAAACTGCCGATCCTGGCCCTATTTGGCCGACTGCTGGCCTGGAACTACCTGCCCAACGGCAAGAGCGCGCACTTCTACAACTTCTGGGCGGGCAAGCGCACCAACCCGGCCGCATTCCGCCGCCGTCTCGCCGACGACCTCACGCAGGTGCTGCGGCTGGTGGCGGAAGGCGCACTCATCCCGCAGATCGCCGCACGGTTCCCGCTGGCCGCGACGGCCGCCGCGCTGGCGCTGGCCGAGTCGCGAACTGTCCTCGGCAAGGTCGTCATCGTCCCCGAGGCCTGAGTCAGGACGAAATGCCCGGCAGCGCCTGCTCAATGCCGCGACTCGCCAGCCACCTCGAGCCAACCACCCCGCACCCGGAGATCCCGCCATGCACGCCACCGCCCCCATCACCCCGATCACCGCACCCACCCGCCCATCGGCCCGGATCGACAACCGCTCCGCCTACATCGGCTTCGCCCTCGCCTACCTTTTCGGCCACGGTGCGGCCGCACTCGCCAAAGGCGCCGACCCATTGCTCGCCCTACCCGGTTGGCTGCCCACCGCGCTGCTCGCCATCGGACTCGCGGTCGGCACCGTGCAGACCATGGTCGCGGCGGGTCGCGCTCAGCGCGGCGCGAGCAAGCCCGAGCAGCTCGGCGCCAACCTCCTCGGACTGACCTGGATCGTCGGCTTCGCCGCCCTGTTCGTGATGATCACCGGTCTGAGCGCCGCCGTCGACGCGCCCGCGCTACCGGGCATGCTGTGGCCGACCGGCGCCACCCTCGTCGTCGGCCTGATCTACCTCGCCGAGGGCGCGGCCCGCCGCAATATGCTGCACTACGGTCTCGGCAGCTGTCTCGCCCTCATCGCGGGCGCCTCGATCTTCTTCGGCACCCCAGGGCTCTACTGGGTCCTGGCCATCGCGGGCGGCACCGCCTACGGCATCGCCGCAGTCCTGGAAGGTCGTCGCCTGGGCAGGTGAAATCTGAGGCCGAGAGCGCGACACCACACCGGTGTCGCGCTCTCGGCTGTTCAGGCGATCAGATCCCTGATCGCCTGCGGCAGGTCGTCCGAATCGTAGGCGAGGGTGTCACCGGGCACGGCGCCCTCGATCTGGGCGATCTTGTTCTGCAGCAGCGACATCTGTTCGGCGGTGAGGTCGCTGATCGGGGTGGACACGTCGACGCCCGCCGCCGCGGCGACATCGGCGGCGTAGGTGTCCGGATCGTTGCCGTCCGAGGCGGGGGCATACTTCCGGAAGGCCGCCTGGATGGACAGGTTGATATAGGCCGGGCTCTGCAGGAACAACCCGATGGCCAGAAATCCGGTGTTGTAGTCCGGGAAGATCAAGAAGTTGTGCCAGTTGAACTTTCCCGGATATTGGCCGTAGTCGGGGCCGCCTGCGACGCCGGTGAGATTGCCCGGGTTGTTGTTCAGCCAAGCGTAGCTACCGGTGCCGTGGCGCAGATGCGGCTGCCCGCGCAGGATCACGTTGTTGTCGTAGAAGACGTAGTTGTAGATCTCCACGCCGTGGCCCTGATAGTCGGTCGGGTCGCTCGGATTGCTACCCGGAAACCATTGCGCGCGTGGGATGTTCTTGGTGGACGAGACATTGCCGTTCCAGTACCAGGCATGGTCGCCGAATTCGACGGTCATCACCGGCACCTCCTTCTTATTGTGTAGCAGTCGATTTCGTTTACGAGGCCGGATCGTCCTCGGGCGGCAGATCGGGCAGGACATCGCCGAGCAGCGCGATCGCCTGCATGCCCGCCCAGCCGACCGTCACCGAGTTGCCGCTGTTGATGACCGAAACCCGAAGCGGGCCAACGCGGGTCGTGTTCTGCTGGTTATCCCAGGTGCCGGTCACCACGGCATTCCTGGCCAGCACCAGCGCATACGGCAGCACGGGCACCGCGCCGCCCGTCCGTTTCCCGAGCAGTGTGCCCGCCTGGTAACCCGGCAGATACCAGGCGGGATCATTCAGCAGCACGTCGTCCCACCAGTCCGTGCCCGCGACTCGGCGCGTGAGATCCACCAGCATGTAATCGAATTGGATGGCGATATCCGACGTCGTCGTCGTGGTGGTGTCGGTCGTGGTGCCGGTGGTCGGCTGGCCGACATCGTGCAGCAGCCCGTCGTCGTTGGTGATTCCGCCGAATCCGGGCGGGATGATCGGCGTCGGTTGCACGATCATCAGCATCTCGCCGCTTCCGCCACCGCCCGCGGCGGCAGGTGTCGTCGTGCGAATCGCCCAATCATTACCCGCCACAAGGTTTTTACCCGGCGCTGTGGTAGTCGTGGTGTGCGATGCGGAGTTCCAGGTCTGCCAGTACGGCACACCCGGCATCGGCCAGTCCGGCGGCTCGCAGGTCAGCGGCTCATCGACGCTGACCTGCCCGAACAGCGACTTGTCGTGGCTTAATCGAGCCAAGAATTGCTGTCCCGCAAGGTTTTTGGCATCGAGCGGCTGCGCGCCGGTGACGATCGCCGAATACCAGTTCGTCGCGCTCTCCCCACCCGGTGGCGGCGTGATGGCCGCCGTCGCCGGGGTCAGGATCGGCGTGGTGTCGAAGGTGGCCAGCCACAATCCCAACCGTAGCGGGTTGAGCTTGCCGTTCTGCACGATCTTGTCGTCCACCGGAACGCCCTGGAAAAAGGCCATGGCCTTGTCGGGGGCGTTGGCGATGCCAAAGGCCGTGGCCAGATCCGAGACCAGCAGCTGACCGATTTCGTTGATGCTGTGGCCCATCAGTTGCCCGCCTTCGGCGGGGAGGCGGGCACGACGCGCACCAGCCAGCCGATGATCTGCGCGCCGTGCACGACGAGCGTGCCGCCGCTGCCGGACTGCTGGTAGCTCCAGCTCTGGTGACCGTCGTCGTGCTGGAAATACTGGCCGTTGGCGTTCCAGTCGTTGTGGTTGTAGGTGCCGCCGAGACCGAAGATGCCGACCGAACCGCCGAAGCTCGTAGAATCCGAATGGCTGCTGCCGCTGGACGACTGCGCCGCATTGGCGAAGTGCGTACCGGCATCGCCCCAGTCGTCGCAGGTGATGGTCAGGTTCCGCACCACAAGCAGCTGGACGATCAGCGACGGCATCCAATTCTCGTTGTTGGCAAGGGTATTGGTGCCATCGCTGACGTAGTTCTTCGGCTTGTCCTTGACGGACCAGCCGCTGTTGATCCGGAAGATCTCCTCGAACAGCCACGGCCGCTTGACATTCACCACGAAGTATTCGCCGCTGATCGACGCGCTCTGCGAGCGATCCCAGTTCGCACCGCCCGATGCCTGCGAAGCGGCCTGCGAGTTGTAGTAGTCGGCGCTGGTGGTATCGACGCCGCCGGTCGCGCTGAACGGTCCCCACACGATGCCGACGCCACCGCCGTTGCTCGATCCGGAGTCGTTGTAGTAGGACGACGACGAGTTGCTGAACCCGCTCGCGGACGCGCTTTCATAGCTGGAATTGCTCACCGACAGTTGCATCGCGCCGAAGCTGTCATCGGTCACGTCACACCAGGACGGCGGATCGAGGAGGGTCAACGGGAAGGTGCCGGTCGGCAGCTGCATTTCGCCGTAGACGGTCCATCGATCCTTGACCCCGCGGACCGCGGCATCGACGATGCTGGTGCCCTGCGAGTACAGGAAATCTTCGGCCTCCGAATACGCCATGCTCGGATCGGCGTGGTCGGCGATCGAGAGATTGGTTTCGGCACGGTGGATCGCATTCTCATAGGATGCGCCGTCTATCGGCCACGCCTGCCCGAGCGCCGGATCGGCCATCGCCTTGTAAAAGGCATCCGCCTTGGCCTTTCGTGCCGCCGCCAGTGCGTCCACCGCGCCTTGATAATCCTGGTATCCCGGGGTCGGCCTGCCGATCCTGCCGTTGACGTACATCAGGTTCTTGGCCTGATTGATCTTGTCCTGCACATCCTTCGACGGTGGCGTCGGCGGATCGCCGGTGATCGCCTTCTGCACGATCTGCCAGGCCGAGGACGCGTTGCCGAGCGATTTCGCCGCGAAGCTGGAGCCCAGCGCCAGATGGTCGTCGACCAGATCCGCAGTGGCTGCTGCTGCGGCAAGCGCCGCTTTGAGCTTTGCGTCCGAATCGGGCGTTCCAGCCTTGCCCGGTGTGGATCCGGTACCCGGCGTGATGTGGCCGGTATCGTCCATCAGCGCGTAGACATCCCCCTCCGGCAGCCATGGGTTCAGATACCGCTTGGGGTCAACGGTGAGCCCCGGCTTCTGGTAGAGGAACACTGTTCCCGGATTGTTCTGCAGTGAATCCGAAATCACCGCGCCCACTTGATCAATTGCGGACAGCAACGCCTTCTGCAGCGCACCGAGTCCTGCGATGTCGGCCATATTTCCTCCCTCGTCGTCGAGCCGCCCCTATTGGCAAACTCGAATCACAACGTTCGCATCGGATATCAGCGGCGGCACGCGTAGTCGTTTACGCAACTGTTTGTGCTGGTCCGTTGAGTGAACCGGGCGGTCCGGTGAGTGATATGGACACGCGACTCGACTACTCGGATGTCTCATCAGCATGCATTCGGCTAATTCAAAACCGAGAGCGCGACACCATGACGGTGCCGCGCTCTCGGCTGTGAAAATTCGTTATCAGTAAGGGAATTGACGACGACCGCGGTTGACCGAGATCCATTTGAGGGTGGTGAATTCCGCCAGCGACGACTCGCCGTTGAGCCTGCCGACCCCGGAGGACTTCTCGCCGCCGAAGGGCACATTCGGTTCGTCGTGGATGGTGCCGTCGTTGACGTGGACCATCCCGCTGTCGATCCGGCGAGCCACCCTGATGGCGCGGTCGATATCGCGGGAATGCACGGCACCGCTCAAGCCGAAAGGGGTCTCGTTCGCGATGCGGATCGCGTCGTCCTCGTCCTCGGCGGCCATTATCAGGGCCACCGGGCCGAACAGCTCCTCGCGGGAGATGGGCATATCGGTGGTCACCCCGCCCAGCACCGTCGGGGCGAGCACGCGGCCGCTGCGGACGCCGCGCACCAGGGCGGTCGCATTACCGGCGATGGCCTGTTCGATGAGCGATTCGACGGTATCGGCCTGGCGGTCGCTGATGAGCGGTCCGACGATGGTGGCCGGATCCCTGGGATCCCCGACCGGCAGCGATTCGACCTTGCGGAGATAGCCCTCGACGAACCGGTCGTATACCTCCCTGGCGACCACCAGCCGATTGGCCGACAGACAGATCTGACCCTGATGGGTGAACCTGCTGAATACCGCCGCGTCGACGGCCAGCTCCAGATCGGCGTCCTCGAGCACGATCAACGCGCTGTTGCCGCCGAGCTCGAGCACCGAACGCTTGAAGTGCCGGGCGGCGACCTCGCCGATATGCGCGCCCACCGTCGTCGAACCGGTGAAGGAGATGACCCGGGGGATGGGGTGGGTGATGAACGAATCGCCCAGTTCGGCGATATCGGCCACGATCACGTTGAGCACGCCGTCGGGCAGACCGGCCCGCCGGAAGATCTCCGCCAGGATGGTGCCGCCCAGGATCGGGGTCTGCTCATGCGGTTTGACCACGACCGCATTACCGACGGCCAGCGCGGGCGCGACCGACTTCAGCGCCAGCAGGAACGGGAAGTTGAACGGCCCGATCACCGATACGACGCCGACCGGCTCCCGGTACACCAGGTTCTCCCGGTCCGGCAGCGGTGACGGCATGATGCGGCCCTCCATCCGGACCGGCAGCGTCACCGCCTCCCGCAACATCTGCAGGGCCAGGTCGATCTCCACCGCGGTCTTGATGACGGTGCCGCCGGTCTCCTCGGTGATCAGCCGCGCGATATCGGCCCGGTGCGTCTCGACCTCGCGCACCACGTTCTCCAGCACCAGCCGCCGCTCGAAGGGATTCGTTGCTGCCCAAGCCGTTTGGGCCGCCGCGGCGGATGCGTATGCCCGGTCGACATCGGCCGTCGCCGCGCCCTGCACTTTGGTGAGCACCGTATCGTCGTACGGGTTGGTGTCCACGAGGACGGTGGTACCCGTCCCGGAAACCCATTCGCCAACGATGAATTGTTTGTTCAAAGACTCGTATTCGTACATTGCCATCCTTCCCACCGACAAGTGTGGGCTCCGCGGACTCGCGCGGCCCTTACCAGCCGTGAAAAGGTCCGTGGCACAGCGGAATTCCGGTGGTTCGACGAGCTGTGAACCCTCGCGTGCGCGCCGTGGCGGTACGACCGGGATCCGGCGTTCCGAACCGAACCGGCGGTAGCGGTGACGACTCGGACCGGCGTCCGATTACGCTGTGGAACATGTCTGTGCGCACCCGCAAGCCGCTCGTTCCCGGCACACTCTCGCCAACCCGTGAGGTCCCGCGCGCGATCGAGCGCCCGGAGTACGCCTGGAAGAAGACCGTCAACGAGGGCCGCGAACCCTGGGTCCAGACGCCGGAGACCATCGAGAAGATGCGCGTCGCGGGCAAGATCGCCGCGCAGGCGCTGGAAGAGGCGGGCAAGGCCGTCGCGCCGGGCGTCACCACCGACGAACTCGACCGCATCGCGCACGAGTTCATGTGCGACCACGGCGCCTACCCCTCGACGCTCGGCTACAAGGGTTTCCCGAAATCCTGCTGCACCTCGCTGAACGAGGTGATCTGCCACGGCATTCCGGACTCCACCGTGATCGAGGACGGTGACATCGTCAATATCGACGTCACCGCCTATATAAACGGCGTGCACGGCGACACCAACAAGACCTTCCTGGCCGGCGAGGTCGACGAGGAGGTGCGGCTGTTGGTCGAGCGCACCGAGGAGGCCACCATGCGGGCCATCAAGGCGGTGCGGCCGGGCCGGGCGCTGAACGTCATCGGCCGGGTGATCGAGTCGTATGCGAACCGGTTCGGCTACGGCGTCGTGCGCGACTTCACCGGACACGGTGTCGGGCCCACCTTCCACAGCGGCCTGGTCATCTTGCACTACGACCAGCCCGCCATCGAATCGATCATCGAACCCGGTATGACCTTCACCATCGAGCCGATGATCAACCTCGGCGGCATCGACTACGAGATCTGGGACGACGGCTGGACCGTGGTCACCAAGGATCGCAAGTGGACGGCCCAGTTCGAGCACACACTCGTTGTCACCGAAACGGGGGCCGAGATCCTCACGCTTCCGTGAGGGGTGCGTTGCTGGTCGCCGGGACCACCTCCGACGCCGGGAAGAGCGTGGTGGTGGCCGGGCTCTGTCGTCTGTTGGCGCGCAAGGGTATTCGGGTGGCGCCGTTCAAGGCGCAGAATATGTCCAACAATTCGGTGGTCACCCTCGACGGCGGTGAGATCGGCCGGGCGCAGGCGTTGCAGGCGCGGGCGTGCGGGCTGGAGCCGAGCGTGCGGTTCAATCCGGTGCTGCTCAAGCCGGGCAGTGACCGGCGCTCGCAACTGGTGGTGCGCGGCCGGGCGGTCGACACGGTCGGCGCGCGCGACTATTTCCGGCACCGGCGCGAGCTGCGGGCTCTCGTCGATGTCGAATTGGCCGCGCTGCGCGCCGAATTCGATGTGGTGATCTGCGAGGGCGCCGGTTCACCCGCCGAAATCAACCTGCGCGCAACCGATCTGGCGAATATGGGGTTGGCGCGCTCGGCCGGGCTTCCGGTGCTCGTCGTCGGCGATATCGATCGGGGCGGGGTGCTAGCCCACCTGTTCGGTACCCTCGCGATCCTGGAACCCGAAGACCAGCAATTGGTTTGCGGCTTCGTCGTGAACAAGTTCCGTGGCGATCCCGAACTGCTGCGACCCGGGCTGGACCGGCTCGCCGAGCTCACCGGTCGTCCGACGCTCGGTGTGCTCCCGTACGCGGACGAGCTGTGGCTCGATGCCGAGGATTCGCTCGGCGTCGACGCGGACGCCCCGGTCGGCCGTCCCCGGCCGCCCGCCGGAACGGAGTGGCTCACCGTCGCCGCCATCCGGCTGCCCCGCATCTCCAACTCCACCGATGTCGAGGCGCTGGCCTGTGAGCCGGGCGTCGCCGTCCGCTGGGTGGCCGAGCCGTCCCGTCTCGCCGACGCCGACCTGGTGGTGCTGCCGGGCAGCAAGGCCACCGTATCGGATCTGGAATGGTTGCGGCGCAACGGAATCGCCGACGCGCTCGCCGCACGCGCCGCCGCGGGCGGGCCGATACTCGGCATCTGCGGCGGCTATCAGATGCTCGGCACGCGCATCGTCGACCCGGTCGAGTCAGGGGCGGGCGCGGTCCCCGGATTGGGCCTGCTCGACCTGGATATCGAATTCGCCGAGCCGAAGGTGTTGCGGCGCAGCGCCGGACACCATGCCGCATCCGGAATCCCCTTGCACGGCTACGAAATCCACCACGGCCGCGTCTCGCGCAACGCCGAGCCCGCCTGGCTGACCGTCGACGGCGCACCGGAAGGCAGTGTGCGCGCAGCGATCTGGGGCACCCACCTACACGGCCTACTGGAATCCGACGATTTCCGCCGCGCGTGGCTGCGTGAGGTAGCGGCCCGGGCTGGCCGCACCGGCTTCACCGTCGCCGACGGCGTCTCCGTCGCCGCCATCCGCACCGCCCAACTGGACCTGCTGGCCGACCTCCTCGAACAACACCTGGACCTCACCCAGGTGGAACGCCTGATCACCGACGGCCCAACCCCCGACCTGCCGACTGTCGTCTCCACGATGCGGCACGGCTGACTCCGGCAGGTATTCCCCTCGATTTCCAAATCGACAGAGGCCCGGTTCGTCCGGCAAATCACGCGCTGTTCAGCTCCGGCGTGTAGCGTTGTCCGGCATGAATTCTCGGCGGATCACGGTCGGAGACCGGACCTGGACCGTGCGGGTCGATGGGCCGGAATCCCGGCACACCGTCCTGCTGCTGCCCGGCGCGGGGGATCCGGTGGACGTCTACGACCGGGTCTGCGCCCGCCTGCACAACTCCGATCTGCGCACCATCGCGGTCGAATCGCTGGACGGCCTGGATCAGGCCGGTGTGCACGCCATCCTGGACGAGCTGAAGGTGCCGTGGGTGAACGTCGCGGGGCGCGGCGCGGGCGCGACGCTGGCCTGGCAGGTGGCCGCGGGCGGGATGGGTCGCTTCGTGAGCCTGGTCGTGGCCGATCGCGGCCATCCGGCCCTGCCCGGCGCCGACGGGGTGGTGCTGGACGCGAGCTGCCGTCCGGTCGAGTTGCCGACGACGATGCTGGTCACCAAGGGTTTGTCGCGCGCGATCGCGGACGCCTCGGGGCGCAATGTCTACGGCGAATTCCGGGTGGTGCAGGTCGACGTCGACAATGTGGCCACCGAGGCCGACCACGAAATGGCCACCGAGATCGTATTACGCACCAGCCTTTGGTGAGCGGTATCCGGCCAGCCAGTCGAGCCAGTTGTCCAGCTCGGTGAAGGCCTGCGCCAGCGGCGCGGCAGCGGATAGGAACACGTCGTGGCGGGCGCCGTCGATCGGCACGATATTCGTGCGGTCGCCGAGGCAGCCCGACCAGCGCTGGATCTGCCGGACATCGAGCACCGCGTCGGCGACGTCGACGGCCGGACCGTACTTGCGCGCGAAAGTCGTTATCCGCGAACGCAGAATGAGTGCGGGCACCCCGATATCGAGCCCGCGGTGCAGTTGCGCATGCCCGTTGCGGATCGCCCGCAGCCAGCCGAAGCGCACCGGAAACCCTTGCAGCGGTTTCCAATCCAGGTTGTAGTCCCATTCGCCCGCGACGCTGTTGTGCAGGCTGTCGCCGTAACTGGTGACCTCCTCGCCCGGCAGTGCGAACATCGCGCGAAAACGCCCGAGCGCCTTGATGATCGGCGTGCCGACCGACCGGTAGTACGCGGGCCCCTGCAGATCGAACCAGGGACTGTTCAGCACCAGGCCGGTGACGCCGGCGGCCACGGTCCCGCGCGCCCGGTTCAGCCGGTCCAGCCACAGCGCGGCCACCAGTCCACCGGTGGAATGCGCGACCACCAGCACCTCGCCGCCGGTCTCCTTCCGGACGATATCCAGCGCCGCGTTCAGCTCGGCGTCGTACAGCGCCAGATCGCTGATGTAGTGCGGGGTCTGGCCCGGCCGCCGGGAGCGGCCGCACTTGCGCAGATCCAGCGCGTAGAACCGGTGCCCGCGCGCCGCGAAATGTTCGGCCAGGTGCTGCTGGAAGAAGTAGTCGGTGAAACCGTGCAGGTACAGCACGGCGGCCGTCTCGGTTTCCACCGGCTGCCGCGGGGTATAGCGAACGAGGGTGGCAACCGCCTCGCCCTCGCCGTCCGGATCGGGGCCGAGCGGAATCGTGCGCTGCTGGTACTCCGGGCCGAGGACATCGGGTTGCCACTGTGCGCCCGTGATATCCGACACGCCGAGCGCGGTTTCGTTCGTCACAAGCACCAATCTAGGCGACCTGCGGAGGGGTTTGAAGGTTGTACGTCTCACTCGTTGCCGAAGGTATCTATGTCACATTCGGCCGGTTCGTTGCGGGGGTTCCGGGCGGTGAGGTGCACAATTGGCCTTAGGTGAACGGTGGGTAACCTACTCCCGCCGCGTCGCGGAAACAGCCCACAACCACATAGCGCCCGTGCCATGCACGCCACCCGCCGGTGGTGTGCGGAGACAAGGAAGTCGATCTACCCGTGCCGAACGCTGCCCAGACTGAAAAGACCGACGTAGTACTCATCGGTGCAGGCATCATGAGTGCCACTCTCGGCGCGCTGCTGCGTCAGCTGCAGCCGGATTGGTCGATCACGCTGTTCGAGCGGCTCGACGCCGCCGCGCCGGAGAGCAGTGACCCGTGGAACAACGCGGGCACCGGGCACTCCGCGCTCTGCGAGCTGAACTACAGCCCGCAGAAGCCGGACGGCTCGGTCGACGTGTCCAAGGCGATCGATATCAACGAGCGGTTCCAGGTGTCCCGGCAGTTCTGGGCCTACGCGGTGCAGAACGGCGTGCTCGGCGACCCGTCCGCGTTCATCAACCCGATTCCGCACGTCAGCTTCGTGCACGGCGCCGACGACGTGCAGTACCTGCGCAAGCGCTACGAGGCGCTGTCGCGGCATCCGCTGTTCGAGGGCATGGAGTACATCGACGACCCGGCCGAGTTCACGCGGCGACTACCGCTGATGGCGCGCGGCCGCGACTTCTCCGATCCGGTCGCGCTGAACTGGACCGACTACGGCACCGATATCGACTTCGGTTCGCTCACCAAGGAACTGCTCGCCTACCTCGGCGCCAGCGGCGCCGAGTTGGCCTTCGGTAACGAGGTGCGCAACCTGACCAAGCAGTCGGACGGCAGCTGGCTGGTGAAGGTGCGCAACACCCGCACCCGGCAAACCCGCACGCTCCTGAGCAAATTCGTCTTCGTCGGCGCGGGCGGCGGTGCGCTGCCGCTGCTGCAGAAGTCCGGCATCAAGGAGATCGCGGGCTTCGGCGGGTTCCCGGTGAGCGGCCAGTTCCTGCGCTGCACCAACCCGGAGCTGACCAGTCAGCACAACGCGAAGGTCTACGGCAAGGCCGCGGTGGGTGCGCCCCCGATGTCGGTGCCGCACCTCGACACGCGCGTCATCCAGGGCCGTCCCGGTCTGCTGTTCGGTCCGTACGCGGGCTGGACGCCGAAGTTCCTCAAGGACGGCAAGTACTCCGATCTGTTCAAATCGGTTCGGCCGGGCAATGTTTCGCCGATGCTCGGCGTCGGCCTCACCGAGATGAGCCTGGTCAAGTACCTGGTGAGCGAGCTGCTCAAGTCCGAGTCGGGCAAGGTCTACTCGATGGGCGAGTTCGTGCCGCGGGCCGACGGCCACGACTGGGAGTTGATCACCGCGGGCCAGCGGGTGCAGATCATCCGCCGCAAGGGCATCGGCGGCGTGCTCGAGCTCGGCACGGCCGTGATCGCGGCCGAGGACGGCACCATCGCCGGACTGCTCGGTGCCTCCCCGGGCGCCTCCACCTGCGTCAGCGCGATGATGGATGTGCTGCAGCGCTGCTTCCCGCGCGAGTACGCGCAGTGGACGCCGAAGCTGAAGGAGATGGTGCCCTCGCTCGGCGTGAAGCTCTCGGAGAATCAGCCGCTGTTCCACGAGGTCTGGGAGTGGACCTCCAAGGCGCTGAATCTGACCGATGTGAAGGTCAACACGCCAGGACCTGCGGGGGTCGCGGCAAACGCGTAGGTGTGGTACCAAGACGCGATGATGTCAACGGTTGCTCTCAAACGGTCGTGGGCCGAGGATCTCGATACCGCCACCCTCTACCAGCTGTTGAAACTTCGCGTCGAGGTGTTCGTCGTCGAGCAGAAGTGTGCGTATCCGGAGTTGGACGGATTGGACCTGCTGCCGCGGACCAGGCACTTCTGGCTCGACGACGAGGGTGAGGTCGTCGCGACCCTCCGGTTGCTGGAGGAGCGCGAAGACGGTGTGAAGACCTACCGGATCGGTCGGCTGTGCACCGCGGCCCCGTATCGCGGGCATGGGTACACCACCCGGCTGGTGAAGGCGGCGTTGGCCGAAGTCGGTTCGGCCACAGTGCGTTTGAGCGCGCAGTCCTACCTGGTGGATATGTACGCTAAGCATGGATTCAAGGTCGACGGCGAGGAATTCGACGACGACGGCATCATGCACACACCGATGCGCAAGGGCTGAACCACGCTCCTCACGCACCCGATGCGGGGTGCGTGGGGACATATTCGCGCCCGCCGGTCAGCTCGCGGGCCAGCATGGTGGCCCCGGCGACGGCGCCGGGCATCAGCAGTACCGCGACGAACGGCACCAGGAATACCGCGGCGAGCGGAATCCCGAAGCCCCACACCAACATTCGTCGTGATCGCAACAGGGTCAGTTGTTCGCGCAATTCGACGCGCCTGCGCAGCATCGCCACCGCGGTGAGTTCCTGGGTGAGGAAGAATCCGGTGACGCCGAGGCCGAGCAGCGGGACCACCGTCTGACCGACGACCGGCAGGAATCCGGCGACGAAGAGCAGCACACCCCAGACGGCCGCGCGGACGACGACGCGGATGCCGTCGCGAATCCCGATCCACAATTCCCGCCAGACCGACAGGCCCGATTCGGGCGCCGCGCCGTCGAGGGAATTGTCGACGTGTTCGGAGAGGGCCTCGTAGAACGGCTGACCGAGCACCAGCGTCACCGCGGTGAAGGTGATGATCGCCAGGAACAGGGCCAGAATCCACAGCAGTACGGCCAGGAAACCGCGAAACAGCCCGCTGGCGGACCAGTGATTCGCGAAGGGTGTCGCCCAGGTGACGAAATCGTCCGCGCCGTAAGCCAATCCGATCAGCGCGGCGATATAGAGCACCAGCGCCAGCAAACCGGGCAACAGCCCGAACCCGAACCAGCGGCCGTGGTTCGCCACCCACCGCTGGCCGCGTACCAAATAGCCGAACCCCAACCCCAGATCGCGCACGGGCACAGCGTATTCGAGTCGGGCCGGATGACAAGTCAGGCGCCGCCGCCGCTCGAATCGAACGCGCTGGCCGCCTGGGGTACGTGCCGGGTGACGGGGCGCTGTCGGCTCCGCCGTCGGCGCACGCATAGAGTTGGGGCGTGTCCGCTTCTATCGACCTGACGCCATCGGATTCGGCCCGCATGCACGCCGACGGTGAACCCGGATTCCCGTTCTCGGCGGTGGTCGGGCAGGAGCGGTTGCAGCTGGCGCTGATTTTGTGCGCGGTGCATCCCGGGATCGGCGGGGTGCTGGTGCGCGGGGAGAAGGGGACGGCCAAGTCGACGGTGGTGCGTGCGCTGGCCCAGCTGCTGCCGCCGGTGGTGGACGAGGCGGGGACGCGGCCCGCGCGGCTGGTCGAACTGCCGGTCGGCGCCACCGAGGACCGGGTGGTCGGCTCGCTGGATCTCGAGCGGGTGCTGCGCGACGGGGAGCAGGCGTTCCGGCCCGGATTGCTGGCCGCCGCACATCACGGCGTGCTGTACGTCGACGAGGTCAATCTGCTGCACGACCATCTGGTGGACGTGCTGCTCGACGCGGCCGCGATGGGCCGGGTGCACGTCGAACGCGACGGTGTCTCGCATTCGCATCCGGCGCGATTCGTCTTGGTGGGCACCATGAATCCGGAAGAGGGCGAACTGCGGCCGCAGCTGCTGGACCGATTCGGGCTCACCGTCGACGTCGCCGCGTCGCGGGATGTCGACGTGCGCGTCGCGGTGGTGCGCGCGCGACTGGACTACGAGGCCGATCCGGCCGGCTTCGCCGAACGCTACGCCGCCGCGGATCACGAAGTCGCCGAACGTATTCTGATCGCGCGGACCCGGTTGGCGGATGTGTTGCTCGACGATGTGGAGCTACGCAGGATCGCGGCGCTGTGCGCGTCTTTCGACGTCGACGGCATGCGAGCCGACCTGGTGGTGGCTCGGGCGGCGACCGCGCATGCCGCATGGCGCGGCGGCGACCGGGTCACCGAGGACGATGTGCGGGTGGCGGCGGAATTGGCGCTGCCGCACCGGCGCAGGCGCGACCCGTTCGACGAGCCGGGTATCAGTGAGGAACAACTCGACGAGGCGATGCGCGAGGCCGCGGCCGAGGCGGAGCAGGCTTCCATGCCGGATTCCGTTGAGCCGCAGGATGGTTCGAGATCTCAGGCTGACGACGGGGCCGACGCGCCCGATGACAATGGCCCGGATGATCGCGGACCCGATTCTCCGCCCGATGGTCCCGAGGGCAATGGCCCGGACGACCGGGGACCCGATTCTCCGCCCGATGGCCCCGATGACGGTGGTCCGGATGGTCGCGGACCCGACGGTCCGGGTGGGCGTTCGCACGAAAGTCTTACCGGGGCAGCGAAACCCGCGCAGGTGGCCGCACCCCGCTGGCAGGTGCCCGGTGTCGGCGAAGGCGCACCGGGTCGTAGGTCGCGGGCGCAGACGCGCAACGGTCGGGTCGTGCGCTCGAGTACCGATGCCGGTTCCGGTCTGCATCTGCTCGGCACCGTATTCGCCGCCGCGCCGCATCAGCGTTCGCGCGGCAGGCTCGGCGGGCCGCTCGAACTGACCGCCGAGGATCTGCGCGGCGCGTATCGCGAAGGGCGCGAAGGGAATCTGATCGTCTTCGTGGTCGACGCCTCGGGTTCGATGGCGGCCCGCGACCGGCTCTCGGCGGTGACCGGCGCGGTGGTCGCGCTGCTGCGCGACGCCTACCAGCGCCGAGACAAGGTCGCCGTCATAACCGTGCGCGGCGCGACGGCCGAATTGGCACTGCCGCCAACGTCTTCGGTGGATATCGCGGTGCGCAGGCTGTCGGGTATGCGCACCGGCGGCAAGACGCCGTTGGCCGCCGGACTGCTGAAGGCGCGTGAGGTGGTGCACCGCGAGCGGGTGCGCGATCCGCGCCGACGCCCGATGCTGGTGCTGCTCACCGACGGTCGCGCCACCGGAGGAGCCGATCCGGTGCCGCGCGCTCGGGCCGCGGCGGGTTTGCTCGCGCGTGACGGCGTCACCTCGATCGTCGTCGACTGCGAACGCGGCATGATCCGCCTCGGTCTCGCCGCCGACCTCGCCCGCGACCTGCGCGGCGACTACCTGCGCCTGACGGAGTTGACCGGCGATACCGTCGCCGATCTGGTCCGCACCGGATCCGCCGGGCAGACAACGCTTTTCGCGGACCGGGCCGCGTGAGCTGGACAGTGCCACTCCCCGGCCGAGCCGCACCCGGCCCGGCGGGGTTCGTCGACGGGGAAGATGCAGCGCAATGGTGCGCGGGGACAAGGAGTTTCGATGCCTAAAGGAGTGCCGGAGACGGTCCCGGACGATGGGTTGACCACGCGGCAGCGGCGCAATCAGCCGGTGCTCGCCGTGCACACCGGGCCGGGTAAGGGCAAGTCGACGGCCGCGTTCGGGATGGCGCTGCGCGCCTGGAACCAGGGCTTCGATGTCGCGGTCTTCCAATTCGTGAAGAGCGCGAAATGGAAGGTGGGGGAGGAGGCGGCATTTCGCACCCTCGGGCGGCTGCACGCGGAAACCGGCGTGGGCGGTCCGGTGGAGTGGCACAAGATGGGCGAGGGATGGTCGTGGACGCGTAAGCAGGGCACCGACGAGGACCATGCCGCCGCCGCACTCGCCGGATGGCGCGAGATCTCCCGCAGGCTCGCCGCCGAACAGCACCGCTTCTATGTGCTCGACGAGTTCACCTACCCGTTGAAATGGGGCTGGGTCGAGGTGGCCGAGGTCGTCGAGACCCTGCGCGACCGGCCGGGCAACCAGCACGTCGTCATCACGGGACGCGATGCGCCACAGGCACTTTTGGATGCGGCCGATCTGGTCACCGAGATGACCAAGGTCAAACACCCGATGGATGCGGGGCGCAAGGGGCAGCGGGGTATCGAGTGGTGACCCGCGCATGCGGTTGGGTTCCGGCGGCGGAAAGCGGACGGCCGTGTGGGCGCCGACGGGTCACCGAGTGGTGACCCGCTCACCGGGTGGCGATGCGCCAACGAGGTTGCGGCCGTGACGGTTCCGGCGGTCGTGATCGCCGCGCCCGCGTCCGGCAGCGGGAAGACCACCGTGGCGACCGGCTTGATCGGGGCGCTGCGGCGGGCCGGACACCGGGTCGCGCCGTTCAAGGTGGGGCCGGACTACATAGATCCCGGCTACCACGGTCTCGCGGCCGGGCGTCCCGGACGCAATCTCGATCCGGTGCTGGTCGGCGCCGAGCGGGTGGTTCCACTGTACCGGCACGGGGCGCACGGCTGCGATATCGCCGTCGTCGAGGGCGTGATGGGCCTGTTCGACGGGCGCATCGACGACAACGTGGCTGGTCCGGTGGCCGAGGGGTCGACGGCACAGGTCGCCGGGCTGCTCGGCGCGCCCGTCGTATTGGTGGTCGACGCGCGCGGGCACAGCCAGAGCCTGGCGGCGCTGCTGCACGGGTTCGCGACCTTCGACAGTTCCGTCCGGCTCGGCGGGGTGATCCTGAACCGGGTAGGCAGCGAGCGCCACGAACAGGTGCTGCGGGCCGCCTGCGACCGCGTCGGACTGCCGGTGCTCGGCTCGCTGCCGCGGATGAGCGAATTGGAGGTTCCGTCAAGGCATCTCGGGCTCATCCCGGCCGTCGAGCACGGTACCGCCGCGACCGCCGCCGTCGATGCGATGACGGAACTCGTTGCGGCGCATGTGGATCTGGCTTCGATCGCCGCCATGGCCGGAGCCTCCGCCGAAGGGCAGACCTGGGATCCGGAATCGGAGGTGCACGCCCTCGGAGAGCGCACGGGCACGCGGCGTGGCTATTCGGCCGGATCCAGCTCGACTGTCATTCGGCGCGATGGCGCGGAATTCAGCACGACCGACCTGAACGCCGAATCCGGCCACGGTGATCGGGCGATGGCCGGAATAGCGGGACCTGCAGCGGAATTCGCGCCGACTATTGCGATGGCGGGCGGGCGCGCCTTCACCTTCGGCTACGCGGAGCATCGCGAACTACTGGTCGCTGCGGGTGCGCGGGTCGTCGCCTTCGATCCGTTGCGCGACGAATTACCCAGTGATACGGCGGGTTTGGTGCTGCCCGGTGGATTCCCCGAGGAACACGCGGCCGAGCTCTCCGCGAACACTCGCCTGCTCACCCAAGTGGCGGAGCAGGCCCGGCGCGGTCTGCCCGTACATGCCGAGTGTGCGGGGCTGCTCTATCTGACCAGAACCCTGGACGGCCATCCCATGGCCGGAATCGTCGACGCCACGGCCGAATTCGGTCCCCGGCTCACCCTCGGCTACCGAGAGGCCGTCGCGCTGGCCGATTCTCCGCTCTGGCGGGCCGGTGAGCGGGTGCGCGGCCACGAATTCCACCGCACCCGGCTGATCGACGTCGGCGCGGATGCCCAGGCGTGGGGCTGGCATTCGGGCTCCGAACGCATCCGCGAGGGCGCGCTCGTGCATCGGGTGCACGCCTCTTATCTGCACACCCATCCGGCCGGAAATCCGGAGGCGACACTGCGTTTCGTTGTCGCGGCCGCCACCTACGATGCCACCCGCGCCGATGCCTGACCCGAGTCGTCGCTCGTTCGGCCGCCGAATGGTCACCGGCAGCGTTCGTCTCGCCGTCGCCCGGCGTCGGCCGCTGAGCGGGCCGGATCTCGTCGGCAATCGTTCGTCTTGCCATCGCCCGGCGTCGGCCACCGAGAACTCGACGATCAGCGGATCGGTGACTCGACGCGATCCGGTAATGCGATGACGAACGTTGATCGCGGATCGGGTCGGTCTCCCCGAGACGCGGCGGATCTCGTGCGCTCCAGGGGAATCGAGCTCGTGGTGGGTTTGGGGTTCCGGGTGGGCGTCTCCACCGAACACATCATCGCTGCCGTCCGGGAAGCGGTCGGGGACGGTGTGGTCGTCATACTCGCGACGATCGACCGGCGGGTGACGGAGCCCGGATTATGCGATGCGGCAGCGCATTTCGGTGTTCCGGTACTGGGATACAGCGCGGCGGAGCTGGCGGCTGTCCCGGTGCCCAATCCGTCCGAGCGGGTGGGGTCGGCCGTCGGCACCGGAAGTGTCGCGGAGGCCGCCGCGCTACTGGCGGGCGGTGGTCCGCTGCTGACCGCCAAACGTGTCGTCGACGGTGTCACGGTGGCGACGGCGCGCCGCATCCGGCTGGATCCCGGTGATTGAGCGTCGGCGGGCCGGGTCGCTGGAAACCGCGACCCGGCCCGCCGGATAACGTTGCGCTACAGGCACATACCGCCGAGGTTCAGCGCGTTGATGACGATTGATCCGACGGCTTGCTGCATATCCGGGTCGCCGTCGTAGTAGATGGCGCTGATGACGTGGCTGCCCGCGATATCGGGCGCCCACACCATGTGCGCGGTGCCGCCCGACACCGGCGCGGTGCCGACGAAATTGCCGCTGATCCCGGCGAGGTGGCTGAAGAAGTCGATCTTGCCGTTGTTGACGGGGGAACCGTCGGACCGCTGCAATGTCGCGACAACGGTCTGCGCGCAGCCGACCGATGCGGTACCGGCCGCGCCGAGCGCCGACCCGGCCATGGCGACGGAGATCCGCGGTGCGGTCGCCGCCGCGGCCTGCGGCGCCGATGCGATCGGAGCTCCCAGACATGCCGCCGCCAGCACGGCACCGGCCGCGCCGCGCGAAAACGTGAATCCGCTCAAAAGTGCCCGCCTTTCGCTGTGCCGACCGGACCGCCGACGGCCCGGCTTCGATCCAGGGCAGGCTACCCGAGACCCAGGTCACACCGGGGACGCCGCGCGGGTGCGGCCGACCGACACGCCAGACGGCGCGCGGATGATCGACGAGCTAGAGGAACCAGAGGATCCAGCGAAGCCAGCCCCGTTCGGATCTGATGATGACCAGATCCGGGCGTCGGCGCTGTAGTTCGGACACGATGTCGTCCAGCGACACCGGGCGCAGCAAGCCTTCCGACACGCAAATACGATGGCCCGTCGTCAACCTGTTGATCGGGCCATAAATCATTCGGGGCCAACGCCTTTCGTCGAGCTTCGGCGTGCGTCCGGCCAACTCGATCGCCAGATACCGCGTCCGGTCGGCGGGTGCCCCCACCCTGACCAGATGCACCCGCGCTATCGCTTCCCAAGGAATTCGACCGAACGGCCGAACCGTCACCGCGTCGTCATCGACCAGCACATCGGGCGAACGGTCGAGAAGATAGGACAAGCTGACCAGCACCAGGAGCACACCCATGGCGATGCCGAACACCGGCACCGGCGGACCGGGCATGCTCACCTGGAGCAGGACGAGCGCGGTGATCCCCACCACACCCATGACAACCATGAATACATGGATGCGGGACGACGCTCGAAACGATGTCGGCTTCTCCTTGCTGTGCACCACGATCTGGACTGTAATCGCGAAACGCCACCACCCGCTCCCGGCAATTCCCTGGGCGGGTAACACGTTGTGTGCGGATATGTTGATCGAATAGCAGTCGACGAATTGAGCAGGAAAGGCCGGATATGCATCCCTTCCGAGCGGCCGTCGAGGCCCGCGACCATGCCGCGATCGAGGCGTTGCTGGCCGACGAGGTGGTCTTCACCAGTCCCGTGGCGTTCAAGCCGTACCCGGGCAAGGCGATCACCGCGGCCATCCTGCGCGCCGTCATCGACGTATTCGAGGATTTCCGCTACGTACGGGAGATCGCCGACGGGCGCGACCACGCCTTCGTATTCGAGGCGACGGTCGATGGCAAGCAGTTGACCGGCTGCGACTTCCTGCACTTCGACGCGGACGGCAGGATCGACGACTTCATGGTCATGGTCCGGCCGCTGTCGGCCGCACAGGCGCTGGCCGCGCGGATGGGTGAGCAGTTCGAGCGGATCCGAGCCGAGGCGGCCCGCGGGTGAACGAGATTCGGTCATATTCCCACGTCGCCTATCCATCAGCGATGTCGAGCTCGTGCCGTAACCGGTGACGATTCCTACCCCGGGCGGATGCGCGGGCCGGTCGGCCGTCGCTACGGTCGTCGTAGGTTGTCCGCCGGATCGGGAGAGGTTGTGGCGCAACAGGAACGCCGGAGCGTGCGAATCGCCAGGGCGACATACCGTTTGACCGATCTGATCCGGAACCGCCGGGCTTTCGATGTCGCGGATTATCCGCCCACCGGCCGGGATTTCGCCGGGTTCGGATGGACGCGGCAGTGCCTGTTGATCACCTTCCGGCGGTCGGGCGCGGCGATGCCCTCGCCGATGAATTTCGGTATCGCCGACGGGAAGATCTACATGCGGACCGAGCTGGGTTCGGCGAAGGTCCGTCGCCTGCGCGCCGATTCGCGGGCGGTGTTGGTGCCGTGCGACTTTCGCGGCAAGCCGAAAGGTGAGCCCGTCGCCGCCCTCGGCCGCCTGCTGCCCGACGCCGAGGTCGCGACGGCCGACGCGGTGATCGCGGCGAATTGGAGTGCGTCGATGCGGATGGTGGAGCGCGGTCTGGAACGCGCGAGCGAACAGCTCGACATGCCGCTCGCCTACCTCGAATTCACACCGGCGTAAGCGGATTCGATCGTTTGCCGACTCGGTACCAATCAGTCGCGCCAGGAATCCAGTACGCGATCGAGGTCGGCGCGGATGGCGGCGCGCGCGTCCATCCGCGGTACACCCTGCATCAGCAGCCGGTCGTATTCGGTGTCGAGATGGCGCACCGAGGCGATCACCGCGAGGGTAACCGCCTCTGCCGCAAGTACTTTCGCGGCGGCGCTGCGGCCGACCCGCCCACTGCCGCGCAGCGCCGCGTGTTCGGCGATCCGGGCGGCGCGGTCGGCGGGGCAGCGCGGGAACAGCCGCCGGATCTCGGCCGCCATCTGCCCGGCGAATTCGACATCCTGTTCGGCGCGGCGCACCCGGTCGCGTTCCCGGCGGCGCAGCCGCGCCTCCTCATCGGCGAGGCACAGTTCCTCGGCCCTGGCCAGCGCCTGTTCCTCGACGAGGATGCCGAGCCGCTCATGCCTGCGCCGCCGCCGGTTGAACTGGACGACGATCGCCGCGAGGGTGCTCTCCTTCTTGGCCCGGCGGCTCAGTGCCGCGTCACCGGCGGGCAGGAATTCGAGGTGGTCGAGGTCGGCGCAGGTCAGGCAGAGCGGCCCGGCGGTCGAGGTGATCAGGTACGCGCCGGTTTCGGAGCATTCGGTGCAGGTCCACGGCTCGACCGCGGCGATGACGACCAGATCGGGCGCCTTGTTCTGCCGCTCGATCAGCTGCTTGCGCCGGGCCGGGCTCAGCTCGGGCGACAGCCAGTGGATCCGGAATACCGAATCATCCTGACCATCAAGGAATTTCAGCGCCAACCGATCGCGCCCGCCGGACAGGTAGGCCGTTTCGCTCGGCGTCAGCCCTTGTTCGCGCGCCCAGTCGCCGAGCAGGTCGGCGGCGTCGCGCAGCTTGCGCCCGTCCACCGCGGCCACCCGCTCCAGCGACTCCACCCGCCCCTGCCGCCACCGGTCGACATCGCTGGAGTGCAGCCACCGAATCCCGGTGAACACATCGATCGCGCAAACATACTTCCGTTGAGCCAGCGCCGCCTCCGCGGCCGCGGCCACCCGCCGCCGAAGCTTGGACATACCCCGAACCTAGAGCACCGAGCCGACGACCCCGCGCCGGGGCTCAACCGAGCGCCGCGAACAGCCGGGTTGCCAACTCGCGCAGGTAATTCAGGGTGCGACCGAACCCCAGTCGGCGAAGCCGGTGGGGTCGTGGCGGCCGAGGGTGGCGTGTTCGAAGAGGCCCCAGCCCTCGGCCGAGCCGCAGCGGGCGCTGGCGACGTGATCGATGACGCCGTAGGGGATTCGGGCGGCGATGGCCGGGTCGGTGAGGTCGTAGCGGGTGCTGGAGGTCCAGTCGCGGCCCTTCCATTGGCCGTGCTGCCAGTCCGGATCGCCGCCGTAGCCGCAGCCGATGTGCAGCGGGACGCCGGTGCCCGCGGTGATCTCCACCTCGAGCGGTTTGCCGTCGGGGGTACTGAGTTCCAGCCGCGCGCCGGTGGGAATCCTTGTGCCGGAACGGTATTTGATGTGCACGCGGGGCCAGCCGAGCTGTTCGGTGCGGCCGTCGGGCCATATCCTGGTCGCGTCGTTGAGCGTGCGCCTGCCGTCCGGCTCCTCCTGCACGATGACGATGATCGCGAATTCCTCGAAGCGCAGCGGGGTGTAGAGCCACCAGAAGCCGCCGGACCCCTCGCTCGCCGCGCGGCCCGCCGGTTCGCCCTCGCCGACCGGGCGGATGCCCCACGATCGGTCTCGCGTCCCGGTCCATACCGCGGGGTCGACGGTGAAATCCGCACCGTCCACGGTCAAAGTTCCCGTCCAGGAACCGACTTGGGCGAAGCGGCTGGCATCGATGATGGGCCGGTTGCCCGCCAGGATGAGATGCGGCTGCTCCTGAACGGCGGGGAAGGCCCCGGTCCAGGTGAGGTCGAAGGACAGATCCTCGTGTTCGCAGATCACCCGAATCCGTTGCAGGGCTTCGATGACCTCGATCCGGTACCCGCCCACCCGCTGTTCGAGCGAGCGGTCGCCGAGCGCGTCGGAGAACCGCACCGAACGCTGGACGTCGCCGCGCCGGACCGTCGCGTACGCGTCGGTGACGCCGAGGTTCGGATACACCCCGAGCCCGGTGATGAGAAAGGCGCCGCCGTCGCGGTCGTGCGCGTTGAAATAGCTGCGGTCGTAGAAGTTCCGGTCGCTGGAGGCCACCCGGGCCATAGTCAGCGGTGTCTGGTGGATCGGGTATTCGTCAAGTGGCGCAGGCATATTCAGTCCCATTCGTAGGTTCCGTCGAGCAGTGCCTCCAGGCTCGCCCGGTGCATCACATAGTCGTCGCGGTCGGGTACGTCGGTGTCCTCGCCGAAATGGATCATCCTGCGCTTGACCCTGGCCATCACGATGGCGTGCCGCAGCGCCGCGTACACCAGGTACCAGTCCAGGTCGCGCACCGTATATCCGGTCAGCTCTTCGTATTTCGCGACGACATCGGCGCGGCGCAGGAAGTCGGGCAGGCCCGGCTGGTCGAAGCGGGTCGCGATGTCCTGGAAGAAGCGGTGAATGAAGATGAGCCAGGCGATATCGAGTTCGCGCGGGCCGAGCGCGGCCATCTCCCAGTCCAGGATCGCGGCGGGCTCGAAGTCACGGTAGATGATATTGCCGGGCCGGGAATCGCCCCAGCTCAGCACGTCCGGCCCCGGATCGGCGGGCCAGTGCGCGTCCAGCCAGTCGAATGTCCGCTCTATCAACGGGATTCGATAGCCGTCGGCGGCCAGCGCCCACCGGTACCAGGCGCGCTGCGCCTCGACATGTCTGCGCAGCGCCTGGCCGGGGCCCGCGAGCATCGGGAAGCGGGCCGCCGGATCGGGTATCGCGTGGATCTTCGCGAGCACCGCGACGGTCTCGGCGGTGAGCCGGGCCCGTTCCTCGGGTGTCGCGTCGAACAGCCAGCCGAAGAAGACGTAGGGCGGATTGTCGGCGGGCACCCGGCCGTCCACCCGCCGCATCACCAGAAACGGTGTGCCGAGCGGATTTTCGTCGGTCTCCAGCCAGCACAGTTCCGGCATCGGCACGTCGCAGGCCTCGGCGACCCCGGCCATCACCCTGTATTGTCTTGCCAGATCGTAGGTTTCGAAGACCGGGAAGTCGTCCGCCTCCGGTGCCATCCTGGCGACGAAGGAGCCGCGCTCGGGCCGCCCGTCCACGCTCCATTCGGCGTCGAACAGCACCGACGAACTCGACATCCCGCCGGACTGCGGCCGGGACAGCGCCGAGATCTTCGGCGGATGGTCGGCCGAGACCCGCGAGTCGAGCCAGCGGGCCAGATCGTCGGCGAGAATGTCGAGATCGCGGTCGCTCGTGGTGAGTTGCCGCCGCTGTGACGGGTCGGAATCGTCGGCCATTACATCTCCTTCTGGCACGTTAGCCCTGCCGTGACTGTAACGCGTTCTAGTTTGCTCCGCAGATGAATCGGGGCATTGTGCTATCGCGATGTCTCGCAACAACAGTCGATCATCAAACGATGATGACGGCGTTACCGGGCGGGCGGCCCGAGCCCCCAGCGGTCAAAACTCGAACTAGCACCCTAGTACCGAGGGGGGTACTAACACTACGACCACACGGGTAGGACGATTTCAAACCTTCGGCCGATTCGCCGCTCGGCGGCTCGTCGGAAGCTTGATTTCGTGTGCTTCGACTATTTCGCCCGAACGATGTGGGTCTCGCGGATGATGAGGTGTCGGCCGTGAGCGAGCTTATGAGCGAACCATCGGCACCGCAGCGCCAAGGCTCTCAGGCGAGTGACGAGGCGGAAAGCGTCGACCGCCCGGACAGCTCACCGGAGGCGCCCGCGAGGTGGAATCCGTTGACGCGGATCGCATTCCGCTTCTGCTTCGCCTACTTCGCGCTGTTCTGCCTGACTTTCGCGCAGATCATTTGGGTGTTCGTCGGTGTCGCGGCCGAGTTGCTGCCCGACGACGCGGTCGCGTGGCAGATGCTCGAGCTGCGACCGCTGCTGAGGTGGGTGGGCCGCAACGTGTTCGGTACGCACGCGGACCTGGTGATGAACGGCAGCGGTGACCAGACGCTGATCTGGGTGATGGTATTCCTGCTCCTCGTCGCTGCGGCGGTGATCACGGTCACCTGGTGGGTTCTGGACCGGCGCCGGGCCGAATACACCCGGCTGTGGACCTGGTTCGTGCTCGTTATGCGGATGTGTTTGGGCGGGCAGCTGCTGTTCTACGGCTTCGCCAAACTGTTCCCGCTGCAGATGCCCTACCCCTCGCTGCTCACCCAGCTGACGCCGTACGGCCAGCAGGGGATGTTCACGGTGCTGTGGAATCAGGTCGGCTCCTCGCCGGTTTACCAGATCCTTTTGGGCGCGGCGGAAGTCACCGCCGGGCTGCTGGTTTTCATCCCGCGCACCGCGACCGCTGGTGCGCTGCTCAGCTTGGTGAGCATGTCGCTGGTGTGGATCTTCAACATGACCTTCGATGTGCCGGTCAAGATCCTGTCGTTCCACCTGCTGCTGCTTTCGCTGGTGGTGCTGGTCCCGCAGGCGCGCCGGCTGGCGAATTTCCTTGTGCTGGAACGTCCGACCGAACCCGCCACGCAACCGTCGCCGTTCCGGGCGCGGCGCGCCAAGCGGATCGCCGCCGCCGTTCAGGTGGCGCTGGCCGCCTGGGTGCTGTTCGGCTGCTTGCAGTTCTCACTGGATGCCTGGTCGAAGGAGGGGTTCGACGCGCCGAAACCGCCGTTGTACGGCATTTGGGACGTCACCGAATTCGTCGCGGACGGCCATCCGGTGCCACCGCTGATCACCGATGAAATACGGTGGCGGCGGCTGGTGTTCGACCAATCCCAGACCACATATCAGCGGATGGACGACACCTTCGTGCCCGTCGCGGCGCAGGTCGACCCCGAGGCCCATTCGGTCGCACTGTCCGGCCTCTCACCGGCCGGGGACGCGCCACCGGTCCAGTTGGCGAAATTCACCTACGATCGGCCCGATGCGGAACGGCTGAGCCTGCGCGGCGAACTCGGCGGCCGCCCGGTGACGATCGAGCTGAAGCGGCTCGATTCGGATGCGTTTCCGCTGAACCGGACCAAGTTCCACTGGGTGCAGGACGCGCCGCACCCGTGATCGCCTGTCCCGCATGCCTTATGCGCACCCGCACCGGAGCGCGGCCGGTGCGGGGTGACGCCCTGGATCGAGTACTGTCCCGGGAACGGGACGGGGTCGAGAGCGAGGGCGTCGATGAGTGTGGCCGATATGGCATCCACCGAAGGAACGGATCGGCCACCGCAAGCGGATGTACCGACCGCGCACTGGAATCCGGTAACACGCATCGCGTTCCGGTTCACCTTCCTGTATTTCGGGCTTTTCTGTCTGATCTATCCCGACCTGATCTTCGAATTCCTCGGCCGGCTCGGCAAACTGTTCCCGACCTCGGCGTCGTACACGCAGGCTCTGCTGCTGAAGCCGGTCATTTCCTGGATCGGTTCGCAGGTATTCGGTATCGACGTTGTCGCGCACGAGGATTCGATCAGCGGTGACCAGACCTACTTCTGGGTGCTGCTGTTGCTCATACTGAGCGTCGCACTGGTGGGCACGATCGGATGGACGGCGCTGGACCGGCGGCGCGGCGCGTATATCCGCGCGCATACGTGGCTGCTGCTGTTTCTGCGCCTCTGTCTGGCCGGTCAGTTCCTGGCGTACGGGCTGGCCAAGGTGATCCCGACGCAGATGCCGCCACCGCCGCTGGCCCGATTGGTCCAGCCGTACGGTCAGTTCAGCCCGATGGCCGTGCTGTGGAATCAGATCGGCGTTTCGCAGCCGTACGAAATCCTCTTGGGCACCGCGGAATTGACGGCTGGTCTGCTGCTCTTCCTGCCGAGGACCGCGCTGGTCGGCGCCATGCTCGGATTGGTATGCAGCACCCAGGTTTTCGTCATCGATATGACATACGACGTGTCGGCGAAGATCATCTCCGGACATCTGGTGCTGCTCTGCCTGATTCTGCTCGCGCCGCATGCGCGCAGGTTGTTCGACGTACTGGTGTTGAACCGGACGCCAGGTCCGGCTCCCACCCGCCCGCCGCTGTCGAGCGTGCGCGGCAATCGGATCGCGGTGCTGCTGCAGGCGGCGCTGGGGATCTGGCTGTTGACCTCCGGCATCCTGCTGGGTCTGCAGCGGTGGGACAGCGGTCCCGGCGCTCCGGAACCCGCGCTGTACGGAATCTGGGACGTCACCGAATTCGTCGTCGACGGCACCCCGGCGCCGCCCCTGACGACGGATGAGAACCGTTGGCAGCGAGTCATTTTCGATAAGCAGAACGCGACGATCCAGCGGATGGATTCGAGCGGCGTTCCGGTGCTGGCCGTCGTCGACGCCAACCGCATAGCTATGGCGATGTTCCCGCAGCAACCGGGTGCGGCGCCTACGCCATTGGCGCACTTCACTTTCGAGCGCCCGATGCCCGATCTCCTGCGGCTCGACGGCGAGTCGCAGGGGCACCGGGTGACGATGAGCCTGCGGCGGATCGATCCGAACAGCTTTCCGCTGCGCGCCCGCGGATTCCACTGGCGGCAGGAGTATCCCTACTTCCGGTGATCACCCGATGGTGATCGCGTCCAGCCTGGTGCGCAGGAACTCCGCGGAGATCACCGGCGGCAGCCCGCGCACCCGGCCGAGCGGCGGATCCAGCGGGGTGACGACCGCGTCGTGATCCAATTCGTAGAAGTAGATCAGCGACACCAGATCCTCGTCGGGTGCGTGCGTCTGCGGCGGCAGCACCCGGTGCCGTCCGGACAGCCAGCGGTGGCCGCTCCAATAGGCAAGCAGGTCACCGATGTTCACGGTGAGCGCGGCCGGATCGTACGGTGCGTCGGCCCAGCCGCCGGACTCCGTGTAGATCTGCAATCCGCCCGCGCCCGGCTCGCGATCCAGCACGGTGACGGTGCCGAAATCGGTGTGCGGGCCGATGCGGAACTGGCCGGGCTCGGGCGCGCCGACCGCCGTGAGCGGCGGATAGTGGTTCACGTTGCAGGTCCACGTCGGCCGGGCGGCCAGGTCACGAAAAGGGTTGTCGGGCAGGCGAAGTGCGGCCGCGCACAGGGCGAGCAGCTCATCCGACAGGGCACGCACGGCCGCCGTGTACGCGGTGAGCAGGTCGCGCAGTTCGGGCACCTCGTCGGGCCAGACGTTCGGCAGGAACCACAGCTCGTCGACACCGCGGTCGCCGGTGGCGGTATCGGCGCCGACGGCGAAGGTCTCCTTCAGATCCGGCGGCGTCGCGGTGCCCTCGGCGTAGCCGTTGGCCTCCTTGCCGGGGCCGATCCAGCCGCGCCCGCCGACGGTGACCGCGTACCGCTGCTTCACCGCGTCCGGCAGCGCGAAGAATCGGCGGGTGGCGGCGCGGACGGCGGCGGGCAGTGCCGGCGCGATGCCGTGCCCGTACACCAGCAGGAATCCGGCCTGCCGCAGCCCGGCGTCGACGGCGTCCGCCTCGGCGCGGGCGCCGGATCCGCCCGCCCGCCAGCGGTCCAGGTCGATCGAGGCTATCGAATTCATCGAATGCTCCTCTCGCGCAGCGGATTTCAGTCGGATACGCCGATATCCTCGAACCACAGCGCCGGTTGGTCGGCGATGAACTTGCTCATCAGATCGATGCAGCGCCGGTCGTTCAACACGGTGACCCGCACGCCGTGTTCGGCGAGCCAATCGTGACCGCCGTGAAAGGTTTCCGCCTCGCCGACGAGGACGGCGCCGATCCCGAACTGACGCACCAGGCCGCTGCAGTACCAGCACGGCGAGAGCGTGGTGACCATGATGGTCGAGCGGTAGTCGCGGCGGCGGCCCGCGGCGCGGAAGGCATCGGTTTCGGCGTGCACGCTGGGATCGCCGGATTGCACCCGTCGATTGTGGCCGCGCCCGAGCAGCGTCCCGTCGGCGGCGAACAGCGCCGCGCCGATCGGTATGCCGCCCTCGGCGAGCCCGAGCAGCGCCTCCGCATAGGCGATATCCAGCAGGCCGGTGTTGTCCATCGGTTCACCATCCTCGTACCGGTGGCGATTCGAGCTGATCAGACCCTATCGCGGGTCAGCGCACGGTGCTCACCTGGTTGCTCCAGTTCGGTGACGGCGTGAACAGTTCGCCGCCCGGCGCGAAGGCCGCCCGCGCCTGGGCGTCGCCGCCGAGTTCGGCCAGGAACCAGGCCGTCGGGAACCCCAGGTAGCCGTACACGCCGGTGGTGCACGGCTTCGAGGCCTGCGCGCAATCGGGCTGTCCCTGTACGTCGTTGTGATTCGGCCCGTTCAGCGTCGCCCACACCTTCGGCGACGACGCCGGAATCGCTTCGTAATAGGCCTGATTCGATTGCAATCCGATCGCCTGCCACGCAATCCCTTGCCGCGACGGCGAGATGACGCCGTCGGCCGACCCGTTCACCAAGAATACCGATCCGGCGCCCAGCGCGCGCGGATCGGCGCACCGGATCGGCGACGAGCACCACAGCTGCGCCGGAACCTCCACCGGCACAGCGGTTTTGATGGCGCCCCCCGCATCGCGCAGCGCGTTCAGCACGCCCGCCGCGCCCTGCGAATGCCCCATCGCGCCGACGGCGTCGCGGTCGAGCCGGTCGTGCAGTGGGTCGGCCGGATCGTCTGCGGTGCGCAGCAGGAAATCGAGCGAGCCGCGGATCTCGGCCCCGGATCCGGTATTCGTGTTCTCGGTCCCGATGACGACGAATCCCCACGACGCCAAATGCCGCAGCAGGTAGGCATATTGGGTGGTCACCGCATTGGTTCCGTTGCCCCACAAGATGATCGGATGGCGGGAGTCGCCGAGTTCGGCCGGATACCAGATGTCGTATTTCGCGCCGGTCGCATCGCAGCAGCCGAAGCCGATCCGCTCGATGACGCCGAACGGGCCGGGTCGCAGGTATTTCGCCTCGAGTGGTCCGGTCGGCACATACGGTGGCGGTGCGGCTTGCGCCACATTCGGGCCGATGGCCGTACCGGCGAGCGTCAGCGTGATCGTTACCACCGCGGCCAATGCCGCACCGCTCCAGCGATTCATTCGCGAAGTATAGAAATGCCGAGTACACGGCCATGATCTGCCCATGAAGTCCGGGGGAGGGGCTATCGGGCCACCATTTTTCCGGGGTTCCCCGATTTCCGTCGGCTCATCTAAGGTCCACGCGGTTGCCGGGTGTTTATGAAGGGTGGGAGTCGTGGCGCGGGCCGTGGCCGAGGAGATTCGGGAAGACATGCGGGAGACGCCGGAAATCGCAACGCGGACTTGGCATCCGGTGACGCGGGTGCTGTTCCGGTTCGTATTCGTCTATCTCGGAATCGGTTTGGCCGCGGGATGGTTGGCGATCGCCCTGCTGAAGGCGTTGCACGTGCCGCTGCGCACGGTGGCCGACGTGCAGGACTGGTGGCAGTTGCCCGTGCTGACGAACTGGTTCGGCAGCGCGTTCTTCGGCATCGAGAAGATCAACTATGTCGGCACCGGCAGCGGTGACACGCAGGTGTTCTGGGTCGCCGCGTTCACCTGGCTGGTGGTCGCGGCGGTCGTCGCCGCGGTGTGGTCGGTGCTGGACCGGCGCCGGCCGGCCTACCCGCGACTACACGAATGGTTCCGGCTGACACTGCGTTTCGCGCTCGGGCTGGCGCTGGTGCTGTACGGCACGGTGAAGGTGATGCCGTCGCAGATGGTGTTCGAGTTGCAGCGGTTGGTCGAGCCGTTCGGCGATATGAGTCCGATGGGCGCGCTGTGGTCGCAGACCGCCGCCTCGGAACCCTACGAGATCGCTTTGGGCGTAGCGGAATTGGCGGCCGCGGCGCTGCTGTTCCTGCCGTGGACGGTCACCGCCGGCGCGCTGCTCTCCTTCGTCGCGACGCTACAGATATTCCTGCTGAACCTGAGCTTCGACGTGCCGGTGAAGCTCTACTCGGGTCAGCTGGTGCTGCTCTCGCTGGTGCTGGCCGCACCCCAAATCGGCCGTATCGCAAGGGTTTTGCTCGGCCGCGCGGTGCCTGCGGAGCCGGCGACGCCGCTGTTCACCGGTCGCCTCGGCAAGCGGATCTTCGCGGTGGGTTATACGGTGCTCGCCCTGTTCCTGATCGGCGATCAGGTCCATCAGAGCTGGGATGCCTGGCATCACTACGGCAGCGCGCAGGCGCGCTCGCCGCTGTACGGCATCTGGAATGTCACCGAATTCACCATGGCGGGCCAGGATATGCCCGCGCTGGTGGACGACAATTCGCCGCCGCACGAGTACGGCGATGCCAGCCTCGGCCCGCAACGCCTGCGCCGCCTCATCTTCGACGCGGCCGACGGGGTGACAGTGCAGCGGATGGACGAATCCCTGGTCTGGTTCCCCGCGACCGTCGACCCCGACAAGCAAACTGTGGCCTTCACCGGCGACGTCACCGGCATCTTCAAGATCGGCACTTTCCGGTACGAGCGGCCCGAGGACGGGAAACTGGTGCTGGACGGGCAGATCTCCGGCCGCCCCGTGCGCATGGCGCTCGACCAGGTGGACCTGAACCGCTACCCCCTGGTAGCGCGCGGATTCCACTGGGTTCAGGACGTGCCGTACCGGCGCTGAACAGCGGGACCGTAATCTCGTCAGCTGTGCAGAATACGTCAGATCCCACCACCGGCGACCCCAACTACCTGGTCGGGCTCGATCTCAACGGGCGTCGCGTTGTCGTGGTCGGCGGCGGCACCGTCGCCCAGCGCAGGCTCGGCCTGCTGATCGCATCGGGCGCGGACGTCGAGGTGATCAGTCGCGAGGCGACGCCCGCGGTCGAGGGGATGGCCACCTCCGGTCAACTGACGCTGACGTTGCGCGCCTACGCCGACGGCGATCTCGACGGCGCCTGGTACGCGATCGCCTGCACCGACGAGCCGGACACCAACGCGGCCGTCGTCGCCGAGGCCACCCGCCGCCGCATCTTCTGCGTGCGCGCCGATACCGCCCGGCTCGGCACCGCCGTCACCCCGGCGACGGCCCGGTACGACGGCATGACCCTCGGCGTGCTGGCCGGCGGCCAGCACCGCAGGTCCGCCGCGGTGCGCAACGCGCTGCTGGAGGCGCTGCAATCCGGTGTGGTGAGCGACGATTCGACGCCGGTCGCCCCCGGCGTCGCGCTGGTCGGCGGCGGTCCCGGCGATCCGGACCTGATCACCGTGCGCGGCCGCAGACTGCTGGCCAGGGCGAATCTCGTTGTGGCAGACCGGCTCGCGCCGCCGGAACTGCTCGCCGAACTGGGCCCCGACGTCGAGGTGATCGATGCGGCGAAGATCCCGTACGGCCGGGCCATGGCGCAGGAGGCGATCAACACCGCGCTCGTCGAGGGCGCGAAGGCGGGCAAATTCGTGGTGCGGCTCAAGGGCGGCGACCCGTACGTCTTCGGGCGCGGCTACGAGGAGGTCGAGGCGTGCGTCGCGGCCGGTGTCCCGGTGACGGTGGTGCCCGGCATCACCAGCCCCATCGGGGTACCCGCCGCGGCGGGCATCCCGGTGACCCATCGCGGCGTCACCCACGAATTCGTGGTGGTGAGTGGGCATATCGCGCCGGATCATCCGGATTCGCTCGTCGATTGGCCCGCGCTGGCCCGGCTGCGCGGCACGCTGGTGTTGATGATGGCGGTGGAGCGGATCGAACAGTTCGCCGCCGCGCTGCTCGACGGCGGACGACCCGCCGACACCCCGGCCACCGTTATCCAGGAGGGCACGCTGCGCACCCAGCGGGTGTTGCGCGCGGACCTGGCGACCGTCGCCGCGCGGGTGCGCACCGAGGGCATCCGTCCGCCCGCCATCGTGGTGATCGGTCCGACCGCTGGCTTCTCCGCGAATCCGACCGACGGGTAACCTCTTGGCGATGCACCGGGAAGCGCTGGTCAGCGTGCCGAACCACGGTTCGGCACGGTCCGTCGGCGCGGCGTCACGGCGTCGACCCATGTGCGTCATCAATTACAGTGGCTCACTGTGTCGACCCGCCCCATCCGCCCGCCCCGCAAGGTGGAGCATTCGCCCCGCACCGTGGAGCATTCGCCCCGGACCGTGGAAAACCTGTCGACGGTTCCCATTCCCGCCGTCGGCTTCGCTGTCCCATCGTTCCGGAAATCGGTTGAGCAGCCGGAGCATCCGATGAAGCAGCGAGCCTTCGGGCTCGCCATTCTGGTGTTGAGCGGGCTGCAGCTGATGGTGGTGCTCGACGGCAGCGTCGTCATCCTGGCGCTGCCCCGACTACAGGCGGAAATGGGTCTGTCCAGCTCCGGAAGCGCCTGGATGGTCACCGCGTACGGCCTGACCTTCGCCGGGTTGCTGCTGCTCGGCGGCAGGCTCGGGGATGCGTTCGGGCGCAAGCGAATGCTGATCCTCGGCGTCACCCTCTTCACCTTCGCCTCGCTGGCTTGCGGTTTGGCGCAGAACGAGGCGATGCTCATCGGCGCGCGTGCGGTGCAGGGCACCGGCGCCGCGATCGCTGCGCCGACCGCGATGGCGTTGGTGGTCAGCACATTCGCGCCGGGACCCGCGCGCAATCAGGCCATCGCGATCTTCGGTTCGATGGCGGGTATCGGATCGGTCGGCGGGCTGGTGATCGGCGGTGCGCTCACCGAGGTGGGCTGGCGCTGGATCTTCTGGATCAATGTGCCGATCGGCGCGCTGATCATCCTCGGCGCGATCTTCAAACTCAGGGATACCGCCCACCATCGGGTTTCGCTCGATGTGACCGGTGCGGTGCTCGGCACCCTCGCCTGCGCGGCGATCGTCTTCGGCGCCACCGAGGGACCGGAACTGGGCTGGCGCAGCCCCGTCATCATCGGTTCGCTGGTCGGCGGGTTGGTGCTGCTGATCGTCTTCGTGATCGCCGAGCGGTATGTCGACAGTCCACTGTTGCCGTGGTCGCTGTTCGACAACCGGGACCGGGTCGCGACCTTCATCGCGCTGTTCCTCGGATCCGGGGTGCTCGGCGCGATGACCTACTTCGTCGCGTTGTTCCTGCAGAACGTCATCGGATACAGCCCGATGGTGGCCGGTCTCGCCTGTCTGCCGTTCACCATCGGCGCCGGGATCGGCACCGGCGTCGCGACCAAGGCGGCGCTGTGGATTCAACCGCGCTGGATTCTGGCGTCGGCCGCCGCGATCATCACCGGCGGACTGCTGTTCGGTTCGACGCTGGACGGCAGCGTGCGGTATCCGACCCTGCTGGTGCTCTTGGTCGCCATCGGATTCGGTATCGGTTTCGTCATCGTGATCGGGCCGCTGTGCCTGCTCGTCGGGGTGCCGGTCTCGGAGGTCGGCCCGCTCTCGGCGGTGGGGCAGATGCTGTTGAATCTGGGTACCCCGCTGGCCATCGGCATCCTCACGCCGGTCGCCGCATCGCGCACGCTCTCACTCGGCGGCCATACCGACCGCAAGGTGAGCGAGCTGGACCCCACCGAACTCGCCGCGCTCGGCGACGGTTACACCCTGGTCCTGCTGTTCTGCGCGATGGCGGCGATCATCCTCGGCTTCATCGTGCTCACCCTGCGATACACCCCCGACCAACTGGCCGAGGCGCATCACGCCCAGGAGGAGGCCCAGCAGGGCTGAGCCGGTTGGGTTCTCACAGCCGTCCGGTGACCTTACGTGGGGTGACGCGCACGATGATCCGGTCGGAATCGTCCACCGAGGCCGGATTGAATTCGAGGTACGGCTTGCCGGTGTACTTCAGCGAGAGCTTGTTCGGCAGCGTCTTCTCCGGGTCCGGGGTGATCGTGACCGTGCCCCGGATCTCGGCGTAGGCGTAGGGGTTTTCCGGCGGGGCGATCATCACCGTGACGCGCGGGTCGCGCGCGATGTTCTTGGCCTGCTGACGCGTGACGGTGGTGGAGTACAGCAACTCGTCGCCGTCGCGTTCCAGCCAGATGACGGTGAGATGCGGATGCCCGTCCGGCCCGATGGTCGCGGCGGTCGCGAACACGTTGTTCTCGTCGATGTACTTCTTCAGCTCATCGGAGAGCACGGCTGTGGTGGTGGTCATCCTCCACGGAACAAACTCCGGCCGGATCCGATTCCCGATCCCGGTGAATTCGGCCCCGAAGATTGTGGGGTGTGCCCGCATCGGCGCCGCGCGGTACGGTTCGCCCGTACCAGAATGATCGGGAGAACCCATGAGTTACCTATGCGGGCGGCCGGATGGCGCTCGGCGTATCCGTCGGCTTCCGGCTGGTGTCCGGTCCGCATAGGTGACACTGACAATCTCGCCCGAAATTGTTGCGGTAAAAGAACTTTCGGGTGTATCGAAGAGATCGCGCATAACCTTCGTCAGCGGAATCGCAATCACCGCCGCGCTTTTCGCGATCGGCGGCTGGACACGGCGCTGGATCGCCGATGACGGCCTCACCGTGCTGCGGACGGTGCGAAACCTGTTGGCGGGCAACGGTCCGGTCTTCAATGCCGGTGAGCGCGTCGAGGTGAACACCAGCACGGCCTGGACCTACTTCATCTGGTTCTTCGGCTGGCTGACCGGGGCGCGACTGGAGTACGTCGCGCTCGGCGCCGCGCTGACGCTGTCGGTCGCCGCCATCGCCTTCGCGATGCTGGGCGCTGCCCGGTTGTGGGGTGTCGGCGGGGCCCAATTGCTGCTGCCCGCGGGCGCTCTCGTCTATATCGCGGTGCCGCCGGCCCGCGACTACGCCACATCGGGGCTGGAATCCGGTCTGGTCATCTGCTGGCTTGCGGTGCTGTGGTGGTTGCTGATCCGCTGGAGTCGTTCCCAAAAGGCGGGCACGGCAGATGTTTTCGTTTCGTCCTTCGTCGCCGGTCTGGCGCCGCTGATCCGGCCGGAGCTGACGGTGGTCGGCGCGCTCGCGCTGCTCATGATCTGTTGCGCGTCGCCCGTGGGGATCCGGATGCGAGCGTTGATCGTTGTGGTGGCAGGCCTGGCGCCGGTCGCGTATCAGATCTGGCGCATGGGCTATTACGGTCTGCCGTATCCGAATACGGCCGTCGCCAAGGATGCGGCCGGTGCGAAATGGCGGCAGGGGCTCGGCTACCTGTGGAATCTGGTCGGGCCGTACTGGCTTTGGGTTCCGCTCGTCGTGCTGGGTGTCGCGGCGATCGTTGCGGTGCGGTCCGCCGGATTCGATCGGAAACCGGCTCGGGTCGGCGGGTGGCTTCGGACCCCGGCCGCGGTGGTCGCCCTCATGGCCGGTAGCGGTGTTCTGTTGACCGGCTACGAGATTCGCGTCGGCGGCGATTTCATGCACGGCCGAACGCTGCTGCCACCGCTGTTCTGCCTCCTGCTGCCCGTCATGATGCTGCCGCTGAAACCTTCGGCCGCCCAGCCGGATTCGCGCCGAACCCGGCTGATAATGTCGGCGGCCTTGGCCGCGACCGCCGGCTGGGCGCTGTTCGCGGCCGATACGACCGCGATCGAGACCGGCAGCAGGATCAGTTCCGCCGGTATAGCGGACGAGCGGCTCTATTACGTCCAGAATACCGGCCACGCGCACCCGATCCGTGCCGAGGATTACCTCGACTACCCCCGGATGCGCGCCATGGTCCGCGATATCGCCGCAAGCCCGAACGGCGGCCTGCTGATCAATTCGCCGACCTTCACGAACTGGCATATCGTCCCGCCACCGCGGCCGGTCCCGGACGGCGGCGCCGGACATACCGTGTTCTACGTGAACCTCGGCATGATCGGGATGAATATGCCGCTCGACGTCCGCGTCATCGATCCGGTGGGGCTGGCGTATCCGCTTGCCGCACATACTTTTCGATTCCCGAATGCGCGCATCGGCCACGACAAGAATCTGGATTCGGACTGGGCGGTCGTCGATGCGGGCATGGTGGACCGGCATCCGTGGATGCCGTGGTTCCTGGACGAGGGCTGGGTGACCCGGATCCGAACCGCCATGACCTGCCCGCAAACCCGCGACCTGCTGGACGCGACCCGCGCCCCGCTGACCCCGGACCGATTCCGGCGCAACATCCAGAAGTCGCTGGAGTACGCCAGATACCGCATCGACCGGGTGCCGGAGAACGAGATCGAGCGCTGCCGAGTGCTCGGTTATAACTAGCGTTTCGGCGTCCCATCCAGGCCGAAATCGATGGCACCCGCCTTGCCGTGCACGTTCGTCGCGTGGATGGTCACGGTCCCGCCGCCCGCTCCCGAAACCTCGAACCACACGGCGTTCGGGTCGGCGATGTCGAGCGTTTTCGGCGCCTGCGCCAGCAGTTCGACGATCTTGGGCAGATCGATTCGAGAGATGTCGACTTCGGGACCGTCCACGGCTCCGACCCCGCGGATGGTCAGCCCGAAATGGCCACCGGCGTAGGTGTATTCACTCGCGATATGGATCCGACTCCGGGCCGCGGACACCGACAGATCGGCTTTATCCGGCAATACGACCAGGTGTGTGACGATGGTGTGGCCGAATTCGCTACGCGCAGCGGCAATCAGCGTGTTGAGCCCGTCGACCGTATCCAGGCGCGGCGTCGACGTGTGGACCGGAAACTCGATGCGCGCATCGATTCCCACCGGACCCGCGGATGGGCTCGGCCGCGAATCCCGGCCCGCGACAAAGCCGATCACAACGCTCGACACCACCACGAGTCCGGCGGCGACCGTCGCCAGCACGGCTCGTCGCATACCGCGCCGAGGCGGCGGTGTGTGCTCCGGTATCCGAAGATCGGCGACCAGCGCCGCCAAATCACCGACCGTGGCCGCCGAGATGGCTTGCCGGACCCGCGTTTCGTGCTCGTTGATATCGAGTTGCCCTGCGGCATAAGCCTTGTCGAGCACGGCGCATGTATCGGCCCGGTCGTCATCACCGGCCCTGAGACGAGGTTCTGCCATGATGTCCCCCAGCAGAACGCCGGTCGAATAGTGTCCGACGGCTCCGCCCGGCATCGATGCCGTCGGCCTCAACACTATTCCCGCACCGCGGCACCGGACAGCCACTGTGCTCGAGACCACGACGGGCAGGTGTGCCCGCGTCCGGCTGTTGCGAACCGTCGCTCAGACGGTGTGCCGGTCGGCGATGGTCAGGACCTGGTCGAGGATGGCCAGACCCTCCTTGACCTCGGCTTCGTCGATGGTGCACGGGGGTACCACGTGGATTCGGTTGAAGTTGACGAACAGGAGGAGTCCGGCTCGGCGGGCGGCGGCCGTCACCTCGGTCATGGCCGGGCCGGTGCCGCCGTATGGGGCGAGAGGTTCACGAGTTGCCTTGTCGCGCACCAGTTCCAGCGCCCAGAAGACGCCGAGGCCGCGCACCTCGCCGATGCTCGGGTGGCGGTCGGCGAGTTCGCGCAGGCCGGGGCCGAGTACCCGGGCGCCGATATCGGCGGCGTTCTCCACGATGCGCTCGTCGCGCATGGCGGTGATGGTGGCGACGGCCGCGGCCGTGGCCAGCGGATGGCCGGAGTAGGTGAGGCCACCCGGGTAGGGGCGTTCGTCGAAGGTGGCGGCGATGGCCGGGCCGATCGCGACGCCGCCGAGCGGCACATAGCCGGAGTTCACCCCCTTGGCGAAGGTGAGCAGATCCGGGACGACGCCATCGGCGTGCTCGATGGCGAACCACTTTCCGGTGCGGCCGAATCCGGCCATCACCTCGTCGGCGATGAAGACGATGCCGAACCGGTCGCACAGTTCGCGCACGCCGGCGAGATATCCCGGTGGGGGGACCATGATTCCGGCCGTGCCGGGCACCGATTCCAGCACGACGGCCGCGATGGTCGACGGTCCCTCGAACAGGATGGTCTGTTCGAGGTGCGCCAAAGCCCTTGCGGTTTCCTCGGTTTCGTCGGTCGCGTGGAATTGCGAGCGGTACAGGAACGGTCCGAAGAAGTGCACGGCGCCACTGTTGCCGTGATCGTTCGGCCAGCGCCGCGGATCGCCGGTCAGGTTGATCGCGGTGTCGGTGCCGCCGTGGTACGAGCGGTACCTGGTGAGCACCTTGTACCGGCCGGTGTGCAGCCGCGCCATCCGCACCGCGTGCTCCACCGCGTCGGCCCCGCCGTTGGTGAAGAAGATCCGGTTCAGCTCGCCCGGCGTGCGCTCGGCGATGAGCCGGGCCGCCTCGGAGCGCGCGCCGTTGGCGTGCTGCGGGGCGACCGTGCACAGCTTCGCCGCCTGCTCCTGAACGGCCGCAACCACTTTCGGATGCTGGTGGCCGATATTGGTATTCACCATCTGCGAGGAGAAGTCCAGCAGGCGGTTCCCGTCCCCGTCCCACACGTAGCAGCCCTGGGCCGCGGTGATGGTCATGGGGGTCAGCTGCTGCTGCGCCGACCACGAGTGGAACACGTGCAGGCGGTCCAACTCGTAGGCGCGGGCCGCCTCCTGCCTGGCCTGCTCCTGCGTCAGGCCGTTCGGGAGCGTCATAACGAAATCTCCGTTCGATTTGCGGCGTTCGCGGCCCTGCGTGGTTACGCAGGCTGCCTCCTCCGGGCCTGAGCTCACGCCGCGGTGTCTGCTATTTGTTCTGCGGGAAGCCCAGTTCCAAACCTCCGTGGCTGGGATCGAGCCAGCGGCTGGTGACCGCCTTGGCCCGGGTGAAGAAGTGCACACCTTCGATGCCGTGTGCGTGCGTATCGCCGAAGAGGGAGTTCTTCCACCCGCCGAAGCTGTAGTAGGCCATCGGAACCGGGATCGGCACGTTGATACCGACCATGCCGACCTCGACCTCGTTGTGGAAGCGCCGGGCCGCGCCGCCGTCGTTGGTGAAGATAGCGGTGCCGTTGCCGTAGGGGTTGGCGTTGATCATAGTCAGCGCGTCGTCATAGCTGTCAACTCGCACCACCGACAGAACCGGGCCGAAGATTTCGTCGGTGTACACGCTCATCTGTGTGCCGACGTTGTCGAGAATCGTTGGGCCGAGCCAGAATCCGTCCTTCGCGCCATCGGCTTCGATACCGCGCCCGTCGAGTACCACGGTGGCGCCCTCGGATTCGCCCGCGGCCACGTACGCGGCGACCTTGTCGCGATGCGCCTTGGTTACCAGCGGGCCCATGTCGGTGCCGCGGGTGCCGTCGCCGGTCTTGACGGTGAGCGCGCGCTCCTTGATCTTCGCGACCAGTTCGTCGCCGATCGAGCCGACCGCGACCACCACGCTGATCGCCATGCAGCGCTCGCCCGCCGAACCGAAGCCCGCGTTCACCGCGGCGTCGGCGGCCAGGTCCAGGTCCGCGTCGGGCAGCACGACCATGTGGTTCTTCGCGCCGCCGAGCGCCTGCACCCGCTTGCCCGCAGCGGTGCCGCGCTGGTAGACGTACTTCGCGATCGGGGTCGAGCCGACGAACGACACGGCCTTGATGCCCGGATTGTCCAGCAGTTCGTCCACCGCGACCTTGTCGCCCTGCACCACGTTGAATACGCCGGCGGGCAGCCCGGCCTCGTGCCACAGCTCGGCCAGCCACAGCGAGGCCGACGGATCTTTCTCGCTCGGCTTGAGCACCACCGTATTGCCCGCGGCGATGGCGAGCGGGAAGAACCACATCGGCACCATGGCCGGGAAATTGAACGGCGAGATGATCGCGACCGGCCCCAGCGGCTGGCGGATATTGAAGATGTCCACCTTGGTCGAGGCGTTCTCGGTGAAGCTGCCCTTCACCAGATGCGGTATGCCGCAAGCGAATTCGACCACCTCGAGGCCGCGGGTCACCTCGCCGAGCGCATCGTTGAGCACCTTGCCGTGCTCGGCGGTGATGAGTGCGGCCAACTCCTCCTTGCGCGCGTTGAGCAGTTCGCGGAAGCGGAACAGGATTTGGGTGCGCCGGGCCAGCGAGGTGTCGCGCCATTCCGGAAAGGCCGCGGCGGCCGACGCGATCGCGGCCCGCACATCCTCGGCGGTGGCCAGGCACAGCTGCCCGGTGACCACGCCGGTGGCCGGATTCGTCACCGGCAGCGTGCCCGCACCCGCACCCGCGAACGCCTTGCCGTCGATCCAATGCGCGATTGTCTGCATATCTCCTCGATTCGCTTCGTCGGCAGGTGCCGCCACCGACCTCGACTCTTCCGCATCGAGCATGCTCGGAGCATCGACGATTTGTATGCGATTTCGAGTTTCGTATTACGATTCGTCGGGTGGTGCCCTCCGTTGCCGACGTGTTGGCGATGCCGGTGGTGCGCGCCGCGCGGCCCGAGGTGGTCGGCGGCGGCGCGCTGGACCGTCCGGTGCGCTGGGTGCACGTCATCGATCTGCCCGCGGTGGCCGAGCTGCTGGTGGGCGGCGAACTCGTGCTCACCACCGGCCAGGCGCTCGCGCACGGTGACGCCGCCACCGTCGACTATCTGAACGCCCTTGCGGCGGCGGATGTTTCGGGTCTGGTCGTCGAACTGGGTTCGTTCGTCCCGGAATTGCCGCCCATTGTCGCGAAAACCGCCGACGCGCTCGGACTTCCGGTCATCGCGCTGCACCGGGTGACCCGCTTCGTCGAGATCACCGAGGCGGTGCACCGGATGATCGTCGCCGACCAATACGCGGAGCTGGAATTCGCCCGCACCGTACACGAGACCTTCACCGAACTCAGCGTGCGCCGGGCCTCGCTGAGCGAAATCGTGAAGACGGCGGCGGGCATGCTCGACGCACCGGTGGTGCTGGAGGATCTGGCGCACCGGGTGCTCGCGCTGACCGTCAAACACACCACCGCCTCGGCCGTCCTGGACAACTGGGAGACCACCTCGCGCCTGCTGCCCGATACCGCCGACGATGTGGTCGCGGTCGGCCCGCACACCCAGCCGTGGGGCAGGCTGATCCTGCGCTCGCATCATGTGCCGACACCGCGCGCCAGGATGGTGCTGGAACGGGCCGCGCAGACGCTCACCCTGCACCGGATGATCGACCGGGACCGGTTCGGCCTTCATCGCCGGGCCCAGACCGGCCTGATCGACGATATGGTCAACGGCCGGGTGCTCGACGAGCGCGAGGCACAGGCCAGGGCCGCCGCGCTCGGGCTCACCCGCCGCGCCGCCTATGTGCCGCTCGCGATACACGTTGCGGCCCTTGCCGAATCGGATCCGGTGGCCGCGCAGCGGCGCAGCGCGGGCATTCTGGACGCGGTGACGCACGGGCTCGGACTGGCCAAGGCGACGGCGCTGATCGCGGCCGAACACGGCGACCGGGTGAGCATGATCCTCGCCGTCGCGCGCGGCGCCGAACCGGATGCGAATCTGCGCGGCGTGTGCAATGCCATCACCGGCGAGACGCGCCGCGTCGACGGGGTGCACCGGGTGGTGATAGGCGTTGGGGCGGAATCGGATTCGCTACTCGACACCGCACGCGAGCTCGCGCACGCCGCGCACGTCGCGGAGGTGGCGCTCTCCATGGCCGCGAACCGGCCGTTCTATCGCAGCGGTGATGTGCGGCTGCGCGGGCTGCTCTCGCTGATCCGCAACGAACCGGGCGTGCAGCGGTTCGCCGAAACCGAGCTGAGCGCGCTGCTGCGCTACGACATCCGGCATTCGGCCGACCTGACGCGCACGCTGCGCCAATTCCTCGACCTGGCGGGCAATAAGACCGAACTCGCGCGGCGGCTGAACATCAGCAGGCCGACGCTGTACGACCGGCTGGCCCGCATCGAACGCATCCTCGACGTCGACCTGGAGGACGGCGAGTCGCGCACCTCGCTGCACGCGGCGCTGCTCATCCGCGATCTGACCGCGACAACGCAGACCGTCGCCGACAGACTGTAGGACTCTCGTGATCGGCTGCGGGCCTGCCCTTTTCATCCATCGAAAGGGGCAGGCCCGCAACGTCTACGGCAGCAGCTGGAAGATGGCGGTCACCGGCGGGCGCACCACCTGCTCGACCGGCGGCGGGAGCTGGCGCAGGAACTGTTCGACCGGCTCGGGCAGCGGCTTGGGCGGCGCGGGCGCCGGGCGCGGATTGCCGTTGCGGTCGAGGCCGTTGCGGTCGAAGCCGGCGCGATCGAATCCGTTGCGGTCGTAGCCATTTCGGTCGTAGCCCCACCGGTTGTACCCGGAGCTGTTGAAGCCGTACCGGTCGTAACCGTCCTTGTCGTAGCCACGACGGTCGTAACCGTTCTTGTCGTAACCCGACTTGTAGCCGTACCGGTCGTAACCGTCCTTGTCATTTCCGAATCTGTCGAACCCGTTCTTGTCGTAGCCGGAACGGTTGAAACCGGATTGGTTATAACCCGATTTGTTGTAGCCGTCCTTGTCATAACCCTGCCGGTCATAGCCGGATCGGTCGTAGCCGGATTTGTTGTAACCATTCCGGTCGTAGCCGTTCCGGTCATAGCCCTGCCGGTCGTATCCGTTTTTGTCGTACTCGTCCGCGACGAGACGTCGCTGCTCGCTGACGCCGGGATCATTTGCCGCTTGGGCTGGTCCGGCCGCGACTACGGCGGGCCCGATCAGGGCCGCCGCCGCCATCGAGGCAGCGGTAATTCGCAATGCGGTTTTTCGGGAAACATTGTGCATGGCAGGCAAATCGCACCTTTGTGATCTGTCGCGCTCACACTTTGCGGCGCCGGAATCGAGGAAAGCAATCGAGACTGAGACAAGCCTGAGTGAAATAGTTGAATGATTGGCGAATTCGGTTCGACGGCCGCGAATATCATTGTCGTGCAGGTATTCCGATATTAGAATCGGCCGCAGAATGTGAGAGACATCACGTCGACTCGAGGTTTGATCGCCGGCGGATCGGGCACGCACGGGCCGCGATGTCGGCTATCGTATTCCCAGGCCGCATCCGCGGCCGAAATCCGCTGGACCACAGCACATGTCGTCCGTCGTCTCGGAGTTCGGATGATGAGAATCGTTCGCCCACGGTGGATCCGCCTTCCCGGCGTCCGCCCGCGCCCGCGCCCCACCGCGCGCCCCACCGATCCCACCGTCTCAGTGCTCTGGCTGCGCTGCTGAATCGGGCTGTGCCCAGCGATGCGGTCGCACAGTATTGCCCGCGGCGGGACCGTTCGCGAGACTGGGCGAATGAGTACGACCGCAGAGCATCTGCTCGAACGGTGGAGCGACCTGGCCGGGCCCGAAACATGGTCGGTGGGAGCCGATTTGGTGCGGCGGTATCAGGAGCCGCATCGGCGGTACCACACGGTCGAGCATTTGTCCGCCATGCTGCACGTCATCGATGAGCTGGCCGCCGACGCGGACGATCTCGACGCGGTGCGATTCGCCGCCTACTTCCACGACGCGATCTACGAGATCGGCCGTCCCGACAACGAGGAACGCAGCGCCGAGCTGGCCGAGTCGGCGCTCGAATCCATCGGTGTCGCAAGCGGCTTGATCACGGAGGTGGGCCGCCTCGTCCGGCTGACCGCGAAGCATGCGCCGGGGCCGGGTGATCGCAACGGAAATGTGTTGTGCGACGCGGATCTGGCGATTCTCGCCGCGAGCCCGGCCGATTATGCCGCGTACACGGCGGCCGTCCGTGCAGAGTACGCGCAGGTTCCGGACGAGGCGTTCCGGCTGGGCCGGGCCGAGATACTGCGCGCGCTCGCCGCCGCGCCGACGCTGTTCCGGACCGCCACCGGCCGCGCTCGGTTCGAGGCGCGGGCCAGGGCGAATCTGGCGGGCGAACTGGCCGGGCTGACCGCCTGAGTCACTGGCCCTTCAAGGGATTTCGGGCCGCGGCGGCGAGCCCGACGGACGCCGCCACCTGCGGCCACAGGATGTCGACGACGGCGGTGGGGGAGGGTGGTGGGGTGCGTCGCAGGGCGGCGACCATCACCTGGCGCATGGCGCCGAACATGGCGGCGCCGGCCAGCTCCGCGTCGATCCGCGCCGGAAGTTCGCCGCGGCGCTGGGCCCGGCGGATACCGGCCGCGGTGCCGCGGATGATCGCCTCGATGCGTGCCGTTTCGGTCTGCGCCACCAGCGGATCGCGGGTGAGCTGCCCGTAGAGCACCACCGCGAACGGATCGGCGTAATTGAATTCGACGCCCTTGATCAGGCGCGCGTATTCGTGCTCGGCCCAGGTGCCGGTCGCGTCCAGATCGAGCCGCAGCACCTCGGCCTCGAATCGGTCGAAGAATTCGTCGACCAGCGCGCAGACCAGGCCGGGTTTGGACCGGAAATAGCGGTTGATCAGGCTGGGTACCACGCCCGCGCGCGCGGCGACGGCGGCCACCTCGATATGCCCGCCGGATTCGACCGCCTCGGCGCGGGCCGCCGCGAGCAGGCGCTCGCGGGTGGCCTGACCCTTACTCGTCGACGGTGCCGCGACAGTGTCCATGCACCACAGTCTCCATGACGGGGAGTCCAGACAAAAAAGAATTGACGTCACATCACTTTTTGTGTTCGGATGGTGCACATCACTCGTCACAGGGAGGTGCGCCGTGACCCGCGCTGCCGTATCCGTCGAAACCGTTGCCGCCGAAGATAATCCGCTGGAACTGGATGTCGCGCTGTGCGAGGGGCTGGCCCGCCACGCGCCGTGGGGCCTGCCGCGGGTGCAGCGGCTGGCCCGCATCGCCGCCGCCGAACAGACGGCCGAACATGCCGCGCGCGCCGAACGCAACGTGCCACGGCTGCACGGCCTGGATCGCGACGGCGGCCGGATCGATCGCATCGAATGCGATCCGTCGTGGTCCTGGCTGCTGGACACCGCGGTCGAGCACGAAATGCCTTCGCTGCCTTGGCGGGAGCGAAGGGCAGGCGCCTTCGTCGTCCGCAATGCGCTGGGATACGTTTGGGGACAGGTGAATACCGGTGTGCTGTGCCCGGTGATCATGACGCTCGCGGCCGTTCCGGTGCTGGAGCGTTTCGCTCCGGAACTCGCGGCGCTGTGGGTTCCTCGGCTCACCGATCCGAGGCCGGGCCGCAATGCCCTTGCGGGACAGGCATATACCGAGAAGCAGGGCGGCTCGGACCTGCGCGCGACGCTGACCACCGCCGTCGACCGCGGTGACGGCGCCTGGGAACTGCACGGCCACAAATGGTTCGTCTCGGCGCCGATGGCGGATATCTTCCTGACGCTCGCCCAGACCTCCGATGGGCTGTCCTGCTTCCTCGTCGAGCGCGGCCCCGGTGTGCGGCCGATCCGGTTGAAGGACAAGCTCGGCACCAGGTCGCTGCCCACGGCGGAGGTCGAATTCCGCGGTGCGCGAGCGTGGTTGGTCGGCACGCCGGGCCAGGGTATGGCGCCGCTGGTGCACAATCTCGGATACGCCCGGTTGGGTCCGGCCGTCGCGCCGGAGATGCGCGCCGCCGTCGCGGCGGCCATCCACTACTGCCGTCGCCGCCGCGCCTTCGGACAGCGGCTCGTCGACCAACCCGCGATGGCGAATGTGCTGGCCGATCTGGCCATCGAATCGGAGGCGGCCACCGCGGGCATGCTGCGACTCGCCGCGATGTACGACGATTTCGGCTCCCCGCTGCGTCGCTTGGCCACCTCGATCACCAAATACTGGGGGTGTGGCCGGGTGACGGGTCACATCGCCGAGGCCATGCAGTGTCTGGGCGGTAATGGCTACAGCGAATCATTCGGTCTGGCAAGGCTGTTGCGCGACGCCTCGGTGCACGCCATCTGGGAGGGCTCCGGCAACGTGACCGCGCTCGACGTGCTGCGCGGCATCGGGAAGAACCCGGAAACACTGGACGCGTTCCTCGGCGAATGCGCGGCGGCCCGTGGTGGCAACCGACTCCTCGACGACCACCTCGAGCGCACCGCGACCCGCGCGGCGGCCGTACTACACGGCACGACACCCGCAGCCGAGGCCCGGCGACTGGTCGAGGATCTGGCGCTGGCCTTCTACGCGAGCCTGTTGGTGCGGTATTCGGTTCCCGCCGTCGCCGACGCCTTCTGCGCGGGGCGGCTCGGCCCCGACCGCGGCTTGGCCTACGGCACGCTGCCATCCGGCACCGATACCGCGGCCATCATCGAACGCGCTCTGCCGCAATAACTTCCGCTGATCAACGACCATATCCGAAGGGATGCTCATGCCGATCGAATACGAAATCGACGGCCCGATAGTCGTCATCACCATCAACCGGCCCGAGGTCGCCAACGCCATCGACCGGCCGACCGCGACCGAACTGGCCGACGCCTTCCGCCGCTTCGACGCCTGTCCGGAACTATCGGTCGCGGTGCTCACCGGTGCGGGCGAAACCTTCTGCGCGGGCGCGGATCTGCAAGCCATGCGCGATCCCGAACGCTTCAGCCGGATCGCGGCGCACGGCGACGGTCCGGTCGGGCCGACCCGCATGCTGCTCGGCAAACCCGTGATCGCCGCCGTCGAGGGACATGCCGTCGCGGGCGGATTCGAATTGGCCGCCTGGTGCGATCTGCGGGTGGCCGCCCGGGACGCCGTTTTCGGAATCTATTGCCGCCGTTGGGGAATACCCCTCATGGACGGCGGGACGGTGCGCATCGCAAGGCTCATCGGCCACTCGCACGCGCTGGATCTCATCCTCACCGGCCGCGGCGTCAGCGGCGTGGAGGCCGAGCGGATGGGTATCGCGAACCGGCTCACCGCACCCGGCGAAACCCTCGCCGCCGCACGCGAACTCGCCGCGGATATCGCCGCCCGGCCGCAGGCGGCGCTGCGCAGCGACCGCCTCTCCAGCTATCAGCAGTGGTCGCGCGACCTCGACGACGCACTGCTCAACGAATTCCGGCACGGCACCGGCACCCTCGAAACGGGGGAGTTCAGCGCCGGTCTCGACCGCTACGAATCCGGCCGCCCCACCCGCGCGTGGAGCTGACAGCCGGATCAAGGCGGTCCGGCGGGCGGCGGACCGGTTCGCGCGTCACCGATCGGCATGGCGCGCAACGGGGATTGGCTCGGCGCGCAACAGGGCTGGCTCGGCGCGCGACGAGACCGGCTCAGCGCACAACGAGACGGGCTCGGTCGCAACGGAACCGCCTCGGCGCGCAAGACGATCATTCGTCGTCGAGCAGGTCCCGGATCGATTCCGCATAGGCGGCGAGCGCCCGCCGCATCACCGGCACCTCCGCGTAATCGAGTTCGGCCTGTTCCAGGAAGCCCCGCAGATCGTCCGAGAAATGTTGGGTGCCGGGCTTTTCGGCATAGCGCTGGTTCGGGTCGCACTCCGGCGCCCAGTGCAGCCCGTTGGCGGTGAGGAATTCGTCGACGGTGCGTAGCCGCCGCAGCTGCGGCGCGAGATCCGTCCGGTGCGGACCGTAGATTTCGGCGGCGATCGGCGAGCCTCGGAAGACCTGTGCCAGATCGTCTTCCGCGGCCTCGGCATCGGATTCGGCGAACGCGTCCCATACGGCGCGGGCGATGAGGGCGAGGAAGATCGGCGCCCCGTCCAGGGTCGCGACCGCGGCGTCCACCGTCTCCAGCGCGCCGTAGTTGCGTTCGAAGGACTGGAAGAGGTCCTCGATATGTAGTCGTTCGTTGGTGCGGGACAACCCGATCCAGCTCGGATCCACCGCGAAGCGCCCGTCGCGCAGCCGGGCCAGGAAGTATTCGGCGAGCACCTCGGTGCCGCGGTCCTCCAGCACGCCGTCGACGGATCCGAAGCGGTCGTACTGGCCCGTGACACCGAGACTCAGCGGCCGGTAACCGTTTTCGGCGGGGTGCACCGCCACGGCTACCGCATCCGCGCCCTTCAGACTGACGCCGCTGATCATGCACCGGTAGTCGTAGAAGCCCACCGCGGCAGAATACTGTCGGATGCGGTGTTGATCAAAGGTTGTGTGGGGGAGCCGATTTCGGGCCCCGAATCAGGTGATGATCAGCAGTTCGGCCGGCCCGGCGATTTCGGCGCGCAGCCCGGCCTTGCGCGCCACCTGCGCGACCGCCCTGATATCGCCCGGCTCCGCCCTGGTCAGCACCAGTGCCCTGGCCAGCAGGCCCTTGTGATGTTTGTTGAAGTGGCTCACCACGGTCCGGCTGCCGTCCGGATGTTCGGTGAGCACATTCGCGGTGATCGCGCCCGGCACCCGGCCCAACTGCTGATAGCTGCCCGACCGCAGATCGACCACCAGGTCGCCGTCGGCCTCGGCGACCAGCGCGTCGGCGAGCGAATCCCGCCAGATCGCCGAAAGCGTCGGCTGCCCGGGCAGTTTCGTGCCGCCGGAGAGCCGGTAGGCCGGAATCGGATCGCCCGCCCGTACCGCGCCGAACAGCGCCGACCCGATACCGAGCCGGGCCAGCGCCTTGGCCCGCTGCGCCTTGGTGAAGGATTTCGCGTCCAGTGCGTCGTAGAGCACACCGGTGTAGCGCTCCAGTGCGGGCCGGGTCGGCGAGGTGCGCAGCGCGGCGTTCCTGGCTATCTCGGCATCAGCCCCCTTGCCGAGACCCAGCACCGTTCGCGCGGTGTCCGGTTCGGCTGCCAGCTTGGCCAACTCGTCGATGAGCCGCTCGCGCACGCCCGTGAGCTGCGGCATCGTCAGCGCGGCCAGATCCAGCGGCGCGCCGGAACCACCGTCGGACTTGGTTTCTGAGGGAGGCAGCAACACCAGCACGAGCGAATACGGTAATGCGTTGCGAACACCCTCCGGCCAGCGACTACCCTGTGCTGTCGTGATCACCCGCCTCTCCCGACTGTTCCTGCGTACCCTGCGTGACGATCCCGCCGACGCAGAGGTGCCCAGCCACAAACTCCTCGTCCGCGCCGGATATGTCCGCCGCGTCGCCCCGGGCGTCTACTCGTGGCTGCCGCTGGGGTTGCGGGTGTTGCGCAAGATCGAGGATGTCGTGCGGGCGGAGATGGACGCGATCGGCGCGCAGGAGATCTCGCTGCCGGCGCTGCTGCCGCGCGAACCGTACGAGACCACCAACCGGTGGACCGAATACGGTGACGCCCTGTTCCGGTTGCAGGATCGCAAGGGCGCCGACTACCTGCTCGGCCCCACCCACGAGGAGCTGTTCGCGCTCACCGTCAAGGGCGAATACAGCTCGTACAAGGATCTTCCGGTCATCCTGTACCAGATCCAGACCAAGTACCGCGACGAGGGCCGTCCGCGCGCGGGCATCCTGCGCGGGCGCGAGTTCATCATGAAGGATTCGTACTCCTTCGATCTGGACGAGGACGGCCTGAAGGCGAGCTACAACGCGCACCGCGAGGCCTACCAGCGCATCTTCGAGCGACTCGGCGTCAAGTACGTCATCGTCGCGGCCACCTCCGGCGCGATGGGCGGCAGCGCCTCCGAGGAATTCCTGGCCGACAGCCCGGTGGGCGAGGACACCTATGTCATCTGCCGCGAATCCGGTTACGCCGCGAATGTGGAGGCCGTCGTCACCCCGGCGCCCGAACCGCGGCCGATCGACGGCCTGCCCGCGCCCGTCGTGCACGACACCCCCGACACCCCGACCATCGCGACCCTGGTCGACTGGGCGAATGCGGCCGGTGTGCTGGATCGCCCGGTGACCGCGGCCGACACGTTGAAGAACGTGATGGTGAAGCTGCGGTACCCGGACGGCAAGACCGAGATCCTCGGCATCGGCGTCCCCGGCGACCGCGAGGTGGACGACAAGCGGCTCGGCGCCGCCGTCGAACCGGCCGAGGTGGATCTGCTCACCGAGGCGGATTTCGCCGCGAACCCATTCCTGGTGAAGGGCTACATCGGCCCGAAGGCATTGCAGGACAACGGTATTCGCTACCTGGTCGACCCGAGGGTCGGTACCGGCACCGCCTGGATCACCGGTGCGGACGCCCCCGGCAAGCACGTCGTCGGGTTGGTCGCCGGTCGCGACTTCACCCCCGACGGCACCATCGAGGCCGCCGAGGTCCGCGACGGCGATCCGTCGCCGGACGGGCGCGGGGTGCTGGTCGCGGCGCGCGGCATCGAGATCGGCCACATCTTCCAACTGGGCTACAAGTACACCGACGCCTTCGAGGTGGACGTGCTCGGCGAGAACGGCAAGCCGGTCCGCCTGATCATGGGTTCCTACGGAATCGGCGTCTCGCGCATGGTCGCGGTGGTCGCCGAGCAGCAGCACGACGAGAAGGGTCTGCGCTGGCCGTCCGAGATCGCGCCGTACGACGTGCACGTGGTGATCGCCAATAAGGACGACGCCGCCCGCGCCGGCGCCGAGCAGGTCGTGGCCGGGCTGGACGCCCAGGGCCTCGACGTGCTGTTCGACGACCGCACCGCCTCGCCGGGCGTCAAGTTCAAGGATGCCGAATTGCTCGGTATGCCTTGGGTTCTGGTGATCGGCCGGGGCTGGGCCGAGGGCAAGGTGGAACTGCGCGATCGTTTCAGCGGCGAGAGCGTGGAGATTCCGGCCGAAACCGCGGTCGAGGCGGTCGTCGCGAAGATCCGCGGCTGAGCCGTCGCGGCCTCGACGGTGCGCCGTCGGGGCCGCGATACCTCGCGGATCATTCGGTGCCCAAGTCCGCGAACATCTTTCGCTTCATCGCCGGGATCGCGTTCGCGGTGCGGAAGAAGGCCTTGCCCGCATGGCGGCTGAATCGGTTGTCGGAGACGGTCTGGTTCGCGGTGGTGAGCGAATCGCGCACGGCCCGGAAGCCGTAATCGATCATCTGGCGTTCGTAGGCGTGAATGCCGTCCAGCAGGGCGATTTCGCGCCGATCGGCGGCGATCAGGTTGCGGCACAGCAGCCGCGCGTCGCGCAGCGCGGTATTCGCGCCGATCCCGCGGAACGGGGTCATGCTGTGGATGGCGTCGCCGAGCAGGGTGATATTGGTGGTCTGCCACGGTTCGATCGGGACCGAGGTCTTGATCGGGATGAGCGTCGTCGCGTCACTGTCCGATGCGCGGATCAGGAAGCGCAGCTCCGGCGCCCAGTCCGCGGTCATCCTGCCCGCCAGCTCGTGCAGCTCGGCGCTGCTCAGCGCGTCCAGGTCGACGCCGTACCGCTCGCGTTTGGCCGCATATGCCCAGAAGATATAGGGCTGGGTGTTGTCGAACAGCAGACCGGGCTCAGCACCGGCCTCGGTTTCGCCGATGCCGGCCCGCGCCGGAATGTCGAATTCGTGTGGGGCGATGAACATTCCGCAGCCGCTCGGCGGCATGATGCTCATCGGGTTGGCCAGCAGCCGGGCGTCGAGCCGCTCGCGCGATTCCGGGGTGAGCGCGTATTTGCCCGCGATGGTGACGATTCCGGTCTCGACCCGCCGCGCGTGCGGCAGATACTGTGCCCGCACCCGTGAGGTGCCGCCGTCCGCGCCGACCAGCAAATCGCCGATTTCCGAACCGCCATCGGCGAAGTGGGCCATCACGCGGCCGTCCGGCAGCCGCTCGTAGCGCTCGAACATGCTGCCGTAGCGGACCGTATCGCCGAGTTCGGCGAGCAGGATCTGCCGCAGCGTGATCCGGCTGACGCCGAAATGCCCGCCGCCCGCCGGATTCTCGTCCGGCGCTTCCGGATCGACCTGCAACAGCGTCTTCAGCTGTTCGGTCATGAAGCCGAATCCGTTGCCGCCCTTGCCCGATGAGGCGACGAAGGTCGAATACATCTCGGGGGAGAGCAGTTCGGCGAGTGCGCGGCTGCCGTGCGGGCTGATATGGATGCGGAAGCCCTGCAGCCGGTCGGTGCGCAGGGTCTCCCGTTCGTGGACCGAGACCTGGACACCGGCGCGGCGCAGGCCGTTGGCCAGCGCGAGTCCGCCGATGCCGCCGCCGGCGACGATGACCTTCAGTGGTTCGTTGGTGGGCATGGTTTTTCCTTCGTAATCGCTGAATTAGATTCGGCTCCAGCCGAATTGGTGGGAGTGACGTTTGTTTGCCTGTTGCTGGCGGGAGGAGCCCACGGCGGACCAGGAATCGATCATCCGGTCGAGCAGGCGGGTCAGGGTTTCCACATCCTCGGCGGACCAGTCGGCGATCACCTCGGCATACACCTGATTGCCCACATCCTGGAATTTCTGGAGCTCCGCGCGACCCGCCTCGGTGGCCTCGACCAGCACGACGCGCCGGTCGTTGGGATCGGGGGCCGCCGACACCAGTTCGGATTCGACCAGTGCCTGGACATGCCGGGTGATCGAGGAGGGGAGCGCATCCAACTGCTCCGCGATCTCACCGGCGCGCAGCGGGCCGGATTCGGCGGCCAACCGCAGCACACCGACCCGCACCGGGTCGAATGCGCGGGCGGTGCCCTGCCGGTATGCCTCCGCGAAGCGGGCGGTGGCGCGTACCAGGCGGGATACCTGATCTTTATTTGCTTCCATGAAACAAATATATCATTTGATTCAGTGAAACAAAAGACCCTCGGGCGAAACCAACCGGGGCCACCTACGGTTCCGTAGGCAAGATTTGCTGGTCGCGCGTCGGTAGATGGGGCTGGTGCTGCTATTACTCGCTGGTAAGTTAACCGTCATGACAAGCACCGACGCGCTGTTGTTCAATCCGAACACCTACGACCCGCAGCACTTCGACGCCGAGACGCGGCGGCTGCTGCGGGCCACCATCGAGTGGTTCGAGTCGCGCGGCAAGGTGCGGCTGCTCGCCGACGACGCGGATGCGGTCTGGACCGCGGACTTCCTCGATTTCGTCAAGAAGGAGCGGCTGTTCGCGACCTTCCTGACCCCCGCCGCATACGCCGACGGCGATCCGAACCGGCGCTGGGACGCCGCCCGCAATGCGGCGCTGTCGGAGATCTTCGGCTTCTACGGGTTGGCGTACTGGTACGCCGAACAGGTGACCATCCTCGGCCTCGGCCCGATCTGGCAGAGCGATAACGTCACCGCCAAGCAGCGCGCCGCCGCCGACCTGGCCGCGGGTGAGGTGATGGCGTTCGGCCTGTCCGAGCAGACACACGGCGCCGATATCTACAACACCGACCTGGTGCTCACCCCGACGGAACCGGGCAGTGCCGACGCCGAGGCCGGAATCCTGTTCCGCGCCAACGGATCCAAGTACTACATCGGCAACGGCAATGTGGCGAGCATGGTTTCGGTGTTCTCCCGCCGGGCCGATATCGACGACGCCGACGGCTACGTGTGGTTCGCCGCGGACAGCAGGCACGAGAACTACCATCTGCTGGGAAATGTCGTGCACCAGCAAATGTACGTCAGCACCTTCCGGCTGGAGGACTACCCGGTGCGCGCCGAGGACATCCTGCACACCGGCCCCGAGGCCTTCTCGGCCGCGCTGAACACCGTCAACGTCGGCAAGTTCAACCTGTGCCACGGCGGCATCGGCATGGTGGAGCACTCCTTCTACGAGGCGATCACCCACGCGCACAACCGGATCCTGTACGGCAAGCGCGTCACCGACTTCCCGCACGTGCGAACCAATTTCGTGGACGCGTACGCGCGCACCGTCGCGATGAAACTGTTCAGCGACCGCGCCGTCGACTACTTCCGCAGCGCGAGCCTGGACGACCGGCGCTACCTGCTGTTCAACCCGATGACCAAGTCGAAGGTCACCTCCGAGGGCGAGACGGTCATGACATTGCTGCTGGATGTGCTGGCCGCCAAGGGATTCGAGAAGAACACCTACTTCGCCGAGGTGCAGCGGCTGATCAACACCCTGCCCCGGCTGGAGGGTACGGTGCACGTCAACGTCGGGCAGATCCTGAAGTTCATGCCGAACTACCTGTTCAACCCGAAGGACTACCCGGAGATCGGCACCCGGCGCGACGCCGCCGACGACGAATTCTTCTGGCGGCAGGGCCCGGCTCGCGGCGCGGGCAAGGTGCAGTTCGCCGACTGGGCTCCGGTGTACGAAAAGCATTCGGACATACCGAATGTCGCCCGCTTCTACGAACAGGCCCAGGCGCTGCGCACGCTGCTCGCCACCGCGGCGCCCGATGCCGAACAGCAGCTGGACCTCGATTTCATGCTGACCATCGGCCACCTGTTCTCGCTGGTGGTGTATGGCCAGCTGATCCTGGAACAGGCGGCGATCACCGGACTGGACCGCGATCTGATCGACCAGATCTTCGACTTCCAGGTCCGCGATTTCAACGGCTACGCGACCACCCTGTACGGCAAGCCGTCCGCCACCGCCGCACAACGGGATTGGGCCATCGCCGCGCTGCGCGGTCCCGCCGCGGACCGCGGCCGCTTCGACCGCGTGTGGTCGCGCGTCGAATCCTACGACGGCGCATACGAAATGCGTCCGTAGCACCGGAGTGACGCTCGTCGTCCCGGAGCGACACGGGGCGACGGGCGGCAAACCTCGCCGGGCAAAGACGGTTCCGGGGAAAGCTCGTCGGGCGACCGCGTTTCCGGCGCAGGCGAGCCGACGGCGCTACGCCTTTCCGGGGAATGCCGTTGTCGGCGGGTTCGTTCCGAGAATCGCCTGCCAGGTGGCCAGCCGCACCGCACAGTCGGTGAGTGCGTCGATTCCGTTGCGCCGCACCGGTTCCGATTCGGCCGCGGCGACGACACCGCGCCATGCGACGGCGCTGTCCTGCTCGATCGCGACGGCGAGTTTCGCGGCCGGAATCGGATCGTTCACCGGAAAAGGCATGGTGTAGGCGGCATCCGGCGGCGGGACGGTGACACCGGCGGCCTTCAACCCATCGATGGTGCTGTCCCGGCGGGCCCGGTGCGCGGCCGCGCTCTGCGCGATCAATCTGACGCGCTCCCGGGAGGCGTAGGCGGACACCACGCCGTAGGCGTATATCGCCGCGTATTCCGCGTGCAGCGCCGCGAGCAGCGCCTGGTTCTCCGCGTCGGTCATGCGAGCAGCACCCCCGCCTGGGCCGCGCAGGCCGCGCTGATCGAGGCGAGCAGCCCGGCCCGGTAGCCGGTCTGGGTGCGGGCCAGATCGGCCGCGGACTGCCGGGCCCGGTTCAGCCGATCGCGCAGTGCGTCGACGCTCGGCGGTGGGGTAGGTGGTACCGGCGTACCGGAAGTTCCCGATGCGCTCGCGCCGCCGGTCGAGCCGGGCTCCATCGACCTGGTCCGGTGCACCGGAATGGTGCCGTCGCCGTAAACCCCGATGACGCGGTCGATTTCGGCGCGCAGCGCATCGGCGTGCGCGGACCGCTCGGCGGCGATGGTGGTGAGCGCGGCCGCGCGCTGCGGGGCCAGCGCGATCGCCGCCTTCGCCGCATCGGCGTCGGCGCGGGCCAGAACCTCTTGTGCGGCAAGCGGATCCGGATCGTGCACCGGATCCTCCCTGACGCATCCGGACGCCGCGCCCACCGCGAGCGAACCGGCCGCCGTCGCGCCGAACAGCCGTAGCACGCTGCGCCGATTCGGTGTGTCGAGAAGGATGCCGGAAATATACGGGGCGGCCGACGGCGTGGTGAGGCGGATGGGCACGGGACCATCGTGCCAGATTCGCCGACCGGCCTCGGACGGGCGTCCGCGCCGCCGCCCGCGCGGTGCCGCGGCGCCGTCGTGGCGCGCGGATGGGCTGCCCGCTGGTCCTTTACACTCTCTGGGCGCGTTACGCTAGACCTTCGGTAGAGAATTTTCCCGCCGCGTCACAACTGAACCAGGAGCCGCCCCACATGCCGATGCCGACCGAGGAAAGGGTGAGCCAGCTCGTTGCTGGACTCGTCGCACGCCGAGGATTCGACCTCGAGGGCGTCGAGATCTCGACGGCCGGAAAGAATGCGGGCGCGCAAGCTCGGGTGAAGGTCACCGTCGACAGCGACACCGGTTCGAATCTGGATACCATTGCCGTACTGAGCAACGAGCTCTCGGACGCGCTCGACGACGCGGGCGATTTCGGTGAAACGCCCTACCTCCTCGAAGTCACCACCCCCGGTATCGATCGTCCGCTCACCGCGGATCGGCACTGGCGCCGTGCACAGGGCCGCAAGGCGCGAATCGCCCTGCGTCCCGGCGTGGCAGCACCCGACCCCGGAATGAAGGACCGATTCGACGCCAGGATCGGTGCGTACGCCGAGGGCTCGGTGGCACTGGTGCTCGGCGGCAAGCAGAACCCGCACCGGGTGACGGTACCGCTGGCGGATATCGCCGAGGCCGTCGTCCAGGTCGAGTTCGCCCCGCCCGGCGCCCGCGAACTGGAACTTGCGGGCGGAGTGGCTCCCGGCCGGCCGCGGCCGGGTCTGGAAGACGAAGACGACGAGGCACTATCCGAAGCATTGACAGCGTTCGATTCGACCGAAGGGATCGTGGAATGAACATCGAAATCGAAGCCCTGCGCGCGATCGTCGCCGATAAGGGGATCTCGATCGAGACGGTGATCTCCGCGATCGAGTCGGCGCTGCTCACCGCGTATCGCCACACCGAGGGCCATCAGCCCAACGCGCGCATCGATATCAATCAGAAGTCCGGCGTCGTGCGGGTGATGGCCCGTGAACTGGACGCCGACGGCAACGTGATCTCCGAATGGGACGACACCCCGGAGGGTTTCGGCCGGATCGCCGCGACCACCGCCCGCCAGGTGGTCCTACAGCGGCTGCGCGACGCCGAGAACGAGAAATCGTTCGGCGAATTCTCCACCCACGAGGGCGATATCGTCGGCGGTGTCGTGCAGCGCGACGCGCGCGCCAACGCCAGAGGCACCGTCGTCGTGCGGATCGGCAGCGAGCTACACGGCACCGAGGGCCTGATCCCGCCGGCCGAGCAGGTGCCGGGGGAGACCTACGAGCACGGCGATCGGATCAAGTGCTATGTGGTCGGGGTTTCGCGCGGTCCGCGCGGTCCGCAGATCACCCTCTCGCGCACCCACCCGAATCTGGTGCGCCGCCTGTTCGCGCTGGAGGTGCCGGAGATCGCCGACGGCTCGGTGGAGATCGTCGCGGTGGCCCGCGAGGCCGGGCACCGGTCCAAGATCGCGGTGCGCAGCACGGTGTCCGGCGTCAACGCCAAGGGCGCGTGCATCGGGCCGATGGGCCAGCGCGTGCGCAACGTGATGAGCGAGTTGGCGGGGGAGAAGATCGACATCATCGATTACGCCGACGATCCGGCCACCTTCGTCGGGAATGCGCTGTCCCCGTCGAAGGTTGTCTCGGTGACGATCGTCGACGCCGAGGCGCGCGCCGCCAGGGTGGTCGTCCCGGATTTCCAGTTGTCGCTGGCCATCGGCAAGGAGGGCCAGAACGCCCGGCTCGCCGCGCGGCTCACCGGCTGGCGGATCGATATCCGCAGCGACGCCGCGCCGGATATGGGCGGCAGTGTGCGGACGGAGGCTCATCGCAGTTGAACCCGACTCGTGCCGTACCACCGGTGGCGGATGATCACCGAAACCCTCGGGGCGACCGCAAATCCCGTGGTACGGCCGCTGCGGATGACAGGTTGGTAACTTCCTCGGGGGACGGGTTCGGCGTTCCGACCGGGGCAGCGGTAGAGTGGTCACAGGTTCAGCACGCGTCTCCGATTCGAACCTGTATCGGATGCCGGAAACGCGAGTTGGCCGCCGATCTGTTGCGGATCGTGGCGCAGGAGCGTGAGACCGGAGACGGTGCACACGTCGTCGCGATCGTTCCCGATCCGCGGCGCAGACTTCCCGGACGGGGTGCCTGGTTGCACCCCCTTTCGGCTTGTCTGAGCACGGCAGAACGGCGCCGAGCCTTCGGCAGAGCACTACGAGTGTCCGGACATCTGGATATCTCGGCCCTGGAGCGTTACCTCGAGAACAGGCACGAGCACTCATGAGCACACCGTGAAGTACCAACGATGAACGTCCATCGGAGATAACCCGAGGTCGTGCGGGCCACCCGTCCCCTGCAGACGGGCTGTCGCGCTCGACCTCTCAGTGAGGAGAGCAGTGGCAGGCAAGGCCCGCGTGCACGAGTTGGCCAAAGAACTCGGTGTCACGAGCAAAGAACTACTCGCAACGCTCAAGGAGCAGGGCGAGTTCGTGAAGTCGGCGTCGTCGACGGTGGAGGCACCCGTCGCCCGTCGGCTGCGTGAGTCGTTCGCGACCAAATCCGCGCCGTCGAACGGCACCAAATCCGGGGCGCGCCCCGGACCTTCCGCGGCCCGACCGGCCGCGAAACCCGCCGCGAACGGTCCGCGGCCGGGTCCCCGTACCCCGGCCCCCGCGCAGGCCGCTACCCCGGCCCAGGCGGCTCCGGCCCCGCGGGAGACCGCGGCGCCCGCACCGCGTCCGGCCGAATCCGTGAAGCCGGGTCCGGCCGTGAAGCCCGGCCCGGTGGCCAAGCCCGCCGCGCCTGCCACCCCCGCACCGGCTCCGGCCCCCGCCGCGCCCGCGGCCAAGGCCACTCCGGCGCCCGCCGGTCCGCGCCCGACCCCCGGTGGTCCGCGTCCCGGTCAGCAACAGCGTCCCGGTCAGCAGCAGCAGCAAGGCGGCCCGCGTCCCGGTGGCGGCCCGAAGCCGGGTCCGAAGACTCCGCGCGTCGGCAACAACCCCTTCACTTCCGCGCCCGAGCAGGAGCGGCGTCCCGCGCCGCGCCCGGCCCCGCAGGGCGGCCCGCGTCCGGGTCCGGCCCAGGGCGGTCCGCGTCCCGGCCCCGGCCAGGGTGGTCCGCGTCCGGCGGCCGCGCAGGGCGGCGATCGCGGCCCGCGTCCCGGCGGTCCGCGCCCGAGCCCGGGTTCGATGCCGCCGCGGCCGAATCCCGGCGCCATGCCCGCGCGTTCGCCGCGTCCGGGGCCCGCTGGCGCGGGTCGTCCCGGACGCCCCGGCGGCGGCCCCGGTGGCGGCGGTCGTCCCGGTGGCGGCGGTGGTGGTAACTACCGCGGCGGTGGCGGCGCACCCGCCGGAGCCGGAACCGGTGCACCCGGTGCCGGTGGCGGTGCGGCCGGTGGTTTCCGCGGTCGTCCCGGTGGCGGTGGCGGCGGTCGTCCGGGTGGTCCCGGCGGTCGCGGTGGCGCGGCAGGCGCGTTCGGTCGTCCCGGTGGCGCGCCCCGGCGCGGTCGCAAGTCGAAGCGGCAGAAGCGGCAAGAGTACGACTCGATGCAGGCGCCCGCCGTCGGCGGCGTTCGGCTGCCGCGCGGCAACGGCGAGATCATCCGGCTCGCCCGCGGCGCATCGCTGTCCGATTTCGCGGAGAAGATCGACGCGAACCCGGCCGCCCTGGTGCAGGCGCTGTTCAACCTGGGTGAGATGGTCACCGCGACCCAGTCGGTGAACGACGAGACCCTGGAGCTGCTCGGCAGCGAGATGAACTACGTCGTGCACGTGGTCAGCCCGGAGGACGAGGACCGCGAGCTGCTCGAATCGTTCGACCTGACCTACGGCGAGGACGCGGGCGGCGAGGAGGACCTGCAGGTCCGCCCGCCGGTGGTGACCGTCATGGGTCACGTCGACCACGGTAAGACCCGACTGCTGGACACCATCCGCAAGGCCAACGTCCGCGAGGGCGAGGCGGGCGGCATCACCCAGCACATCGGCGCCTACCAGGTGTTGACCCACGTCAACGCCGAGGACCGGCTCATCACCTTCATCGACACCCCGGGTCACGAGGCGTTCACCGCCATGCGTGCCCGCGGTGCGAAGGCCACCGATATCGCGATCCTGGTGGTCGCCGCCGACGACGGCGTCATGCCGCAGACGGTGGAGGCGATCAACCACGCGCAGGCGGCCGACGTGCCGATCGTGGTGGCGGTCAACAAGATCGACAAGGAGGGTGCGAACCCGCAGAAGATCCGGCAGCAGCTCACCGAGTACGGCCTGATCGCGGAGGAGTACGGCGGCGACACCATGTTCGTCGACATCTCCGCCAAGCAGGGCACGAATATCGAGCAGCTGCTCGAGGCCGTGATCCTGACCGCGGACGCCGCACTCGACCTGCGCGCCAACCCGGATATGGACGCACAGGGTGTCGCCATCGAGGCGCACCTCGACCGCGGCCGTGGTCCGGTGGCGACGGTGCTCATCCAGCGCGGCACGCTGCGCGTCGGCGATTCGATCGTGGCGGGCGACGCCTACGGTCGCGTTCGCCGCATGGTCGACGAGTACGGCGACGATGTCGAGGCGGCACTGCCGTCGCGGCCGGTCCAGGTCATCGGCTTCACGTCGGTGCCGGGCGCGGGTGACAACCTGCTCGTCGTCGACGAGGACCGGATCGCCCGTCAGATCGCCGACCGCCGCAGCGCGCGCAAGCGCAACGCGATGGCCGCGCGCAGCCGCAAGCGGGTCAGCCTGGAAGATCTGGATGCCGCGCTGAAGGAGACTTCGGAGCTGAACCTGATCCTCAAGGGCGACAACTCCGGTACCGTCGAGGCCCTCGAAGAGGCCCTGATGGGTATCCAGGTCGGCGACGAGGTGCGCCTGCGGGTGATCGACCGGGGTGTCGGTGGTGTCACCGAGACCAACGTCAACCTGGCGTCGGCGTCGAACGCGATCATCATCGGGTTCAACGTGCGGGCCGAGGGCAAGGCGAACGAGCTGGCCAACCGCGAGGGTGTGGACATCCGCTACTACTCGGTGATCTACCAGGCCATCGACGAGATCGAGAAGGCCCTCAAGGGCATGCTCAAGCCGATCTACGAAGAGGTCGAGCTGGGTCGCGCCGAGATCAGGCAGATCTTCCGCTCCTCGAAGTTCGGCAATATCGCCGGCTGCATGGTGCTCTCGGGCAGCGTCAAGCGCAACGCCAAGGCGCGGTTGCTGCGCGACAACGTGGTGATCGCCGAGACCGTGACGATCGCCTCGCTGCGCCGGGAGAAGGACGACGCCACCGAGGTCCGCGAGGGCTACGAATGCGGTATGACGTTGACCTACAACGACATCAAGGAAGGCGACGTCGTCGAGGCGTACGAGCTGCGCGAGAAGCCGCGCGACTAGTCGCGGGCGATATCGGCGCCGAGTTCGTGTGGTCCGTTCATCCGGGTGTTGCGCCCGGATGAACGGACTTCTGCCGAGCTCCGATGTCCGCAATCCGAGTCGTGGAGGTGGGGAAATGTATTTGGGCGCACTCGAATTCGATATTTTGCTCGGTGATGTGCACTCGCTCAAGCAGAAGCGTTCGCTGATCCGGCCGGTGTTGGCCGAATTGCAGCGTTTCGGGGTGAGTGCGGCCGAGGGCGGGGAACACGATCTGCATCGGCGGTCGTTGCTGGGAGTGGCGATGGTCAGTTCCGGTATGGAACATCTGACCGAGGTACTCGACAGATGTGAACGGCACGTCGCCGCACGTCCGGAGTTACAGTTGCTGGCAGTACGCCGCCGCATCTTCGGACCCGAAGATTAGCTAGGGCATGCGCGAACCCGGCGCCACGGGCTCCGGAGCGCATCGCCGAATGAGAAGGAGGAGGGCAAGGCCATGGTGGATCAAGCCAGGGCACGCCGACTCGCCAAGCGGATTTCCTCGATCGTGGCCACCGCGATCGAATACGAGATCAAGGATCCGCGGCTGCGTTTCGTGACGATCACCGACGCGAAGGTCACCGGGGATCTGCGGGAGGCCACCATCTACTACACGGTGATGGGCGAGACCGTCGACGCCGAACCGGACTATCCGGCGGCCGCCGCGGGCCTGGCCAAGGCCACCGGCGTGCTGCGGTCCAAGGTGGGCGCGGGAACCGGCGTGAAATTCACCCCGACGCTGTCCTTCGTGCTCGACACGGTGCCGGATGCGGCGCGTCAGATGGAGGAGTTGCTGGCCCGTGCCCGCGCCTCCGACGACGCGGTGGCCCGGGTGGCGGCGACAGCGACGCATGCGGGCGAGGCGGACCCGTACAAGGTCGAGCGCCCCGACGAGGAGTGACTCGACTCCGGATTCGACTCCGGTGGTGGTCGGATGACGGGCGGGCCTAGAGTTGCTGACGGTGCGCCGTTGGAAGGAGGCCGCGATGTCCGAGGTCGGCGAGCTCGATCCGGCTGAGGTGACGGCCGCGGTCGCGGCGCTCACGGCCGCGCGGTCGGTTACCGTCATCTGCCACGTACAACCCGACGCCGATACCGTCGGCAGCGGGCTGGCGCTGGCGCTGGTACTGCATCGGCGCGGAGTTCCGGTGTGGGTGTCGTTCGCCGAACCCGCCGATCTGCCGTTTTCGATGCGCACCCTGCCCGGTGTCACGCATATCGTTGCGCCCGTTGATGTTCCGCGCACGGTGGACGTACTCGTCGCGGTCGACTGCGGCGGAGTGAACCGGCTGGGTGCGCTCGCCGACCGAATCGACGGCGCCGCAACGACTTTGGTGATCGACCACCATCGGTCCAATACCCGATTCGGCACCGTCAACATGGTGGACCCCGCCGCGGAGTCCACCACGAGCCTGATCGTGCGGCTGCTCGACGCCTGGGATGTGCCGATCGATTCCGAAGTGGCGCATTGCCTTTACGCCGGACTCGTCACCGATACCGGATCGTTCCGGTGGGTGCGGCCCGGCACCCACCGGTTGGCGGAACGGTTACTGGCCACCGGCATCGACGGCGCGGAGATCGCGCGCGCCCTGCTCGACACCCACCCGTTCGGCTGGCTGACCATGCTGTCCAGGGTGCTCGGCAGCGCCCGGCTCGAACCCGGGGTGTGCGGTGTCGGGCTGGTGTACGCGTTCGTGCGCCGGGCCGATGCCGGGGAGTTGCATTCGGAGGAGGTGGAGAGCGTCATCGATATCGTGCGCACCACCGCCGAGGCCGGAATCGCCGCGGTGTTCAAGGAATCCCGCACCGTACCCGGCCGTTGGACGGTGTCGTTGCGTTCGCGCGACAGCGAGCCGGGCGCGCACGACGGCGTCGATGTCGCGACGGTCGCGGCCGCGCTCGGCGGCGGCGGTCATCGGTTCGCGGCCGGATATACGGCTTATGGGGAGCCGGAGCAGCTCGTCGCCGCGCTGGTGGCGGCGCTCGCCTGATTCGTGTGCGGCTCAATGGCTTCGGTCACCGCGGATCCGAGCGCGCGTCCGGTGCGGGAGCTCGTGGCCGAGGCTGTCACGTCGTTCGAGTCGGCGGGGGCTGATGCGTACGAAACTTCTTCACCGCGTGCCGATCTTACGGTGATTGTCGGTCCGGCATGCCATTGTGATGATCGGATGATCCCCTGTGGTGGAGGTACGCATTTGATGGTGACGAGCGGCCCGGCAGTGTCTGCGGTGACACTGAGCGCTGGCGTCGTGAGCGAGTCCGAGCCGTTGACGCAACCTGGCCCGGCAGCGGTGGGTGCTCACAAGGAGGCGTGGTGAGCGAGGCGACATTGCGGGGTGCCGCCGATGCGGGGCCGCGGCGTCTGCTCGCGCTCGCGTTGCCGACGCTCGGGGTGCTGGTCGCCGAGCCGATCTATCTGCTGTTCGATCTGGCGGTGGTGGGTCGGCTGGGCGCGCTGCCGCTGGCCGGGTTGTCGGTGGGCGGAGTGATTCTGGCGCAGTCGAGTTCGCAGCTGACGTTCCTGTCGTACGGGACGACGGCGCGGTCGGCGCGCAGGCACGGCGCGGGCGATGAGCGCGGGGCCGTCGCGGAGGGCGTGCAGGCGACCTGGATCGCGATCGGCGTCGGGCTGCTGATCCTCGCGGTGATCCAGTTGTTCGCGGTGCCGTTGATCGATGCGATCGCCGGCGGCGGCGATATCGCGGCGCAGGCGCTGACCTGGGCGCGGATCGCGCTGTTCGGCGTGCCGCTGATCCTTATCTCGATGGCGGGCAACGGGTGGCTGCGCGGCATCCAGCAGACCAGGGCGCCGCTGCTGTATGTGGTTGCCGGACTTGCGGTTTCGGGTGTGCTGTGCCCGGTGCTGGTACACGGGCTGCTCGGCGTGCCCCGGCTCGGCCTGTCCGGATCCGCGGTCGCGAATCTGGCGGGTCAGCTGGTGATGGCCGCGCTCTTCTTGAACGCTCTTGTGCGACAACGTATCCCGCTCACGCCGCGGTGGACGGTGATACGGGCGCAGTTGGTGCTCGGGCGAGATCTGATCGTGCGCAGCCTCGCCTTTCAGGCCTGCACCATCTCCGCGGCGGCCGTCGCATCCCGGTTCGGCGCGGCCTCCGTCGCGGCGCACCAGTTGATGATCCAGCTCTGGTATTTCCTCACGCTGATGCTGGACTCGCTGGCCATCGCGGCCCAGACCCTGGTGGGAGCCACCCTCGGCGCGGGCGACGCGCCGGGTGCGCGCCGCCTGGCCCGCCGGGTCACCGGCTGGTCACTGGTCTTCGCGGTGGTGCTCGCGCTCGGCTGCGCGGCCGGTGTGTCGCTCATCCCACACCTGTTCACCGCCGATCCGGCCGTGCTCGACCGCGTATATGTGGTCTGGTGGTTCTTCGTGGTGCTGATTCCGGTGGGCGGCGTCGTCTTCGCGCTCGACGGGGTGCTGCTCGGCGCCGGTGACGCGGCCTACCTGCGCAATATCACCATGGGCTCGGCGCTTATCGGTTTCCTCCCGCTCACCTGGTTCGCCCTCGCCTTCGATTGGGGTATCGCCGGAATCTGGTGCGGTTTGGCCGGATTCATGCTGCTGCGGCTGATAGCGGTTGTCGCCCGCGCACTTTCGGGCCGCTGGGCGCGCGCGGGCGTGGAAATCCCGGCGCACAGTGTGTGAGCCCTCGGACGGCGTCAGTCCGCGTCCTGATAGGGCTCCCAGTCCGCATCCTCGGCCGACTCGGCCACTCGATCCATCATCGCGTCATCCCACCTGCACCAGATCGTGATGAGCTCGGCGCCCGTGCGCGAACTGACTGCCCGAAGCACGACCTCCCACGGCGACAAGGGCTCGAGGTCCGTCTCCCCGGGCGCCATCACCTCCGGCGGATCGGTATCGTCCCACTTCGTGGACCACGCCCATTTGCCCCAGCCGCGGACCATCACCTGGCCGAAGTAGGCGCAAACGCCTTCGTACCAGGTTCGCGCCTCGGGCGCGGTCAGCTGGGCGGGGTCGGAAAACCGGCGCAGGAGTTCGGCTTCCAGCCGTTCCAGCGATATGGGTTTGAAATCCAACGCCAGCGCGGGCAGGTCGGCCACCAACCGATCGGCCAGACGGGCTGCGTCGGCGGGCCAAGCCCAGGTGCGGTACACCGTGTTCACGCCGAAAGCCTAAGTACCACATGCGACTTGGTCTTCGCGAGTGCCTCGGGTCCGCGCGGCATATCCGCCTTTGCTGGGCGATTCGGCGGAAATTCGCGACGGCCGACGCAGGGTGATCTGCGGGCGGTGGGGTTGATGTGCCAAGGTAGATCTGGTGATACCCAAGTTGATGGCGGTGAGCGACATTCACGTCGGGCACCAGGGGAATCGACCGGTCGTCGAGCAGATCCGGGCGGACTCGCCGGAGGACTGGCTCATCGTCGCCGGTGATGTGGGGGAGAAGACCGACGACATCAGGTGGGCGCTGGAGTTGCTGCGCAGCCGGTTCGCCAAGGTGATCTGGGTGCCGGGCAACCACGAGCTGTGGACCACCGCGAAGGATCCGGTGCAGATACTCGGCGCCGCCCGCTACGACTATCTGGTGTCGATGTGCCGCGACCTCGACGTGCTCACGCCCGAGGACCCCTTTCCCGAGTGGACGGGCGCGGGCGCGGAGGAGTTCGGCAGGCCGGTGACGCTGGTGCCGATGTTCCTGCTCTACGACTATTCGTTCCTGCCGGAGGGCGCCACCACCAAGGCCGAGGGGTTGGCCATCGCGCGGGAGCGCAATGTGGTCGCCACCGACGAATACCTGCTCACCCCCGATCCGTATCTGACCCGCGACGCCTGGTGCCACGCCAGGGTGCAGTACACCCAGCGCAAGCTGGACGCGCTGCCCGCCGATGCGCCGCTGGTGCTGATCAACCATTTCCCGCTGGTCCGCCAGCCCACCGACGTGCTGTTCTACCCGGAGTTCGCCATGTGGTGCGGCACCGATCTGACCGCGGACTGGCACACCAGCTACAACGTGGTGTGCTCGGTCTACGGCCATCTGCACATCCCGCGCACCTCCTATTACGACGGCGTCCGGTTCGAGGAGGTATCCCTCGGCTATCCGCGCGAATGGCAGCGACGCGGGCTGCCGGACCGGCTGCTGCGCCAGATCCTGCCGACGCCCGAGTACCCGCCGGGTTCGCTGAATTCGTGGGGCGGGCATTTCAAGGTCACGCCGGAGATGGAGGCCGCCGCCGCGGAAATGCGCAGCCGCGCCCAGCAGCGGCGCGGCCTCGGATCGGACTGACCGGCGCGTTCACCGCCGAGGCGGGGCATCACCGTATGCGGCCGCCGCCACCTGCACGAACGACCGGATCAACGGGTTCGCGTCGCCCTCGTTCCAAACCACCACCACCCTGCTCGGCGCCATGTCGATCAGCGGGACCGCGGCCAGTCCGTCGGGCACGGTGTGCCCGAGCGGAGTGATGCCGACGGTGCCGTTCCAGAGCACGGCCTGCACGCATTCCTGAACGACCCGAACTGTCGGGCCTTCCCGCGGCTCGCCGCCGTTCCAGTAGGTCTGCCAGATGGGGTCGGTGCCGTCGGGGAATTGGAACCAGCGACGCCCGGCCAGGTCGGTCAGTTTCAGGTGGTCGCGGTGGGCCAGCGGATCGTCGGCGCGCAGTACCGCCCCGACCGGATCGGCGCGCAGTTCACGTACGGTCAGGGCGGTCTGGTTGAACGGTGCGCGGGTGACGGCGACGTCGACCAGTCCGGCCTTCACCCCGCAGGTGGGGTCGGTGAGATCGGTATCGCGGATGCGGATCTCGACCTCGGGATGTCGGTGGCGGTAGGCGGCGGCCAGCCTGGTGATGCCGGGGTCGGTGGCGTCGCCCAGGATGCCGATGGTGAGGTTCGCGTTTCCGGCCGCGGCAGCGACCCGCGTGCCGACCCGGTCGGCTTGCTCGAGCAGCGCGCGTGCCTCGTCGAGCAGTACCGCCCCGACCCGGGTGAGACCGACACCGGTGGGCGATCGGTCGAAAAGAGTCGCGCCGACCTCCGATTCCAGTTGCCGGATGGCGCGGCTCAGCGGCGGTTGGCTCATATGCAGCCGGGCGGCGGCGCGTCCGAAGTGGCGTTCCTCGGCGACAGCTACGAAATAGCGCAGCGTACGTAGCTCCACGCTGGCACGATACCGGTCCGGTATCGGCATCGCGGAACAGGTCTTGGACACCCGAGGTGTCGCGGCGGTGCAATCGAAATATGACCGATGAAGTGAACAGCGCCGAAACGAACTCCGCCGCAACGGTTTCGATAGTGCGGCCCGACGAGGGGGAGTCGATCGTGTTGGGCGCGACGCGAATGCGCGTCCTCGAGGACGGCAGCAATACCGGGCACCGGCTCGGACTCGCCGAATCCGTTGTGGCCCCGTACAGTCCGGGCCCGCCCCAGCACCGGCATGCCGAGCACGACGAAGGCTTCTACATCGTTTCCGGCGCGCTACGGTTCACCGTCGGCGACACCGACTACGACGCGACAGCGGGCACGCTGGTAATGGTCCCGCCCGGGGTCCCGCACACCTTCGCCAACATCACCGGCGAACCGGCCGTCATGCTCAGCACCTTCACACCCGACCTGTATGTGCAGTACTTCCGCGACCTACAGGGCGTGATCGCCGACGGCCGGGAACTGACACCGCGGATGAATATCGAAGTGATGAGCCGTTACGCGACCGAACCCGCCACCGACTTCGCCTGATGGGCGCTGTCGAAGACCTCAGCGGCTCCGGCGCTGTGCCGGGGGTGCCGTTGTTCCTGGATCCGCTACGCCTTTAAGGTGACTGGATGGCAAGTGGTTGTCGGTGACGTGCGAGTGTCGACCGGTACGGGGAGGCGGACAAGGTGATCGAGAGAATTCTGCCCGCGGGTGTCGCGTCGGCCGAGCTGCTGGACTATCCGGAGGATCTGAAGCCGCATCCGGCCGAGGAACATCTCATCGCGAAGTCGGTGGAGAAGCGGCGCCGGGATTTCATCGGCGCCCGGCACTGCGCCCGGCTCGCGCTGGAGCAGCTGGGTGAGCCGCCGGTGGCGATCGGCAAGGGCGAACGGGGCGCGCCGGTGTGGCCGCGCGGCATCGTCGGCAGCCTCACCCACTGCGACGGCTACCGGGCGGCGGCGCTGGCCCACCGGCTGCGATTCCGGTCCATCGGAATCGATGCCGAGCCGCACGGCGAGCTGCCGGAGGGCGTGCTGGATTCGGTGAGTCTGCCGCCTGAGCGGGAGTGGTTGCGCGCCAACACATCCGGCCTGCACCTCGACCGGTTGCTGTTCTGTGCCAAGGAGGCCACCTTCAAGGCGTGGTGGCCGCTCACCACGCGCTGGCTCGGTTTCGAGGACGCACACATCACCTTCGAGATCGCCGAGAGCGCACCGGATTTCGGCTCCGGCACCTTCCACAGCCGAATCCTGGTGCCCGGTGGGGTGAATGATGGTGGTGCCCCGCTTATTTCGTTCGATGGCCGCTGGCTGATCACCGACGGGCTCATCCTGACCGCGATCGCGCACGTCTGATGGCCGAGCGGCAGGCGCTCGGCCTCGGCGGGCTGCTCATCGTCGACAAGGACGGCGGGTGGACCAGCCACGATGTCGTGGCAAAGTGCCGGAAGTTGTTGCGCACCAAAAAGGTCGGGCATGCGGGCACTCTCGATCCGATGGCGACCGGGGTGCTGGTGCTCGGTGTGGAGCGGGCGACCAAACTACTCGGTCTGCTCACCTTGACCACCAAGGCCTACACCGCGACCATCCGGCTCGGCCAGGCGACGAATACCGACGACGCCGAGGGTGAGGTGCTCGCGACCGAACCGGCCACCCAGCTCACCGACGACGAAATCGCCGCGCATATCGGGAAACTCACCGGCGATATCGAGCAGGTGCCCGCGACGGTGAGCGCGATCAAGGTGAACGGGGAGCGCGCGTACGCCAGGCATCGGGCCGGTGAGCAGGTGCAGCTCGCCGCGCGGCCGGTGACCGTGTCCCGGTTCGATGTGCTTGCCCGCCGGGATGTTTCGGATTTCGTGGACCTGGATGTCGTGGTCGAATGCTCGTCCGGCACGTATATCCGGGCACTCGCCCGCGATCTCGGGGCCGGGCTCGGTGTCGGCGGACATCTGACGGCGTTGCGCCGCACCAGGGTCGGGCCGTTCACCCTCGAACACGCGCGCACGCTCGACGAATTGGCGGCGGCGGCCGATGCGGGCGATCCGCTGCTCGGCCTCGATATCGATGCCGCGGTGCGCGTCGCGTTCACCGCCCGGGAGGTCACCGCGGCGCAGGCGGACGACCTGCGCAATGGGCGTTGGCTGGAACCCGCTGGGATACCGGGGGTTTACGCGGCCTTCGATCCCGAGGGGCGGGCGATCGCGCTGCTGCGGGAGAGCGGCAAGCGGGCGTCGTCGGTGATGGTGGTGCGTCCGGCCAATCTCTGAGCCGCGCTCGGCGAATCAGCCGCGATTCCCGGTCGGCGGCGGCACCGGCCCGAGGATCGGGCGCAGCGCGCCGAGTAATGCCTCGAGGCAGATCGCGTGCATCTCGTCACGGGTATACGTGTGGTGCTCCAGCCAGTCGACGCAGAGCACCCGGACGAAGATCAGCCAACTCGCCACGATGCCCGACACCACCTCCCGCGTCCGCCCCTCCACGCCCATGACGTCCAGCAGCCTGCGCCGGAGTTCGCCGAGCTCACCGGCGATGATGCCCTGCACCGTCGGATCGCTGGCCAGCACCTTGTTGGCCGCGAGCACGGCGTGCGCATTCGCCTCGAAATAGTCGAAGTGTGCGTCGAGCCCATCGGAAAGTTGTTCGGCCAGCGGCCTTTTCGTGTCCAGTGGGGTTTCGACCAGCAATTGTTCGGCGGCCTGTTGGTACACCGCGATGAACAGGTCGCGTTTGCTCGGGAAGTGCCGGTAGAGCAGGGCGCGGGAGACCTCCGCCGCCGCCGCGACATCGTCCATCAGCACCGCGTCGTAGCTGCGCTCGGCGAAGAGCCTGGTGCCTGCCGCCACGAGGAGGCGGCGGCGTTCGTCGGGGGTGAGGCGGCGGCGGGTCATTCCGGAAACACTAGTTGACGCACATCTACTACACGCCGTAGCGTCTTAGTAGATTTACGTCTACTAAGACGGAGGGGATCGCATGCTGAAACGGAAATGGCTGAAGGGTTTGGCGATGGCGATGGGCGTCTCGTGCGTCGGCATCGGATTCCTCCATATGGCGCTCGGCGATGCCGCAGTGCCCGGTATGAACTTCTCCGGGGTCGCCGCCGACAGTCAGAGCCGATTCTTCGGCGCCATCTTCGTCGGCTACGGCGGTGCCTATATCGGGGCCGCGCAACAGACGCCGATCGCGATACCGGCCATCCGCTGGTTGTCCGGGATCCTCGCGCTCGGCGCCGTCGGACGTTTCATCTCGCTCGCGGTACACGGTTCACCGCACTGGTTCGTGTACCTGTTGACGGCCAGCGAGGTCGTGCTGCCGCCGCTGTTCTTCTGGCTGTCAGGCCCGGTGGCGGAGGCCGGATCGCGCACGCCGTCCCGGCTTTCGACCGCGTCCTGATCCGCCCGCCGCGACTCACCTGCGCGTTTCGTTAACCGAATGCTGGATATCCCGGATATTCCGAGTAAGGTATTGGCTCGCTCGGGTAGCGGGTCGATACGAAGGCGGTGGAGGCCAGGCGGCGATGGGTATACGCGGATTGGTCCGTGCGGCAGTTGGATTCGCTGTCGCGGCACTGATGGCGGCATGCGCGATCGGGCTACCGACTCGCGCATCGGATCTGCCCGGATCGGATCTGTCCCCGCCCGTTGTCGCGACGGTGGCCAAAGCCAGCGAGACCGCCACCCAGTTCTGCACCGCCCAGATCATCGCGCACGACCTCGGCATCGTCGGTGTTTTCGACACCGCGTGGGCCACCGTCACCGACTGCGACGGGAATTGGGCGATGATCAGTTGGGATCCGGTCGGCGACACCCGGCGGATCATCCGGCGCGATCCGATCGAGGGCTGGCAGACCTACGCGTTCATGGCGCACAACATCTGTTGGAGCCGAGCCGGTGCGGACGGTGCGCCCACCCGGTTGCAGCAGTACTTCCTGAACTGCTGAAACGCCTTGCGGCGCAGGATCATCCGATCTTGGCGCGCTGCCGCCGGCCGACCAGTTCGAGCAGCCGCTGCCAGGCGGGTGTCGTACCGACGTACGAGGTCGGCAGGCCGCCCAGCGGCGATCGCTCCACCGCATCCGGCCGGGTGCGCGAATGCCAGGCGATGATCTCGTCGGCCAGCGCGGCGAGCCGCGGATCACCCGGCCGCCAGTCGAGCGCGTCGCCGAGCCTGCGCTGGATTCGAACGAAATCGGGATCGTCCAGTGCCGCATGCTTTTCCGCGATCCATTGCGGAAGTTCGTCGGAGGCAAGCGCGACCAGCATGATCCACACGTCGCGCTCCATCCTGATCATTCGCTCACCGATGCCGAGCGCGCGCTCGCGATCGAGGATGTCGACCACCTCTGCGGGCAGGAAAAGTCTTTCGCCACCGGTCAATTCGGCGATCTTGCGGCGATGGTCGGTGAGCTGGCGGATCTTCCCGCGCAGTGCGGCATCGATCCGCGCGACCGCGGCGGCGAAATCCTCCGGTCCCGCGCCGAGCAGTTCCTCGATGCGCGCCAACGGAACTCCGGCCTCGGCCAGCGTCTTGATGCGAATCAGATCGACGACGGCCTGCGCGTCGTAGCGGCGATAGCCGGAGGCGTCGCGCTCCGGCTCGGGTAGCAGCCCGCGCTGGTGATAGTGCCGGATCGCGCGCACCGTGACGCCGGCGTGCGCGGCCAGCTGCCCGATCGTCAGCACCTCGACCTCCAGTGAATGCGAACGGTGTTGTGCTGCACGATAAATCGTCGGCGGCCTAGACGGTGAGCCAGATCGCTTCCGCGGCAGGACGACCCAGATCCGTCGCCGTCTCCGACTGGCCGATCCTGATCGCGATGGTTCCGGCGAAATCGCGCCGCTCCACCACCGCGATGGCGGTGTCCAACGCGATACCGACCGAGTCGAAGTAGCGCAGCATATCCGGATCGGAGTCGGAAATCCTTGCCACCCTTCCGGATTCGCCCGCGCCGAAATCGCTGAGCTGCCGGGCGGGCGGGGTCGGCACCGCGCCGTCCACCGAAGGGATCGGGTCGCCGTGCGGATCCCGGTCCGGGTAGCCGAGTTTGGCGTCGATGCGGGCCATGAGCAGTTCGGAGACCGCGTGCTCCAGCACCTCGGCCTCGTCGTGCACCTCGTCCCAGCCGTAGCCGAGCTCGTTGACCAGGAAGGTCTCCAGCAGCCGATGCCTGCGCACCATGGCGACGGCGGCGCGGCGCCCGCCCTCGGTGAGGGTGATCGAGCCGTAGCGGGCGTGCTCGACCAGACCCTGGTCGGCGAGTTTGCGGACGGCCTCGGAGACGGTGGAGGCGGATACGCCGATGCGTTCGGCGAGCAGTTTGGTCGACACCTTTTCCTGCGACCATTCCTGAGCGGTCCAGATCACCTTCAGATAATCCTGGGCGACCGAGGAGAGCGGAGCTATCGTCGCGGTGCTGCCCGGCGCGGTCTCCAGCTCGCGTCGGGTTGCGATGTCTCGTTTACCGGGCACGTACTCGAGCTTAGGCACACCTGGCCCGATTCACACATCCCGCCGCGAGCCGAACCAGGGTTTCACCTCCGGTTTACGGCCGGGAAGCGTTGGGTGCCTTCGGCATGTGCGGCTCGGCACAGGAAGCTCGGCCCGGCGCGGTCTGAAGTCGTCTTCGACGGCAGCGCCCATTAGGCGAGTGCCTCGCACAGGAGCTCGGCCCGGCGCGATCTGAAGTCGTCTTCGACGGCAGCGCCCATTAGGCTCGCCACTGTGCAGAGATGGCGAAGTCTCGACGAGGTGCCCGCGGATTGGGGTCGGTGCGTTCTCACGATCGGCGTATTCGACGGCGTCCACCGCGGTCACGCGCAGCTGATCAGCCGGGCCGTGAAATCGGCGGCGGCGCGGGGTGTTCCATCGGTGCTGATGACCTTCGACCCGCACCCGATGGAGGTAGTGCGGCCCGGTTCACATCCGGCGCAGCTGAGCACGCTGACCCGCCGCGCCGAACTGGTCGAGGAACTCGGCGTCGACGTGTTCTGCGTCATGCCGTTCACCCAGGAATTCATGAAGCTGACCCCGGCCAGGTACGTGCACGATCTGCTGGTCGAGCGGCTGCATGTGGCCGAGGTGGTGGTCGGCGACAATTTCACCTTCGGCAAGAAGGCCGCGGGTACCGTCGCCACCATGCGTGAGCTCGGCGCCCGGTTCGGCTTCGAGGTCGACGGGGTGAAGCTGGTCGGCGAACACGCGGTGACCTTCTCCTCCACTTATATCCGCGCCTGCGTCGACGCGGGGGATATGGCCGCGGCCGCCGAGGCGCTCGGCCGGCCGCATCGGGTGGAGGGTGTGGTCGTGCACGGTGACGGACGCGGCCGTCAGCTCGGCTATCCCACCGCGAACGTGGCGCCGCCGATGCATGCGGCGGTGCCCGCCGACGGCGTCTACGCCGGATGGTTCACCGTGCTCGGGCCCGGGCCGACCATCGGCACCGTCACCCCGGGTGAGCGTGCGATGGCGGCGATCTCGGTCGGCACCAACCCTACCTTCTCCGGCCGGGCCCGCACTGTCGAGGCCTATGTCCTCGACGGCGAGGCCGACCTCTACGGTCAGCACGTCGCCGTCGATTTCGTCGAACACGTCCGCGGCCAGCGCAAATTCGAGTCGGTCGACGAGCTGATCGTGACCATGGGCCGCGACGTGGAGACCGCCCGAAAGATGTTGCAGGCCGCTGACCGCACCGGATAAGCGCGGCCCGGATTCGGGGTGTCGGTCGGGTGTCCGGTAAGGTGGATCCTCGGGTTTGCTGCGGTCCGCGGTGGCGCCCGCCCCGGATGCCGGGGTTTCCGAGCGCGGAACTGGGAAATAGGAGTGGATGCCACGTGGCGCTGACCACCGAGCAGAAGTCGACGATTCTGGCCGAGTACGGCCTGCACGAGAAGGACACCGGTTCGCCGGAGGCGCAGATCGCGCTGCTGTCCAAGCGGATCGCCGACATCACCGAGCACCTCAAGAAGCACAAGCACGACCACCACACCCGCCACGGTCTGATGGCGCTGATCGGTCGTCGCAAGCGGCTCTCGAAGTACCTGCAGGACAAGGACATCGAGCGCTACCGTTCGCTGATCGAGCGCTTGGGTCTGCGCCGCTGAGCGGCTCGACACACGACTGCCGGAGGTAGTCGGCAAGCCAGCCGACGGGGAGACGTACAATCTCCCCGTTGGCTATTTGTGTATGAGGGGTTATAGGCCCCCGTCGCACGACAACATTGCACAGCCGTATGCACCCGCGCCGCGTGGCGTCGGTCTTCGGTAGTGGCCTTTCGGCAGGGATAGTCCGCCGGCGGGCTTCGATCGATGACCGCCTCCGCGTCGCCGTATCCAAGGGGATTCGGCCGGGTGTGCGCGTCGCAAACATCCTTGCCGCGCGCCCGTCCCAGGTACGGCTGACGACAGCCGGATCGCGCCCACCCGCGCTCGAGCCGGCGAAGACGAGAGGTTGAGAAGAGAGAATGTCCGAAACAACTGAACGCAAGTCCACGGCCATCGAGGTCGAACCAGGCGTATTCGAATCCGTCGCGCTGATCGACAACGGGACCTTCGGCACCCGCACCGTGCGGTTCGAGACCGGTCGGCTGGCCAAGCAGGCCGCCGGTTCCGTCGTCGCCTACCTCGACGACGAGACCATGCTGCTGTCCGCGACCACCGCGGGCAAGACCCCGAAGGATCAGTTCGATTTCTTCCCGCTGACGGTCGATGTCGAGGAGCGGATGTACGCCGCGGGCCGCATCCCCGGTTCGTTCTTCCGCCGTGAGGGCCGCCCGTCCACCGACGCGATCCTGACCTGCCGCCTGATCGACCGCCCGCTGCGCCCGTCCTTCGTCGACGGCCTGCGCAACGAGATCCAGGTCGTCGTCACGGTGATGAGCCTGGACCCGAAGGATCTGTACGACGTGGTGGCGATCAACGCCGCGTCCGCGTCCACCCAGATCGCGGGTCTGCCGTTCTCCGGCCCGGTCGGCGGCGTGCGCGTCGCGCTGATCGAGGGCCAGTGGGTGGCGTTCCCGACCGTCGAGCAGCTCGAGGGCGCCGTCTTCGACATGGTGGTCGCGGGCCGGGTCGTCGAATCCGGTGACGTCGCGATCATGATGGTCGAGGCCGAGGCCACCGAGAAGGTCATCGAACTGATCGACGGCGGCGCGCAGGCGCCGACGGAAGCCGTTGTGGCACAGGGCCTCGAGGCCGCCAAGCCGTTCATCGCCCGGCTGTGCCGCGCCCAGCAGGATCTGGCCGAGCTGGCCGCCAAGCCGACCGAGGAGTTCCCGGTCTTCCTGCCGTACGAGCAGGACGTCTACACCGCCGTCGAGGGCACCGCGAAGCGTCCGCTGGCCGAGGCGCTGAGCATCGCGGCCAAGCAGGAGCGCGAGGAGAAGATCGATGAGATCAAGCTCGACGTGCTGTCCAGCCTGGCCGAGGATTTCACCGGCCGGGAGAAGGAGATCGGCGCGGCTTTCCGCTCGGTCACCAAAAAGCTTGTGCGCCAGCGAATCCTGACCGACGGCTTCCGCATCGACGGTCGTGGCCTGGCGGATATCCGCGCGCTGTCGGCCGAGGTCGCCGTGGTGCCGCGGGCGCACGGCTCGGCGCTGTTCGAGCGCGGCGAGACCCAGATCCTCGGCGTCACAACGCTGGACATGGTGAAGATGGCCCAGCAGGTCGACTCGCTCGGCCCGGAGACCAGCAAGCGCTACATGCACCACTACAACTTCCCGCCCTTCTCGACCGGTGAGACCGGCCGGGTCGGTTCGCCGAAGCGCCGCGAGATCGGCCACGGCGCGCTGGCCGAGCGGGCGCTGATGCCGGTGCTGCCGAGCCAGGAGGAGTTCCCGTACGCGATCCGTCAGGTCTCGGAGGCGTTGGGCTCCAACGGTTCCACCTCGATGGGTTCGGTGTGCGCCTCCACCCTGTCGCTGCTGAACGCCGGTGTTCCGTTGAAGGCGCCGGTCGCGGGCATCGCGATGGGTCTGGTGTCCGACACCGTCACCAACGACAAGGGTGAGGACGAGGTCCGCTACGTCGCGCTCACCGATATCCTCGGTGCCGAAGATGCCTTCGGTGATATGGATTTCAAGGTCGCGGGCACCCGTGAGTTCGTCACCGCGCTGCAGCTGGACACCAAGCTGGACGGTATCCCCTCGCAGGTGCTGGCCGGTGCGCTGAGCCAGGCGCACGACGCGCGCACCACCATCCTGGACGTGATGGCCGAGGCCATCGCCACCCCGGACGAGATGAGCCCGTACGCGCCGCGCGTCACCGCGATCAAGATTCCGGTGGACAAGATCGGCGAGGTGATCGGCCCGAAGGGCAAGGTGATCAACCAGATCACCGAGGAGACCGGCGCCAACATCTCCATCGAGGACGACGGCACCGTCTACATCGGCGCGACCGACGGCCCGTCGGCGCAGGCGGCGATCGATCAGATCAACGCCATCGCGAACCCGCAGCTGCCGAAGGTCGGCGAGCGCTTCCTCGGCACGGTCGTCAAGACCACCGCCTTCGGCGCGTTCGTCTCGCTGCTGCCGGGCCGCGACGGTCTGGTGCATATCTCGAAGCTGGGCAACGGTAAACGCGTCGCCAAGGTCGAGGATGTGGTGAACGTCGGCGACAAGCTGCGCGTCGAGATCGCCGATATCGATAACCGCGGCAAGATCTCGCTGGTGCCGGTCGACGAAAACGCCGACGAAGGTACCGAAGCCGAAACTGTCGATGCGGCGGCGGCCGGGACCGAGTAGTACTTGTCTCTGTGACGAAGAAGAAGACGGCAACCCCTCTGCTCCGTGGTGGGCAGGGGGGTTCGGCCCTCCCGTCGCCCGACCACCGTTCCGCACCGGATCGTTCCGCGAGGCAGCAGCAACTGAAGAAGCTGCGCACCGACGACGCGCGCGCCGTCGACGCCGGCATCCGGCGCACGGTGCTACCCGGGGGATTACGGGTGGTGACCGAGCATGTGCCCGGCGTGCGTTCGGCATCGATCGGGGTCTGGGTCGGGGTCGGCTCGCGCGACGAGGGCCGTACCGTCGCGGGTGCGGCGCACTTCCTGGAGCATCTGCTCTTCAAGGCGACGCCGACGCGATCCGCACTGGATATCGCGCAGGCCATGGATGCCGTCGGCGGGGAGCTCAACGCATTCACCGCGAAGGAGCAGACCTGCTATTACGCGCATGTTCTCGATGAGGATCTGCCGCTGGCAGTCGATCTCGTCACCGATGTGGTGTTGCGCGGACTGTGCCGGTCCGAGGATGTCGCGGTCGAGCGCCAGGTGGTGCTCGAGGAGATCGCCATGCGCGACGACGATCCCGAGGATCTGGTCGGTGACGCGTTCCTGACCGCGCTGTTCGGCGATCATCCGATCGGGCGGCCGGTGATCGGTTCGATCGAATCCATCGAATCGATGAGCGCCGCCCAGCTGCGCGGATTCCATCAGCGCCGGTACCGGCCGGACCGGATGGTGGTCGCGGTGGCGGGCAATGTCGAACACGATCACACCGTGGAGTTGGTGTATCGCGCGTTCGCCGACCGGCTGGAGCCCGCCACCGAACCGGCGCCGCGCCGGGAGGGCCGGTTCCGCCCGCACAGCGTGCCGGAATTGCATTGGAGTCACCGCGACAGCGAGCAGGCGCATCTGGCGTTCGGGGTGCGTGCCTTCGGTCGGCACGAGGGTGAACGCCGTTGGCCCCTTTCGGTTTTGAACACCGTGGTGGGCGGCGGGCTGAGTTCGCGCCTGTTCCAGCGGATCCGGGAGGAGCGGGGGCTGGCGTATTCGGTGTATTCGAGCGTCGACACCTTCTCCGATACCGGCGCGTTCTCCGTCTACATCGGTTGCCAGCCCGAAAACCTCGGTAAGGTGGCCGGTTTGGCGCGCGGCGTGCTGGAAGAGGTTGCCGCCAACGGGATCACCGACGCCGAATGCGCCAGGGCCAAGGGTTCGCTGCGCGGCGGACTGGTGCTGGGACTGGAGGATTCGGCGTCCCGGATGAACCGGATCGGTCGCAGCGAGCTCAGCTACGGCAATCATCGCACCGTCTCGGAGACACTGAGCCGGATCGACGCGGTGACCACCGAGGAGGTCACGGCCGTGGCGCGCACGCTGCTGGCGCGGCCGTTCGCGGCCTCGGTCACCGGGCCGTACCGGCGCACCAGGGAGCTGCCCGCGGCGGTGCGGAAGTTGGTCGACGGCGGCTAGTATCCGCGAAAGGCATTGCGGGTCAACATGATTGGGGGTCGGCATGTTGGACATCGAACCGGTCATCGGTCGGGCGCGGATCGCCGAGGAATTGGGTCGTCTGGAGGAGGCGCGCCGGATCCTCGGCGAGGCGCTGGTCGCCGCGCCGAATGAGCCGCGGTTGCTGCAGCGGCTCGCCGACATCGTCTACCAGCTCGAACGGTTTGACGATGCGCTGCGCTACGCGGGGATGGCCATCACCGCGAATCCGCGATCGGTGGACGCCCACCTGACGGCGGCCCTGGCCTACGACGCGCGGCGCGATCATCGAAATGCGGTGCGGCACGCCAGGATCGCGGTGGCGCTCGACGGTGACGGCCGGGGCCTGCTCACCCTGGCCCGGCTACTGGTCAATGCGCCCGCGACCGATGAAACGCGGGCCGAGGCGCGTTCGCTGCTGGAGCGGGCGGTCGAGCAGACGCCCGGCCATGTGCCGACCCTCGCCCACGCCGCCGAAACCTATCGGCGGTTGCGCGACCGTCCTGCGGTGGAACGGCTGATCGCCGCGGGTCTCGCGGTGGATCCGACCAATGCCGGACTGCTGCGGATGCAGGCGCGGATGGAGTTCGAGAGTTCCGAATTCGGCGGGCGCGGCAGGGCGGTCGCGACCCTGCGCGGCCTGCTCGGCTCCCGGCCCGGCGACCGGACGGCGCGCCTGCTGCTTGCCGAAATCCTTTGGCGCGCACTGCTTCGCCTGGTGGCCTGGGCCTGGTTCTACGCCGCCGCGGTCGCCGTGCTTTCGATGTGGTTCGGGCCGTCCGTGCTGCGATTCATGACGCCGGTGCTGTTCTGGATCATTCCGGTGGCGTGGTTCCGGGTGTTCCGGCGGCTGCGCCCGCAATTGCCGCCCGGATATCTGTGGGCCAGGGTGCGGCGGCCCGCGGCGGTGCTCGGGTTGGTGGTCACGGTGGTCGCGAGCCTGATCATGGATCTGGGCGCGGTCGCGCTGCGGTCCTCGACGCTCGTCACCGGCGGTTATCTGCTGTTGATCATCGGTGTGCTCGGCGCGGCGGTGGCGCATCTGCTGCTGATGCTGGCCTGGCTGCGCCGCCGCGGTGACGAGGACGATCGCGACGCGGCATACGAGTATGCGTTCGACGGGCTCGGGCTGGCGCTGGGTCTCGGCCTGGTGCTGACGGGTCTGCTTGCGGCACTGCGGCATTGGTCGCGCGAACCGGCGGCGTTCTGGGCATTCGCCGCGATCTGCTGTGTTGCGGGCGCGACGATGCTGGTGGAGATGCTGATCATCGGCTTGCTGGATTGGGGTGACTGGGTCAGGCCGGTCGCGCACGTCGTGACCCTCGCGGTGGTGCTCGGGCTGGTCGTGCTCGGATTCCGTTGGAGCGCGGGCCATTTGATCGCCGATCTCGGGGACGATCCGGCGGTCGCCGCGCGCCGGTATCCACCGCCCGAATTGCCGAGGTTATTCGCGTTGCCGCCGACCGGCGGATGATTCAGACCGTATCCGGCGCGGCGCGGTTGGCCGCCTCGACGACCGAGGGAATCAGTCCGGGCAGCGCGGATTCCAGCTCCGCGGTGCGCAGGCGCATATGGGTGTGGCCTTCGATGAGGAGTTTTTCGGTCACCCCCGCCTCACGCAGGATTTTGAAATGGTGGGTGGCGGTGGATTTATTGATGGTGTCGTAGAGCGTGGCGCAGCGCATGGGCGTGCCCGCGTTGCTGAGCCGGCGCACCATCTCCAGGCGAACCGGGTCCTGTAACGCGCCGAGCACCACCGAAACCGGGCCGACAGGTGCGGGCCCCTCTTGGGGTGGCGCTGCCTGATCGGGTGTTGTCGATGTGGCGTCCATCATGATCTACCTCACTCAGGGGTTTGATGATCATCGTACCGGCTGTAGGGTCGATGAGGTTCGATCAGCATCAAACTTACCTGATGGGAGCTTCGATGGTAGCGACGACCGCGGCACCTGCCGAGGAACGGACTTCGCAACCGTGGGCCTATGCACTGATCCTGGCCGCGAGCGGCGTTGCCCTCGGCGTATCCGGTGCACCCGCGCCGCTCTACGGCCTCTATCAACGCGAGTGGCATTTCTCGCCGCTCACCACCACCTTCGTCTTCGCCGTTTACGCCGTCGCCGCGCTGGTCGCGGTGCTGGTCTCCGGCCGGATCTCCGATGTCGTCGGCCGCAAGCCGGTGCTGCTCGGCTCTTTCGGCATCATGGTCGTCGGTCTGATCGTCTTCATGTTCGCGCAGTCGGTGGCAATGCTGTTGCTGGCCAGGGCATTACACGGTTTGGCGGTCGGCGCGACGGTGGTCGCGGGCGCCGCGGCGCTGCTCGATCTGCGCCCGCGGCACGGCGCGCGGTCCGGGCAGTTGAGCGGTGTCGCCTTCAATGTCGGCATGGCCGTCGCGATCCTGGGTTCGGCGCTGCTGGCCCAGTACGTGCCGCATCCGCTGCGCACACCGTATCTGGTGATCACCGTGCTGTGCCTGCTGATCGGCGTCGGCGTGCTGGTGCTGCGCGAACCGCACACCGCGCGGGTCAGCGGCCGCATCACCATCGCGAAACCGGCCGTGCCGCAAGAGATTCGCAGCGATTTCTGGTTCGCCGCGATCGGTGTGATGGCGGCCTGGTCGGTGCTCGGGGTGCTGCTCTCGCTGTACCCGTCGCTGGCCGCGCAGCAGACCGGCATCCACAATCTGGTGTTCGGCGGGGCAGTCGTGGCGTCGACCGCGACGGCGGGCGCGACGGTGCAGTACTTCGCCACCGGCGTGCCCGCGCGGTGGGCCGCCATCCTCGGTGACGCCGGAATGGCGATCGCCCTGCTGGCCACCGTGCCCGCACTGGCGACGCACAACTGGGTCGCGGTGCTGGCGGCGGGCGTCGTGCTCGGCGCCACCTTCGGACTCGGGTTCGGCGGATCGCTGCGGCACCTCGCCGAGGTGGTGCCGCAGCACAAGCGTGGCGAGACCATGTCGGCGTACTACCTGCTCGCATATTCGGCGATGGCGCTGCCGACGATCGCCGCGGGCTGGGCCGCCACCACCTGGGGGTTGAGCCGCGTCTTTCCCTGGTTCGTGGTGCTGGTCGCGATCGCCTGCCTGCTCGCCGCCGGTATGGGCATACGGCAGAACCGCCAGGCTGCCGTCGGGTGACGTCGGCCGGGTAGTGAATACCGCGGTGCGCTACCGGTATTCGATCGCCGGATGTCGCGCCCCGGTTCGCCATCGCTGATACGTTGCGGCACAGGATGTTCGGAATTGACATTGCGCCCGGCGCGTCAGCGGGCGGACGATGCGTTCATGATCATGGTGCGGCGATTGACGGAATCCGATTGGCGGACATACCGGGATTTGCTATTGGAGTGCCTACGCTTGGCGCCGTACGCGGCCCGGCTGACCTACGACCAAGCGGTGCAGCGCACCGAATTACAGTGGCAGGCCAAGCTCACCGAGTCGGTGTTGTTCGGCGCGTGGCTGGACGACGTTCCGGTCGGTCTCGCCGGCGGCAAACTGGATGGCGAACTGCCGGAACTGGTTTCGATGTGGGTCGATCCGGTGGCGCGGGGCAAGGGCACCGCCGACGAGTTGGTGCGCGCGGTGCTCGACTGGGCGCGTGACGGTGGGTACGGACAGGTGATGCTGTGGGTGCTCGACGGCAACGAACCCGCCGAGCGGGTGTACCTGCGTAACGGCTTCCGGCGCACCGGGCGGCGCGAGGCGATGGAGCGGGACGCGGCGATGGTTGAGGTCGAGATGGTGTTGGACCTCGGTTCAACTGGACAAGGTTCCAAATCTCAAGCGGCACAACAAATGTGACATAAAGGACCATCCGGTTGGTTTGTGATATCGAGGTCCGTCGATCTTGTCCGCCGCGAGCGACAATCCGGCTACTATGCGCTCATGACATGGGGGAGGTTGGGCGATCGCTTGCACCGCGCGGCACTCCTGCTCGCGGTGGTCACCGTGGTGGTCGGCGGGCTCGGCGTCGCCGCACTCACCTGGTGGGTGTTGTGGTGGGCGTTCGGCGCGAAGGCCGAGACGCCGAATCAGGTCGACCTGACGAAGATCGCGCTATCGGTGGCGGCCGGTGTCGGCGGCGCGGTCGCCCTGGTGGTCGCGTACCGCCGCCAACGCGATTTGGAACGTGGACGTTTCGCGGAGTTGTTCGGCGCCGCGGCCAAACAACTCGGTGACACCGATGTCGCGGTGCGTGTCGCCGGGGTGTTCGCGATGGCCGGGGTCGCCGACGAATTCTCCGCACCCGGCCGTCGTCAGCAGTGCATCGACGTGCTGTGCGGTTATCTGCGGCTGCCCTACGAGCCCGGCGACGGGGCGAACCACCTTGTGTCGCGCAAGGAATCGCGCCCGGATGAGGGCGGTTCGGTCGAGCGGGTCTATCAATACCGGCAGAACGACAGCGAGGTGCGCCGGACCATAATCCGGGTGATCGCCGCCCATCTGCGGCGATCCGCGGATATTTCGTGGTCGCACTGCGACTTCGATTTCACCGGAGCGGTGCTGGAGAAGGCCGACTTCCAGTCCGCGGTATTCGCCGGGCAGCACACCCACTTCACCGGCTGCCGGTTCCTCGGGCCCACATCCTTCGAATACACGACGTTCGACGGGCCGCACACCACATTCCGCGGCGCGGTGTTCCGGGACGGCGCGGTGACCTTCGACAATGCGCTGTTCGGCAGTGCTCGCGCCGAGAAGCTCGAAATCCAGGCGCTCGGAACGACATTCGACGAGGCGGTGTTCGAGAGCTCGGCCTCCTTCGAGAAGTGCGTCTTCCGCGGTCCGCGCACCTCCTTCCTCGGCGCCCGATTCGCCGGCCCGCGAACGGCCTTCCTGGAGGCCAGGTTCCGGGCCGATCGCACCTGCTTCGAGCGAGCCACCATGGACGGTGAGCACGTCACCTTCCACAGCGCCGAATTCAACGGCGGCCAGGTCGTTTTCGCGGGCGCCCAGTTCTACGCGGGCATGATCACCTTCGACGAGGCCCGGTTCGGAACGCCGAACCGGCTGCGCGGCAAGGGATCCAGGGAGACAGACTTCCGCAAGGCCGAATTCCACGGCAGCCTGACCTTCGCCAGAACGGTGCTCGGCGGCCGCTCGGTGGACTTCACCGAGGCGGATTTCTTCGGCGAGATCTCCTTCGAGCACACCAGATTCGCCGCCGGGGAGATCCGCTTCGACCGGCCGAAGGCCTGGGTCGGCATCCATTTCGACTGGGATGACAATCCGATTCGCAAACCCACCGCGGTCAAACCCAATCCATGGCCGCCGACCCCGACCGAACTGAGACGCTGAGCAGGGGCGGCGCTATGTCGCGCCGCCCCGTTTCATTACTCGGGCCAGCCGCCGTATGGCACCGTGATCAATTCCATGAAGTGGCCGTTGGGGTCGAGAAAGTAGACGCCGCGGCCGCCGTCGTTGTGATTTATCTGGTTGATGCCCTGCTGCCGGGGATCGGCCCAATGATCCAGTTGGTAGCGCTGGATCTTGGCGTAGGCCGCATCGAATTCGGCCTCCGAGATCAGGAATGCGTAGTGCTGGGGCTGGATTTCGGTGATGTGCGGCGGCACATTCGCGAAATCGAATGTGACGCCATTGGCCGTGGGGATCGGAATGAACGGCCCCCATGGCTTGCCGACTGTCAAACCAAGGATGTCCGCCCAGAATTCGGCGGTCACCCGGTTGTCACTGCATCCGACAATGGTGTGATTGAACTGTACAGACAGGGGAAATATCTCCTCGAATCGTGACGGCCCCGACCCCGGACCGGTACAAGTCGGCCAACGGGAGCACCGCCACGTCAGTCGAGATTAGTCGGCGATGGCGGAATCGGACAAGTCGATCGGGGGAGTTGGGCCGGTGCCGAGCCGGCCGGCGCGGTAGCGTCGGGGCATGAGGATTCGTGGTGCGGTCCTGGAGCGGATCGCGGCGCCCGCGCCGTTCGCCGAATCGGCGCCGATCACCGTGTGCGATGTGGACCTGGCCGAACCGGGCCCCGGTGAGCTGCTGGTGCGGATCGAGGCGGCCGGGCTGTGCCATTCGGATCTGTCTGTGGTGGACGGCAATCGGGTGCGGCCGGTGCCGATGCTGCTCGGGCATGAGGCGGCGGGCATCGTCGAGCAGATCGGACCGGGCCCGTCCGATCTCACGGTCGGTCAGCGCGTGGTGATGACCTTCCTGCCGCGCTGTGGGGAATGCGCGGGCTGCGCCAGCGACGGCCGGACCCCGTGCGGGCCGGGCAGTATCGCGAACAATGCGGGTGAACTGCTCGGCGGCGGACGGCGATTGCGGCGCGACGGCGCAGAAATCCAACACCACCTGGGTATTTCGGCGTTCGCGACGCATGCGGTCGTCGATCGGCGCTCGGTGGTGCCGGTGGCCGCCGATGTGCCGCCCGAGGTGGCCGCCGTACTCGGCTGCGCGGTGCTGACCGGCGGTGGGGCACTGCTGAATTCGGCGAAACCGGGGCCGACGGACCGGATCATGGTGGTCGGGCTCGGCGGGGTGGGGATGGCGGCGGTGCTGGTGGCGCTGTCGCTGCGCGCCAAGGAGGTGATCGCGGTCGACACCGTTCCGGAAAAGCTGGCGCTGGCAAAGGAACTCGGCGCGAGCGCCGCGCACACCCCGGTCGAGGTGGCCGAGCTCGGCGTACAGGCCGAGGTGGTGGTCGAGGCGGCGGGCAATGTCCGCGCGTTCGAAACCGCGGTCGCCGCAACGGCTCCCGGCGGCACGACGGTCACCGTCGGACTGCCCGCACCCGACGCACGGGCCAGCATTTCACCGCTGGCCCTGGTGGCGCAGGGCCGTTCGATCGTCGGCAGCTACCTGGGTTCGGCCGTTCCGTCCCGGGACATTCCGGAATACGTCCGGATGTGGCGGGAGGGCAGGCTGCCGGTGGAACGACTGGTCTCGGCGCATATCGGCCTCGACGAAATCAACCGCGCCATGGACGAACTCGCCGCCGGGCACGCGCTGCGTCAGGTGATCGTCTTCGGCTGAGCATCGGGCGCATCCATCGCGTCTACGAAACGCGCCAGGAGCCTTGCGAATTCGGCACGCTCGCGGTCGGTCCAGTCCGACATCGCCGCGGCCATCGCGCGGCGGCGGCCGGCGCGGGCCGCGTCCACCAGCGCGCGTCCGTCGGCGGTGAGCCGCAGCACGGACCGCCTGCCGTCGTGCCGGTCCGCGACCCGCTCCAACAGATTTTCCGAAACAGCTTGGGCGACAAGGCGGCTCGCGCGCGGCTGATCCACGCCCAGTGCGGGTGCGAGCGTTCCGACGGTGGCCTCCTCGGCCGCTGCCACCGCGTCGAGCACCCCGAATACGGCGACCGGGACGGGGGAGCGCGCGGCAAGTGCGCCCCGGGTCTGGCGCCGCCGGATTCGCACCATCGCCCGCTCGACCGCCGCGGTGATCGCGTCCTGATCTTCCATACGCCCCTACATTCATGTAAAACTACATTTAGTTGTCATCTTACATGGATTGGTGGACATCATGACCGAACTACGCCCGATCGGCTACTGGCTCAAGGAACTCGATCGGCTGATCAACGCCCGCTTCGAGGCGGATATGGCCGTCGGCGGGCTCACCCGCAGGCATTGGCAGATGCTGAACTCGCTGGCCGATGGCCCACATCCGGCGGCCGAGGTGCGCGACGGGCTCACGCCGTTCTGGACCGAACCGGGCGAATGGGATGCCGAACTCGCCGAGCTGATCCGCCGCGACTGGGTGACCGAGCGGGCGGGCGTGCTCGAGCTGACCGACGCGGGCCGCGATACCCATCGGCGGATGCTCGACCTGAGTGAGCGGCGCCGTGCCGACCTGATGAAAGGGCTGACCGACGGGCAGTACATCGCGACGGTGCGGACGCTGGAGCGGATGGCGGCGAATATGCGCTAGCGCTATGGCTTGCGAGTCGCTAGCCTGAATTGACCAGAGTGGTCAGATTGGTCGAATGGACGGTTGCGATGGCACGCAAACGGAATGACGGTGAGCAGCGGGTCGAGATGGATATCGCCTGGCCGCTCGCCGAGGCCAAGGCCAGGTTCTCCGAGTTGATCGACAGGGTGGAAAGGGAGGGACCGCAGGTGATCAGCAAGCATGGACGTGAGGTGGCCGTTGTCGTCCCGGTCGACGAGTGGCGGCGCAGAAACGTCAGAAAGGGAAGTTTCGCCGAATTTCTCGCCGAGTCCCCGCTGTGGGGTTCGGGATTGAACATCGAGCGTGACAGGTCCGATTCGCCACATCGCGATGTGATCCTGTGACGGCGGCGGTACTGGATCGGACCGGGTTCTTGATTGATACCAATGTCCTTTCGGAGGCCACGAAGCCGCGACCCGATCCCGGTCTGATGGAGTGGCTGCACGCGGTCGACGAGGACGAATTGTTCCTGAGCGTCATATCCATCGGTGAAATACGCCGTGGCGTAGAGCGGCTGCCGGAGAGTAAGCGAAGGGCGCGGTTGACCGAGTGGCTGTCAGAACTGGTCACCGCTCGATTCAACGATCGACTGCTTCCGGTCGACCTGCCGGTCGCACAAGCATGGGGGCGGCTCCGTGCGCGGGCGGACGCCATCGGGCAAAACGTATGTCCGATGGACGGGCTGATCGCCGCGACAGCCGAATCTCACGGGCTCGCCGTTGTCACGCGCAATGGCAAGGATTTTCGAGCGCTGGGTGTTTCGTCGATTAATCCGTGGGAGGCGTGAGTGGTCAGGTGATGCGGTCATGGGGCGGATGCGTCGAGGCCGCCGATTAGGCGTACCTCCGCATTCGTTCCGGCCGTGCGCGGGCTGAGGACGGCTTCGCCGACAGCGCCCATTAGGCTGACCTCATCGGATAGCGGAACTTGGGAGGTGCGGTGACCATTCGGGTCGGAGTGCTCGGAGCACGCGGCAAAGTCGGCCAGGCCATCTGTGCGGCGGTCGAGGCGGCCCCCGATCTGGAGTTGGTCGCCACCGTCGACAAGGGCGATGCGCTGGAGACGTTCACCGCGGCCGGCACCGAGGTCGTCGTCGATTTCACCCATCCGGATGTGGTGATGGGCAATCTGAAATTCCTGGTGGAGAACGGAATTCACGCCGTCGTCGGCACCACCGGATTCGATGCGGCCCGGCTCGACGAGGTGCGCGGCTGGCTGGCGAGCCGCCCGCAGGCCGGTGTGCTCATCGCACCCAACTTCGCCATCGGCGCCGTACTGTCCATGCGCTTCGCCGAACAGGCCGCCCGATTCTTCGAATCCGTCGAGGTCATCGAACTGCACCACCCGAACAAGGCCGACGCGCCCTCCGGCACCGCCTACCGGACCGCGGGATTGATCGCCGCCGCCCGGGACCGCGCGGGTGTCGGCCGCAGTCCCGACGCCACCACCACCGAACTCGAGGGTGCGCGCGGCGCCGACGTCGACGGTGTCCGGGTGCACTCGATTCGGCTGGCCGGGCTGGTCGCACATCAGGAGGTGCTGTTCGGCACCCAGGGCGAAACCCTCACCATCCGGCACGATTCCATCGACCGCACCTCCTTCGTGCCCGGAGTCCTGCTCGGCGTGCGCCGGATCGCCGACCGCCCCGGCCTCACCGTCGGGCTCGACCCGCTGCTGGACCTGTGAACGCCGAAGCGGATCGCACGCGGTCGAACAACGGCCAGGTCGTGCGGATCGTCGCCTTCATCGCGGTGCTGGTGGTGGTGCTCGGGTACTACTTCATCAGGCTCGGCCGAAAAGCGTTCGAGCTCTTCGGATATGGCGATGCCGTGTCGATCCTGCTCGGCATCGGCATCCTGATCCTGCCCTTCATCGGCGTCTGGGTGGTGGCCACCAGCGTGCGGGCGGCGCTCGCCCATCAGCACCTGGCCCGCCGCATCGCCGACGAGGGTCTGGAGCTCGACGTCTCCGAACTGCCCCGCCGCCCGTCCGGCCGCATCGAACGCGCGGCCGCCGACGAACTGTTCGAACAGGTCAAACAGGAATGGGAGGCCGACCCGGACAACTGGCGCAACTCCTACCGGGTGTCCCGCGCCTACGACTACGCGGGCGACCGCACCCGCGCCCGCGCCGCCATGCGCCGCGCCGTCGAACTGGAACGCGTCGAACGCAAGCGCTGAATCCGCGCCGGATTCGTTGCCGCACAGCCGATTCGGTGTCCCGCGCCGCCGTCGCCGCGCCACCCGCTACGCTGCGCGGCATGGGGCGATTCAACCGGACCTACCGGGATGTCGACGGGCAGCGCATCGAGGGGACGTGGCGGCATGTGTTCATCCACAACGGTGACACATATTTCCTGGCCGACCTGAAGATCTACGCGGACGGCATGATCGATTGCTGGGAGCTGGTCAACCTCGACGAGTTCGCGGCGAAGGTGCGCTCCGGCTGGGTCGCGACCAGCCTGCCCGAGGGCGCGCGTGTCAGCGCCCACCATCTGGCGAGTTGGCGGCTGACCGAACCGGCGATGTGGGTGGACGAGGCCGCGCTGATCGGCGAGGTCACCGACGAGATCGACCGGCTCAACGGCCGCCCGGACTCGACCGAACGCTGTTTGGCGGCGGCGCACGCCTACATCGCGGACCGGACCGAGCCGAACCGGATGCGGGTGCGTGCGGCGTACGAGGCGATTCCGGAGCATCTGCGGCTCTACGCGCTGGGCGATATGGACCGCAAGGACGCCCCGTTGCGGGCGCTGTTCTCCGATAACGAATCCGACCGCGAACAAGCCGTCGAATACTTCGCCGCGGCCGAACGCATCACCGAGGAGTGGACGCGGTGGGCGCCCGCCGACGGCCCGGATGAGCCGCTCGCACAGCCGATTACGATCCGCGGCACGGTCTATCGCAGCGGCTGGCCATCGGACCCGGGTTGGGAGGTGCTGCAGAACTCCTACCCCGCACCCATCATGGTCGACGGGCTGACCTATCCGTCGGTGACGCACGCGTACTGGGCGCTCAGCATCGATGACGACGATATCCGTTCGCGTATCGCCGACACTGAAAACCCTTACGAGGCAGAGAAATTGGCGCAGGACGCGCCGCGACGCCCGCATTGGCCCGAGGCCAGGCACGCCGTCATGGCCGGACTGCTGCGCGCCAAATTCCAGCGCTACCCGAACCTGGCCGAAAAGCTGATCGCGACCGGTGACGCGAAGATCATCTCGAACGACACCCTCGGCTCGAAATTCTGGGCCACCCGCCTCGCCCACCTGCTGGAACTGGTGCGCGCCGAGCTGGTCGCCGAACGCGCCGCCATCTCCGTCGAATTCGAATGAGCCGCACGGACTACCCTCGACGTCGTGGCCCGACTGCTGCTCATCCATCACACCCCATCGCCGCATATGCAGGCGATGTTCGAGGCGGTGGTGGCCGGTGCGACCGATCCGGAGATCGAGGGGGTCGAGGTGGTGCGGCGGGCGGCGCTCGCGGTAACCGCCGTCGATGTGTTGGAAGCCGACGGATATCTGCTCGGCAGTCCGGCGAATCTGGGTTATATCTCGGGTGCGCTCAAGCATGCGTTCGACACGTTCTATTACCCGTGTCTGGATTCGACGCGCGGCCGTCCGTTCGGTTTCTATTTGCACGGCAATGAGGGGACCGAGGGTGCGGAGCGGGCGGTGGCGAGTATCACCACCGGGCTCGGGTGGGAAAAGTCCGCGGCGCCGGTGCTGGTCTCGGGGCCGCCGGCCAAGCCGGATCTCGAAAAATGTTGGGAGCTCGGCGCATCGGTGGCCGCACAGTTGATGTCGTGAGGGTATCGTCGCCGCAATTCCATCGGATTGCTGTTATACGATGCCGGGTCGCGGGACGGGTGCGACAACAGTTGACACGTCCCCCCAAATATTGGTGTCTGACCACGTCGAGTGGCCAACCGGCATACTGACACGAACAGTGTTCCGGTGGGGATGTGAACCGAGTAGCTCGGGATTGGAGAGTCGAGGTGACGAGGGCCGAAGGGGGCGAGGGCACCCCACGCCGGATCGGATTGGTGGAAGACCACGAATCCGTCGCGATTGGGCTGGCCGCGATGTTGGCGCCGGAGCCGGACTTGAATCTGGTCTTGACCGCGGGCACCGTGCCGGAATTGCTTGCCGCGGCGGAGGGCGAACCGCAGCTGGATCTGGTCGTACTCGATCTGCGGTTGGCCGATGGGTCATCGCCCGAGGACAATGTGCGCGCGCTGCGCGATCGCGGTATCGAGGTGCTGGTGTTCACCGGCGCGGATAACGCGTTCCTGGTGCGCTCGGCGGCCAGGGCCGGCGTGCTCGGCGTGGTCCGCAAGTCCGAGGATGTGCCGACGGTGGTCGCGGCGGTGCGCCGCGCGGCCTCCGGTGAGCAGGTGGTGACCACCGACTGGGCGGCCGCCATCGATGGCGACCCGCAACTGTCCGACGTGGGTTTGAGCCCGCGCCAGGAAGAGGTGCTGACGCTCTATGCCTCCGGTGAGAAGGCATCCCGAGTAGCGCGGTTGACCGGTCTTTCCGAACAGACCGTGAACGACTACCTCGGGCGGATCCGGCAGAAGTATGCCGACGCCGGTCGCCCGGCTCCGACCAAGACCGACCTGTACAAGCGGGCGGTGGAGGATGGCTGGCTGCCGGTTCCCGAGCGGCATCCGCGCGGGTGAGCACGATGACGACGGGGCCGGGGGCAGGCCGAGAGGATTACGCATGAGCGTGTCCAGCCTGCTGGACACCACCGTCACCCAAACCGCGCTGCTCGACCGATTCCGCATGAACCGGCAGGGTGACGCGGTGGTGTCCGAGGACAATATTTCCGAGGCGGCCTCCGACCGCATCGAGCGGCGGATGGGCCTGGCGATCGGCATCGGCGGCATGTTGGCCGCCGTGGTCGAATTGCCGGAAATCCTGAGCGAGAGCCGGGGTGTCTCGATCGGTTGGACCGCGTTGACCATGGCGCTGGCGTTCGGGCTGTGCCCGGTGGTCGCGGTGGTTTCGGTGGGTATGAGCAGGCGGGTGATCTCGGTGGCGGTCCGCGCCGCGGCCGTCGGCTTCCTGATCGCGATCGCCCTGATCCCGTTCGCGTATATCCAGCCGATGCCGGGCACCCATTACGTCTGGCTGTACCGGGTATTCGCGCTCGGCGTGCTGATGGCGTCGCTGGCCTGGCCGCCGCGAATCGCCGTCGCATATCTGGTGTTCGGCGCCGGGCTGGTCACCATGGCGAACAAATTTGTGACGCAGGGTGGTTCGGGCTGGTCGCTGGCCGGCGATTTCAGCAGGGCGATCGGTTTGGCCGCCCTGTTCCTGTGGTGCGCCATCTATGCCAGGGCGGCCGCGGCCCGGGTCGACCGGGAGTCCGCGTTGGAGAGCAGGCGGGCGGCAGCGGCGGCGGGCGCGGCCGCCAGGGATCGTGAGCGCGCGCGTTTCGCCGCGCTGATCCACGACGCGGTGCTGTCCACCCTGTTGGACGCGTCGCGGGCGGGTACGGAATCGCCGGTGCTGCGCAAGCAGGCCGAGCGGACCCTCGAACAACTCGACGAATGCCGGGTCGGCGATATCGAACCCGATCGGCTCGACGCCCAATCGGCGATCGGTTTCCTGCGTTCGGCCGTGTTGGAGGTGAATCCGGGTATCCGCTTCGCCGCGCGCCGCTGGGCGGGCTTCGACGATCTCCGACTGCCGGTATCCGCGGCGGGGGTGATCGCGGCCGCGCTGGCCGAGGCGGTGCGCAACAGCCTGCGCCACGCCACGGTGGCGGGCCGTCATGTGCAGCGCAGCGTCACCGTGACGGTGAGCGCGGGCGGTATCCGCGTCGTATTCCGGGATGACGGTGCGGGTTTCGATCTGAGCCAGGTGCCGGCCGACCGGCTCGGCATCTCGGTGAGCATTCTCGGACGGATGCGTCAGCTCGCGGGCGGTGCGGGTTTCGTGGAGTCGGCGCCCGGCGAGGGCACCACCGTGACCTTGGTGTGGGGCAGTGATGGGTGAGGCGGACAGCGAATTCGGGCTGCGCGATCTGCTCGGATTGCGGGACCGATCGGCCTGGCTGTTCCTCTTGATGCTCGAGGCGACCATCGCGCTGTACATGGTTCGCAATTTCGCCGAATCGCCGCTGGTGCTGGCGGTGGCCGCGCTCGGGCTGCTCGCGCTGGCCGGGGTGTTGGTTCTGGTGCTTCCGATAGATCCATTGCCTTGGCCCGCAACGATTTTCGTAATGACCTCGGCGCCGGTGGCGACGGCGCTGACCACCGCGGCGATCGATCATTCGACGTCGAGGCAGGTGTGGACGGCCTTCGCATCCTCCTATGTGCTCGCGGTGCTCGTGCTGCGCGGCCGGGTCGGTGCGGCGTGGGTCGGCGTCGGCGGTGTCGCCGCGGTGATCCTGGCGGTGAGCCTGGTGGGCGGCACCCGGCCGGAATTGCTTGTCGGGTCGGTCGTTCCGCTTGTCACGGTGACGGGTATCTCGCTGTTCGCGGCGATCATGCGACCGACGCAGCGTCAGCTGCGACTGCTGCGCGAGGAGGCGACCATGCGGGCCGCCGCGGAGGCGACCATGGCCGCTGAGCAGGGTGAGCGCGATCGGCAGCTGGCCCGCCTCGACAAGGTGGCCCGCCCGATTCTGGAGCGGATCGCCGACGGCGCCGAACTCAGCCCGGCGGAGCGCGAGCAGTGCCGGCTGCTGGAGGCCGAACTCCGCGACGGGCTGCGGGCCCCGCAACTGGTGTGCGACGAGCTGAACAGCGCCGCCCGCGGCGCGCGCTCGCGCGGCGTCGAGGTGGTGCTGCTCGACGACGGCGGTTTCGCCGGAGTACCGCGCTGGGTGCGCCAGCAGGTGATCGAGGCGGCGACCCACGAACTCGACGCCGCCAATACGGGTTCGGTCACCATTCGGGTGCTGCCGGTGGGCAGGCGCATCCTGGCCACGGTACTGGCGAACTCGCCGGAACAGGATCGCCGCACCGAAATCGATGCGGCGGGTGCGGTCACCGTCTCGACCTGAGTACTTGTCGGTGGCCCGTGGCATCGTTGCTGGGATGCGAGTGATGAGTGCGGCGGCCGCGCGACGGACCGCGTTGGCCGCGCAGGGGTTCGGTCGGCGCAGACCTGCGGCCGCGACCCGGCGGGCGGTCATGGACGTTTTGGGCAGAACTCAGCTGCTGCAATTGGATTCGGTGTCGGCGGTGGTGCGGGCGCACTATGCGCCGGTGTTCAGCAGGATCGGCGCCTACGATCGGGCACTCCTGGACGAGGCGGCGTGGCGCGATGGCGCCCGCCGCCCGCGCAAACTGGTCGAGTACTGGGCGCATGAGGCGGCGCTGATTCCGGTCGAGGACTGGCCGCTGCTGCGCTGGCGGATGGCGCGCTACGAGCACGGTCGCTGGGGCGGTGTGCAGTCGGTGCTCGACCGAAATCCCTCGCTGGGCAAGGATATTCTCGAGGTGATCGCCGAATTCGGCGCGTGCACCGCGGGCGAGGTGGAGAAGCATCTGGAGTTGGACCGGCCGCGGTCGAAGGGTTCGTGGTGGAATCGCAGCGATACCAAGGTGGTAATCGAGGCGATGTTCGCCTACGGCGCCCTCTCGGTGGACAAGCGGGTCGGCTTCGCGCGGCACTACGATCTGGTCGAGCGGGTGATCCCACCGGATATCCTGTCCCGCAAGGTATCCGAGGACGATGCGGTGCGCGAGCTGGTGCTGCGCGCGGCCACCGCGCACGGCATCGGCACCGAGGCCGATCTGCGCGATTACTACCGCCTGCATCGCTCGCAGACCGAGCCCGCCATCGCCGACCTGATCGATGCGGGCGAGCTCATTCCGGTCACGGTGGAGGGCTGGGATAAGCCCGCCTACCTGCGCACCGGTGCGGCGACCCCGCGCCGGATCGAGGGTGCGGCGCTGCTGTGCCCGTTCGATCCGCTGATCTTCTTCCGCCCGCGCACCGAGCGCATCTTCGACTTCCACTACCGGATCGAGATCTACACACCGGAACCCAAACGCGTGCACGGATATTACGTATTTCCGTTCCTGCTGGACGGCGAGCTCGTCGGCCGAGTCGACCTGCGCGCCGAGCGCGCCACCGGCCGACTGCTGGTGCCGGGCGCGTTCGCCGAACCCGGCCGGTGCACGCCGCGGACGGCCGAGGCGTTGAACGGCGCGCTGCGCGAGCTGGCGGATTGGCTGGAGCTGGACGAGATCGTCGTCGGCGAGCGCGGGGATCTCGCTGCGCTGCTTTGAAATCCGTTCGGCTGGTGTGAATCCGTTCGAAGGCGTTGCGAGAAGGTGGAATTCGCCCGAAGTGCGCTCGAAAAGCGTTGCGGGGCAGCGTATTCAGCCGCCGAGGCGGACGGTCGCCGATTCAGTTGTCGCGGGGAAAGTTGCGCCGCATCTGTTCGCGCAGCGCGCCGTTCACCGCGCCGGACAGCCACGAATTGAGCGACTGCCCGCTCTGCGCCGCCGCCTCCTCGGCGCGCGCCTTGAGCTGCTCCACCAGGCGCAGCGTCACCCGGCTGATATCGCCGGTCATCTCCTCGAAACTCGGATGGTCGTCGGCCGAGGTGGCCTTGGTCTCGCGCACATCGACGATCGCATCGGTCCCGTCGAGTGCGACGCGGACGGTGTGATCGTCGAGGGCGCCGCTGATTTCGGCGGCCAGCTCGGACAGCGCGGCGAGCAGCACCAACCGCGCCGAACTCTCCGTGGCCGCGGCCAGGGCGGCGGCTGTGGCCTGCGTCTTCTCATCGCCGAGGGCCGCGGCCGACTCCAGATCCGCGCGTAGGCGGTCGGTGTATTTGCTCAGATCCATGACACCAGTGTGACGTCATAGGTGATGTCATTCAAGGAAAGTCTTGATGTCACGGTGCCGTCGAAGCAATGGCCGAAGCAACCGCCCCTGTATCTGATTTGCGGCGTTCGGGGGCCCTCCGTGGTCACGCTCCGCTTCCGCCTCCGGGCCCTGACCTCACGCCGCGTGTCGAGACGGATCCGACGACCGGGTAGCCTTTCCGACCATGACGATCGGTGATTCGACGCAGACAAGGCTGCGCGCGTCAGGCACGGTAGGTGTCGCGATGGTGACCCCGTATACGGCCGAGGGCAAGCTCGATGTCGACCGTGGCGTCGCGCTCGCGGCGCGACTGGTCGATCGCGGCGTCGATCTGCTGGCGATCTCGGGCACCACCGGAGAATCGCCGACGACCACCGATTCGGAGAAGTTCGATCTGCTGCACGCCGTGGTCGACGCGGTCGGCAAGCGCGCCACCGTGATCGCGGGCGCGGGCACCTACGACACCGCGCACTCCGTCGAGCTGGCCCGCAACGCCCAGCGCGCGGGCGCCCACGGTTTGCTCGTGGTGACGCCCTATTACTCGCGCCCTACCCAGGAGGGTTTGTTCGCGCACTTCACCACGGTCGCCGACGCCACCGACCTGCCGGTCACCCTCTACGACATCCCGCCGCGCTCGGTGATTCCGATCGCCACCGAAACGCTGCGCCGTCTCGCCGAACATCCGCGCATCGTCGCGGTGAAGGATGCCAAGGGCGACCTGAACGCCGGTGCGGGCCTCATCGCCGACACCGACCTGACCTTCTATTCCGGTGACGACGGGCTCAACCTGCCGTGGCTGTCGGTCGGCGCGGCCGGATTCATCAGCGTCATCGGACATCTCGTGCCCGAGCGGTTGCGGGCGCTGCACGCGGCGTACATCGCGGGCGATGTGGTTCGCGCCAGGGAGATCAACGCGAGCATGCTGCCGCTGAACGCCGCGATGGCGCGCCTGGGCGGTGTCGCGTTGAGCAAGGCCGGACTGCGCCTGCTCGGCATCGAGGTGGGCGAGCCCCGCCTGCCGCAACTCATGCCGACATCCGAACAACTCGACGCGCTGGCCGCGGATCTGGCCGCGGCGGAGGTGCGCGCGTGAGCGACAATGGTGACCTAGTGGCGCGCAGGCCGCGCCGGACCGCGACCCGCACCGCCGGTCCGCCCGCGCCGCAGTCGGAGCGCTTCGAGCGGGCCGCGCAGGCCGAAAAGTCCGCCGCCGCACCGCATGCCGAGGCCGCGATGCATGCCGAACAGGCGACGCCCGATAAGCCCGCGCAGCGGACCGAACCCAGGAAGGCTAGGTCCAGGGCCAAGGCCGCCGAACCGAAAATGTCTGCGCCGAGCGGTGATTCGGCCCCACAGGGGAACGGGCAGTCGCGCAGGGGGCGCGGCCGCCAGCCCGGTCGGCGTGCCGAACAGCCGGTGGCGCAGCAGGATTCGCGGGCCGCGGTGGCCCCGCAGGATCGGCTCGGCGCACCGCCGCCGCTGCCCAAGAACGGCCTGCGCGTCTTCGCGCTCGGCGGTATCGGCGAAATCGGCCGCAATATGACCGTTTTCGAATACGGCGGCAAACTGCTCATCGTCGACTGCGGCGTACTGTTCCCGGAGGATCAGCAGCCGGGTGTCGACCTGATCCTGCCCGACTTCCGGGCCATCGAGGACCGGATGGCCGATGTACAGGCCATCGTGCTGACGCACGGTCACGAGGATCACATCGGCGCGGTGCCGTTCCTGCTGCGCATGCGCGGCGATATTCCGGTGGTCGGCGCCAAGTTCACCCTCGCGCTGGTCGCGGCGAAATGCCGGGAGCACCGCCAGCAGCCGAAGCTCATCGAGGTGATCGAGGGCCAGAGGACCGAGCACGGCCCGTTCGAATGCGAATACTTCGCGGTCAACCACTCCATCCCGGACGCCATCGCGGTGGCCATCCGCACCCCGGCCGGTGTCGCACTGCATACCGGTGACATCAAACTCGACCAGTTGCCGCTGGACGGGCGGCTCACCGATCTGGCCGGCTTCTCCCGGCTGGGCGACGAGGGCGTCGACCTGTTCCTGGTCGACTCCACCAATGCCGAGGTGCCCGGTTTCGTGACGCCGGAGCGGGAGATCGGCGGCGTGCTGGACAACGTCATCGGCAAGGCGCGCAACCGGGTGATCGTCGCCTCGTTCGCCAGCCACGTGCATCGCATCCAGCAGGTGGTCGACGTGGCCCAGAAGTACGGGCGCAGAGTGTGTTTCGTCGGCCGCTCGATGGTCCGCAATATGCAGATCGCCCAGGACCTCGGCTATCTGACGGTGCCCGACGGCGTGGTCGTGGACCTGGACGTCGCCGCGACGCTGCCGGGCGACCGGCTGGTGCTGATCTCGACGGGTTCGCAGGGCGAGCCGCTGTCCGCGCTGTCCAGGATGGCGCGCGGTGACCACCGCCAGATCAATATCCGCGCCGACGATCTGGTCGTGCTGGCCTCCTCGCTGATCCCCGGCAACGAGAATTCGGTGTTCGCGGTGGTCAACGGCCTGGCCCGGCTCGGGGCGACGGTGATAACGCAGCAGAATGCCAAGGTGCACGTCTCCGGTCACGCGTCCGCGGGTGAACTGCTGTACCTGTACAACGCGGTTCGGCCCACCAACGCCATGCCGGTGCACGGCGAATGGCGGCATCTGCGCGCGAACGCGGCGCTGGCCGTCGCCACCGGTGTGCCCGAGGAGCGGGTGGTGCTCGCCGAGGACGGTGTGGTTGTCGACCTGGTCGACGGCATCGCATCGATCGTCGGCCGGGTGCCGGTCGGGCATGTGTATGTCGACGGGCTCTCGGTGGGCGATGTCGGCGAGTCGACGCTGTCGGACCGGTTGGTGCTCGGCGAGGGCGGTTTCATCGCGATCACCGTCGCCATCGACGAGACGACGGGTAAGGCGGTGAGCACGCCGGAGGTGAACGGTCGCGGCTTCTCCGACGATCCGACGGCGCTCACCGAGGCCGCCGAGCTGGTGGAGGCCGAACTGCTGCGGCTGGCCACCGAGGGCGTCACCGATACGCACCGGATCGCGCAGAGCGTGCGCCGCGTCGTCGGTCGCTGGGTGGCCGAGACCTACCGGCGCAGGCCGATGATCGTGCCCACTGTCATCGGGGTTTGAATATACGAAAGCCGCTGGGAGACAAGATCTCCCAGCGGCTTTTCGGTTAGTCGCTCACTCCTGGCAGGCGGCGGACTCGATCTTCGCGGTCTTCACGATGTTGCAGGCGAACACGTGCGAGACCTTCCATTCCTTGCCCTCGGCGATGAATTCGATGAACGAACCGCCCTCCAGCGGCTTGCCGTCGATGGTGACGTCGGCGTCGGCCTTCAGCTTGCCGTCCTGCGGCGGGTTGACCTTGGTGACGGTGACCTTCACCTTGTTCTTCTTCGCCGCCTCGACCAGGTTCTGCACCAGGTACGGATCCTGTTCGGCGGCTTGGATCCAGGAGATCTTCTCCTTGTTATCGATCGACGAATCGAAGGCCTTGGAGATGCGGTCGTTGAGTTGCTGGACGGTCGGCGTGTCCAGGTTCGGCGGGGCGGGCGTGGTCGGCGCGACGCCGGTGGCCTTGTCACCCTTGTCGGAGCCGCCCTGGACATCGCCCGCGCCGGACGGCTTGGCCGAGCTCGTGGTCGTCGCCGAATTATCGGAGGTGCTGCACGCTGCGCCGAAGCAGAGCGCGGCCGCGCCGAGCACCACGGCCACGGCCGTGCGGAAAGTACGGTGTTTCACGAAAATTCCTCTCGATCCCAGCTCAGCCGTGGTTGGACGTGCAGTTCCAGTGCACGATGGCGGCACCCGCGTTGTTGTACGACAGCGCCCTGTTCTGCGCGCCGAGCCTGGAGGCCGCATAGCCCCAGCTCCAGGTGCCGGTGCTGCGCGAGTAGGCGACCGCGCCGCAGCCGTTGGCGAACCATTCGACGGCCTGGCAATCCGCCTGGCCGCACTGGCTGACCGCCCGCGACTCCGCGGTCCCCGAATCCGCGTAGTCGTACGAGTAGCCGATGTAACCGGTGGAGTACGAGATGGCGATGGCGCCGTAGTAGTAGCCGGCCGCATTGGCCTGCGGCGCGCTGACCGCCAGCGTGGCGCCTGCCGCGGCTACCATGGCGGCCGCACCGGTGACGAATTTCCGCAAAGGAAGGACTCCCCTCTGTATTGACAGGTCCACGACCCTGATGGACCGAGTAGTCAAGGTACAGAGCCGGTCCAGCAAACGCCACCCCGGATATTCGGGTGGGCGTGACGGTTCCGGGCGAATCGGGCATTCCGGAATCGGCCTCCGACCGGCCTGCCCGCTGGATAGTCTCGTCCGGTGGAAGGCAAGGCGCAACTCAACGGTTTGGTGGTGCTGTACGCATACCTGCAGCGAATCTTTATGTACGACAAGGTTATTGCCGGTTTAGGCGCGGCGCCGGTAGCGGGGGACGGCTGGGATTGGCCCGCTTGTTTGGACGAGGTCGGCGTCGTCATCGGGCGGTTCGATCGGCTGGCGGGCCTATCGGATCCGGATGTGACAAGGTTGCTGGACATTCTTCGCGAGGTTCGCGACGCCATGCGGCGCAGGCGACCCGATCCCGACGCATCGCTGCCGGAACGGCTCGCCGCGGTGGCCGGTGATCTGCACGGCGGCATGCACAGCAACGACGGAATCGTCTTCTGGGGCGAAACTTTCGATGCCACCGTGGCCGACCGGTATCGCCAGCGCACGCGCACCCATCGGTCGATGGTCAATACCATCAACGGCTATGTCGCGAAGGCGACCGACGGCGGCGTGCTGACCGCCGACGATCTGGCCAGGGTCGATGCCTGGTTCACCAAGGTATGCACCGGATCGCCCGGTATCGAGCGCGATCTCGCGCGGGCGGGGGAGCTCCTGCGGGGAAATTGCGCGCGCTGAACCTGTTTCGTACCTCCCGTGTGACGCGGATGATCGGTATGTTCAGCGTGTGACTCCGGGACAACGGACGCTCGCCCAGCGGGAACGTCAGGCATTGGTGGCGACGATGGCGGCCGCCGGGCCCGACGCGCCGACGCTCTGCGGAACCTGGCTGGCCCGAGATCTGGCCGCGCACTTGGTGGTTCGCGAACGCCGCCCCGACGCCGCACCCGGCATCATGGCGCCCGCGCTGGCCGGGTACCTGGAGGCGGTGCAGACGGCGTACGCCCGCAGGCCGTTTCAGCAGCTGTTGGAGCTGGTGCGCACCGGGCCGCCGTGGTGGTCGCCGCTGCGGCCGGTCGACGCGCTGGTGAACTCCGTCGAATTCTTCGTGCATCACGAGGATGTGCGTCGCGGCGCACCGGGTTGGGAGCCGCGCGTGCTGCCCGTCGCCGATGAGCGGCAGCTCTGGAATATGTTGCGGCGCACCGCATCGTTCGGCTACCGGAAGGCGCCGGTGCGGGTCGCGCTGGTGACGCCGGACGGGTCCGAGCTCCGGGTCGGCGCGAAATCCGGTGCGACGGTGACGCTTCGGGCCCCGGCCTCGGAGCTGACGCTGTACTCGACGGGGCGCGGCGAGGTCCGCGTCGAGATCACCGGGGATCCGGCCGCCGTCGAGGCGCTGGCCCGCTTCGATCGCTCGGTCTGACGGATCGCCGCCGCGGCGCGCCCGCGACACGGCGAAAGGCCGTCCTTGCGGCGTGGCGGCCGGTATCGTCTCCGACCTGGGCATCCCGCCCGGTTTCGCCCGCTGGGACGGGCGATACCTGTGTTGCGGATGGTCTCTATGGGGCGTTTGCCGCTAGCCTGATTGCCATGGCAGGTAAGTCCCGCAGCACCACCACACGTGCGCGGGCGGGATCGGCGCGGGGGCGGACCACTGCGGCACGGTCCCGTTCCGGCACCGCGCGTTCCGGCGCGTCGCGCGGCCGCACCGCTCCGGTGCGCCGACCGGCGCGCCGTCGGTCGAACACCGCGCCGCTGGCCGTATTCGGCCGCGGCGTCAGCAACGGCTGGCTCATGCTCGCGCGCGGCGTCGGCGCGACCACGCGGACGTTGAGTAAGGCGGGTGATATCGAGCACGGCCACCGCCGCGACGGCATCGCACTCGGCCTGATCGCGCTCAGCGCCGTGATCGCCGCCGCGGTGTGGCTGTCGGCGGGTGGACCGGTCGGCCATTGGGTAGAGGAGGCCATCCGGGCCGTATCGGGTTCGGCCTCGGCCGGTTTGCCGTTCGTCGCCACGGCCATCGCGGTCATCCTGATGCGCACCGAACCCCATCCGGAGACCCGGCCGCGGCTGGTGCTCGGCGGGCTGCTGGTCGGCCTGCCCATGCTCGGGCTCTGGCATATCGCCGCGGGCACGCCAACTGACGCGCATGGTCGTTCGCGCGCGGCGGGTTTCGTCGGTTTCGTGGTCGGCGGCCCGCTGACCGACGGCCTCACCGCCTGGCTGTCGGTGCCGATCCTGTTGCTGGCCATCGCCTTCGGCGTGCTGCTGCTCACCGGCACAACGGTGCGCGAGGTGCCTGCTCGGCTGCGCGAATACTTCGGCACCGGCAGCGGCGGCGATGAATACGGCGATTACGACGGTGATTACGATCCGGCCAACTACGACGCCGACGGTTTTCCGGTGCATCGCAAGCGGTCGCGGCGGCGCGGTACCCCGGCCGAGAACTATCCGGCCGACGAATACGGCGATCCGGACGCGGTCACCGAGGTCATCGGCGAGCCGCCGCTGCGGGACGCGAAAACCATTGCCACCGCCCAGAATTTCGGCACCGAGGCCGAGGAGGAGCCGCCCGCGCCGCCCAAGCCGAAGAAGCGCCAGCCCAAGGCCGAGGTCAAGGATCAGACCCCGCCCCCGCCGAAGCAGCTCGAATTCGTGCCGGAGCGGGTGGTGGAGGGCGATTACACGCTGCCGCCGCTCACCCTGCTCACCGATGGCGATCCGCCCAAGAAACGCAGCGCCGCAAACGAATCGATGATCGAGGCGATCACCGAGGTGCTGGTGCAATTCAAGATCGACGCGGCGGTCACCGGCTTCGTCCGCGGCCCGACGGTCACCCGCTACGAGGTCGAGCTCGGGCCGGGCGTGAAGGTGGAGAAGATCACCGCGCTGGCCCGCAATATCGCGTATGCCGTTGCGACGGAGAACGTTCGGCTGCTCGCACCGATCCCGGGCAAATCCGCGGTCGGCATCGAGGTACCCAATGCCGACCGCGAGCTGGTGCGGCTGGCCGATGTGCTGAAATCCCCGTCGACCCGAAACGACCACCACCCCTTGGTGATCGGGCTCGGCAAGAATATCGAGGGCGATTTCCTCGCCGCCAATCTGGCCAAGATGCCGCATCTGCTGGTGGCCGGGTCCACCGGCTCGGGTAAATCGAGTTTCGTGAATTCCATGCTGGTTTCGCTGCTGCAGCGGGCCACCCCGGACGAGGTCAGGATGATCCTGATCGACCCGAAGATGGTGGAACTCACACCGTACGAGGGTATTCCGCACCTGATCACGCCGATCATCACCCAGCCGAAGAAGGCGGCCGCCGCGCTGGCCTGGCTGGTGGAGGAGATGGAGCAGCGCTATCAGGACATGCAGGCCAACAAGGTCCGGCATATCGACGACTTCAACAAGAAGGTGAAATCCGGCGCGATCACCGCCCCACTGGGCAGCGAACGGGTGTACCGGCCCTACCCGTACATCCTGGCCATCGTCGACGAGCTCGCCGACCTGATGATGACCGCGCCGCGCGATGTCGAGGACGCGATCGTGCGCATCACCCAGAAGGCCAGGGCCGCGGGCATTCACCTGGTGCTGGCCACCCAGCGTCCGTCGGTGGACGTGGTCACCGGTCTGATCAAGACGAACGTGCCGTCCCGGCTGGCCTTCGCCACCTCCTCGCTGACCGACTCCCGGGTCATCCTGGATCAGCCGGGCGCGGAGAAGCTGATCGGCATGGGCGATGGTCTGTTCCTGCCCATGGGCGCCAACAAGCCCACCCGATTGCAGGGCGCGTTCATCTCCGACGAGGAGATCCACGCCGTCGTCGAATTCACCAAGAATCAGGCCGAACCCGAGTATCAGGAGGGCGTCACCACCGCAAAGGCGGGCGAGGCGAAGGATATCGATCCGGATATCGGCGACGATCTGGATGTCTTCTTGCAGGCCGTCGAACTCGTCGTCACCTCGCAATTCGGTTCGACGTCGATGTTGCAGCGCAAACTGCGGGTCGGCTTCGCCAAGGCGGGCCGCCTGATGGATCTCATGGAGACCCGCGGCGTCGTCGGGCCGAGTGAGGGTTCCAAGGCGCGCGATGTGCTGGTGAAACCCGATGAGCTCGAGGGTTTGCTCTGGTCCATCCGCGGCGGCGGGCCAGCCGAGGCGGAGGATTCAGAGGGTTAACTCAGGGTCCTCTGAAACACCGCCCAGTATCGCGAACGATGGTTGCTATATGACGGGTGTGCGAGCGGTGTTCGGGGATATTGTCGAGGTGTTCCGGGGTTTCGGTCGTGGGCTGCTGGATGGCCACTCGGCGTTGATCAGCGATTGCTGGCAGGAAGGCCAGGATTCGAGTGCGCACAAGGAGCCATGCGTCGCTGCGGAACTCGTCGGCTGATCACCTGACTATCGGCGCGAAAGACCAACGCGGGTCGGATCAGCGGTCGCCGTCGGATGTGCCGGGGGCGGGTTGCTCGCCGAGGCGAGCGTGTAGCCGGTCTCGAATCTGGTCCGGGGTGTAGGCGCGGCGTTTGCGTTCGGATCGCACGATGATCACACCGGTCGCCGCGACACCCGCGGCCCCCGCCAAGCCGAGTACCTTCCACCAGCGCATACGCCTAGGCTAGTCGCCGTGCCACGTGATGCGTCCTCGACTATCGGTTTGGATGAAGCGGTGGAGCTCACGCGGACGGGTGACTTATGGCTGTTCCGTGGGCATTCCGGCGCCGACCGCGCGATTCGAGGGTTGACCAACAGCCCGGTCAACCACGTCGGCATGGCGATGGTCATCGATGACCTACCGGCGCTGATCTGGCATGCCGAGCTCGGCCGGGCGCTGCCGGATATCTGGTCGGGCAAGCACCATCGTGGCGCTCAGCTGCACGATCTGCGGGCCGCGGCCATGCGCTGGGCCAACGAGTACGGCCAGCAGGCATGGCTTCGCCAGCTGGATCGACCGGTGACCCGCGAGATGGAGGATGCCGCGCTGCGGATGGTGGCCCGGCTGGACGGCATGCCCTTTCCGTCCACCAGCGCGCTGGCGGGCAGGTGGTTGCGGGGCCGGGTGCCGCTGCCGAAGCGGCCGCGCGAATCCGGCGCCGGTCTGGAGAACGCGTACTGCGCGGAGATCGTCGCCATGACATATCAGGCCATGGGTTTGCTGCCGGAAAAGCGCCCGAATTGGTATGACCCGGGCCGGTTTTGGAGCGGCGACAAGCTGCGTTTGGCCGAGGGCTATCACCTCGGCGGGGAAATCGCGGTGCACATTCCCGCGCGTTGATCGTGCGGTCCCGGACCGGAGACCCGGGGCGCAGATTCTATTGCGGCGCAATGGTTTGCTCGAGCCCCTGACCGCCTCGGCCATCGCGGCACCCACTGAGAATATCTCAAGATATGAGATATACATCTCATAGTGTGGCTCGATTCCACTAGGGTGGGTTCGGATCACGATGAGAGAAGGGTTGGCCCGGAGTGATTGAGGCGACGTCGATTCCGACACCGTGGCAGGTGAAGTTCCGGGCGGATGGCAACGAAGGTATGGCCGATACGGTGAAGGCTGGTGTCGGCGGTCATGCCGGGTTGCGGCCTCATGAGCTGCTCGAGGCGGCGCTGGCCTCCTGTATGACCATCTCGGCGCGAATGGCGCTCACCGAAGTCGGTGCGCCCGACGTCGAAGTCCGCGTCCGCGTTGATCTCGATCGCGCGGAATCGGCCACAACGTTCCGCTACGAACTCGAGCTCGATCCGGCGTACGACCACTATCGACCGATGCTCATGCAGCGCCTCGAACGCTCGCCGGTGCGGACCACGCTGAGAAAACGCCTGTTCTTCGAGGCCGCGAACGCGGTGTCGGACAAGGATTCCGACGTCGGCGAGATCTCGTAGGTTGTGGCTTGCCGGATACCGGTCGCGGCCCGGGTCGGGCGGTCACTACCGTTGTGCGGCGGCCGAATCCACGCAGGCGAGGAAGATCTGGGCGAGCCGCTCGGCCAGACGTGTGATCGACATATCGGTGAATTCGCCGAAGATGGGCGCCGATTCGGTCCACTCCTGGATCGCGTAGGTCACTGCTCCAACCACCGCGATCACGGCGAATTCGTATGAGCCGGGCGCGATCTCGCCGCGTTGTGCGGCGGATTCCGCCTCGAACACCAGGAGCGCCGCGAGGCGGCGGCGGCGCTCGCGCCGCCATGCCTCGACCGTATCCGCGACTCGGACGACTTCGACGAAGCAGACTCGTGCGGTGAGCCGGTCCGGACAGGTCGCGGACAGGAAGGCTTCGAATGCCCGCGCCGCGCGCGTCTGGATATGCTCACCCGTCGAGGCCGCCAGGCTCGCGGCGACGCGCTCGACCGCGATCATGTCCTTCTCGTCGACGATCGACATCAGCAGCCGATCCAGACCGGCGAACTCTTCGTAGAAAGACCGCCGCGACACCCGCGCCTGCCCACAGATATCGGTGATCGATACCGCGGTAAACCCGCGGTCGCCGAACAGTTGAATGCCGGCGTCGAGCATGCGGCGTCGGCGGTCATTCACCCGGTCGTGATGGCTGAGGCCTTGATACACACGCTCCGATTTCGCAGGTCGAGGCGGCGAACCCACGTCGGCTACCCCTTTCGTTCATGGTGAGCTGCGACGCTCGAACTGGACAGGGTCATACCGAATCCCTGATTCGGTATTCGAGCGTACCGAACACTGCGGGCTATCGGCGTGCGCGTGGTCGGTGCGGCATCAGGGTACGGCGCGATTCATTTATCTGGTACGGTGAAGTACAAGATTGCCAGATGTATGCCACACTCCTGCGCCGGACCTCCGAGTCCGGTGGAGATTTCGGTGCCGCACCCCGAAAGGGGAGTGGCCATGGACCCTTTGCCTTCGCCGGTGACTCGATGACGAAGCCGACCGGTAAGGACGTATCGAAGGGATATTGCGGTGACCCATATACACCCGCCCGGGCCGGCAATAGGAGTTGGAATTGTGGGCCTGAGCGCCTTCGGCGGTTGGGCCGCCGAGGCTCATGTCCCCGCTTTGAAGAAGCTGCCGGGGTTCGAACTGCGCGCGCTGGCCGCGAGCACTGTCGCATCGGCGAAATCCGCCGGCGAGAAGTTCGGTGTCGGCCTGACGTTCGACAATGTCGAGGAGCTCGCGCAGCGGGACGAAGTCGACTTGGTCGTTGTTTCCGTTCAGGTCCGCGAGCACAGGAACCTCGTGCTGTCCGCGCTCGGGGCGAAGAAAATGGTCCTGTGTGAGTGGCCTTTGGGCGTCGACCTCGCCGAGGCGGAGGAGATCGCCGCCGATGCGGCCGCAACGGGTGTGCGCACATTCATCGGCCTGCAGGCGCGGTCCGCGCCCGCGGTGCGTTATCTACGCGATTTGATCCGCGAAGGCTATATCGGAGAGGTGCTTTCCACGAGCGTTATCGCATCGACAATGCTGTGGGGGCGAACTTTCGATAGAAAGAATGCCTACATCCTCGATCGCAACGGCGGCGCCACAATGTTGACCGTGCCTTTCGGCCACACAATCGATGGCTTGACCTCGGTACTCGGTGAGTTCACCGAATGCACTGCCACGACCGCGACCCGGCGGCGGCGGGTATTCGACAACCACAGCGGCGAACCTGCCCTCATGACAGCAGAGGATCAGATCGCGGTCACCGGCACGCTGCAGGGGGGAGCGGTCGCGTCGATCCATTTTCGTGGTGGGCACACCCGGAGCACCAATTTCTTGTGGGAGATCAATGGAACCCATGGCGACCTGCGGATCACCGGCGAAACCGGACACTTGGGCCTCGGACAGTTCAGGATATACGGGGGCAGATTGGGCGACACCGCGGTTACCGAGCTGCCCGTTCCGGTGGAATATGAACTACCGCAGTTCATCGGGGATAGTGGGCAAAACGGGTATGTGGTCGCGCATCAATACGCCGCGATGCTGTCCGATATCGTCGATAACACTCGGCTTGCCCCAGATTTCGCACACGGCGTCGATCGCCACCGGTTGATCGATCGCGTTCGACGCGCGGCGGAAAGCGGACGCCGACAAATAATCTAGATTGTCAGAGGCTCACCGATTTCGACGATGACGCCGTCGGGATCCCGGACGATAGCGACTTCCTGCCCCCACGGTCGTCGAGTCGGCGCCAACGCGCTGGTCGCACCGGCAGCGAGAGCTCGAGCATATGCGTCGACGACATTTTCGTTTTCGAGAAGAATCCGAAAGCCTCCGGGAGGGCTCGGCGGTGCGTAGTCCGCAATCTTGCGCCAGTGCTCGATGCTGAGGCTCGGACCCGGTTGCGGAGCGGCCCCGTTTCCACCGCCCAGGACCACGAATGTGCCGTCCGGGTCGGCGAATACCGTGACCAGTTTGAACGCGTCCTTGTAGAACTGAGCCTTCGTTTGCACGTTTTCTGTCATCAGGGTCATACCACCGAATCGCATTGTTCCTCCTTGTTTAGTGCCTCCATCGTGGCCGGCTATCGATTGCATTTGTGTCGCGGTTGGTCAGTGAATTCCGGCGCCCAGCGGGAACCCGGCTATCAGAGCGGCCAATGCGGGCACTTTGTCGGTCAGTAACCGGAGAAAGTCGCCGTCGGTGAAGGTGCTGGTCGGGTTGTCGATCGTGCATCCGGGGTGCATCGGCACACCGTTCATGCGGTCGACCAGGAATTGGAAACCCTTCGGTGCCCAGGCGAACCCGCCGGTAATGTGCTCGGTCAGAAACTCCCGGGTATAGGCGACCTTCGCGTTCGGGTCGCGGCAGTATCCATCCACCACTCGATCGGTGCCCGCGATCGGAATGATCTCGTCGTTTTGCGCGTGGTAGATATACATCGGCACGTCCGGTGTCTGCTGCCCCAGCTCCTGGGCGTGTATCGCCGATTTGAGCACCGGATTCTCCAGCAGATCGCCTTGTCCGGTGAAGGAACCGAGGTAATTCCATCCAGGGAATGTGACGGTCCCTTCTTCCTTGCACAGCATGCTTTTGAAGGTGATCATGAATCTGCCGAACCAGTCGAGTTGACTGTCGAGGACCTGCCGCACCTCCGGATACTCCGCGGCGAATGAATAGAACGCCGTACCGATCAACCCGGCGAACAATCCACCGGAATTATGTCGCAGCAATCCTGCGAGATCGCCCATGACGACGCCGCCGATGGTGGCGCCGACGATATTCAGTTCGGGGGCGTACGTTTGCCGATGCTCGGCGGCCCAGCCCGTCGGAATGGTGCCTCCGGAAATCCCGCCATGACAACCGGGGTTCCCGCGCCCTGGGTCAGCTCCATCGGCGCGAAGCCCTCCGCGGCGCGGATACCGTCGAGTGTGGCCTGGCCGCCCAGAATCGCGCCACCGTATACCGAGTTCGGTCCTTCATAATCGGGAATCGCCATCGCCCACCCCTGCGACAACCCCAAGGCGATCATCACGACCGGCACGACGTTGTTGTACCAATCGACGGGAATGGAGCCTGCCACGACTGCCTACCTGGCCCCGGTACACCGACGCAACCACCGTCGCCCGAAACTTCGATACCGCCGTCGGAATCACCCCCGACCCCACCGACGGCCGATTCCGGATCTGGCGCTGACCCAACCGATCAACCCGGTGGATGCTCCACTGCCGCAACGTATATCACCGCCGAGTCGGCATGATGACGGTCTACTCCGAGCTGGCCAATCGGGTCGGCAAAGGTGCCAGGGTGAAGTTCTGCCAGATGTAGGTGTCCATCTGGTGCTGGTCGAGGCATAGGTCGTCGACCCGATCGACCTTGCCGTCGGTATTGAAGTGCCACACCAGCGCCCAGAGTGTGTCTACCTTGCCCTCGCCGGCGGTCGAATAGCCGCGGTGGACGTCGACGACGTACTCGTCGTTGGCTTCGAGGAAGAACGTTTCGGCCTTGAATCCCGCCTTGGCCAGCGCGGCGAAGAATGCCAGTACTTCGTCCAGGCCGCGTTTGGTTCCCGACAGCGCGTGATGACCGGGGATGGTCCAGGCGATGTCGTCGGTGAGCACTGCCTTCATGCCGTCGAGGTCGTAGCGGGCGTAGGCGTCGAAGAATGCGGTGATCGCCTGAATCTTCGGGTCTTGTTGTGCCACTGGGTATTCCTTTCGCGAAGCCGAACGCGACCAGCATGCGGCCCACCGCTGAGGCGGCACTGGCGCCCGCTGCCAGCGTCGTGTCATGCCCGGCATCGCGGCAGACCCTGGGACCGCGGCTCGGCTTCGGTGAGCAGCTCCGCGGGTCGATCAGCCCGCACCGGTGTCCGGGTGGCGGGGCGGACCGACCGCTCTTCGGTCCGGTGGGATTGCGCACCACGATGGTTGTGCGGGCCGCTGCGGCGCGGCCTGGCCGTCATCGTTGCCGAGCAGTTCGAGCATCGTCCGCATCTCCTGCAATGCGTCCACACTTTCCGACCTGATCGCGCCGACGAGGTCGGCCATCGCCGAGCCCGGGCTGCGGCGAGCCAGCACATCGAGCGCAGCCTCGGATTGGATCGCAATAGCCGAGAGATGGCTGGCGATCACATCATGTAGGTCTCGGGCGATGATCTTTCGCTCCTCGGCGATGGCTGCGCGCCGATCGAATTCGGCGACCAGCTTTATCGCCTGTACCCGTTTGCGTTCGGCATCGGCGATTGATTTGTGTGCCGAAACTATCGTCGCCCGCCAGATGGGCGTCGCGATGAATGCGACCAGTAGTGCGGCGATCAACATTGTCGTCCACCACTCGCCCGTGACAGCCAGCGTCGCGGATACTCCGGATACAGCGACCGCGGCGCAGCCGATCGTCACGTACCGCGGCAGGTTGCCGCGCCCGTAGCGTACGGCCGCGTAGATGAGGTCCGAATACAGCAACCAGATCGGTACGGACGGATCGAGCACCATATCGACGGTCAGCGGTACGAGACCGACCGCGAGTGCCGTTACCGGTTGTCTGCGGCGGAGGCATGTCGTCAGACACATTACGGCGAGTACTGCCAACCGCAGCGTCATCGGCGGTCGGGGCGAATCGAATACTGAGTCCAAGCCGGCGAAGTAGAGCATCAGGCCGACCGCGAAACCGAAAATCGAGATCAGCGCGTCCTGTGTCCTTGCCGACAATGTCGACCAGTACTTCACCAGGTCATGGAAGCACACATCGAGGCCGCCCCGGGTCCGCCGAAAGTAGGAGACGGTTCGAGGGCATATGCGGCCGACCGGCCGCGGGCAAGTTTTGCTTCGAAGTTGCCGAAGATCACAAATGTCTAGGTGTTACGGCTGGCCGGGAGCGCGGGACGCGGAATTTCGAACAATTGTGTATCAATTTGCTAGGGGTCGGTTATCGGGTCGATAGGGGGTCGGCCGTATTCGTTGACTTCGGCTTCGGCCGACGTGTAGTCGTTGGGGTGTAAGGATTTTCGTGATGGTCGGGGTGTGGTATGGCTGTGCGGCATCGGTAGGTCGCGTACGGCGGAATCTCCGCGCGCACAAATCCGTAACGCGCGGTGGAGCGCGCCTCCTGGACTCCACTATTTCATCGATATCACCCGAGTAGGTCGCGGCCCGGTGCCGCAAGCTGCCCTGCGCCGATAAGCCATGGCCTTGTCCCGCCATGCCCCTGGAAGGATTCAGAAATATGAAGCTCACGAAGCTCGCCTTGGCCACCACGATTTTTACCGCCGCAGTGGGTATTTTCGCGGGCACGAGCTCCGCGGACGCCGTCTCTCCGGTCGGCGTCTCCGTGCATACCGATAACGGTGTCGGCGTCATCGAAACCGATTCCGGCCAGCTGGTTTCCGAGGATGGGGTCTTCAAGGTGAAGTCCGCCGACGGCACCGTGCTCGCGGGCACGCCGCTGAAATTCCGGCTCGACGATTTCGAATTCCCCATCGATGCGGCCATTTCCGGCAACCGGGCCACCCTCACTCCGGCATTCGATATGTCGCGCGCGGTTTACCATCCTGTCGCCCTGCCGTTCGACGATTCGGCCACCTGGAAGACGCCGTACGAGCGGGAGAAGGATGCCTGGAGCCGGATGGCCAGCACCGTCAGCCTCGGCATCAGCATCGCCGCCGTGGTCGGCGCCGTCGGCGGCGGCGCGATCGGATGCCTCCTCGGCGGTTCGGTCGGTGCGCTCGCGGCGTTCGGCACCATCGTCGGCCTGCTCGGCCCATTCCTGCCCGCCGCCGTCGTCGGCTGTGTGGCGGGCGCGAGCGTCGCCGCACCGCTCGGCACGCTGGCCGCCCAGTTCGTCATCGCCGCGCCGATCGCGATCGGGGCCGCGATTCAGTACTTCAGCACCATCAACGCGCCTTTCCCGGCGAAATAACGGAGGCCGGAATGGCGGGACGCGTTCGGCGACGCGTCCCGCACTGTGCCGTCGTGAACGGCGCGTTCTAGCGGGGGCGGGTCCGGAAAAGGGGATCCATCACCTCGGCGCAGACGCCGCCCAGCAGATATTCAGGCTGGTAGATCTCGTGCGCCCGGGCCGCGAGTTCGATTGCCCCGATGGAGATCTGGCCGATGCCCGACTGCCGGATCGTTTCGACGGAACTGGCCCAGATCACTCGCGGAATCCGGGCCCAGGCGATCGTGCCGAGGCACATGGCGCAGGGTTCGCCCGTCGTATACATGGTGGTATTCGACCAGTCGGTATTTCCGTGTCGCTCGATATATGCGTTGATGGCCATGATCTCGGCGTGCCGGCCCGGGTGGGCCGCGCTGTTGTTGATTCCTTCGGCCATGAGCCGCCCATCGCGGTCCACGATGGTCGCGCAGAATGGATGCCTCGGGTTGTTCGCCGCCATTCGGATCACGCGGGCCATGAGCAGTTCATGAAATTTCTGCTCGGTCGGGGTCGGCCGGTAGTTGTTCAGCCGTTCGAGGGCAGTGCTCGTGGACTCGTCCAAATCGCAGATATTCGCGGCGGAAGCGGTATTCGAGGCGTTCGCGATGAACGCCGTTGCCGAGGCGGCCAATGCCAATGTTGCCGTGCGCCGACGGATCGGTGAAAAGGTTTTATTGGAATTGGGTGATCCCATGAATATATTTTGACACGGCAGCGAATTTTCCGGAAATAGTCCGGTCGAGTGGCGGGGCGTGAAACCTGTCGTCCGGGTGGCCGATTCGCCCGAATCGTGCCCGGTCCGGGCACCGGTAGCAACGACCGAGCGCCGGTCCGGGCAGGAGTCTCGGGGCTGTGAGCAGCAGGTTCCCCAGATGACACGTCGGTCACCGTTCGTCGGCGTCCGGTCCGCAATACGATGACAGCGCAGCGGCCGTTCCCGTTAATTGTTGTCTGCCCCGCATATTCCGTCCGACCGCTTCGAGCTCCAACCGAAAGTCATCATCGAATCGTAGACGTTTCTGCAAAATTATTGTCCAAGGGGGACATCATGTTCATCGGTGCGGCGGTCCGGCTCACGCCGAGAGAATTTTCAGATGTCGAAAGAACCTTTTCCGCGACCGACCCGATCCATGAACTGCCATCGTGTTCGAATATCGTGGATGTCGCAATCTCCGAGCTGCTCCCATCGGATTCGTCGCCCCGAACGGCGGGTGCGGATGCCGATCATGTACGCATGCTCGCCGAATCGGCGACCGCATTACCGCCGATCGTCGTCCACCGGCCGACTATGCAGATCATCGACGGTCTGCATCGGCTGCGTGCGGCTCAGCTGCGCGGGGATTCCACCATCGCGGCAGTATTTTTCGACGGCAGTGCCAATGAGGCGTTCATCCTGGCGGTGAAGCTGAATGCGGCGCACGGTCTGCCGCTGTCGTTGGCGGATCGAAAGGCTGCGGCATTACGTATCCTTTCCTCGTTTCCCGAATGGTCGGATCGGGCGGTCGCGGCGACCGTCGGCGTCTCGGCGAAGACCGTTTCCGCGATCCGGCGGCGGTCGACTGTGGAATCTCCACAGTCGACCGGGCGGATCGCGCGTAATGGGGTGCTGCATCGCTCCATCGGACCGGAGGGGCGGCGTCGGGCCGCCGAACTTTTCGCCGCCGACCCGAATGCGTCGGCGCGATCGGTGGCCGCGGCCGCCGGAATCTCGGTGACCACGGCAAAGGATGTGCGTAAACGATTGCGTTGCGGGGAGGAACCGGTTCCCTCCCGTATGTGCCCCACCGATTCTCCCCCCAAACCTGGGGGCACATCAAAACCTGTCGACGACCCGACCCAGGTCCCCGGCGCGCACCGGGTACTGCAGCAGTTGCGCAAAGATCCGTCATTGCGGTTCACCGAGACCGGTCGGCAGCTGTTGCGCTGGTTGGAATCGCCCTTCGGCGACCAGGTCGATTCCGACGCCGTCGTCCGGAATGTGCCGAGCCACTGCGTCCCCAGCCTTGCCGAACTCGCTCGGCAGCGCTCTCGTGATCTGCAACATCTGGCCGATTTGCTCGAGAGCCGAGCGCAATCCGACGCCACGATCTAGGCGTTGCGCGATGTTCGGTCGGCCGGGCCCCGTCGGGCGCGCTCGAGTGCGAGTTCGCCGATCCGGCGCGGCCCGGCCCGGCAAGCGGGTAATATTCCAGACCATATTTTCCGGGGCGAAGTAACCAAGGTATCCGTGCGACCGAAGATTCCAGACAATTTGTCTACAATTTCCCCGGTCGGCGGTCGCGGATCCGGCATAACGCACAAAATCTGGCGACTATTTCCGCAATAGCGCCGAAGGCGACTCCGTGTCACCGGTCCGGGCGAGTCGGCGTATACGACCGGATTCACCCCGAAGACCCGGGCTTGGCTTTGCCAATGGGTATTGGTAGCGTGCTATCCAACTCATTCCACGTGGAATCGCTTGCTGAAGCGTTAGAGCAGTTTGGGAGCGGCTAGTGGGGGCAGAAACTTCCGCAATCGGGAAGCCTTATGAAAGAAATCTGATCGTGCGTCGTGAAGCCGAGCAGATCTGTAAATTATTCAACGAAGCAGTTTTGGTGTCCGGTCGGCTGTCGGCGATTCTGATCACCGGACCGGTGGCGAATGGTAAATCGACGACCATGCAGTACGTCGCGACACACGCGGCCGAATCGGGTGCGGTGGTGCTCAAGGCATTCGGCGCCGAAGCGGAACGCGATTCGGCCTACGGCGTACTCGGTCAATTGATTCGTAATCCCGGATTGGACGGAGAATTTCGGGCCAGGGCAAGCCGATTGCTTGCCGATGGCATTCGGGCCGGGGGTCTCGGCGTACAGGCCATGGCGGAGTTGGCCTACATAGTCGTGTCGTGCTGCGCGACGACACCGCTGCTCATCGCGATCGACGACCTGCAGGATGTCGACGCCGAATCGCTGGAGTGGCTGTCCGTGCTGCTCCGCGAGGCGAGCGAGGCTCCGGTCATGGTCATCGCGGCGGGTTCGCCCGAGGTGAATATCCGGCATGCGAGCTTCTGCGTGGAATTGCTGCGGCAGGTGAATACCGCGCGGGTGAAGGTCGGCACCTTCAGCCGGGCCGAGGTCGTCGAGCTCGTCACCGAGGAGACGTCGGCGCGGCGGGCACTGGCCATCGGTGAACGGTGCTTCGCGATAAGCGGCGGAAATCCGCTGCTGGTCAAGGCGCTGCTCGAGGATCATCGACTGTCCGGCAACGGCGAGGACCAGGCGCTCGAGCCCGGTGACTACTTCGCGAGCGCGGTGACCAATTGCCTGCGCCGAATGGGCGCGCCGGAGCAGAACGTGATGCGTGCGCTGGCGGTACTCGGGTCCCGGGCCGCCACCGACACGCTCGAGCGACTGCTCGGGGCAACGTCGATGGACCTGCGTCAGGCGCTGGTGTCGCTGCGCGAGACGGGCCTGATCGGCGATCGCGCGTCCTGCCATCCGGCCACGGCCGCCGCGGTGCTCGCCGATATGGCGGCTGCGGAGCGCCGGGAGTGGCATGGCGCGGCCGCCCGCGCGTTGTACCTGGAGGGTGCGGCGGTGACCGAGGTGGCCGCGCATTTGATCGCGGCGGATGCCGTCGAGACCAGCTGGGGAATTCCGGTCCTGCGGGCCGCCGCGCAACAGGCCGTTATCGAGGATCGGGTGTCGTTCGGGGTGCAGGCCCTGGAACTCGCCTGCCGTGAATGCGATGACCAGGCAATGGTCGCGCAGCTGAAATCCGATCTCACGGGTCTGGTGTGGCGGGTCGACCCGGCCGCGGCCGGACGGCATATGGACGAATTGCTCGAACTTTTCCAGCACGGCCACCTGCGGGTGGCCGACGCCGCCGTGCTCGTGCGCTATTTGCTCTGGCACGGTCGCGGTGAGGACGCGGTCGAAATTCTGCCCGCGATCATCGCGCGGAGCGAGGCCGCCGATTCGCGTTCCGCGACCGAGTTGGCGGTTACCTTGTTCAGCATTCAATGCTCGTATCCGCTGTTGCTGAATCGATTGCCGGACGAGGTGCGGGCGTATTTTCACCGATTGCCGGCCGGGGCGTTGGAAACCTCGGATTATCCGGTGGCGTCCGCACTCGGCCGGATCGTCGCCACCAGCGCGGACGACGACGCGCTCGCCCGCGCCGAGCATATTCTGCAGAGCCACCAGCACAACGATCCATTGCTGGAGTCGGTGCGCAGCGCCCTGTTCGCGCTGATTTATCTGGGAAAACTGGATAAGGCCGAGCAATGGTGCGAGCGGCTGCTGCATCAGGTGCGCAAACGCCAGGCGCCCAGTTGGGAGGCGTTGCTGGCGGCGGCGCGCGCGGAGATCGCGATTCGCCGTGACGATCTGCTCGAGGCGGAGCATTACGCACAATCGGCGCTGTCACTGATGTCGCCGCACGGCTGGGGCGTGGTCATCGGTGTGCCGCTGGCGGCGCTGTGTCTGGCCAGTATCGCCATGGGGAAGCTCGACCGGGCGGCCGAACTCATGCGACAGCCGGTGCCGAAACTCTTGCTGCAGACCAGGTTCGGGATCCACTACCTCTACGCACGCGGCTGCTTCTTTCTCGAGAACGATCAGCCGCACTCCGCGCTCGGCGATTTCCTCGCCTGCGGCGAACTGGCCAAGAAGAGCGATTGCGATACGCCGTCCGTGGCGCCGTGGCGGGTGGGCGCCGTCGACGCCTACCTGCGGATGGGCCAGCAGGTGCGGGCGGGCGAACTGCTGGACGAGCAACTCGCGATGGCCGGTGACGAACACGCGGTGGTGCGTGGGCGCGTCCTGCGGTTACGGGCGGCGATCACCGAGCTGCCCGGACGCCGTCAGCTGCTGGGTGAGGCGATCAACCTGTTGCAGGCGAACGGGGCGCGGCTGGAATTGGCGGTGGCGCTGCACGATCTCAGCCGCACCCAGTACGCGCTCGGCGAACCCGGCCGCGCTCGCGAATTGGCCCGGCGCGCTTGGCATATCGCGCAGGCCAGCCATGCCGCCGGCATCAGCAGGCTGTTCTCCCGAGACCTGGCCGAGAGCGATCCGTCGATGCCCGAAACCGTCGAAACTCCGTCGGGCATCGGCGGTTTGAGCGAGGCCGAGCGCCGGGTGGCGATGCTCGCCGCGCTCGGCTACCCCAACCGCGAGATCGCCGGCCGCCTCTACGTCACCGTCAGCACGGTCGAGCAGCACCTCACGCGGGTCTACCGGAAGCTGCGCGTACGCGGCAGACAGGACCTGCCGATGTATCTGCGGCCCGCGACCATCGTGCCCCCGGCATGACCCGGGCGCGCATCGCCGATCGAACGGCCGCGGCCCGCTGTGGTCGATCGTCAGCGGAGTGGCCCGCGCGCCGAATCGGCGCGCGGGCCATCGGCGGTGCGTATGGCGACCGGGTTGGGTGGTCTGTGCACGAGATCGCGACTTCGGGAATTATTGTTTCGTGACATCCGAGCGACCGATCCGGTTGATAGTTGTCGACGATCAGGCCGTGGTCCGGGAGGGGCTCGCGCTGCTGGTCGATCTCGTGCCCGGTATCGAGGTCGTCGGTCAGGCCGCCGACGGGTACGAGGCCATCGAACTCGTCGAAAGTCTGCGTCCCGACGTGGTTCTCATGGATCTGTACATGCCCCGGTGCGACGGGATCGAGGCGACCACGGCCATTCGGCAGGCCCATCCGGAGACGAAGGTGGTCGTGCTGACCACCTACTCCGACGACGATCTGGTGATCCGGGCGCTGCAGGCCGGTGCGCTCGGCTACCTGACGAAATCCGCCGACCGCCACCAGATCGGCCGTGCGGTGCACGCGGCGGCGGCCGAGCAGGCGATCCTCGATCCGGCGGTGCAGGACACCCTGCTGGCCGCGGCGACGAACCGGAATCAGCCCGTGCGACCGAAGCGGTCGCAGCAGAGCCCGGACGATCCGCTGACCGGACGGGAAAAAGAGGTTTTGGACCTGATGGCGGCCGGTTACAACAACCGGGAGATCGCGGAGCAGTTGTACATCAGTGCGGCCACCGTCAAGAGCCACATAAACAGGATTTTCGCGAAGACCGGAAGCCGGGACCGCGTTCAGGCCATTCAGAACGCCAAGAATTTGAATCAGAAATAGCGCGGCCCGGCGCGACCGGCGCCGGTCGACCGTCGGCGAATCTGTTGGCCCGCCGCCGGGCACCGGGGTCGTTAGGGGTGTCGTTTCGGGGGCGGTCGGGGCCACGATTGGGCTGGTCGGATTACTGGGTGCCGCCGTTACCGGTCGGTAAAAGGCACGCGTTGTGCGAGGGACGCGTTCGTGAACTCAGGGCCGACGAATATCGATTCCAGCTGCGCCGACCCGCGACAGCCGTCGGCGATGTGCTGAAACACCAGTCTCGCGTACGAACCGAGAGATTGAGCAGAGGCGAGTATGCTCCTGAACGAACGTGGCGAACAACTTTCCACGAGTCAATTCACCAAGTTATGTCGCGACCTCGGTGCGGTGTATCGCGAGCACGGTATGCATTCGGAAGACCGGGTGGTACTGAGCGGCGAGAACTCCGCCGAGTTCGTATTGTCCCTGTTCGCACTGCTGGAACTCGGCGTGTCGGTGTGCCTGCTGGATCGCAGGCTGCTGCCCGATGTCTCGGTCGAACTGCTATCCGATTCGGGCGCGACCTGGTTCGTATCCGATCACGACCATCTCGACGCGGAATACGACCGGCTGCGGATCCGGTGGCTGTCCATCGCGGACGCGGTCGCGCAGGCCCGGGCCGGTGGGTCCGGTGACGAGATCCGGGTCGAGCCGCTCGGGCTGGTCGAGTGGGCGCGCCGCGGCGACGGGCTCGTCATCTGGTCGTCGGGCAGTACGGGAAGGCCGAAAGGCATTGTGCGCAGCGCGGCTTCGGTATTGCGCAATGTCGATCGCACGTTGGCCAGGATGGGCTACCGGGATTCGGATGTGCTCTTGCCGCTGCTGCCGTTCACCCACCAGTACGGGTTTTCGCTGCTGCTGCTGTGGTGGCGTTCCGGCAGCACCCTGCTGGCATACAACAGCAGCAGCATCAACGCCGCACTGCACAGCATCATCGAGCGCGGCGTGACGGTGGTGGATGCGGTGCCGGCCAGCTACCTCACCATGCTGCGCATTCTGGAGAAGCGGAAAGAGCTTGTGCCGCAGCTGGATTCGGTACGCATGTGGTGTGTCGGCGGCGAGCCGCTGAGCACCGAGCTGGCAACGAGCTTCCTGGACCGGACCGGTAAGCCGCTGCTGGACGGTTACGGCAGCAGCGAGGTCGGGAATATCGCGCTCGCCAACCTGGACAACCCGGTGTACAGCGGGCAGCCGGTGGACGGTGTGCGAGTGGAGGTCATCGGGAATGTCGGGGCCCCGGTGCCGGCCGGTGTGGTCGGCGAGATCGTGGTGCACAGCCCGGACACCATGGTCGGGGTGCTGGAGCCGGGCGGCCGGGTGCGGCCGGTGAAGCGGCACCGCTTCCACACCGACGATGTCGGCTTCCTGGACGCGCAGGGCAACCTGCGGGTGCTGGGCCGGAAGAACGCGGTGCACCGATTCGGGCACACGCTGTATCCGGATGCGTTGGCGGAGAAGGCAAGTGCGTGCGGCGCCCCGGTGCGGGTGATTCCGGTGGACAGTGCGGAGCGCGGCACCCAACTGGTCTTCTTCGTCGAGGACGCCCAGGAGCGGCCGGTCGCCCACTGGCGCCAGCTCATTCGCCCGCTGCTGGCCGAGCACGAGCGGCCGAACAAGGTCATCGTGCTGCGCGAATTCCCGCTGAACAATATCGGGAAAACCGATCGGAAGGCGTTGACCGAGGCGGCCTGCGCGGCCACCGCACTGCACGACGCGAAATCGTCGCTGTCACCCCTTTCGCTGATGACCGCGACGGGGGATCTGGCCAATATTCCGTTCACCGATCGGGCCGCGGCGCTGACCGATGTCGTGAAATTACTGCGCGAACGCAGTGGCGAGGTCATGGAGCTGCTCACCAAGGTGTGCAATCGCAAGACCGCGCGGGACGAAATCGACACCTCGATCAATGCGCTCAACGGCGCGGTATCGGAGGTCGCGCGGTCGGCGCCGCCGGAGATCGATCAGTTGGCGGTTCTGATGCCGTCGAATATCCCGCTCTACAGTTATGTCCTGTACCTGCTGATTCCCAGCCTGTACACGCGCCGGGTGGTTTTCCGGCCGTCGCGGCGCATCGCGGATGTCACCCGGAAATTGCACGATCTGCTCGGTGGCGTGCACGGTCTGCCGATCGTGCTCGACGAGAGCGAGCAGAACGCGTTCCTGGAGGGTGAGGGCGCGAAGTCGGACGCCGTCGTATTCACCGGGGCGTATGACAACGCGCAGCAGATTCTGTCGAGCCTGCGTCCGGATCAGCTGTTCGTCTATTTCGGACAGGGCGTGAATCCGTTCGTGGTCGGCGCGGACGCGCAGGTCTCGGATGCGGTGGACGGCCTGCTGCGGGCGCGGATGCTGAACTCCGGGCAGGATTGCTTCGGTCCGGACGTGGCCTTCGTGCACACATCGATCAGTGCGCACTTCTGCAATCTGCTGTGCCGCCGGGTGGACGCGCTCCGCTACGGCGGATTCGACGATCCGATGGCCGATTACGGTCCGATGTTCTACATGGACGCATTCGACGGCGCCCTGGAATATCTCCGCAAGCACCGGCAGTACGTGGCCGCGGGTGGCTCGGTGGAACTGGCCGAGGGGCATTTGCGGCCCACCGTGCTGATCCGCCCGGCGGATACCCAGATCAAACCCGCCGAATTGTTCGCGCCGATCTTCAATATCGTCCCGTTCAGCTCGGTGGACTGGCTGCACACCATGCTGCGCCACCCGTATTACGAGGAGCGGGCGATGGCCGCCACGGTATACGGCAACATGCCGGAGACGGTGGAATTGCTCGGGCAGAAACACGCCGTCAGCGTCAACGAGACGATCCTCGATATCGAAAACGGTAACGAGCCGTTCGGCGGGCGCGGCATCAGAGCGAATTACGTGGCATTCAAGAAGAAGCGGCACGCGCGGCCGCTGCTGCTCAGCAAGATCATCGCGGAATACCTGGGCGCGGCCGACCGTGCGGGAGGGCTCGCCTCATGACCGCCGAGGAGATTTCGGCCGATCGGGTGCGGGGCTGTTGGCGCGCCGCACTGACCGGATTGCGCGATGCCGGGGTCCGGGAGGTCTTCGGGCTGCCCGGTGACGATCTGAACGCCCTGGTGGTGGCCGATGAGCTGGGACTGGATTTCACGGTGTGCCGGGATCAGCGCAATGCCGTATTCATGGCCACCGGCTATGCCATGCAGTCCGGTGCGCTCGGGGTCGTCGTGGTCGGCAAGGGGCCCGCGGTCACGAATACGGTGACCGGCATGCTGGAGGCGCGCTATTCGGCCGCGCCGGTGCTGGTGCTGTGCGCGGGCACGGCGCCCGCGGCCCGAGGCTCCGGCGCGTTCCAGGAGTTCGATCAGCTGCCGGTGGCCAGGTCGGTGGCGAAATGGGCTGAGCGGGTTGATCATCCGGACCGCGTCGGGCCGATGCTGCGTCGGGCGATCATGGTCGCCACGCATGGTGTGCCGGGGCCGGTGTATCTCGAGCTGCCCGATCAGCTGAGCGAGGAGGACATCCCGCTCGGCGGCCGGTGGTATCCGGTGCAGCGGCCGGTGGCCACCGACATGGGGGAGCAGGGCGTGGCGCTGGCGGCCGTTCGTGCCGCGAAACGGCCCGTGCTGCTCGTCGGCGGCGGTATGCGGACGCGCGGTGCGGGCGAGCTGCTCGCCCGGTTCGCCGAACATATCGGGGCGGCGGTGGTGTGCACGGCCAGCGGCCGAGGTGCGGTGGACGAATCCCTGCCGTCCTTTCTGGGTTTGGCCGGGCTGTACAGTCCCGGTGCGGTGAACGCGCTGTGGCGGGACACCGATTGCGTTGTCGCCGTGGGCAGTCGGCTCGAGGAGACGGCGACCTTCGGCTGGCCGGACCGCTTGCGCACCGCGGGCGAGGTGGTCCAGATCAATGTCGATGCGGGCGAGTTCAATACGGATTTCGCCGGCCCGATGGTGCTCGGCGACGGCTGTTCGGTGCTCGCCGACTGGCTGGAGCGGTTGCCCGCCGTCCCCGGCTGGTCGGCCACGGTCCATGGGCTGAACGCCGCGTTGCACGAGGAGCACGCGGCGGTGCTGGAGAAGCTGCGCGCGCAGCCGGAGCTGTATATCGCCGAGGTGCTGGACGAGCTGGACAAGACCCTGCCCGGAAATCGAATCCTGGTGCAGGAAAACGGATTACAGGATATGTGGTCCTACTTTTTCCCGACCTGGCGGTGCATCGGCGACGGCGGTTCGATCGTGCCGTCCGAACAGACGAGCCTCGGCTGCGGCGCCGCGGCGGCGGTGGGCGTGCGCCGGGCGGCGCCCGACCGGCCCGTCGTCGCCTTCGTCGGCGACGGTGCCTTCGCGATGTTCGATGCCGACCTGCCGACGGCCAAGAAGGTCGGCGGGGTGCTGTACGTGGTGTTGCGCAACGGCGGATACGGTTGGCTACAAGCGCAATTGGGCAAGCACGAAGGCGTGTCGGACCGGCACAGCTTCGTCGATCCCGATACGGTGCGCCCGGAAGGTGAGCCGATACCGGGGGTGCCGCACATTGTCGTCGACGACAAAAAGTCGTTGGGCGACTGCGTCTCCCGTGCTTGGGCGCTGTGCGAGCGCGGCGCGACCGTGGTGTTGAGCGTGCCGGTGCGGATGAGCGACGCCGTGTTCGCGCCGGAGGAACTCGCGGGGGAGTTCCCGCAGGCGCCCTCCTGAGTAATTCACGAAAGAGTAGGCCGGGGGCGGTGATTCACCGCCCCCGGCCTATCCCTGCGGCCACGCTGCCGCATGGCCGCCGATACCGACCACGCTGTCGGACAACCGGCGGCCAGGGGCGTTCATCGCAGCGAGTGCAACGTGCCCACGAGTTGTTTCTCCGCCTCGGCGGCGTGCTGCGCCATGCGTGCCGTGATCGCGGCGGCGCCCCCGTTCTCGATCAGGGTGGCGATCCGTTCGACGCGGGCGCGCCGGGTCTGCGCGCCCTCGTCGAGGGTGGAGAGATAGAAATCCGTCGCGTTGTAGGCGAGATAGAAGACGTGTTTCTTGAGATTGCTCACCGAGAGAAAACCATATGGCGCGGGGCCGGGTTCCGGTGCGCCGATACATACCGCGGGCACGCCCGACCGCCATGCGTTGATGCACAGGTGGTAGGTGTCGGTAATCACCAAACGGTAGCGGGAGAGTCGAGTGAAAAGGTCGCCGAGGCGGTAATCGCCGGATCGCCGGGGCAGCTCGGCGGCCTCGGGCGGCAAATCGGCGTCGAACCACGGAAACCATTCCGGGCGCGCGCCGAGCCGATCCGACAATGCCTGCCACAGCTCCGGCAGCCAATTCGGGGTATCCGTCCTGGAGCCGACGAATACGCCGATAGCAGCGCCGGAATCCGAATCGTCGGCCCAGCCCGATCGGGGCAGGAAATCCAGATCTTCGAGGCGCAGCAGCAGTGCGGCATCGGTGCCGAAATGGCTTTTTGCGTAATCCTGCCGGATATGGGTCACGGTCGCGGCCGATATCGCGTCCCGCATCCAGATCATCCGGCACCGGGAGACCAGCCGGAAGAATGCGCTGCGATAATCGTCGTCGGCATAGTCGTGCTGGGTGTTGTGCAGTACGGTGCCGCCGTAGGCGATGGTCTTGGCGATCACCTCGTCCGGGGCGGTGGACAGCAGTAGCGCCGGATCGAGCAGGCTGCGTGCCTCGTCCCGGTTGTTGACCAGCTGTTGCCTGGTCAGCCAGTACACCGCGTCCTGCTCCAGGTAGTGCCGGGCATGCAGGAAATCTCCCCAGAACACCACCGCATCGTGGTCGGCCAATTCGGCGTAGGCATCGAGCAGCGGCCGGAATCGGAACGGCAGCTCGGTGCCGTGGACATACGGTCTGATCGGCTCGACATCCGGCGGTTGAATCGTGTACCACGTGATATCGGCATCGATGCCGATGCGTCGGCTCAATGCCCAGAAAGCCAGGTCGACCGAAAGCATTCCCGTATTCTTCAGTCCGGCGTTCGCGGCGGAAACCAGGCCGATCCGCATATCTGATCCTCCAGTTGATGCAATTACTGCGCAGGTCGATGTCGTATATCGGAGTCGTCGGCCATCGGCTCGGCGAGGCAATTTCACGACCCGGACATACCGAATTAAGGCAGCCGAATCGCTCAGGTCAAGAGTTGCAGCGCAAGTGGCACCGCGCAATCCCGAATTGTCGCACTGGTGCGGAATTAGGGGACGATCGCCGTGCGATGCCGGAGCGTAGGGGTGATTAAGGGTTGTAAGGATCGGTCGAACCGAGCATCCTTCGAGATGTCAACGAATCTCGTGTGACTGCGCAAATGATATTGCGGCGGCCTGGATTATTAAGGGGCATGCGGTGCTGGAGTCGAATCATTCGATTTTGGGTCTGGTGCCCGGTGACCGCGCGCTGGTCATCGCGCCCCATCCCGATGACGAAACCATCGGACCGGGTGGCACGATCGCCCGTCTGGCCGCCGATCGGATCGAAGTGCACGTGCTGTGCGTTACCGTGCGCAGCGCACCGATGTGGGGCGGCCGCAGCGATCCGGCGACCCGCACCCAGGAATTCGAAAAGGCCTGCGCCGCATTGGGTGTCACCTCATCCGCCATTGCCTGGGTGGACGACACCGGGGAACTCGACATCAGCAACCGCCGCCGGGCCCTGGTCGATCTCATCGAACGCCATGAGGTCGCATCGCTGGCGGCGGTGCGGCCGCAGGCGCTGTTCATCCCGTCGGCCAGCGGATTTCATCAGGATCATCAGGCGGTGCACGCCGCGGCCTTCGCGGCGGCCCGCGCGCAACCACCGGGGCTCAAGCCGACCTCGCACCTGGTGCTCGGTTATCGCGGCGCCGAGGAACGCTGGTCGTCGCACAACGAGCCGTGGTGGCTGCATGTCGACACGTCGAATTACTGGCACGCGAAGGAAGAGGCGTTGCGCGCGTACGGAACTCAGATGCGGACGGCGGGACCCCGGTCGATTCGGCAGATCCAGTTGATGGATGCCGCGGCCGGCTCGTCGCTGTCCTGGGAGTACGCCGAATCGTTCGTGCCGTACCGGATCGCCTGCTGACGCCCGATCGGTGACCCGCCGTCATCGAGCTGCCGTCGGCAACCGACTTTCCGTGCTGGCCAAGAACTTTGGAGTAATTATGTTCGCTCAGCGACTGGGCATCATCGGTATCGGATATGTCGGATTGCCGCTGGCCGCGGCATTTGCCGAGGCAGGCTACAGCGTGGTCGGCATCGATATAGACCGCGGACGGGTGGACCGGTTGAATGCCGGTCTGTCGCCGATCGACACCGTGACCGATGCCGAGGTGGCGGCGATGCGGGGCCGATTCCGGGCCACCACCGACCCCGCGGTGCTGTCCGACTGCGAAACGATCGTCGTGTGCGTGCCGACGCCGATCGAGGACGAGCGGCCCGATCTCGGCCCGCTCACCAGCGCGACCACCACCGTGCGGGACCGGCTGCGGCCCGGGCAGCTCATCATCGTCGAATCGACGACCTACCCGGGCACCACGCACGGCCTGCTGCTGCCGATTCTGGAGGAGTCGGGTCTGCGCGCCGGCGTCGATTTCGCGTTGGCATACTCCCCGGAACGGATCGATCCCGGCAATACCCGGTTCAATGTCAGGAACACCCCGCGCGTCGTCGGCGGTCTCACCGAGACATGTGCGCGGCGCGCCACCGACTTCTACCGCCTGATCACCGAGGTGCACCCGGCGAAGGGGATGCGTGAGGCGGAGGCGGCGAAGATCCTGGAAAATACCTTCCGCCAGATCAATATCGCGCTGGTGAACGAATTCGCCCAGCTGTGTCACAGCCTGGAAATCGACGTCTGGGACACGATCTCCTGCGCCGCCACCAAACCCTATGGCTACATGCCGTTTTGGCCCGGCGCGGGAGTCGGCGGCCACTGCATCCCGGTCGACCCGCTATATCTGGTGCACCACGCGGCCTCCCTCGGCCTGCCGTTCCACATGGCCGAAACCGCCAACCGGGTGAACAAGTCCGCGCCGCTGTGGGTGGCCGATCGGGGCGTCAAACATCTCGAGGACCTCGGCATACCGGCCAACGCCGCGACCGTGCTGCTCCTGGGGGTGACCTACAAGCCGGATACCGCGGATACCCGGAATACGCCCGCCGTGCCGATCGTTCGGGCGCTGCGGGAACGCGGTGTGTCCGTGATGTTCCACGATCCGTATGTCGACACGCTGCGGTGGCCGGACGGGGAAATCAACCGGGTGCCGGATCTGGCCGAGGCGCTGCGGGAGGCCGATCTCACCATTCTGCTGCAGCGCCATCGCGGCTACGATCTGGACCTGATCGCCGGGGCGCGCAGATTGTTCGACACCACCGGATCGATCCGCTCCGACCACGTCTTCAGCCTGTAATCGACACGGCGACAAGGGAATTGCAATGCGCGTACTGTGCACGATCACCGGTTCCGTCGGCCATTTGAACTCGGTGCTGCCGCTCGCGCGGGCCGTGACGGCGGCGGGACACGAGGTGGAGTTCGCCTGCACAGCGGAGCTGGCGCCGCGGCTCGACGGTGCGGCGGATGTGGTGCATCCGGTATTGCCCGGCATGGATCAGGTCCTCGCGCCGCTCATCGAATTGCTTTGCGGGCGAATGACTCTCGACCCGCAGGTGATGGCGGGATTCGGCACCCCGGCCGGGCAGATCACCTGGGTGGCGACCGGGCCGCACCTCGTCGACGCGTTCCGGCGGCTGCTGCCGATCGCGGAGCGGTTCCGGCCTGACCTGTTGATCCGGGACGGAGGCGAGCTGTCCGGCTGTCTGCTCGCGGAGGCGCTGGACATACCGCATATCAGCGCCCCGTCCGGCGACGGCAACATTCTGGAGCCGGAGCGGGTGCGCGATCCGCTGAACGAGCGCAGGGCCGAGCTGGGCCTGCCCGCGCGGTTCGATCCGTTCGCCATCTTCCCGTTCGGTCGATTCGACTGTGTGCCACCGGAATACAGCTTCGCGACCTTTCCGGGTCCGAATCCGATCGCCTATCGGCAGCCATCGCTGAACGAACATCAGGTACTGCTCCCCGACATCGCGGACCTGCCGCCCGAGCGGCCTTTCGTGGTCGCCGCGGTCGGCAGCGAATTCCCGCTGATGGAATCGGCGGAACAGGCCGGTGTCGACCTCGGTGACGAACTGCGCAATCCGGCCCTGACGATCGGTGCGGTCGCGCAGGCGCTGTCGGAGCTCGAGAGTCACGCCGTGGTGTCCACCGGTGGGATCACCGCCGACAAGGTGGGCGGCGGTACGGACAACGTTCGGGTTGTCGAATGGATGTCACAGCCGCTGCTGCTCGAGTGCGCGCAACTGTTCGTCACGCACGGCGGCTACAACAGCATCCGGGAGGCCATGGCGTCCGGCACCCCGATGGTCGTGCTCCCGCAGTACGGGGACAATCTGACCAATGCCGACCTCGTCGAGCGCTACGGCCTCGGCCTGCGGGTGAACGACCGGTCGCCGTCCGCCATCGCCGAGGCATGCCGGAAGGTCCTCACCGACGTGCGCTTCGGTGACCGCATGCGGCAGGTGCGGCGCGCGATGTCGGCCTTACCGGAGGTGGCGGATATGGTGCCGCGGCTCGAAGCGCTGGCCGGAGCTCGAACACACTGATTGGTACCGTCCGCGCCGGTACGGCACGATGGCCGTATGGACCAGCTCGGCACGCCCCCGGCAGGTCGGTTCGCGCCGCACAAATTGTTCACCGGCAACAAGGCCGTGCCCTGGCTGAGCACGGCCGTCATCGGCGCGACGCTCGTTTCGGCCCGTCCCGCGGCCGAATTCCGGTGGCTCTGGGTCGTTTACGGCGTGGTGGCGGTCTGCTGGGCGTGCTGGTTGGCCTTCGCCGAGCGCGCACCCGTGACGATGCGTGTGGTACTGATCCTCGCCGCCTCCGTGCTGGCCGTCACGAGCGGCGTGCCGAGCGATGCCTCGGCCGTCATCGTGCTGTGCGTGATCATGGGCACCTACGCATCGCTGATCGAGACGTCGGCGCTGGCGTTGGTGCTGGTCAGCATGCTGGTCAGCGGTTTGATCTTCGGCTCGGGCATGTGGTGGGAACATTCGATGCACAGCTCGGTCAGTTACTTCGGCGCGATGGTCATCGCGACGCTGGCCGGGTTGAACCGGCGCCAGTACATCGCCCGGCTCATCCAGGTGGAACTCACACACCGCGAGCAGTTGAACGCCGCCGCGGCCGAGGAGCGCGCGCGAATCGGCCGTGAAATGCACGATGTGCTCGCACATTCGTTGGGCGCCTTGCGGGTTCAGCTGGAGGTGGCACACGCACTGCTCACCGAACACCGGCAGATCGACCGGGCCGCAGAGTATCTCGGCAATGCGCAGCGACTGGCCGAACAGGGTTTGTCCGACGCCAGGCAGGCGGTCGCCGCGTTACGCGAAACCGTGCGATCGTTGCCGGAGTCGTTGCGGCAGTTGGCCGAATCGTTCGATCGCGATCACCGGACACGGGTCGAATTCCATCAGGAGGGCGCGTATCGGGAGTTGGCCCCGGCGGAGAGCATCGCGCTGTTGCGGATCGCCAGGGAGGCATTGACGAACGCCGGGAAGCACGCGCGCGGTCGGCCGGTGTGCATATGCCTGCGCTACGGTGATGACGACGTATCGCTCACCGTGCGAAACCAATTGGACGAGGCCGAATCCGGCGAGCGAGCGGAGTCGCGCGGTTACGGGCTGACCGGAATGCGGGAGCGGATCGAGCTGGTCGACGGATATCTGCGGACGGATGTGATCCGGGACGAGCAAGGCGTGCCCTACTGGCAGGTGCACGCCGCGATTCCGGACAGTGCCGCGCTGAATTCCGAGGTGTGACAAGCGAATTCCCGACCGTCACACGGTGACGACCGGGAACAGGGATGTGGCGCGTCCGGCTCGAGCGAGGGGGAGGAGGAGCCGGACGCGCCACCGTTCAGCGGACTGGGAAACCGCTGTGCAAACGGACTACCGGGGGTAGCCCGAAGAACTGGTGCTGCCGCCCCGTGCCGGGGGCTTCACACCACCGGTGCGCATGTTGAGGATGAAGGTCAGGGCGGCGGTGTTGACGCCCATGGTCAGCATCATCACCGAGCCGCTGGATGCGACCTCGGCGCCGGCGACGTGACCGAGCGCTTCGATCGCGACGTGCGACAGGGTGAGGATGACCCATGCCACCAGGCCGACCTTGCCGACCTTCTGGTACCACTTGTCGCCTTCCTTGCGCAATTGGGTCGCCAGCCCCATCACCGCGCCGCCTATCAGTGAGAAGGCGACACCGAGCACGATGATGACGATGTCGGCGGGTTTCAAAACCTTGTCCAGGTGCCGGAACTGGAGCACACCGATGATGATCAGGGTGGCAGGGGTGCCCCAGACCTCGGTGCTGATGATTTCGGTCCACGTGAACTTCCGGTAGATCATATAAATGATCACCGCGATCACGACGGCGCCGTTGATCAGGGTACTGGTCGGCATACCGTCCTCCCTCGAGACTTGCGGTAACTGTCCAGCCGAGGCTAACGGCGGCGCGGGATCCGAGGCACCAACCCGCGGGTTGAGATCCGGGTTGAATATCGGCCTCCAACCAGTGGCGGGGTTGAAAGGTAATGGGGGCGTTAGGGGTTGGTCGCCATTCAGCCCACCCGTACGGTTCTGGCTGGGGGTCGAGTCGAAGAAAGGACAGGTGAGACCGTGCGGGTGCTGTGTACGGTAACCGGTTCGCAGGGGCATGCCAGAGAGGTGCTGCCGCTGGCCGCCGCGCTCGCGCGGGCAGAACACGATGTGCTGGTGGTGACCGCGCCCGAACTCGCGGATACGTTCCGGGCGGCCGGGTTGCCGGTCCGAGCAGAGCTGCCCGGGATCGTCGAGTCGATCAGCGCTCTGATGCGTGCGCGCAAGGAGGCCGAGCAGGCCGAGGGAATTCGGTTGCCGGAGCCCAGCATTCGGGACCAGCTGTTGCGGACCGCGGCGGGCCCGCACGTCACGGCGATCTACCGAATGGTGTTCGCGATCGCCGCGGACTTCCGGCCCGACGCCGTGGTGCGCGACGGGGCGGAGCTGGCCGGGATGTTGGTCGCCGAGACACTGGGTATTCCGCATATCTCGGCGCCCTCCGGGGCCGGGAACATCATCGATCCGGCCGGGCTCACCGAACCGCTGGCCGAGCGGCGGGCCGAACTCGGATTGCCGCCGGTCGACGGGCCGGTGGTGCACCGGTTCGGCCGGTTCGAGAGTGTGCCGCACGAGTATTCGTTCGCCGAGTACGACATGCCAGAGCCGTTCGCCTACCGGCAGCCGTTGCAGGTCGGGGGCGGTGGCGTGTTGCCGCCGGAATTCGCCGGACTGTCCGGGGATCGCCCGCTCGTGCTGGCGGCGGTGGGTACCGCACTGCCGATGCTCGGCGCATTCCAGTCGTACGGGGTGGACCTGCCCGAACAGGCCACACCGCCGGAGGCCATCATTCGCGCGCTGATCGAGGGACTGTCCGAGGTCGACTGCCATGCGGTGGTCGCGACCGCCGGATTCGCCGTCGACGGGATCACGGCCGGGCCGAATGTGCATCTGCTGGACTGGGTTCCGCAAACGACCGTGCTGCAGTGCGCGCAGCTGTTCCTCACCCACGCGGGCTACAACAGTGTGCGCGAGGCGATCCGCACCGCGACCCCGATGGTGACCCTGCCGCAATTCGGGGATCAGCCGCACAACGCCGATCGGATCGCGCATTTCGGGCTCGGTGAGCGGCTCGCCGAGCTGACCGCGGAATGCGTCCACAAGACGACGACGGCAGTGCTCGCCGACGACCGGATCGCCGCCGAATCCCGGCGGGCGCACCGGAGAATGCTCGCATTGCCCCCCGTGGACGCGGCGGTGGAACACCTGACAGAACTTGTCGCCTCGGCCCGTAACTGATTGGTACGACGGCGAATTCACGAATGGAGCAATGATGGTCAGCGAGGGGCATTACGTAGACGAGCTGCTCGACGTTTTCGCCGCCGATCCGGATCGGGTCGTATTGCATTGGCGCGACGAGGTTTTCACCGCAGCCCGCTGTCGCGAGCTGGTGTACCGAGCGGCTTGCGCGTTGCGGGACAACGGGATCGGTGCGGGAGATACGGTTGCCCTGCTCACCGTGACCAACAGTCCGGCGACGCTGCTCGCGCGCTACGCGGGCAATCTGCTCGGCGCGACGGTGATGCATATCGGCGGGGTGAACGCCGCCGACCCGCTGGACGAGGTTTCGGTCGAAACCCAGCGCGAGGTGTGGGCGCGGTCGGGCAGCGCCGTTCTGGTCACCGACGCCGACCGCCGTGCGCACGCGGGCAAGGTCGTCGCCGGTACCGAGGGCCGGTTGCTCGGCTGGGGCTTCGCCGACGCGGATATCCCGGATCTTCTTGTGGGCGAGTCGGATTCGCCGGTAGAGGCGACCACCGGCGGCATCGCCACGGTGGTGTACACCAGCGGGACCACCGGGCTGCCGAAGGGGGTCGGGCGCACCTTCGCCGCGCTCGACATGATGATCGGCGGCGCTCGTCAGGGCGGCGGACGGCTCGTCATGATGGTGACAACGCCGGTGACCCAATCGGTTTCGGGTATGGCCGACGGTGTGCTCGCCGGCGGCGGGACGCTGATCCTCCGGGAGCGATTCGAGGCCGGCGATGTGCTGGCGACGATTCAGCGTTATCGGGTCAACCGGCTGTATCTCGCCACGCCGCAGCTGTACCTGCTGGTCGACCATCCGGACCGCGGCGGCGCCGATCTGTCCAGCCTGCACGAAATCTATTACGGCGGTTGCGTTGCCGCGCCCGCCCGGCTGCGGCAAGCCGTCGAGGCGTTCGGCGAGGTGCTGGCCCAGGTGTACGGGTCGACGGAGTCCTGGGCCATCGCCGGGTTGACACCCGAGGAGCACCTGCGACCGGAATTGCTGCACACGGTCGGCAAGCCGGTTCCCTTCGCCGAGTTGCGCATCTGCGATCCGGAGACCCGAACCGTGCTGGCCGCCGGAGCCACCGGTGAGGTCTGCCTGCGCTCGCCGATGATGATGCAGGGCTACTGGCGCGCACCCGAGCTGACCGAGCGGGTCTTGATCGACGGGTGGCTGCACACCGGCGATATCGGCTATTTCGACGACGACGGCTACCTGCATCTGGTCGACCGGCTCTCCGAAATGATCAAGACGAACGGTGTGAAGATCTATCCGTCCGAGGTGGAGAAATCGTTGCTCGCGTATCCGGGCATCGCACAGGCCGCCGTATTCGGTGTCGCCGACAGCGATTACGTCGAGAACATTCACGCCGTGGTGGTGCCCGACGGGGACGGTGAAAATCTCGCCGAGCGGTTGCGGGAACATATCGCCGCCGAACTGTCTGCTGCGCATGTACCCGCCGTTGTTCGATTCTGTACCGAATTGCCCCTAACCGAAGCGGGAAAGCCGGACAAACGCGCGCTGGCGGCGCAAGCAAAATAGCTGGATTCGGGAATAATCCAACGGGGAAAAATGCGAGCAGAATTGAATGAACCGAATGATTGGCGGGCGGTAATCGCCGAATTGGCCACCGCGCCGGATCCCGAGCGGGTCCGGGCGCTGACCGAGTTGGTCACCGCCCAGACCCGGGCCGCGCTGGGCGAACGGGTGCCGGAGCGGTTCGAGCCGGCCCGCCCCTTTCTGGAATCGGGATTCGACTCGCTCGCCGCGGTCGAACTGCACCGCCGATTGGTCGCGGCGACCGGACTGGAACTGCCGGTGACGCTGGTCTTCGATTATCCGACGCCACAGCGGCTGGTGCGCCTACTGTGCGGTGAGCTGTTCGGCTCCGGCGCCGAATCCGGGACGGTCGCCGACGGCGGCTCGCATATCGATGAGCCGATCGCGATCGTCGGCATGGCCTGCCGGTATCCCGGCGGAGTTCGTTCACCAGAACAGCTGTGGCAGTTGGTCGCCGACGGTGTCGACGCCACCTCCGAATTCCCCGCCGACCGCGGCTGGGATCTGGCGGCGCTCTACGATCCGGACCCGGCCACGCCCGGGACCAGCTATACCCGGCGCGGCGGATTCCTTTACGACGCAGCAGAATTCGACGCGTCGTTCTTCGGCGTCTCGCCGCGCGAAGCGCTGGCCATGGACCCGCAGCAGCGGTTGCTGCTGCAGTGCACCTGGGAACTGTTCGAGCGGGCCGGTATCCAGCCGGAGACCGTAACCGGTTCGGGCACCGGGGTTTTCGTCGGCGCGGAGACCCGCGAGTACGGACCGCGGACGCGCGACACCGAGGAGAAGCTCGCGGCCTACCGCATGACCGGCACCGCGTCGAGTGTCATCTCCGGACGGCTCGCCTACTTCTTCGGTTTCGAGGGGCCGACCATGACGGTCGATACGGCCTGCTCGTCCTCGCTGGTGGCGCTGCACCTCGCCGCGCAATCGCTGCGGCTGGGCGAATGCCGCCTCGCCGTCGTCGGCGGGGCGACGGTGCTGCCCGGGCCGGATGATTTCGTCGCCTTCAGCCGGCAGCGCGGGCTTGCGCCGGACGGCCGCTGCAAGCCGTTCGCCGACGCCGCCGACGGCACCGCGTGGGGTGAGGGTGTCGGTGTGCTGCTGGTGGAACGATTGCTCGACGCCCGACGCAACGGTCATCGGGTGCTCGCGGTGCTCCGTGGCAGTGCGGTCAATTCCGATGGCACCTCCAACGGGTTGACCGCGCCGAACGGCCCGGCCCAGCATCGGGTCATCATGCGGGCGCTGGCGGTGGCCGGTCTGGCGCCCGCGGAGGTGGACGCGGTGGAGGCACACGGCACCGGCACCACGCTCGGCGACCCGATCGAGGCGCACGCGCTGATCGGCGCGTACGGGCCGGGCCGGGCCGATCCGCTGTGGATCGGCTCGATCAAATCGAATATCGGACACACGCAATCGGCCGCCGGCCTCGCCGGTGTGATCAAGACGGTGCAGGCGATGCGGCACGGGGTATTGCCCCGCACACTGCACGCCGAAACGCCGTCGACGCAAGTGGATTGGTCCGCGGGGAAGCTGGCGCTGTTGACCGAGGCGCGGCCGTGGCACACGCCGGGCGGTCGGCCGCGCCGCGCCGGTGTCTCCTCATTCGGTATGAGCGGCACCAACGCCCACGTCATCCTGGAGGAGGCGGTCGAGGACGCGATCGAGGCGGCCGATGACGCCCCCTTCCGCGGCTGGCCCGTGCTGCTCTCCGGCGCCGATCCCGCCGCACTGCGGCGGCAGGCCGACAAGCTGCGCGAACACCTGGATTCCGGTGTCGAGTCGGCCGTACCCGCACTGGCCGCGGCCGCGGCGACGCGGCGGACCGCGCTCGACGCGCGCGCGGCGCTGTTCGCCGCGGATCGGGACGAACTCCGCGCGGCGCTCACGCGACTGGTCGACGGAGCGGAATCGGCGGTGGTGATCGGCCCGGCCGAGTCGCGCCCCGGCCAGGTGGGTGTGCTGTTCACCGGCGGCGGCAGCCAGCGACTCGGCGCGGGCCGCGAGCTCTACCAGCGCTTCGACGTCTTCGCCGCCGCGTTCGACAAGGCCTGCGACTACCTGAACCTGCAGCTGGACCGTCCACTGGAGACGGTACTGTTCGCCGCGCCGGGCTCGGCCGAAGCCGAACTGCTGCAGGTGTTTTCGTATCACCAGTGCGCGCTGTTCGCCGTTCAGGTCGCGCTGTTCCGGTTGCTCGAACACTTCGGTTTCCGCGCCGACTATGTCGCGGGTCATTCGTCCGGCGAGCTGGCGGCCGCGCATGTGGCGGGCGTGCTGTCGCTGGAGGATGCGGCGATGCTCGCGGCCGCGCGGGTCAGGCTGTCCGACGAGCTTCCGGTCGGCGGCGTGATGGTCGCGGTACAGGCCACCGAGTCGGAGGTGGTTCCGCTGCTGACCGAGCAGGTGTCCGTCGCGGCGGTGAACGGCGTCGAATCGATCGTGCTCTCGGGCGCGCAGGACGAGGTGCTGGCCATCGTGGACGGGCTGCGGGCGCGGGGCCGCCGGACCAAACGGCTGGCCATCAATCACGCCTCGCATTCGCCGTTGGTGGCGGGCCTGCTCGCGGAGTACGAGCAGATCGCCGAGTTGGCGACCTATCATCCACCGCGAATTCCGTTCGTGTCCACGGTCACCGGCGGTCTGGTCACCACGGAAATCGCCACGCCCGAGTATTGGATCCGGCACATTCGCAACCCGGTCCGCTTCCTGGATGCCGTGCGATCGCTGCGGGAACTGGGCGTGGGCACCTTCGTCGAGCTCGGCCCGGACTCCGTGCTCAGCCAGCTGGTCCTCGACTGCCTCGACGACTCCGCCGCGGCCGACACGGTGGCGGTGCCCGTGCTGCGATCCGGCAGCGGCGATGCGGATAACCTGGCCCGGGCACTGGCCACCCTGCACGTGCGCGGGGTGCCGTTCGACTGGGAAACCGTTTTCGCCGGGATCGCCGCCGACGATGCCGCGCTGCCGACCTATGCCTTCGACCGGACGAGGTACTGGCTGGAGGACACCGGCCCGCAGGCCGGAGCAGCGACGACCCTCGGGCTCGACCCCGCCGATCATCCGTTGCTCGGCGCGGCGGTCGTCTTGCCGGAGGCCGAAGGGCTGGTGTTGACCGGCAGGTTGTCGGTGCGCACGCATCCGTGGCTGGCCGATCATGCGGTCGACGGCGCGGTGTTGGTGCCGGGTACCGCATTCGTCGAGCTGGCGCGGCATGCCGGTGATCAGGTCGGCGCCGGACAGGTCGAGGAGCTCACGCTGGAGCTGCCGCTGCTGCTGGACGCGGGTGCGCGCCAGGTGCGGTTCGTGGTCGGGGCGGCCGATGAGCGGCAGCGGCGTTCGCTGCGGGTGTATTCCCGGCCCGATGACGGTCGGGAGTGGGTGCGCCATGCGACGGGTTCACTTGTTCCGGCCGATGATGCGGAACTGGCGGGTTTGTTCGAATGGCCGCCGCGTGATGCCGAGGCGCTCGATGTCACCGGGTTGTACGACGACCTGGCGGCACAGGGTTATCACTACGGGCCGTCTTTCCGTGGACTGGCCGCGGCGTGGCGGGCCGGTACCGACGTCTATGCCGAGGTCGCGCTTCCGGATACGGCCGATGCCACGGGTTTCGGTCTACATCCCGCATTGCTCGACGCGGCGCTGCACGGCATCGGAGCGGCCGCATCGGCGGGTTCGAAACAGGTTGAGCTGCCGTTCAATTGGAGCGGGGTGCGGCTGTATGCCGTTGGGGCGCGCCGATTGCGGGTCCGGATACAGCCGGTATCCGGCGACGGGGTGACCATCCGCATCGCCGACCACACCGGCGCACCGGTCGCCGAGATCGAGCGGCTGACCCTGCGCGCCGCGGACCCGGCCGCGATGAACGGTGCCGCGGCACTGGGCGATTCGCTGTTCCATGTGCGCTGGGCTCCGGTGCGCCTGCCGGAGGCGGTCGTGCGGGCCGATCGGTGTGCCAGGGTGGGCACGATCGGCTTCGGACCGGAATTCGCGGACCTGATCGACCTCATCGCCGCGATCGAAGCCGGAACGCCTGTGCCGCAACATCTTTTCCTTCCGATCTCTACGCCGGACGGCGAGCTGGCGGGCAATGTCCATGGCGCGGTGCGGCATTGCCTGGAGACGGCCCAGAACCTGTTGTCCGACAAACGTTTCGACGACACGGTCGCGGTATTCGTGAGCACGGGTGCGGTCGCGGTCGACTCCGCCGCCGAGCTCACCGACCTGGCCGCGGCCTCGGCATGGGGCCTGCTGAGCAGCCTGCAGGCGGAGGAGCCGGGGCGGCTGCTGCTGATCGACGTCGACGAGCGGCCGGACGCGGACGCACTGGCCGCCGCACTGGCCGCGGGTGAACCCAGGTTGGCGATTCGGTCCGGAGCGCTGTACGCACCGCGGCTTGCCAGGGCGGGCACTGCCCGGAGCCTGACACTCGTGGACGACGCGCTGCCGTGGCGGCTGCGGTCCAGCGAAAACGGCAGCCTGAACGAATTGGCGATCGTCTCCGCTCCGGAGACACTCCGCCCGCTCGAACCGCACGAGATCAGGATCGCCGTGCGGGCCTGCGGGCTGAACTTCCAGGATGTGTTGCGAGCCCTCGGCATGCGGCTCAGCCGCGACGTCGTCGACACGACGATGGGCAACGAGGGCGCCGGAATAGTTACCGAAATCGGTTCGGCCGTAACCGATCTGCGCGTCGGCGACCGCGTCATGGGCGTATTCGACCCGCGTATTTTCGGCCCGGTGGCGATCACCGACGGTCGGCTCGTCGCGCCGATCCCGCCCGGCTGGTCGTTCCACCGGGCGGCAGCGATCCCGCTGGTCTACCTCACCGCCTACTACGGTCTGGTCGACCTCGGCGCGCTGGCGGCGGGTGAGACGGTGCTCGTGCACGCCGCGGCCGGCGGTGTGGGGATGGCCGCGGTGCAACTCGCCCGTGCGCTCGGGGCCCAAGTGCTGGCCACCGCGAGCCCGGGCAAATGGTCCGTGCTGCACCGGCTGGGCTTGCGCGCCGAGGACATCGCGTCGTCCCGCGACCTCGAATTCGCAGGCAAGTTCGGTCGGGTGGACGTGGTGCTGAACTCGCTCGCCGGCGAATTCACCGATGCCTCATTGGGTTTGCTTCGCGTGGGCGGCCGGTTCGTCGAAATGGGCAAGACCGACCTGCGCGATGCCGCGAAGATCGCCGAGCGGTATCCGGGCATCACCTATGCGGCATTCGATCTCCTGCTGGACGCGGGGCCGGAACGGATCCGGCAGATGTGGCGCGAACTGCGGGAGCTCTTCGACTCCGGTCGGCTGCGGCCCGAGCCGCCCACGGTGTGGGACGTCCGGCATGCCCCCGAGCTATTCCGCACGATGAGCCAGGGTAAACACGTCGGCAAGCAGGTGCTGACCATTCCGGCTCGGTGGGATCCGGACGGTACGGTGCTCATCACCGGCGGCACCGGCGCGCTCGGCGGGCTGGTGGCCCGGCATATCGTTGCGGCGCAAGGCATTCGGCATCTGGTGCTGACCTCGCGCCGGGGGCCGGAGGCGGCGGGCGTCGAACGGTTGGTGGCCGAGCTCGCCGAACTCGGGGCCTGCGCCACCGTGGTGGCCTGTGATGCCGCCGACCGGGATGCGCTGCGCGATGTGCTCGAATCCATTCCGGACAGTCGCCCGCTGACCGCGGTGGTCCATGCGGCCGGCCAGCTCGACGACGGCCTGGTCCGGTCGATGACGGCGGAACGGCTCTATGCCGGTATGCGGTCGAAGGTGGATGCCGCCGTGCACCTGCACGAGCTCACCGAACACCTCGACCTGGCCGGGTTCGTGATGTTCTCTTCGGCCGCAGGGGTTTTCGGAGAGGCCGGGCAGGGCAACTACGCCGCGGCGAACACCTTCCTGGACGCGCTGGCGACCTACCGGCGGGCCCGCGGACTGCCCGGACTCTCGGTGGCTTGGGGCTTCTGGGAGCAGCGCAGCGGCATGACCGGTCACCTCGGCGAAGCCGATATCGCCAGGATGGCGCGCTCCGGAATGGCCCCGTTGAGCAATGCCGACGGGCTCGGACTGTTCGATCTGGCGCAGGCCGAGCCGGTGCCGATGGTGGTGGCCGCGCACTTGAACATCGGCGGGATGCGGGCCGCCGAAACCCCCGCACTACTGCGCGGTCTGGTCCGGGCGCCCGCGCGGCGCACCGTCGACGCCGCGGAGACCGGCGGCCCGAGCCTGGCCGAGCGGTTGGCGGCAGCGCCGGTCCGGGACCGGGATCGAATGCTGCTGGACATCGTGCGTAAGCACGTGATCGCCGTGCTCGATTACGATCCGTCGACGCGGATCGATGCCCGACAACCATTCCGCGACTTGGGTTTCGACTCATTGAGCGCGGTGGAGCTGCGCAACCGGATCGCCGCGGCGACGAGCGTCCGGCTGCCGGGCACCGCGGTCTTCGACTATCCGACACCGGCCGAGCTGGCCGCCGAATTGCGGGTCCGGCTGCTACCCGATGAGGCCGAGCCGGAGCCGATCGAGGACGCCGAGGTCCGACGGGCACTCGCGACGATCCCGGTGGACCGGCTGCGCGCGGCCGGGTTGCTCGACGGTCTGCTCGACCTGATCGAGCGCGAGGGCGCCGGCGAGCCCGAGCGGTTCACCGCGGCGGAACAGTCGATCGACGAGATGGACACCGACGAGCTCATCGCGCGCGCCTTGCACGATGCCGGCTCCTCGGGACAGTGGAGGGTTGCCTGATGACCGAGAACACCGACAAAATCGTTGCCGCGCTGCGTGCTTCGCTGAAAGAGACCGAGCGCCTGCGCATCGAGAACCGTCGGCTGCTCGAGACCGTCGGCGAACCGATCGCGATCATCGGGATGAGCTGCCGATTTCCCGGCGATGTTCGCTCGCCGGAGGATCTGTGGCGGTTGGTCGCATCCGGGACCGATGCGATCGGCGAGTTCCCGGACGACCGCGGCTGGGATATCGACTCGCTGTACGATCCGGAGCCGGGCAAACCGGGTAAGAGCTACACCAGATTCGGCGGATTCGTCGACGCGGTGGGCGAATTCGACGCGGAGTTCTTCGGCATCTCGCCCCGCGAGGCATTGGCGATGGATCCGCAGCAGCGGCTGCTGCTGGAAACCTCATGGGAGGCACTGGAACGGGCGGGCATCGACCCGGAAACATTGCGCGGCAGCGCAACCGGCGTATTCGTCGGCGTCATCCCGAACGAGTACTCGGCGTCGGGAGCGCACGTCCCATCCGATCTCGAGCCGTATCTGTTCAGTGGCAACGTGCCCAGCGTCGCATCGGGCCGCATCGCATACACCCTCGGCCTGGTCGGGCCCGCGGTATCGGTGGATACCGCGTGTTCGTCATCGCTGGTGGCATTGCATTTGGCGGTGCAGTCGCTGCGCAACGGCGAATGCGAGCTGGCCTTGGTCGGCGGTGCGACCGTATTGGCGAATCCGTCTGGTTTCGTGGACTTTTCGCGACAGCGCGGGTTGGCGGCGGACGGGAGGTGCAAGGCATTCGCGGAGGCCGCCGACGGTACGGCATGGGCCGAGGGCGCCGGTGTGCTGCTGGTGGAACGGCTGTCGGCGGCGCGGCGCAACGGTCATCGGGTGTTGGCGGTGGTGCGTGGTTCGGCGGTGAATCAGGATGGTGCGTCGAATGGTTTGACCGCGCCGAATGGTCCGTCGCAGCAGCGGGTGATCCGGGCTGCGCTGGCTGCCGCTGGTCTGGCGGCGTCGGAGGTGGATGCGGTCGAAGGGCATGGCACCGGAACGTCTTTGGGTGATCCGATCGAGGCGCAGGCGCTGCTGGCGACGTATGGGCAGGGTCGGGATGTGGATCGGCCGCTGTGGTTGGGGTCGTTGAAATCCAATATCGGCCACACCCAGGCGGCGGCGGGTGTCGGTGGTGTGATCAAGATGGTTCAGGCGATGCGGCATGGAATGCTGCCGCCGACATTGCACGTGGATTCGCCGTCGTCGCATGTGGATTGGTCGTCGGGTGCGGTGTCGCTGTTGACCGAGGCGCGGCCGTGGCCGGAGCTGGACCGTCCACGGCGAGTGGGTGTTTCGTCGTTCGGGATCAGTGGGACGAACGCGCACGTGATCTTGGAGCAGGCGCCCGACCCGGAGCCGGTTGCCGAGCCGGTCGCGGATGGCGATCGGGTGCTGCCGTGGTTGATATCGGGCCGCTCCACAACCGCGGTGGCGGCACAGGCGCAACGGCTGTCGGATTGGCTGGCGGCACATCCCGATCCGTCGCCGGGGCGGGTGGCGCGGTCATTGGCGACAACGCGCACGGCATTCGGCTGGCGCGCAGCGATAGTCGGCAACAAGGCACAGTTGGTCGAGGGCGTCGCGGCACTGGCCGACGGTAAGGTCACCGCCCGACCGATCGGCTCCGACGGCAAGCTGGCGTTCCTGTTCACCGGCCAGGGCAGTCAGCGTGCGGGAATGGGCCGGGAACTCGCCGATGCATTCCCGGTCTTCGCCCAGGCATTCGATGAGGTGTGCGCCGAATTCGACAAGCATCTGGGCCGTCCCTTGCGGGATGTGATCGATTCCGACCCAGAAGCATTGGGACGCACGGAATTCGCGCAGTGCGCGATCTTCGCGGTCGAGGTGGCGCTGTTCGAGCTGGTGCGCTCGTGGGGTGTGCCGGTGGATGTGGTGATCGGCCACTCCATCGGCGAGCTGGCCGGGGCCCATGTGGCTGGTGTGTTGTCGTTGTCGGATGCGGTGGCATTGGTGGCCGCGCGGGGCCGGTTGATGCAGCGGCTCGCCGAGGGCGGAGCGATGGTGGCGATTCAAGCCGCCGAGGCCGAAGTGCTGCCGCTGCTGGAAGCGGGTGTGTCGCTGGCCGCGGTGAATGGGCCTGCGGCGGTGGTCATTTCCGGTGACGAGGAGCCGGTGCATCGGGTCGCCGGTGTGTTCGCCGAACAAGGTCGCCGGATCAAGACCCTTGCGGTGAGTCATGCGTTCCACTCGGCGCGGATGGAGCCGATGCTGGCCGGTTTCGCCGAGGCGGCCGAGTCGTCGAGGTTCGCCGAGCCACGGATTCCGTTCGTGTCCACCGTGACCGGTGACGGTTCGGCCGATGTGACCGATCCCGGTTATTGGGTGGGGCAGGTCCGCGAACCGGTGCGGTTCGCCGATGCGGTGCGGACGGCCGAAAACCTCGGTGTCACAGGGTTTGTCGAGCTCGGCCCGGATGCGGTGTTGAGTGCGCTTGCCGCGGACAGTGTTTCGAGTACGGAGCCGGTGTTGGTGCCGATGCTGCGGGCCGACCGGGGTGAGGTCCTGTCTGCGGTGTCGGCGGCCGCGGCGTTGTGGGCCGATGGTGTCGAGATCGATATGTCGGTGGTTATCGGGGACAACGGGATACCGACCGTGGATCTGCCGACGTATGCCTTCCAGCATCAGCGCTATTGGATGCGGTCCGGTCATGGTGAGCCCGATCTGACCGCCGCCGGTCTGGGACGTGCCGAGCATCCGTTGCTCGGTGCGGTGGTGGCCTTGGCGGAGGCCGATGGGTTGGTGCTGACGGGCAGGTTGTCGGTGGATAAGCATGCCTGGTTGGCCGATCACGCGGTCAGCGGTGTCGTCTTGTTGCCGGGGACCGCCTTTGTCGAATTGGCCCAGCATGCGGGGGATCACGTCGGTGCCGGACGGGTCGAGGAGCTGACCTTGGAGCTGCCGCTGCTGTTGGGCACGGGCGCGCGACAGGTGCAGTTGGTGGTGGGTGCGGCCGATGCCGGGCAGCGGCGTTCGCTGGGTGTGTATTCGCGGGCCGATGACGGTCGGGATCGGGAATGGGTGCGTCACGCCACCGGCCTGCTCGGTCCGGTGGACGGCGGCGAGCCGGGGGGCCTGGTCGAGTGGCCGCCGCGCGGTGCGGAGGCACTCGATGTGACGGATCTGTACCCGGCGCTGGCCGCGCGAGGCTTGGCGTACGGGCCGAGTTTTCGTGGACTGACGGCGGCATGGCGCGCCGGTGCGGACGTCTATGCCGAGGTCGAACTCCCGGATATGGCCGATGCCAACGGTTTCGGCGTGCATCCCGCTTTGCTGGATGCGGCGCTGCATGCGCTCACCACGACGGATGATCCGGATACCGGCACCCTCGTCCCGTTCGCCTGGTACGGCTACACCCTCTACGCCACCGGCGCCACCGCGCTGCGGGTGCGGCTGCGCCGGATCGGCGAACGCGAAACATCGGTGCTGGTGGCGGATCAGGCTGGTCGGCCGGTCGCAGCGGTGGAGTCGCTGACCGTGCGCGAACTGCCCGCAGGCGCGCTGGACACCCGGACCGACTGGCTGTACCGGACCACATGGCGACCGCTGCGACCGCAGAAGTCCGCCGAATCCGCTTCCGCATCAGAGCTTTTCGAGGCGCCGACGGGAGCAACGGTCCAGGAATGCACCGAACAGGTACTCGCCCGCGTGCAAGCCTGGTTGGCCGCCGACCGCCAGGACGCGCAGCTCATCGTGGTCACCCGGGGCGGCGTCGCCGGCCAGCCCGGCGAGACCGTGACCGATCTCGGCCACGCCGCCGTGTGGGGCCTGGTGCGGGTGGCCCAGGCCGAGCATCCGAACCAGTTCGTGCTGGCCGATATCGACGCGGCGACCACGGAAGCGGACCTGCTCGCCGCATCGCGCACCGGCGAGCCGCAACTGATGCTGCGCGCCGGTCGGCCGTGGATTCCCGCGCTGTCCACCCCGGACAGGTCTGATCTCACCGTCCCGGCCGGCGCGCGAGCGTGGCGGCTGGACGTCCGCACACCCGGCACCATTGATTCGCTGGAACTCGTTGCCGCGCCGGAGGTTTCGGCACCGCTGGCGGAGGGGCAGCTGCGGGCGGCGGTCCGTGCGGCCGGGCTGAACTTCCGGGATGTGCTGATGGCGCTCGGCATGTACCCGGGCGATATCGACCTCGGCGGCGAAGGTGCGGGCGTCGTGCTGGAGGTCGGTCCGGGCGTCACCGGATTCCGGCCCGGCGACAGGATTTTCGGTCTGCTGTCGGGCGCATTCGGACCGGTTGCGATCGCCGACCAACGGACCGTGGCGCGGATGCCCGAGGGCTGGTCGTTCGCCACGGCGGCCTCCGTGCCCGTGGTATTCCTCACCGCCTACTACGGATTGGTGGACATCGCCCGGCTCGGCTCCGGTGAGCGGGTGCTGATCCATGCGGCCGCCGGTGGTGTCGGCATGGCGGCCGGCCAGATCGCCGCGCATCTGGGGGCCGAGGTGTTCGGCACCGCCAGCCCGGCGAAGTGGCAGACACTGCGCGAATTCGGCTACGACGAAACACATTTGGCCTCCTCGCGCACCCTGGACTTCGAGGACGCCTTCCGCGCGGCGACCGGCGGCGCCGGATTCGACGTGGTACTCAATTCCCTGGCCGACGAATTCATCGACGCCTCGCTGCGGCTGCTCGCCCCCGGAGCGCGCTTCGCCGAAATGGGCAAGACCGACCTGCGCGATCCGGCCGAAATCGCCGCGGAATACCTGCCATTCGACTTGAACGACGCCGGACCCGACCGCATCGGCGCGATGCTGACCGAACTGGTCGAGCTGTTCCGGCGCGGCGTGCTCACCCCCTTGCCGGTGACCGGCTGGGATGTACGTAAGGCCAAGGATGCCTTCCGATTCGTAAGTCAGGCAAGGCATATCGGCAAGAACGTGCTGACCGTGCCGACCGAGCCGAATCCGGATGGCACGGTATTGATCACCGGCGGCACCGGCGGGCTGGGCCGGGAACTGGCCGAGCATCTGGTGACCGAGCGCGGTATGCGTCGGCTACTGCTGATCGGCGCCCGCGGTCCGGCGGCCGACGGGGCGGCGGAATTGCGGACGCGCCTGGCCGATTCCGGCGGAGAGGTATCGATCGTGGCGTGTGATGTGGCGGACCGAGCGGCATTGGCCGAGGTGCTGGCCGAGATCCCCGCGGCGCACCCGTTGACCGCGGTGGTGCATGCGGCGGGCGTGCTGGACGACGGTGTGGTCGAGGCGTTGACGCCGGAGCGGTTGGCCGCGGTTCTGCGGCCGAAAGTGCTTGGCGCACTGCATCTGCACGAGTTGACCGCGGGCGCGGATCTCGCCGAATTCGTCCTGTTCTCTTCGGTCGCGGGCGTGCTCGGCAATCCGGGTCAGGCCAACTATGCCGCGGCCAACAGCGTGCTGGACGCGCTCGCGATCCAGCGCGGGCACGCCGGTCTGCCCGCGCGGTCGCTGGCCTGGGGACCGTGGGACGGCGGCGGCATGGCCGCGCGTCTGAACGAGGCGACCCGTGCCCGGATGGCGAGCTCCGGCACCCCGGCGCTGTCGGTCGCCGAGGGTCTGGCGCTGTTCGACGCCGCGGCCGGGCTGGCCGAATCAGCGCTGACGCCAATGCGATTGGACCCGGCGGCCTGGCAGGCGCACAGTGGTGTCGACGGTATGCCGCCGGTGCTGCGCGGCCTGCTGAACCGCCCGGCGCGGCGCATCGCCTCGGCCGTCCCGGCCCGTGGTTCGCTGCGCGACCAACTGGCCGTGCTGTCGGTCGACGAACGCCGGTCCAGGCTGGTGGAGCTGGTGTGCGCGCAGGCCGCGGCCGTGCTCGGACACGTCGACGCCGCCGCGCTGGAGCCGCACCGCCCGTTCAGCGAGGTGGGTTTCGACTCGTTGACGGCGGTGGAACTGCGAAATCGGTTGCAGGCCGCCACCGGCATGCGGCTGTCGCCGACGATGACCTTCGACTATCCGACGATCGCCGCGCTGGCCGAATACTTGGCGGCGGAACTGTTCGGCGCGGACGAGCCCACCGCGCCGAACGGCCGCTCGGTGGCGGTCGACGCGGGTGAGCCGATCGCCATCGTCGCGATGAGCTGCCGCTATCCTGGCGGGGTCGACTCACCAGAAGACTTGTGGCAGTTGGTATTCGAGGGTCGCGACGGTATATCCGCCTTCCCGGCCGATCGTGGCTGGGATGTGGCGGCGCTCTACGATCCGGATCCGGAACACGCGGGCACCAGCTATGTGCGGCAGGGCGGGTTCCTGCACGATGCCGCGTCGTTCGATCCGGAACTGTTCGGCATTTCGCCGCGCGAGGCGCTGGCGATGGATCCGCAGCAGCGGTTGCTGCTGGAGACGGCGTGGGAGGTGTTCGAGCGGGCCGGGCTGGATCCGACCTCGTTGCGGGGCAGTCGAACCGGCGTCTTCGCCGGGGTGATGAGCAGCGACTATCTCAGCGGCTCCGGTGAACTGCCGCAACATCTGGACGGTTACTCGAGCACCGGGACGTCGGGGAGTGTGGCCTCGGGCCGGATTTCCTATGTGTTCGGTTTGGAGGGTCCGGCGGTAACGGTCGATACGGCGTGTTCGTCATCGTTGGTGGCGTTGCATTTGGCTGTGCAGGCGTTGCGCAATGGCGAGTGCGATATGGCCCTGGCAGGTGGGGCCACTGTGATGGCGACTCCCGATACGTTCGTGGACTTTTCGCGGCAGCGCGGGTTGTCGCCCGATGGACGATGCAAGGCATTCGCGGAGGCGGCGGATGGTACCGCGTGGGCCGAGGGTGTCGGATTGCTGTTGGTGGAGCGGTTGTCTGATGCGCGCGAGCATGGCCACCCGGTCGTCGCGGTGGTGCGTGGTTCGGCGGTGAATCAGGATGGTGCGTCGAATGGTTTGACTGCGCCGAATGGTCCGTCGCAGCAGCGGGTGATCCGGGCGGCGTTGGCTGCGGCTGGTTTGGCGGCGTCGGATGTGGATGCGGTCGAAGGGCACGGTACCGGAACAACATTGGGTGATCCGATCGAGGCGCAAGCGCTGTTGGCCACGTACGGGCAGGGGCGGGATGCCGATCGGCCGTTGTGGTTGGGGTCGTTGAAGTCGAATATCGGGCATGCTCAGGCTGCGGCGGGTGTTGGCGGCATCATCAAGATGGTGCAGGCGATGCGGTTTGGGGTGTTGCCGAAGACGTTGCATGTGGATTCGCCGTCGTCGCATGTGGATTGGTCCTCGGGTGCGGTGTCGCTGTTGACCGAGGCGCGGGCGTGGCCCGAGACGGATCATCCACGGCGCGCGGGCATTTCGTCGTTCGGGATGAGCGGCACGAATGCGCACGTGATCGTGGAACAGGCCCCGGAAGTGGAGCCGGTGCCGGTGCGGGAGTCCGGCAGGTCGGTGGTGCGGGCGTCAGTGGTGCCGTGGCCGGTGTCGACTCGTGGCGAGGCGGCGTTGCGGGGTCAGTTGACTGCGCTGGCGCGGTGGAGTGCCGAACAAGACGGATTGGATGCGGCGGCGGTGGCGCGTGCATTGCTGCGTCGCGCCGAGTTGGATTCGCGCGCGGTGGTTTTGGCTTCCAGCGAGATCGACCGGTCGGCGTTGGCCGAGCCGGTGTCGGGTTCGGTGGTGTCGGGTCGTGTGGTGTGGGTGTTCGCGGGTCAAGGGAGTCAGTGGGTCGGGATGGGTCGTGACCTGCTCAAGTCGTGCGAGGTTTTCGCCGACACGATCGCCGAGTGCGATGGGTTGCTGCAGGAGTGGCGCGGGCTGACTGTGTCCGAGGCGCTGGCCGATGAGGCGTTGTTGGGCCGGGTCGATGTGGTGCAGCCGGTGTTGTTCGCGGTGATGGTTGGTTTGGCGCGAACCTGGCAAGCGGTCGGCGTGGATCCTGATGTGGTGGTGGGGCATTCGCAGGGTGAGATCGCGGCTGCGCATGTCGCGGGGATGTTGAGTTTGCGAGATGCGTTTTGGTTGGTGGTTGCGCGGAGTCGGGTGATCGCTGAGGAGTTGTCGAACCGTGGTGGGATGGTGTCGATCGCTGCCGGGGCGCAACGTGTGCAGGATCTGACCGCCCAGTGGTCGGATCAGGTTGCGGTGGCGGTGGTCAACGGCCCCGGCGCAACGGTGGTCTCCGGTGATCGAGATGCGTTGGCCGAGTTGGTGATTGCGGCTGAGGCCGAAAGTCTGCGGACTCGCTGGCTCCCGGTCGACTATGCCTCGCATTCTCCGCAGGTCGATACGATCCGGGACCGACTACTCACAGATCTCGCCGGAACAACCGGCGAAGCGGGTCGAATTCCAATGCTGTCAACGGTTACCGGTGATTGGGTGACCGGTGCGAAGCTGGATGCCGCTTACTGGGTGGACAATCTCCGATCCACGGTCCGGTTCCAGGAAGCCGTTGAAACGTTGGCGCAGCAGGGTTTCACCCGTTTCATGGAGATCACCCCGCACCCGGTGCTCACCACCGCGATCATCGAGACCCTCGAGAATGGACAACTTGCAGGGGTGGCATTGGAGACCCTGCGCCGTGACCAGGACAGCTCCGTAAGTTTCGTGCGATCGGCGGCGCAAGCATGGACACACGGTCTACCGGTGCACTGGAGTGCCCTTGTCCCCGAGGCGGAACCGGTAAGTCCGGAAACCCTGCCGACGTACGCCTTCGATCGCCGCCGTTACTGGGTGCAGCGCGGTAATACCGGCGGTGATGTGCGTCAGGTCGGGCAGCAGGTGTTGACCCATCCGGTGTTGGGTGCGGTGGTGGAAGTGCCTGGCACGGTTCCGATCACGGTGTTGACCGGGCAGTTGCACCTGGCCAGGCAGTCGTGGTGGTCGGATCATGCGGTGGCCGGGTCGGTGGTGGTGCCCGGTACCGGGCTGCTCGAATGGGTGGTCACCGCGGCTCGGCAGCTGGGTTGGAATGTGTTGTCGGAGTTGACGTTGCAGCTTCCCGTGATTGTGCCCGCCGATGCGGCGTTGGACGTCCGGGTGGTCATCGGCCAGGACCCGGCCGAATCCGCCACGGCCGAGGCCGAATTGATGGAAGCCGGTTCGGCTGTGGTGGCGATACACACCCGCCCTGCTGGTGATGACGGTCGTTGGACGACCCACGCCACCGGTATCTTGACCACCGCGACCGGAAACGGCGCGATCGATGGTGTCGACGCCGCCTGGGAGCAGTGGCCGCCGTCGGGTGCCGAGGCGGTGGATGTCGTTGGCTTGTATGACGGTTTGGCCGTCGCGGGTCTGGAATACGGTCCTGTCTTCCAGGGCGTGCGCGCGGCCTGGCGGCACGACGACCAGGTCTGGGTCGAGGTCGGACTATCCGACGGCGTCGAGGTGGCGGGGTTCGTCGCTCATCCGGCTCTGCTGGATGCGATCCTGCATGGCATAGCCTTCGGTGATTTCACCGCCGACCCGGCCCGGGCGTACCTACCGTTCGCCTGGAATGGTGTGCGGCTGAACGCGACTCGGACGACCAGCCTGCGTTGCCGGATCAGCCGCGCGGGCACCGACGCGGTATCCATCGTCGCGACAGACGAATACAACAACGAGGTGTTCACCGTGGATTCGGTGACGCTGCGGGCGGTGCGCCCGGATGAGATCGGCGCGCACGGCAACTACGAATCCCTGTTCCGCGTCGAGTGGCAGCCGGTGAATCTCCCGGCGGCCGCTCCCGGCGCGCTGGCCGTAATCGGTGACCCGCACATCCTGCCCGGTGCGACACCGTATCCGGACCGGGCCGCATTCGATGCGGCGACCGATGCGTTCGAGCATGTGGTCCTGCGAGTGCCCACCGATACGGAAGCCGTCGGTTCGGTGCTGCGGGCGGTGCAGTGGTGGCTCGGCGGACGCGCACGGCAGGACTCCCGGCTCGTCTTCCTTGTCGACGAGGACGGCGCGACGGCGAGTGCGGTGCGCGGCCTGGTCCGTGCCGCGCAGGCGGAGCACCCGGACCGGTTCGGGCTGGTGGTGCTCGGGCAGGCCGATACCGCGCCGCTGCCGCGGACGCTCGCCGTCACCGAGGCCGAAGTGCTGCTGCGCGACGGGAAATCGTGGGTGCGGCGACTGGCCAGGGTGCCTAGGGCGGCCGCGACGCCGCTGTCGTTCCCCGCCGACGACACCGGTTGGGTGCTGATCACCGGCGGGCTCGGCGCCATCGGCTCGGTGCTCGCCCGGCATCTCGTCGTGCGGTACGGCGTCCGTCGGCTGGTGCTGACCGGCCGATCGGGTCCGGCCACCGGCGGCGCCGCGGAACTCGTGGCCGAGCTGACCGCATCGGGTGCCGAGGTGAACGTGGTGGCCTGCGATATCGGCGACCCGGCGGCGGTCGGCGAGTTGGCCGGGCGGTACCGGTTCAGCGGAGTCGTCCATGCCGCGGGTGCGCTGGCCGACGCACTGGTCACCGAGCTGGGCCCGGAACGGCTCGCGGTCGCCTTCCGGCCGAAGGCCGAGGGCATGGCCAACCTGCACGCCGCGCTGCCCGCCGGGGTGCCGATGATCGTATTCTCCTCGCTCGCAGCGGTTTTCGGTGCGCCCGGCCAAGCGAATTACGCGGCGGCGAACGGATTCCTCGACGGGTACGCGCAGCAGTGCCGGGCGGCGGGCAGGCCCGTGGTCTCGATCGCGTGGGGTTTCTGGCGCGACCGTGGCGGCATGACCGGTCACCTGGACGATCGGGACGTCCGCCGGTTGCGCAGGTCGGGGGTCGAGCCGCTGTCGGCGGAGGAGGGACTGGCCCTTTTCGACGCCGCGGTCGAGGCCGGGCTGCCGACCGTTGTCGCCGCCCGGTTCGACCTGGCGGGACTGCGGGCGCAGGACGCGGCGGAGATCTCGCCGCTGTACCGAGGGATCATCCGGGTCGGCGCACGTTCCGAGACCGAGTCGAAGACCAGCGATATGCGGAGCAGGCTGGCCGGCCTCACCGGGCCCGATCGGACGCAGGCGCTGGAACAGTTCGTCCGCCGACACGTCGCCACCGTGCTCGGACACGACCGGCCGGATTCGATATCGCCGGATCGCGGATTCCTGGAACTCGGTTTCGACTCCCTCACTGCGGTCGACCTGCGCAATCGGTTGAGCCGGGCGCTGGGTTTGCGGCTGCCCGCCACCCTGATGTTCGACTACCCGGACGCGGCGACCTTGGCCGCGTACCTCGACGAGCGACTGGGCGGCGGCGCAGCGGCGGCCACATCGGCCGAGGCGGAACTCGACCGGCTGGCCGCGCTGCTGGTCGCCACCGATTCGGATCAGGCGCAGCGGGCCCGGCTCGCGGCGAAATTGCGCGAGATATTGACGGCGGTGGACGGCGACGCCGAATCCGCGGACGTCGCGGAGCGACTGCAATCCGCGAGCGATAACGAAATGTTCGATTTCATAGATAATGAGCTCGGCGTTTCATGAGCCCGGTTCGAATCGGTCCCGGATATCGCATCCGGATTATCGTCGAATAATTCCGGAAGATTCGCCTGCCGGTGCTTGTTATCGATGAATTTCGATAACAAGCACCGGCCTATTGCGTGATTCGGCCGAATATAGCCGCCGAGTATCGCCGGTCTAGCTTAGGGGCGGCTAGGGGTTGTTCCGATACATACGACGCAAATAGCGTCGATCCAGGTGAACCGGCTCATGCGTCGATCAATCATCGGCATATCAGACGGCCGGTTCAACAGCCAGCGAATATTCCGTCGTAGCCCGAATTTCGAAGAGGTTGCCTTCATGCAGACCGAGGACAAGCTCCGTGACTACCTCAAGCGTGTATCGGCCGACCTGCACAAGACCAGGCAGCGCCTCCGCGATATCGAGGCCAGGAGCACCGAACCGATCGCCATCGTTGCGATGGGCTGCCGGTTTCCGGGCGGGGTGGCCTCCCCGGAAGATTTGTGGCGGTTGGTTTCCGAGGGGCGCGACGCCATCTCCGGATTCCCCGACGACCGGGGCTGGGATATCGACGGACTGTACGACCCGGATCCGGAGCGGTACGGCACGTCATATGTGCGCGAGGGCGGCTTCCTGCACGACGCGTCGGAGTTCGACGCCGATCTGTTCGGTATCGCGCCGAAAGAGGCGCTGACGGTCGATCCGCAGCAGCGGCTGCTGCTGGAGACGGCGTGGGAGGTGTTCGAGCGGGCCGGGTTGGATCCAACTTCGTTGCGGGGCAGTCGAACCGGCGTATTCGCGGGGCTGATGTACAACGACTACGGTTCCCGGCTCGATTCGCGCGCCGATTCGCTGCGTGAATTCGAGGGTTATCTGGGCAGCGGCAGTGCGGGGAGTGTGGCTTCGGGCCGGATTTCCTATGTGTTCGGTTTGGAGGGTCCGGCGGTAACGGTCGATACGGCGTGTTCGTCATCGTTGGTGGCGTTGCATTTGGCTGTGCAGGCGTTGCGCAATGGCGAGTGCGATATGGCCTTGGCAGGTGGGGCTACCGTGATGGCGACTCCCGATACGTTCGTCGAATTCTCCCGGCAGCGCGGATTGTCGCCCGATGGGCGGTGCAAGTCCTATTCCGACGATGCCGACGGTACCGCATGGGCCGAGGGTGTCGGGTTGCTGTTGGTGGAGCGGCTATCGGACGCGCGCGAGCACGGCCACCCGGTCGTCGCCGTGGTGCGCGGGTCGGCGGTGAATCAGGACGGTGCGAGCAGCGGCTTGACCGCGCCGAATGGTCCGTCGCAGCAGCGGGTGATCCGGGCTGCGTTGGCGTCGGCCGGTTTGGCCGCGTCGGAGGTAGATGCCGTCGAAGGACATGGCACCGGAACGTCTTTGGGTGATCCGATCGAGGCGCAGGCACTGCTGGCAACGTATGGGCAGGGTCGGGATGCCGATCGGCCACTGTGGTTGGGGTCGTTGAAATCCAATATCGGACATGCCCAGGCTGCGGCCGGTGTGGGCGGCATTATCAAGATGGTCGAGGCGATACGGCACGGGGTGTTGCCGAAGACGCTCAACGTGACTACGCCGTCCTCGCATGTGGATTGGTCGGCCGGTGCGGTGTCGTTGTTGACCGAGGCGCGGGCGTGGCCGGATACGGATCATCCACGGCGGGCAGGCATTTCGTCGTTCGGGGTCAGCGGCACGAATGCGCACGTGATCGTGGAAGAGGCTCCCGAGCCGGAGACGGAATCGTCGGATGAGGTCGAGCCGGTCGTGCAGGTGCCGGTGGTGCCGTGGCCGGTGTCGGCTCGTGGTGCGGTGGCGTTGCGGGGTCAGTTGGCTGTGCTGGCGCAGTGGAGTGCCGAACAGGACGGATTGGATGCGGCCGCGGTGGCGCGGGCACTGCTGCGTCGTGCCGGATTGGAATCGCGTGCGGTGGCCTTGATTCCCATCGATGATTCGGTTGCCGATGGACTGAATTCGGCGTTGGCCGAACCGGTTTCGGGTTCGGTGGTGTCGGGTCGTGTGGTGTGGGTGTTCGCTGGTCAGGGTAGCCAGTGGACCGGGATGGGTCGTGAATTGCTTGAGACATGCGAGGTGTTCGCCGACACCATCGCCGAATGTGACGGGTTGTTGCGGGAGTGGCGCGGTGTCACTGTGTCCGAGGCGCTGACCGATGACGCGTTGTTGGATCGGGTCGATGTGGTGCAGCCGGTGTTGTTCGCGGTGATGGTGGGTTTGGCGCGAACCTGGCAAGCCGTTGGTGTGAATCCTGATGTGGTGGTGGGGCATTCGCAGGGTGAGATCGCGGCTGCGCATGTGGCGGGGATGTTGAGTCTGCGGGATGGGTTCTGGTTGGTGGTTGCCCGGAGCCGGGTGATCGCTGAGGAGTTGTCGAACCGTGGTGGGATGGTGTCGATCGCGGCCGGGGCGCAGCGTGTGCAGGATCTGACCGCACGGTGGTCGGATCGGGTGTCGGTGGCGGTGGTCAACGGCCCCGGTGCGACGGTGGTTTCGGGTGATCGGGATGCGTTGGCGGAGTTGGTGGTTGCGGCTGAGGCCGAAGGTCTGCGGACTCGCTGGCTGCCGGTGGATTATGCCTCGCATTCTCCGCAGGTCGATATGATCCGGGACCGACTACTCACAGATCTCGCCGGAACAACCGGTGACGCGGGTCGAATTCCAATGCTGTCAACGGTTACCGGTGATTGGGTGACCGGTGCGAAGCTGGATGCCGCTTACTGGGTGGACAATCTCCGATCCACGGTCCGGTTCCAGGAAGCCGTTGAAACGTTGGCGCAGCAGGGTTTCACCCGTTTCGTGGAGATCACCCCGCACCCGGTGCTCACCACCGCGATCATCGACACTCTCGAGGCCGAGCAAATCGCCGGTGTGGCAATCGAAACCCTCCGTCGAGATCAGCACAGCGCCAAGGGTTTTCTCCGAGCAGCCGCACAGGCCTGGACCCACGGTCTCCCTGTGCACTGGAATACCCTTGTCCCCCAAGCAGAACCGGCAAGTCCGGAAACCCTGCCGACCTACGCCTTCGACCGCCGCCGCTACTGGGTCGACGCGGCACCGGTCGCGGCGGCCGGTACATCCGATCACCAGGAATCCGAGTTCTGGTCCGCCGTCGAGCAGGCGGACTGGAATGCACTGTCGGCCACCGTTCCCTTCGCCGACGAGCAGCGCGATTCCTGGCATGCCGTGCTGCCCTCCCTCGCCCGATGGCGCCGGGAGCGTAAGGAGCGATCGACGCTGGACGCCTGGCGGCACCGTATCGACTGGCAACCGGTCCAGCTCCCGGACGGTGAGCTGACGGGTATCTGGCTGGTGGTGCATCCCGCCGGGTGTGCGCTCGACGTGGTGGACGCTATCGCCGCGCACGGCGCCGGTGTGGTGCTGATCGAAATCGACGCGCTCGCAGACGATCTCACCGAGCGGCTGGCCACCGTCGCGAGCACCCGATTCACCGGTGTGCTCTCCCTGCTCGCCATGGACGAGCGGTCGCACCCGGAGCACGGTGCGGTCGGCGCCGGACTCGTCGGCACGGTGGATCTGGTGCGTGCGCTCGGTGCGCACGGGCAACAGTGTCCGCTGTGGATCGCGACTCGGAACGCGGTGACCATCGGCCGATCGGATGCCGCACCGGACCCGCGGCAGGCTCAGCTCTGGGGTCTCGGCCGGGTGGTGGGTCTGGAGCATCCGCAGCGCTGGGGCGGACTGGTCGATCTGCCGGAGCGGCTGAACGAGCGGTCCGCGGGCTGGCTGGCCGCGGCGCTGGCCGGAATCGACGCGGAGGATCAGCTGGCGATCCGCTCGAGCGGCGGCTATCGACGCCGCCTGGTGCCTGCTCCGGAACCGGCGGGTGCCGAGCCGTGGCGGCCGCGGGGCACCGTCCTGATCACCGGCGGCACCGGTGCGGTCGCCGGGCATATCGCGCGGTGGCTGGCCGCGGCCGGCGCCGAGCATCTGCTGTTGACCAGCCGACGCGGCGCCGATGCGCCGGGCGCCCGGGAACTGGCCGCCGAGCTGGCCGAATTGGGTACGGACGTCACGTTCGCCGCATGTGATGTGGCCGACCGGGATGCGGTGGCCCGCGTCCTCGCCGCGGTGCCCGCGGGCCGCCCGCTCAGCGCGGTGCTGCACACCGCCGGTATCGGAACCCCTTGCGAATTGGCGACATTGGGCGCGGCCGAACTGTCCGAGGTGTTCTCGGCCAAAGTCCGCGGCGCGGACAATCTCGACGCGCTGTTGGCCGAGGTCGACCTGGACGCCTTCGTGCTCTTCTCTTCCGGCGCCGGCGTATGGGGCGGTGTGCGGCAGGGCGCCTATGCCGCGGCGAACGCCCACCTGGACGCGTTGGCCGAACGCAGGCGGGCGCGCGGGTTTCGGGCCACCTCGATCGCGTGGGGTCTCTGGGCGAGCGACAGCGGCCTCGCGGCGGCGGACGGCATCGACGAACTCCGCCGGATCGGCCTGCGCCCGATGGATGCGCAACTCGCCGCGGGCGCACTGGCCCGCGCGGTGCGTCTGGACGAAACCGCGCTCGTGGTGGCCGATGTCGACTGGCCGCGCTTCGCCGCCGGATTCAACGCCGGCCGCCGTCGACCGCTACTCGACAGGCTGCCGGGTGTGCGAGAAGTGTTGAACGAGACGGGAAGTCGCGATGCCGACGGGTCCGCGTTGCGCGCGCTGCTCGAGCGGACGGCGGCATCGGGCCGTCGTCGCGTGGTACTCGAGCTGATCCGCAGGCATACGGCCGCGGTACTCGGCCACGAGGGCGCGGCGACGATCGCGCCGGACCGTGCGTTCCGGGACGTCGGCTTCGATTCGCTGATGGCGGTGGATATGCGCAACCGGCTCGGTGCCGAGACCGGGCTCGCGCTGCCCGCCACCGTCGTCTTCGACTACCCGACCCCGCAGGCGCTGGCCGACCATCTGCTGGCCGAGACGCGGCTCACCGAGCCGGACGGGCAGCAGACACCGGTCGAGGCGGCGGTGGGCACCGACGAACCGATCGCGATCGTCGCGATGAGCTGCCGGTTCCCGGGCGGCGTCGGCGGGCCGGAACAGTTATGGGATCTCATCGCGTCCGGGACCGACGCGATCGGCGAATTCCCCGACGACCGCGGCTGGGACGTCGAGTCGTTGTACGACCCGCAGCCGGGCAAGCCGGGCAAGACGTACACCCGCGCCGGCGGCTTCCTGCGCGGCGCGGCGGATTTCGACGCCGAACTCTTCGGTATCTCACCCCGGGAGGCACTGGCCATGGACCCGCAGCAGCGGCAGCTGCTCGAGGTCGCGTGGGAGCTGTTCGAGCGCGCCGGGATCAATCCGGAATCGTTGCGGGGCAGCAGAACCGGCGTTTTCATCGGTGCGTCGGCGCAGAACTACGGCGGCGATCCGCAGCAGGCCCCCGAGGGTGCGGAGGGCTACTTCCTCACCGGCAACGCCACCGCGGTGATCTCCGGGCGCATCTCCTACACCTTCGGTCTGGAAGGGCCCGCGGTAACCGTGGACACCGCGTGCTCGTCCGCGCTGGTGGCGCTGCATCAGGCCGCGCAGACGCTGCGCGGCGGCGAATGCGATCTCGCCGTGGCCGGCGGCGTCGCGGTGCTGGCCACACCGGAAACCTTCCTGGAATTCAGCCGTCAGCGCGGGCTGGCCGCGGACGGGCGGTGCAAGCCGTTCGCCGACGCGGCCGACGGCACCGGTTGGGGTGAAGGCGTCGGCCTCGTGCTGGTCGAGCGGCTCTCGGACGCGCGCCGCAACGGTCACGAAATCCTTGCGGTGCTGCGTGGTTCGGCGATCAACCAGGATGGCGCCTCCAACGGGTTGACCGCGCCGAACGGACCCTCGCAGCAGCGGGTCATCCGGGCCGCGCTGGCCAATGCCGGACTCGGCCCGGCCGAGGTGGATGCCGTCGAGGCGCACGGCACCGGCACGGTGCTCGGCGATCCGATCGAGGCACAGGCCTTGCTCGCGACATACGGTCGGGACCGGCCCGCGGATCGCCCGCTGTGGCTCGGCGCGATCAAGTCGAATATCGGGCATACGCAGTCCGCGGCGGGTATCGCCGGGGTGATCAAGATGGTGCTGGCGTTGCGGCACGCGGAGCTCCCGCAGACTCTGCATCTGGATCGCCCTACCTCGCAAGTGGATTGGTCGGCCGGGCAGGTCCGCCTGCTGGCCGAGCGCATGCCGTGGCCCGCGCTGGATCGTCCGCGCCGGGCCGGGGTTTCGGCATTCGGGATCAGCGGCACGAACGCGCATGTGATCTTGGAGCAGGCGCCCGATCCGGAACCGCGGGACCAGCCGGCCGTTCCCGCCGATCGCCCGCCGGTCTGGGTGCTGTCCGCGCACAATTCCGCCGCACTGGCCGAGTCGGCCGGGCGGCTGGCGGAGCGGGTGACCGACGACGACGCGGACCCGTGGCGGGTGGCCCGGTCCCTGGTGTCCGGTCGCGCTTCGCTGCCGGAGCGCGCCGTCGTATTCGGTGACACCCGTGACGAATTGGTCGCCGGACTCCGCACGTTGGCGGGCAACGGCTCCTCCGACGATCTGGTGCGCGGTACCGCGCGACAGGGCGGTACCGCCGTGGTGTTCGGCGGCCAGGGCGGTCAGCGTCTCGGTATGGGCCGCGAAATGTACGGAGCCTTCCCGGTTTTCGCCCGCGCCTTCGACGAGGTATGTGCCGAGCTGGACCGGTGGACCGAGCGGCCGGTGGCCGATGTGATGTGGGGCGAGGACGCGGAACTGTTGAACCGCACCGGTTTTGCCCAACCCGCGCTATTCGCGGTGGAGGTGGCCCTGTTCCGGTTGTGGGAGTCCTGGGGCGTGGTGCCCGATGTCATGATCGGGCATTCGGTGGGGGAGATCGCCGCGGCTCACGTGGCGGGGGTGCTGTCGCTATCCGATGCCGCGGTGTTGGTGGCCGCGCGGGCGCGGTTGATGCAGCGAATGCCCGAGGGCGGGGCGATGGCGGCGTTGCAGGCCACCGAGGACGAGGTGGCCGCGCTGCTCGCGACGGACGGCGACGATCCGGTGGTCGTCTCGGTGGTGAACGCGCCCGACCAGCTGGTGGTCTCCGGTTCGGTCGATGCGGTGCGGCGGATGGCGGCCGAACTCGCCGAGCGCGGTCGGCGAACCCGGCTGCTCCAGGTCAGCCACGCCTTCCACTCTCCGAGAATGGATCCGGTCGCGGCCGAATTCGCTTCGGCCATCGCAGGATTGACCTACGCCGCACCCGAGATACCGGTGCTGCCCACCGTGGCCGGCGCCACCGCGGCGGATTGGGCGACGCCCGACTACTGGGTGAACCAGGTGCGCGAGCCGGTGCGGTTCGCCGATGCGGTGGCGGCCGCGGCCGAGTCGGGCGCCACCCGCTTCCTGGAGCTCTCGGGTGACGGCGCACTTGTCGGCGCGATGGCGGGCACCCTCGCGGAGCGATCGGATACGACGACCATCGTCACCGCCTTGCGCGCCGGTCACGGTGAGTCCCGCACGGCACTCGCCGCCGCCGCGCGGCTGTATTCCGTTGGGGGACCGATTGATTGGACGCGGATCCTGCCTCCCGTGCCGGAATTGCCACTGCCGACCTATCCCTTCCAACACCGGCGGTACTGGTTGGCCGGTGCGTCGGCCTCGGATGGCGCGGGGCCAGGACAGGAGCCGGTGGACCATCCGCTGCTGCGCACCGCGTTGCGCTCGCCCGCATCCGGCGAGACGGTGCTCACCGGGCGGATCTCGCTGACCAGCCACCCGTGGCTGGCGCAGCACGCGGTGCACGGCACGGTGCTGCTGCCGGGCACCGCATTCGTCGACGCCGTCCTGTACGCGGGAGCCCGGGTCGGCTGCCCCGCGGTGGCGGAGCTGACTATCGAAGCGCCACTGGTGATTTCCGAATCCCCGGTCACGATGCTGGTCACGGTCGGTGCGCCGGACGAGTCGGGGCAGTGCCCCTGCACCGTCCACAGCGGAACCGGGGACGACGACCAGCCGTGGCGACGGCACGCCACCGGCCTGCTCGCCGCGTTACCCGCCGAAGCAGTGCGACCGGCGCAAGGATGGCCGCCCGCCGCCGCGGAACCCTTGCCGCTCAACGGCTTCTACGATCGGCTGCACGAGCTCGGCTTCGACTACGGTCCGCTGTTCACGGGATTGGTGTCCGCCTGGCGGTCCGGTCCGGACGTGCTGGCCGAGGTCGAACTGGCCGAAATCACCGACGAGCGAAGGTCTTTCGGCTTGCACCCGGCGCTACTGGATGCCGCGTTGCACGCGGCGTCCCTGCTCGACGAGACCGACGAGGTGACCAGGCTGCCGTTCAGCTGGCGGGGCGTCTCGCTGTTCGCGACCGGCGCGACCGCGCTGCGGGTGCGGATTTCGGCGGCGGGCGAGGACACCATCCGGCTCTCGCTCACCGACCGGCAAGGCGTTCCGGTGGCCGAAGTGGACGGTATCCAGTTCAAGCAGATGCGGGCCGATCACTTCGGCGCGGTCACCGCGAATTCGCTGTTCCAGGTGCAGTGGCGGGAGATTCCCGTCGGCGCGGCCGCATCGCGTCGGCCGGCCGTGCTCGGCGCCGCGGATCTCGCCATCGACTGCGATCGGTACGCCGACCTCGCGCAACTGCGGGCCGCGCTGGACGGTGGCGCGCCCGCACCGGAGGTGGTGCTCGCGCCCGCGCCCGCGACCGGCGCGGACCCGGCGGATGTACACGCGGCGGCGCACCGGCTGCTCGGGTTGTTACAGGACTGGATCGCCGAATCCCGGCTCGCCGAAACCGAATTGGTTGTGCTGACCCGCTCGGCGGTGGCCGTCCGGGACGCCGCCGAACTCACCGATCTCGGCCAGGCCGCGCTGCGCGGCATGGTGCGCTCCGCGCAGGCGGAACATCCGGGCCGGTTCCGGCTGGTGGATCTCGACGCCGAGTCCCAGCTCTCGGCCGCGCTGGCTACCGCCGAGCCGGAAGTTGCGCTGCGACAATGGAATTCGTACGTGCCGCGGCTCGTCGCCGCACCGGCCGTCGAGCGACCGGCCGAATTCGACCCGTCCGGCGTCGCACTCATCACCGGCGGCACCGGGGCGCTGGGCGCACACCTGGCCCGGCACCTGGTCACCGAACACTGCGTGCGTCACCTGGTGCTCACCAGCCGCCGCGGCGCCGACGCACCCGGGGCCGAAGACCTGGCCGCGGAGCTCACCGAGTTGGGCGCGGCCGTCACCGTGGCGGCCTGCGATGTCGCCGATCCAGCGGCGCTGGCCGAACTGCTATCCGGCATTCCGGAGCCGCTCACCACCGTGATACACGCCGCGGGCGTCCTGGACGACGGCGTGCTGGAATCTCTCACGCCGGACCGGCTGGACGCGGTGCTGCGCCCCAAGGTGGACGCCGCGGCCAATCTGCACCGGCTCACCGAGTCTCTCCCGATGTGTCGCCTCGTGCTGTTCTCTTCGGCGGCAGCACTTTTCGGCACACCCGGGCAGGCCAACTACGCGGCGGCCAACGCCTACCTGGACGCGTTGGCCGAATATCGCACGGCGCTCGGCCTGCCGACGACCGCGCTGGCCTGGGGCATGTGGTCCGGCACCGGTATGGCGGGCGAACTCGGCGGACGCGACCGGGGCCGGCTCGGTACCGGACTGTCCACACCGGAGGGCATGGCCCTGTTCGATGCCGCGCTCGGCACCGGCAGGCCGCTGCTCGCGCCGCTGCGCCTGGACCGAACGGCGCTGCGCGCCATAGGTTCTGCGGAACTTCCCGCCATGCTGCGCGACCTCGTACCTGTCGCGCTGGGTGGGTCCACGGCGGATGACGGCACCATGCTGCCCGCCCTGCTGGCCGGGCTGGACGGCGCCGAACGCGACAAAGCGCTGCTGAACTTCGTGCGGGAGCAAGTGGCCGTCGTACTCGGCTACCCGTCGGCGGAGTCGATCGTCGCCGACCGCGGGTTCCTCGAACTCGGGCTGGACTCGCTGACCGCGGTGGAATTGCGCAACCGGCTCGGCCGCCGCAGCGGACTGCGATTGCCCTCGACGGTGGTGTTCGACTACCCGAATACGGCCGAGCTGGCCGGATTCATCGGCGCCGAGCTGCCGCGGGACGGGGTGGCCGATGTCGACTCGGTGCACGCGGAACTGGACCGGTTGGAGTCCCTGCTGCGCACCGCGGAACCGGATCCCGGCGACCGGGAAAGCGTGACCGGACGGCTGCGCGCCCTGCTCGCGACCTGGACGGCCGCGGGTGAGCAGGAGCCCGCCGCCCGATCGGACGACTTGGCCGACGCCAGCGCGGACGAATTGTTCGCCCTGCTGGACGACGAGCTCGGCACGGCATGACCCATATTTTCATCGGGCGAGGAGAGTGACTTTCGGTGGCGGACGAGGCGAAGACGCTCGATTACCTGAAGCGGGCGACCGCGGATTTGCGGGAAACCCGGCGTCGGCTGCGCGAAATGGAGGAGCGCGCGGGCGAGCCCATTGCGATTGTGGGGATGGCTTGTCGCTTTCCGGGCGAGGTGTCGTCGCCGGAGGGTTTGTGGGAGTTGGTGGTCGAGGGTCGGGAAGGTATTTCGGAATTTCCGGTTGATCGTGGCTGGGACGTCGAGTCGATTTACGACCCGGTGCCGGGTAAGCCGGGGCACAGTTACACGCGACGCGGCGGGTTCCTGCACGAGGCGGCCGGTTTCGATGCGGAGTTCTTCCGGATTTCGCCGCGGGAGGCGTTGGCGATGGATCCGCAGCAGCGGCTGTTGCTGGAGACGTCGTGGGAGGTGTTCGAGCGGGCGGGGATCGCTCCGGAGTCGTTGCGCGGCAGTCGAACCGGTGTCTTCGCCGGTGTGATGTATCACGACTACGCTTCGCGGTTGACCGTGGTTCCCGAAGGCGTCGAAGGTTATCTGGGTGTCGGCAATTCGGGCAGTGTGATTTCCGGCCGGTTGGCATACACGTTCGGTTTGGTCGGGCCTGCCGTCACGGTGGATACCGCGTGTTCGTCCTCGTTGGTGGCGTTGCACTTGGCCGCGCAATCGCTGCGTGACGGCGAATGCGATTTGGCGTTGGCCGGCGGGGTGACGGTGATGAGCACCCCGGATACGTTCGTCGATTTTTCGCGGCAGCGTGGATTGGCGGCGGATGGTCGGTGTAAGTCGTTCTCCGATGATGCGGATGGCACGGCGTGGTCGGAGGGCGCCGGATTGCTGTTGGTGGAGCGATTGTCGGATGCGCGGCGGCTCGGCCATCCGATTGTCGCCGTGGTGCGGGGTTCGGCCATCAATCAAGACGGTGCCAGCAGTGGCCTCAGCGCGCCCAATGGTCCTGCCCAGCAGCGCGTGATCCGGCAGGCACTGGCCAACGCGCGGCTCTCGTCCGGCGAAATCGACGCCGTGGAGGGGCACGGGACCGGGACGACGTTGGGTGATCCGATCGAGGCGCAGGCCTTGCTGGCGACTTATGGACGGGAACGAAGCGCCGATCGACCGTTGTGGTTGGGGTCGTTGAAATCCAATATCGGCCATGCTCAGGCTGCGGCCGGTGTTGGCGGCGTTATCAAGATGGTTCAGGCGATGCGGTTTGGGGTGTTGCCGAAGACGTTGCATGTGGATTCGCCGTCCTCGCATGTGGATTGGTCGTCGGGTGCGGTGTCGTTGTTGACCGAGGCGCGGGCGTGGCCGGAGACGAATCGTCCACGGCGAGCGGCTGTTTCGTCATTCGGCGTCAGCGGCACGAACGCACACGTGATCTTGGAGCAGGCCCCCGAACCGGAATCTGTCGAGCCGGTGCCGCTGGAGCGCCCGGTGCCGGTGGTGCTGTCCGCGGGTTCGGACGCCGCGCTCACCGCGCTGGCTGTTCGGCTCCGGGACCGCCTCATCGCCGACCCCGAGGTGTCGGTGGCGGATACGGCGCATTCATTGCTGACCACCCGGACATCACTGTCCCACCGCGGCACCGTGGTCGCACTGGAGCGCGACGAATTGCTGTCCGGGCTGGACACTTTGGTCTCGGGCGGTCGTGACGCGCGCGTGGTACGCGGGATCAGCCGTTCCGTCGGCAAGACAGCCTTCTTGTTCACCGGTCAGGGTAGTCAGCGTGTGGGGATGGGCCGTGAACTGTCCGAGGCGTTTCCGGTTTTCGCCCAGGCCTTCGATGAGGTATGCGCCGAATTCGACAAGCACTTGGATCGCCCATTGCGGGAGGTGATCGATTCCGATCCAGAAGCTTTGGGGCGTACGGAGTTTGCGCAGTGTGCGATTTTCGCGGTCGAGGTGGCGTTGTTCGAGTTGTTGGGGTCGTGGGGGATTGCGGCGGATGTGGTGGTCGGGCATTCGATCGGGGAGTTCGCTGCGGCGTACGCGGCCCGGGTGTTGTCGTTGTCGGATGCGGTGGCTTTGGTTGCTGCGCGGGGTCGGTTGATGCAGCGGCTTGCTGAGGGCGGGGCGATGGTGGCGATCCAGGCTGCCGAGTCGGAGGTGTCGCCGCTGTTGGAGGCGGGTGTGTCTCTTGCGGCGGTGAATTCTCCTGCGGGAGTGGTGGTTTCCGGTGATGAGGAGCCGGTGAATCGGATCGCGGCTGTGTTCGCTGAGCAAGGTTGCCGGACCAAGGCCCTCGCGGTGAGTCATGCGTTTCATTCGGCGCGGATGGAGCCGATGTTGGAGTCGTTCGCTGAGGTGGCCGAGTCGCTGGTGTTCGCTGAGCCGCGGATTCGGTTCGTGTCCACGGTGACTGGTGATGATTCGGCTGAGGTGGCTGATCCTGGTTATTGGGTGGGGCAGGTTCGGGAGCCGGTGCGTTTCGCTGATGCGGTACGCGAGGCCGAAAAGCTCGGTGTGACAAGGTTTGTCGAGCTGGGGCCGGATGCGGTGTTGAGTGCCCTTGCGGCCGACTGTGTTTCGAGTCAGAACGCGGTGATGGTGCCGGTGCTGCGGGCCGATCGCGACGAAACTGTGACGGCGATATCGGCGGCCACGGCCTTGTGGGCCGATGGCACCGAACTCGATATGCAGGCATTGGTGCCCACCGCGCGGCGGATCGACCTGCCGACATATCCGTTCCAGCACACCCGTTTCTGGCTCGAGGGTGTTTCCGGCGGCGGCGATCCCGCTTGGCTGGGCCAGTGCCCGGCCGAGCATCCATTGCTGGGTGCGCAGCTGGTGCTGCCGGGCAGCGGCGAGACGGTGTTCACCGGCCGGTTGTCACCGAGCACGCAGCCGTGGCTGGCCCAGCATGCCGTGCACGGCACCGCAGTGCTGCCGGGCACCGCATTCGTCGAACTCGCACTCCATGCCGGAGGGCGGCTCGGCTGCCCGGCGGTGGGCGAGCTGACGGTGGAGGCGCCGGTGGTATTGCCGGAGCAGGGCGGTCGGCAACTGCAGATCGTGGTGGGAGTGCCGGAAGCGGACGGCGCCCGGCCCATCGCCTTCTATTCCCGCGCGGAATCCGAAGATGACGAGTGGTTCCGGCACGCCACCGGTCGACTCGATCCGGCGATCCAGCGGCCCGCCATCGGGCCCACGACTTGGCCCCCGCAGGATGCCACCCAACTCCCCACGGACGACCTGTACGCCGAACTCGCGGCTTCCGGCCTGGATTACGGTCCGGTTTTCCGCGGCGTGACGGCTGTATGGCGCAGTGACGCAGAGCTTTTCGCGGAGGTCGAACTCGACGAAGGTACGGATGCCGGTGCATTCGGCGTGCATCCGGCCCTGCTGGACGCCGCACTGCACCCGATGTCGCTGCTCGTCGCCGACGAGCAGATCCGGTTGCCGTTCTCCTGGACGGCGGTGGCCGTGCACACGGCCGGCGTGCGCGCCGCCCGGGTACGGCTGCGCCCGCACGGCGAAAATGCCTTGGCGGTGGACCTTTTCGATGCGGACGGTGCGCCCGTGGCATCGGTTGGCGCGCTGGCGGTGCGGCCCGTGGCGGCCGACCAGTTCACCCGCGCCCAGGACGCGCTCTACCGGGTGGAGTGGATCCGGTTGCCGAGTACCGATGGGGCGCCGTCGGATGCCGTGGAGTGCACCGGGCTGGATCGGCTGACCGGTGCGGTACCGGCCGCGGTGGGTGTTCGGTGCCCGTCGGGTCCGGTGCAGGTGGTCACCGGACAAGTCCTGGCTTGGGTTCGAGAGTGGTTGGCGCGCAAGGAGTTCGCCGATTCCCGGCTGGTGGTGCTGACCGAAGGCGCGGTATCGGTCGACGGTGCGGACGTCGATCCGGCGCAGGCCGCGGTGTGGGGTCTGGTGCGGTCGGCGGAGTCGGAGCATCCCGGCCGATTCGTGCTGGTCGACGGTGCCGGGGCGGGCGAGTGGCAGCATTTGATCGGGCTCGGCGAAACGGAACTCGCCGCGCGTGACGGCATGGTGTGGGTGCCGCGGTTGGCCAGGGTGCGCGCCGTCGCGACCGCCGAGACGGCACCGCTCGACGGCACGGTCGTGATCACCGGTGGCACCGGTGCGCTGGGCGCGCACGTGGCCGAACATCTGGTCACCGCGCACGGCGCCCGGCGATTGCTGCTACTGTCCCGCCGCGGTGACCGAGCGCCGGGGGCAAAGGAATTGGCCGCTCGATTGACCGCCCTCGGTGCGGAGGTGCGCCTGGTCGCCTGCGATGTGGCCGACCGGGACGCTTTGGACCGAGCGATCGCTGGGGAGTCCGTGACCACCGTGGTGCATGCGGCCGGTGTGCTGGACGACGGTGTGGTCGAGTCGATGTCGCCGGAGCGGCTGGACTCGGTGCTGCGGGCAAAAGCGGTGGCGGCGTGGCACCTGCACGAGTTGTGCCCGCAGGCCGGATTTGTGCTGTTCTCCTCGGCGGCAGGCACTTTGGGTAGTCCAGGACAGGCGAACTATGCGGCGGCCAACGCGTTTCTGGACGGTTTGGCACAGCATCGCCGCGCCCATGAACTGCCCGCGGTGTCGCTGGCATGGGGATTGTGGGAAACCGAAACCGGTATGGGCGCGGACGGCCACCAGTCCGGTGTGGCCGCGCTGTCCGTCGACGAGGGGCTGCGCCTGCTGGACACGGTGTTGAATTCCGGTATGGCCGTGGCACTTCCGGTGAAGTTGGAGCTGCCGGTGCTGCGGTCGAGGTTCGGCGATCTGGTGCCGCCGCTGTTTCGTGGCCTGATTCCGGCGTCGTCGCGCCGGACCGCCGCCGGATCCGGTGGTGCGGGTCGGCTGCGCGGACGGATCGCCGCGGCCGACGAGACCGAGGCACTGCGGATCGTGCTGGACCTGGTGTGCGGGCAGGTCGCCGGAGTGCTGGGGCATGCGGCGGCGGTGGCCGCGGATCGCAGCTTCCAGGAACTCGGATTCGATTCGCTGGCCGCGCTGGAACTGCGCACCGCGCTGCAGACCGGAACCGGGCTGCGGCTGCCCTCGACCCTGGTATTCGACTATCCGACCCCGGCGGACCTGGCTCGCCATTTATTGGCGGAATTGCGGGAGACCGCTCGACCCACGGCGGTGACCACTACGACCGCGGTATCGGACGAGCCTATTGCGATTGTGGGTATGGGTTGTCGATTTCCGGGCGGTGTGTGGTCGCCGGAGGGTCTGTGGAATTTGGTGTCGGAGGAGCGGGAAGGTATCTCGGAATTTCCGGTTGATCGCGGATGGGATGTGGCGGGGCTGTTCGATCCGGTGCCGGGCAGGCCGGGGCGGAGTTATACGCGGCATGGCGGATTCTTGGACCAGGCCGCCGGTTTCGACGCGGAGTTCTTTCGGGTCTCGCCGCGGGAGGCGTTGGCGATGGATCCGCAGCAGCGGTTGCTGCTGGAGGTTTCGTGGGAGACGTTCGAGCGAGCCGGGTTGGATCCAACCTCGTTGCGGGGCAGCCGAACCGGCGTATTCGCCGGGGTGATGTATCACGATTACGCGTCGCGGTTGGGTGCGGTTCCGGAGGATGTGGAGGGTTATTTGGGGGTGGGCAATTCGGGGAGTGTTGTATCGGGCCGGTTGGCGTATGTGTTCGGGTTGGAGGGGCCGGCGGTGACGGTGGATACGGCGTGTTCGTCGTCATTGGTGGGGTTGCATTTGGCGGTGCAGTCATTGCGTAGCGGTGAGTGTGATTTGGCGTTGGCGGGTGGGGTTACCGTGATGGCGACGCCGGATACGTTCGTCGATTTTTCGCGGCAGCGTGGGTTGGCGGCGGATGGTCGGTGCAAGTCGTTTTCCGACGATGCGGACGGGACTTCATGGGCCGAGGGCGTTGGCATGCTTTTGGTCGAGCGGCTATCGGACGCGCGCGCGAATGGTCACCCGATATTGGCGGTGGTGCGTGGTTCGGCGGTGAATCAGGATGGTGCGTCGAATGGTTTGACTGCGCCGAATGGTCCGTCGCAGCAGCGGGTGATCCGGGCGGCGTTGGCTGCGGCTGGTTTGGCGGCGTCGGATGTGGATGCGGTTGAAGGGCATGGCACCGGAACGTCTTTGGGCGATCCGATCGAGGCACAGGCTCTACTGGCCACCTATGGAAAGGACCGGAATCCCGATCGTCCATTGTGGTTGGGGTCGTTGAAGTCGAATATCGGCCATGCTCAGGCTGCGGCGGGTGTCGGCGGCATCATCAAGATGGTGCAGGCGATGCGGCACGGGGTGTTGCCGAAGACGTTGCACGTGGATTCGCCGTCCTCGCATGTGGATTGGTCGGCCGGTGCGGTGTCGTTGTTGACCGAGGCGCAACCGTGGCCGGAGACGAATCGTCCACGGCGAGCGGGTGTTTCGTCATTCGGGATCAGTGGGACGAACGCACATGTGATCTTGGAGCAGGCTCCCGAACCGGAACCGGCTCCCGAATCGGTACAACCAACCGGCGGCGCCGATCGGGTGTTGCCGTGGCTGGTGTCGGGTCGGTCGGCCGCGGCGGTGGCGGCGCAGGCAGCTCGGTTGCGAGATTGGTTGATGGCCGAGCCGGAGATATCGGCGGCGCAGGTGGCATGGTCGTTGGCGACCACGCGCACGGCATTCGGCTGGCGTGCGGCGGTAGTCGGCACCGAAACGCAACTGCGCGAGGGTATTTCGGCAGTCGCCGACGGCACGATTCCGGCACGTTCGACCGGTTCGGACGGCAAGCTGGCGTTTCTCTTCACCGGTCAGGGTAGTCAGCGTGTGGGGATGGGCCGTGAACTGTCCGAGGCGTTTCCGGTTTTCGCCCAGGCCTTCGATGAGGTATGCGCCGAATTCGACAAGCACTTGGATCGCCCATTGCGGGAGGTGATCGATTCCGATCCAGAAGCTTTGGGGCGTACGGAGTTTGCGCAGTGTGCGATTTTCGCGGTCGAGGTGGCGTTGTTCGAGTTGTTGGGGTCGTGGGGGATTGCGGCGGATGTGGTGGTCGGGCATTCGATCGGGGAGTTCGCTGCGGCGTACGCGGCCCGGGTGTTGTCGTTGTCGGATGCGGTGGCTTTGGTTGCTGCGCGGGGTCGGTTGATGCAGCGGCTTGCTGAGGGCGGGGCGATGGTGGCGATCCAGGCTGCCGAGTCGGAGGTGTCGCCGCTGTTGGAGGCGGGTGTATCGCTTGCGGCAGTTAATTCTCCTGCGGGAGTGGTGGTCTCCGGTGATGAGGAGCCGGTGAATCGGATCGCGGCAGTGTTCGCCGAGCAAGGTCGCCGGACCAAGGCCCTCGCAGTTAGTCATGCGTTCCACTCGGCGCGGATGGAGCCGATGCTGGAGTCGTTCGCTGAGGTGGCCGAGTCGCTGGTGTTCGCTGAGCCGCGGATTCGGTTCGTGTCCACGGTGACTGGTGATGATTCGGCTGAGGTGGCTGATCCTCGCTATTGGGTGGGGCAGGTTCGGGAGCCGGTGCGTTTCGCCGATGCGGTACGCGAGGCCGAAAACCTCGGTGTGACAAGGTTTGTCGAACTCGGTCCGGACGCCGTGCTGACCGCCCTTGCCGCAGAAAGTGTTTCGGATGCGAACGCGGTATCGGTACCGGTGCTGCGGGCCGACCGCGACGAGGTGGTAACAGCGATTACGGCGGCCACGGCACTCTGGACAGATGGCGTCGACGTCGATATGTCGGCGATTATCGGCGGCGACCGGACACAAACCGTGGAACTCCCGACATACGCCTTCCAACACACCCGCTATTGGCTCGAAAGTGTCTCCGCCGGCGGCGATCCCGCCGGATTCGGTCAGCGCGCGGCCGGGCATCCACTGCTGGGTGCGCAGCTGGTGCTGCCGGACAGCGGCGAGACGGTATTCACCGGCCGACTGTCGTTGCGCACCCATTCGTGGCTGGCCGAGCATGCCGTGCACGGCACCGTACTGCTCCCCGGCACCGCATTCATCGAGCTCGCCCGCCATGCCGGAGCGCAGGTTGGTTGCCCGGTGATTGCCGGACTCACTCTGGAACTGCCGCTGGTGCTCGGTGACGACCCGGTCGACGTGCACGTCACCGTGGCGACGCCGGATGCGGACGGGCGGCGGCAGGTGCTGGTGCACAGCAGATCCGACGGCGCGGATGCGGACGAGCCGCAATCGTGGCTACAGCACGCGAGCGGAGTGCTCGCCCCGGAATCGATCGAACCTGCTCCGGCGCCGTCGTGGCACACCGATACCGCCGAACCGCTCGATCTCGCGGATCTCTACACCGCGCTCGCGGCGACCGGCCTGGAGTACGGGCCGCTGTTCCAGTGCCTGCGCGCGGCATGGCGCGCCGGTTCGGATGTGCTGGCCGAGCTCGCGCTGCCCGAAAATTCTGAGGGCGCAACGGGATTCGGTATGCATCCCGCGCTGGTCGATTCGGCGCTGCACGCCGTCGCGCTCGGGGGATTCATGGAGGCCGCGACGGATGCGGTGCGGCTGCCGTTCGCCTGGTCGGGTGTTCGCCTACACGCCGCCGGCGCCACCCGGGCCCGGCTGCGGATCACACCGGCCGGGCCGGACGCGGTATCCATGAACCTGTTCGACGACAACGGAAGCCCGCTACTCGAAATCGGCATGCTCGAATTCCGCGCGGTCAGCGCCGACCAACTCGCCCGCGCCGACGGCGGCCACAGGTCGATGTTCGCACTGGAATGGGTGCCCGTGCCGACCGGACCGGCGGGTCCGACACCCACGTGGGCCGTGGTCGGACCGGATGAATCGGCACTGCTCCCCGCTGCGGGCGAGCGCCATGCCACGCTGTCGGAGCTCGCGGAGTCCGGCGTGGTCCCGGAGGTTGTACTCGTCTCGTGTCGACCCGAATCCAATGTGCCGCACGCCGATTGCGTACACCGGGCACTCGAGCTGGTGCGCACCTGGCTGGCCGACGATCGGTTCGCCGACAGCAGGATGGTGCTGGTCACCCAGGGTGCGGTGGCCGTCGAATCGCCCGATCCGGCGCAGGCCGCGGTATGGGGTCTGGTCCGCTCCGCCCAATCGGAGCATCCCGGCCGCTTCGTCCTGGCCGATATCACCGACATGTCCATGCTGCCAACGGCATTGGCGAGCGACGAACCCGAACTCGCGCTCCGCGACGGTATCGTGTCGGCGCCACGGTTGACGCGGGCGCGAGTCCGCGCGACCGGGTCCGGTCTGCGAGCCGAGGGCACGGTACTGGTGACGGGCGCCACCGGCACCTTGGGTGCCGCGGTGGCGCGGCATCTGATCACGGCGCACGGTGCCCGATCGCTGGTGCTGGCGAGCCGCCGAGGTCCGGACGCGCCGGGCGCCGAACAATTGCGGACGGAGCTCGCCGAACTGGGCGCCGAGGTGACGATGGCCGCCTGTGACGTGGCCGATCGGGACGCGCTCGCCGGTCTGCTGGCCGACCACGAGATCACCGCCGTCGTACACACCGCGGGCGTACTCGACGACTGCACCGTCATACAGCTGACCGCGCAACGGCTCGACCGCGTGCTCCGGCCCAAGGTCGATGCGGTGCTGAACCTCGACGAGCTCGTCGACGAAGGCACGCAGCTCGTGCTGTTCTCTTCCGCCGCAGGCACATTCGGCAATCCCGGCCAGGCGAACTACGCCGCGGCCAACGCCTTCCTGGACGCCTTCGCGCAGCGCAGGCACGCCGCGGGCCGACCGACCCTTTCGCTGGCCTGGGGCCTGTGGGAGGCGGGTCTCGGCGCAGAGCTCGACGAGCGGGCACAGGCCAGGATGAGTGCGTCCGGCGTCCGCGCACTGTCCGATGCGGACGGTTTGGAGCTGCTCGACCTGGCGCTGTCCGGTGCTGAACCGCTGCTGCTCCCGGTCGGCCTGAATATCGGCGCCGTACTCGCCGCGGCCGGGCCGGGCGGAATCCCGCCGCTGCTGCGCGGGCTGGTTCGCGCGCCGATCTCGCATGCGCGAGCCGGGCAGGCGGAGTTGCGGCAGCGACTGGCCGAGGCCGGCGACGAGGAACGCGCGACGATCATGCTCGAATTCGTCCGGGCGCGGGTCGCCGCCGTGCTCGGGCATGCGGCCGCCGCGAATATCGGACCGGAGCAGGCGTTCACCGAGCTCGGCTTCGACTCGCTCGCCGCGGTCGAACTGCGCAACCAGCTCGTCGCCGCCGCCGGAGTGCCGTTGCCGACCACTTTGGTCTTCGACTATCCGAATTCGGCCGCCGTCGCGGACTTCCTGATCGGGGAGTTGGCCACGGAACCGGACGAGGTCGGCGGCGTGCTCGCCGACATGGAGCGGCTGATCGCGCAGCTGTCCGCGAATCGACCGGACGCCGAAACCGCCGGACAACTCCGCAAGCAGCTGCAGCACGCGCTGTCGATATTGGTATCCGACGCGGATGACGCGGAAAACCTCGGGCAACGCCTGGATTCCGCCTCCGACGAGGAGATGTTCGAGTTCATTGGCAAGGAGCTGGGAATCTCATGACCGAACAGAAAACCGAGCGGGGCGCGGGCAACGAAGAAAAGCTCAGATATTTCCTGAAGCAGGTGACCGCCGATCTGCACCGGACCCGGCAGCAGTTGCGCGATGTGGAGGCGAAGAGCACCGAGCCGATCGCCATCGTGGCCATGGGCTGTCGCTACCCGGGCGGCGTGCGCTCGCCAGAAGACCTGTGGCAGTTGGTATCCGAGGGCCGCGACGCCATTTCCAGATTCCCCGACGATCGTGACGCCGATCTGTCCGGACTTTTCGAAGGCGATCTACCGGAGGGCGCCGAATCGCCGCTCGGCGGATTCCTCGACGGCGTAGCCGATTTCGACGCGGGCGCGTTCGGAATCTCGCCGCGTGAAGCGTTGGCGATGGATCCGCAGCAGCGGTTGCTGCTGGAGACGGCGTGGGAGGTGTTCGAGCGGGCCGGGTTGGATCCAACTTCCTTGCGGGGCAGTCGAACCGGTGTGTTCGCCGGGCTGATGTATCACGACTATGTCTCCGGAGCGGACAAGATCCCCGCCGAGATCAGCGGTTACTTGAGCACCGGGACGTCGGGGAGCGTGGCCTCGGGCCGGATTTCCTATGTGTTCGGGTTGGAGGGTCCGGCGGTCACGGTCGATACCGCGTGTTCGTCGTCGCTGGTGACATTGCATATGGCCGTGCAGGCATTGCGCAACGGGGAATGCGATCTGGCCCTGGCCGGGGGCGTGGCGGTCATGTTCAGCCCGGTCGCATTCGTCGAATTCGCAAGGCAGGGTGGCACTGCGCCCGACGGCCGATGCAAGGCGTTCGCGGATGCGGCGGACGGTACGACGTGGGCCGAGGGCGTCGGGTTGCTCTTGGTGGAGCGGTTGTCGGATGCGCAGCGGCTCGGTCATCCGGTGTTGGCGGTGGTGCGTGGTTCGGCGGTGAATCAGGATGGTGCGTCGAATGGTTTGACCGCGCCGAATGGTCCGTCGCAGCAGCGGGTGATCCGGGCGGCGTTGGCTGCGGCCGGTCTTGGTCCGTCGGAAGTGGATGCGGTCGAAGGGCACGGCACCGGAACGTCTTTGGGTGATCCGATCGAGGCGCAAGCGTTGCTGGCCACCTATGGCAGGGAACGGGATCCGAGTCGCCCGTTGTGGTTGGGATCGTTGAAATCCAATATCGGCCACACCCAGGCTGCGGCGGGCGCGGGCGGCATCATCAAAATGGTGCAGGCCATGCGGTTTGGGGTGCTGCCGCAGACGTTGCATGTGGATTCGCCGTCCTCGCATGTGGATTGGTCGTCGGGTGCGGTGTCGCTGTTGACCGAGGCGCGACCGTGGCCGGAGACGGATCATCCACGGCGAGTGGGTATTTCGTCGTTCGGGATCAGTGGTACCAATGCGCACGTGATCTTGGAGCAGGCACCTGACCCGGAGCCCGGGTCGGAGCTTGTTCCGGAGCCGGTCTGCGACAGCGGGCTGGTGGTGCGGTCGTCGGTGGTGCCGTGGCCGGTGTCGGCTCGTGGTGCGGTGGCGTTGCGGGGTCAGTTGGCTGTGCTGGCGCGGTGGAGTGCCGAGCAGGGCGGATTGGATGCGGCGGCGGTGGCGTGGGCTTTGTTGCGTCGTGCCGGGTTGGATTCGCGTGCGGTGGCTTTGGTTCCCGTTGATGGTGATGTCGTTGTCGATGGGGTGAATTCGGTGTTGGCTGAGCCTGTTTCGGGTTCGGTGGTGTCGGGTCGTGTGGTGTGGGTGTTTGCGGGGCAGGGGAGTCAGTGGGTCGGGATGGGTCGTGAGCTGCTGGAGACCTGCCCGGTGTTCGCCGACACCATCGCCGAATGTGACGGGTTGTTGCGGGAGTGGCGCGGTGTCACTGTGTCCGAGGCGCTGACCGATGACGCGTTGTTGGATCGGGTCGATGTGGTGCAGCCGGTGTTGTTCGCGGTGATGGTGGGTTTGGCGCGGACCTGGCAAGCCGTTGGTGTGAATCCTGATGTGGTGGTGGGGCATTCGCAGGGTGAGATCGCGGCTGCGCATGTGGCGGGGATGTTGAGTTTGCGGGATGGGTTCTGGTTGGTGGTTGCCCGGAGCCGGGTGATCGCTGAGGAGTTGTCGAACCGTGGTGGGATGGTGTCGATCGCGGCCGGGGCGCAGCGTGTGCAGGATCTGACCGCACGGTGGTCGGATCGGGTGTCGGTGGCGGTGGTCAACGGCCCCGGTGCGACGGTGGTTTCGGGTGATCGGGATGCGTTGGCGGAGTTGGTGGTTGCGGCTGAGACCGATGGTCTGCGGACTCGCTGGCTGCCAGTGGATTACGCCTCGCATTCTCCGCAGGTGGATACGATCCGGGACCGACTACTCACAGATCTCGCCGGGATTACCGCTAGCGAGGGCGAAATCCCGATGTGGTCTACGGTCACCGATGATTGGGTGACCGGTGCGAAGCTGGATGCCGCCTACTGGGTGGACAATCTCCGATCCACCGTGCGGTTCCACGACGCTGTTCACTCTCTGGTGAGCCAGGGTTTCACCCGTTTCGTGGAGATCACCCCGCACCCGGTGCTCACCACCGCGATCATCGACACTCTCGAGGCCGAGCAAATCGCCGGTGTGGCGATCGAAACCCTCCGTCGCGACCAACACAGCGCCGCCAGCTTCGTGCGATCGGCAGCACAGGCATGGACACACGGCCTCCCGGTCCAATGGGACACGCTGATCCCCGAGGCCGAACCGATCCCAGCGCACATCCTGCCCACCTACGCCTTCGACCGCCGCCGCTACTGGGTGCAGCGCGGCAATACCGGCGGCGATGTGCGCCAGGTCGGACAGCAGACGCTGACCCATCCGGTATTGGGTGCCGTAGTGGAAGTGCCCGGCACACTTCCGATCACGGTATTGACCGGACAGCTGCACCTGGCTAGACAGCCGTGGTGGTCGGACCACATCGTGGCTGGCTCGGCAGTGATCCCCGGCACCGGACTGCTCGAATGGGTAATGACCGCGTCCCGGCAGCTGGGCTGGAATGTGTTGTCGGAGTTGACGTTACAGCTTCCCGTGATTGTGCCCGCCGATGCGCCGTTGGACGTCCGGGTCGTCATCGGCCAGGACCCGGACGAATCCGCCACGGCCGAGGCCGAATTGATCGAAGCCGACTCGGCTGTGGTGGCGATACACACCCGCCCTGCCGGTGACGACGGTGATTGGACCACCCACGCCACCGGTACGTTGACAACCGGCACAGGCATGTCCGATGGTGTCGACACCGCATGGGAACAGTGGCCGCCATCTGGAGCCGAGGCGGTGGATGTCGTTGATCTGTATGACAGTTTCGCTGCTGCGGGTCTGGAATACGGTCCTGTCTTCCAGGGCGTGCGCGCCGCCTGGCGGCACGACGACCAGGTCTGGGTCGAAGTCGGCCTACCCGACGGCATCGAGACCGGCGGGTTCACCGCTCATCCGGCTCTGCTGGATGCGATCTTGCACGGCATAGCCTTCGGCTAATTCACCGCCACCTCCGCACAACCGCATCTGCCATTCGCCTGGAATGGTGTGCGGCTGAACGCAACTCAGGCGGCCAGCCTACGTTGCCGGATCAGCCCGGCGGGCGAAAACGCCGTATCCATCACCGCGACAGACGAATACAACCACCCCGTACTCTCCGTCGAACGGCTTGCGCTACGCGCGGTGGACACCGGGGCGATCACCCGCGGCCAGCTGTTCCGGATCGACTGGGCCCCGGTCCGCATCGGACCGCCCGTCGATGACTTCGTTGTGCTAGGCGCAGATCTGTTCGGTCTCGGCGGCCGATCCGTTGACACCATGGAAGACATTGGCGCGCAAGATATTCCGGCCAATGTGCTGGTGGCCTGCGATACCGTCGGCACCGTGCGTGCCGTGCTCGGCTCGCTGCTCGACCGCCTCCGCGCCTGGCTGGCCGACGACCGGCTCGCCAATTCTCGCCTGGTGCTGGTCTTCCGCGACGAAAACGGCGACGACCCGGTGACCGCCGCCGCCTGCGCCCTACTGCGTTCGGTGCAGGCCGAACATCCGGGCCGATTCCTGGTGCTGACGCTCGGCGAGAGCGTGCCCGACAACCTGTCCGCGGCGCTCACCACCGACGAGGAGCAGCTCTGGTTCCGCGACAGTGCCCCGCACGCCGCTCGATTGGCCAGGGTATCCGGCCGGTCCGCCGAGCCGGTCTCCCTGCGCGGTGCCGCGGCGGCCGGTTGGCTGCTGGTCACGGGTGCGTTCGGCGTGGTCGGCGCCGCGACCGCACGACATCTGGCAGCCGAGTACGGCGCCCGCCGAGTGCTGCTCGTTTCGCGCCGGGGTGCGCAGGCCGAGGGAGCCGACGCTCTGGTGGCCGAGCTCACCGAACTCGGCGCGACGGTGCACGCGGTCGCCTGCGACGTCGCCGATCGTGCGGCACTGTCGGAACTGTTGTCCGAATACCCCGTCGCGGCGGTGGTGCACGCGGCCGCCGCGCTGCGCGACGGCACGGTGGAAACCGTCACCGCGGAGCATTTGGACACCACGCTCGCCGCCAAGGTGGATGGCCTGGTGCACCTGGACGAGCTGCTGCCGGGCACGGTGCCGCTGATCGCATACTCTTCGGCGGCAGGGATTTTCGGTAATCCGGGCCAGTCCGCGTATGCCGCCGCGAACGGATTCGTCGACGGCCTGATCCGCACTCGCCGCGCCCGGGGCGGGCAGGGTGTGTCCATCGCATGGGGCCTATGGGCCCAGACCAGCGAGATGACCCGGAACGCGGATGTCGGTGCGCTCGCGGCCTCGGGCATGACCGCGCTGTCCGGCGCGGAGGCCATGGCACTGTTCGACGCCGCACTGGACAGCGGTGTGGACATCCCGGTGGCGATGCGGCTCGACCTCGCCCGCCTGCGCAAGGTGCTCGGCGCCGACCCGGACGCGCCGATTCCACCGCTGTTGCGCGGGCTGATCCGGCGGCAGGCCTCCGCACCCGCGAGCGATTCGGCGGGCGTGCGTGCCCGGCTCGCCGCACTGCCCGCACCGGACCGTGGCAAGGCACTGCTCGACCTGGTCACCACCCAACTCGCCGCGGTGCTCGGGCACGCCGACAACGGTGCGATCGGCCGCGACACAGTGATATTCGAGCTCGGTGTCGATTCGCTTGCCGCATTGGACCTGCGCAACCGGCTGCACCGGGCCACCGGCATCCGGCTGGGCAGCACGGCGGTATTCGATAATCCGACCGTCGCCGCGCTGGCCGCACACCTGGGCGCGGAGCTGGACCGCGCCATCGGCGGCCCGGCGGACGCGCCCGCCGAGCGCGGCTCCTCAGGTACATTCGCCCCGCTGTTCGCCAAGGCCGCCGAGCTCGGCGCGGTGGCCGAACTGGTCGCTTCGATCACCGCCGCCGCGCGCTTCCGGCCGTCGTTCGATATCGCGGCCGCGGCGCGGCAGCGTCCGGAGATCGTCCGAATGACGCGCGGCGACCAAGGGCCGAGCGTGGTCTGTGTGCCATCCATGCTCGCGATGTCCGGTCCGCGGGATTACACCCGATTCGCCGCCGCATTCCGCGACCACCAGAACGTATCGTCGCTGACGCTTCCCGGATTCGCGGCCGACGATGCCCTGCCGGAAAGCGTTGCCGCGCTGGTCGAAGCCCTCGTCGGCCCGTTGCTGGAACTGGCCGCCGAAGCACCGCCGGTGCTGTTGGCGCACTCCTCGGGCGGGCCGGTGGCACACGAACTCGCCGCACGCATGGAGCGCGATGGCAACCCGGTGTTCGCGCTGGTCCTGCTGGACACCTATCCGATGAACGCCGCCTCGTTCTCCGGTATCGAGGGCAGGCTGGGCGACGCGATGTCCGACGGGGACGGCCGCTTCGGCCTGATCACCGACGAGCGATTGATGGCGATGACCACCTACTTCCGGCTCTTCGACGATTGGCGGCCGACCGCGATACAGGCACCGACCCTGCTGGTGCGGGCGAGCGAATCACTGCCGGGCATGGCGGAGCGGGCGAGCTGGCCGCTGCCGCACAGCGTGCTGGACACGCCCGGCGACCACTTCAGCATGCTCGGCAGGCATGCGCACAGCACCGCGGAACTCGTCAGGGACTGGCTCGCCCGCGGCTGATACGGTGACAGTGCCGGGCACCGAAAATGGCTGCCCGGCACCGCATCTGGCATTGCGCAGCCGAATCACCCCGCAGTACACCGCGATTCGATGAGACGTGGTCGGGTGCGGGACGCCCTAGGCCCGCGGTCGCAGCGGCGTCGTGACGTCGATATGCGTGACGTCGAACGCCTTGCGCACACAGTCGACCCGGTGGAAAAGCTTGTCCGGCCCCAGAAAGTACAGGCTGCGCACGTCCTGCTCGGCCAACGCGCCGACCACCTTCGGCCAATTGATGGGTTGGTCGAAACCGTCCAGCAGCATGGTGTGCGCGGCCGCCGTGGTCTGCACCGTTGCGCCGTCCTGATCGGCGAGCACCGGCAGTCGCGGGGCGGACAGCTCGAAATCGGCCAGCACGGCGCTCACGCGGTGCCGCAGCTCGGTAAAGGATCTGGCGTGCACGGCCGGGCGCATCGTGCCCATCGAATACCCGCCCGCGGCGCGCACCCGGTCCACCAACCAGGGCAGGTCCGGCTCACGCACCGATATGAAGTAGAACCCCTCGTCCACGATGGCCGAGAGCTCGGACCACTTCCCGGCCGCCGTCAGCTCGGCGAGCGCCTGCCGCCAGCCGTCCTCGGGAACGCGGACGAAACAATGGGTGACCGCGTCGGTATACGACTTCGCGAAATAATCCTGCTCGGCCCGGGCCAATTCGGCCGTGAGCCGCACCGCTTCCGGAAACGGCAGAATTTCGGCATATGCGGTCAATGCCCGCTGTCCGAAACTCGGCCCCACACACGTCACCGGATCGATACCGGACGTTTCCGAAATCCAGTCGGCGAGCGCGACGCAGGCGACCATGAATGCCAATTGCGCGGCCTCGGAATGGTCGTCGTCCTCGCTGTACCGGTTCAATATCCGATAGCCGACCACCTCGTCGGCGACGGCGAGTCTGCGCCGAGCCATCGGATCGAGCAGCAGGAATTTCCGGATATCCCGGTAAGGGACAATTCCCTTGCCCGGAAAAATGAATGCGGATTTGCCCGTCATTGTCTTGCCCATCATCGGCGTGGACCCAGCGGTTCACCCCCGACGCTACTTACCGTATCGGTGCCGTGGACACCCCTACCGTCCCTTACGGTGTCGTGCGATTCCGGCGCAGCGTGGCGCGATACAGCCCGGCCGCGCGTTCGGCGACCGCGCGCCAGCTGAATTCGGCTTCCAGCCTGGCTCTGGCCGCCTTGGCGTGTTCCTCCGCCAGCGCCGGATCGTCGAGTTCCGCACACACCGCATCGGACAGCTCGGTGACACTGCCCGGCCCGAACAGCCGCCCGGTGCGTCCGTCGACGACCACCTCGGCCAGCGCGCCGGAGCGGGCCGCGACCAGCGGCGTGCCGACCGCGGCCGCCCACAGCGCCGCCGATCCGGCCGGGTCGGGCGATCCGGGCAGCACGATGACGTCCGCGGCGCCGATGGCGGCCCGCAGGTCGGGCAGATTGAGGTCGCCGACGAAGGTTGTCACCGCCGCGAGACCGCTCCGCCGCACCTGCTCGGATAATATTTCCCGGTAGCTGCCGTCGCCCGCGACCACCAGCCGGGTGCCCGGATGCGCGTTGCGGATCAGCGGCAGTGCGGATAGGAGATCCCGGACGCCGGTCGTCTGCTCCAGCGTGTCGAAGGTGAGCAGCAGTGGGGAGTTGTCCGGGTTGTACAGCTGCCGGGCCCATTCGGACGCCACCGGCATCTTGTGCCAGACCCGCACGTCCACACCGTCGGGGAGGACCTCGATCGCGGCCGGATCCAGCCGATAGGCTGCGGCGATTTGCTGCCGCTCGGCATATGAGCACGCGATCAGCAGGTCGGCGCGGTGCGCGAGCGCGCGCCGCATCGGGTCGACGGCGCCGGACGATCCGGTGTGCTCGTCTGCCGCGGGCACGCTGACCACCAGCGGGACACCGGCCGCGTCCGCGAGCCGCACGGCTGTCGGGCCGATCCGCATATCCAGCGCGTGCACCAGATCGGGTGGCCACCGGCCCGTGAAAAGGGCACCCGTCGGCTGCGCGTACGGGTCGGCGGCGGTCACATCGCCCGGCAGCACGGCGACTTCGTGCCCCAGCCTGCGCAACTCCGTCGCCAGTGCGTGTACGGGCGTGCCGAGTCCTTCATCGTCGAGGGTGCATTCCCGGGACAACGTGAGGATACGCATTGCGTTCTCTGCTCCTCGGAATGGAACACATCGTCGGTGATCGAACGGTCCATCGACGGTACTTCGGGATGGCGCGGTGGAACATCGGTCGATGGACTCATCCATGGATGATTATCACGACTCGAGCAGAAAATGAATTTCCCCTACCCGCTACAACCACGGGTTGACAAAGATTTCCGTCCTGATTACAACCACGGGTTGATGACCGGCGGTTGGATGTCACCCAACCGCGTGCGATGCGGCACATTTGCGCTCGTTAGGGGCGGCTAGGGGTTGTCGGTCCACTTCGTGGCTTCATACGTTTATTCAACGATTTGGGTGTGATCAAATCCCCGGCGGATTGTCGGTCGCGTAAGGCCGCCGCCAACGCAGAGAGCGAGTTTATTCGAATGACCGAGAACACGGAATTGTTGACACGCAATCCCCTGGATTCCGAAATCCGGGAGCGGGAGTTCTTGGAGATCGGTCGTCGCGCCGGTCGTTTTCCGGCGGCCAATACCTACGGTCGGTACGGCCATCTCGGCGAAGTAAGTGTGTGGTGTAGCAATGACTATCTCGCAATGGGACAGAACCCGGCCGTACTCGCGGCGATGAAGCATGCGGTCGACGAATTCGGCGCCGGTGCGGGCGGCTCGCGCAATATCGCCGGAACCAACCGCAATCACGTGCTGCTGGAACAGGAACTCGCCGAACTGCACGGCAAGGAAGAGGCGCTGCTGTTCACCTCCGGATACACCGCCAACGACGGTGCGCTCACCGTGCTTGCCGGGCGGCTGGACAACGGCATCGTCTTCTCCGACGAGAAGAACCACGCGTCCATCATCGACGGCCTCCGGCACAGCGGCGCCGAGAAGCGCGTCTTCCGGCACAACGACGCGCGGCACCTGGCCGAGCTGCTCGCCGCGGCGCCGGCCGATCGGCCCAAGCTGATCGTCTTCGAATCGGTCTACTCGATGAACGGCGATGTCGCGCCGCTCGCCGAGCTGGCCGACCTCGCCGATCGGTACAACGCCATCACCTACATCGACGAGGTGCACGCGGTCGGGATGTACGGCCCCGAGGGCGCCGGAATCGCTGCGCGGGAAGGCATCGCCGATCGGTTCACCATGGTGATGGGCACTCTGGCCAAGGGTTTCGGTACGGTGGGCGGCTATGTCGCGGGTCCGGCCGATCTGATCGGTTCGATCCGCACGCACTCGCGGCCGTTCATCTTCACGACGGCACTGCCTCCGGCGGTCGCCGCGGCGGGTCTGGCCGCCGTGCGGCACCTGCGGTCGTCGGATACCGAGCGCACCGCGCTGGCCGCCAACGCGCGGCTGCTGCACGGCCTGCTCACCGAATGCGGTATCCCGTATCTGTCCGATCAGTCGCATATCGTATCGGTGCTGGTCGGCGACGACGAGAAGTGCCGCAAGCTGTCGCAGATCCTGCTCGAGCAGCACGGCATCTACATCCAGGCGATCAACGCGCCCAGCGTGCGGGTCGGCGAGGAGATACTGCGCATCGCACCGTCGGCGGTGCATATGTCGAACGATGTGCGGAAGATGGTCGAGGCGCTCGACCAGGCGTGGCGGGATCTGAACCTGACCCGGCTGCACGACTAGGCCGTCACCATGTTCATTTCGGTCGCTGCCATACTCGCCGATTCGGCCGCCCGGCGCCCGGATCACCCCGCGGTGATCTTCGAGGGCGCCCGGGTCACCTACGGTGAGCTCTGGGACGAGGCGCGCCGGTATGCTGCGGCGTTGCGGGACCGCGGCATCCAACCGGGTGATCGGGTCGCGCTGCTGCTGCCGAATTCGCCGCGGTTCCCGATGATCTACTTCGGGGCCTTGGCCGCCGGGGCGGTGCTGGTGCCGGTGCACGGGCTGTCCAGCGGCGACGATATCGAGTACGTGCTCCGCGACGCGGCGGTCCGACTCCTGATTTGCGACGCGGCGATGCTCGACGCCGGGTCGACAGGCGCGCGGCTCGCCGGGGTCGAGCTGTTGATCACGGGCGAATCCGCGGACACCGGTCATCCGCGGCTGGACGTGCTCGCCCGCGGCGCGCGACCCATACCGGATTACCTACCGCGCCGCCCGGACGATCTGGCGCTCGTGCTGTACACCTCGGGCACCACCGGGCGGCCGAAGGGCGCGATGATCACCCAGCTCAATGTGGTGATGAACGTCAGCACCACCATGCTCGCGCCATTCGATTTCGATGCCGACGACGTGTTGCTCGGCTGCCTGCCGCTGTTCCACACGTTCGGCCAGATCTGCGGTATGAACACCTGTTTCCGGGCCGGCGCGACCATGGTGCTGATGCCGAAATTCGAGGCCGGGGCCGCGCTGGAGCTCATGGTCACCGAGCGGTGCACGGTCTTCATGGGGGTGCCGACGATGTACTACACCCTGCTCGAGGCGGTGACGACCGGTGTGCCGGTGCCCCGGCTCGACCGCGCCTTCTCCGGCGGCGCCGCACTTCCGGTGGCCGTATTGGACGCATTCCAGCAAACCTTCGGCTGTCCCGTCTATGAGGGTTACGGCCTCACCGAGGCATCGCCCGTGGTCGCGTACAACCAGCGGTCCTGGCCGGTGAAACCCGGTACCGTCGGTCGGCCGATCTGGGGTGTGCAGGTGGAGATCGCCGAGGCCGAGGTGGCCGACCGGATCGAGCTGGTGCCGGCCGGGGTGGTGGGGGAGATCGTGATCCGCGGTCACAACATCATGGCCGGTTACCTGAATCGTCCGTCCGCCACCGCCGAGGTGCTGGTCGACGGTTGGTTCCGCTCGGGTGATCTCGGCGTCAAGGATGCCGACGGTTATCTGTCGATCGTCGATCGCAAGAAGGACATGCTGGTGCGCGGCGGATACAACGTCTATCCGCGCGAGGTCGAAGAGGTCCTGGTCCGCCATCCCGCGGTGGGGCAGGTCGCGGTGATCGGCATCCCCGACGACCGGCTCGGCGAGGAGGTCTGCGCCGTGGTGTGCTGCGCGCGCGGCCGGCAGCCGGACGAGGAACTGGCCGAGCAGATCGTGTCGTGGAGCCGGGCCCGGCTGGCCGGTCACAAATATCCGCGTCTGGTGAAATTCGTCGACGCTTTTCCGATGGGTCCGAGTGGGAAGGTGCTCAAACGTGAACTCGTCAACCTTTTCGCTCGACCCGTCCACGCGAGGTGAGCATAATGTCTCGTGCGCGATGTAATTCTATCCGGAATTTTCATCGTTTACCGTCGCGTAAATCGAGAATTATGGGACAATACTGTGAGAGCGCGGAATATGGCGCGATATCACAGAAGGGGTGGGAGACTATGCAACCCACAAAAGTCATGTTGGTAGGCGGACCTGCGAAATTTCCCGACCGGGAGCGAATCCGAGAGGTCGATGATCCGACCGACAAGATCAAAGTTCAGTTCGGCGGTGGGTACGAGCATTTCGTGAACAGCGGCGAATTCGCCACGCACGAAATCGGTTCGTTGCCCGTGTTCAAATGGTGTGGCCGCACCAAGTTCGCGGAGTAGGTGGTGTGATGGAGCCGGATAATGCGGGATGAGCCGACCGTTGATTCGTGGGTCCGCCGGTACCATCCGGCGCCCGCCGCCGAGGTGCGGCTCGCCTGTCTGCCGCATGCCGGTGGTTCGGCGAGTTTCTATTTCCCGATGTCCAAGGCATTGGGACCGGCGGTCGAGGTGTTGGCGGTGCAATATCCGGGTCGCCAGGATCGGCGGAAAGAAGCCTGCATCGAAGACATAGCCGAATTGGCCGATCTCGTCGCCGAACGGTTACGGCCGTGGGCGGCGGACCGGCCGCTGGCGATATTCGGGCACAGCATGGGGGCGACGCTGGGCTTCGAGGTCGCACAGCGATTCCAGCACGACGGCGCGCCGCCGCCGGTGCTGTTCGTTTCCGGGCGGCGGGCGCCGTCGCGGCACCGGGCGGAGACCGTCCACCTGCGCGACGACGACGGCCTGCTGGCCGAGATCCGCGCGCTCAGCGGCACCGACCGGCAACTGCTCGACGACGACGAACTGCTGCGCGGCATGCTGCCCGCCATCCGCGCCGACTACCGGGCCATCGAGCTCTATCGCTACCAACCGCGGCCGCCGCTGTCCGTCTCGATTCATGCGCTGGTCGGTACCAGCGATCCCCGGGTCGATATCGAGGATGCCCGCGCCTGGCGGGAACACACCACGGGCCAATTCGACCTGCACACCTTTCCGGGTGGCCACTTCTATCTGAACGCACAGGCGGCGCAGGTCATCGACCTGGTGGCCGCCGAGCTGTCCACACTTTCCCGCACCGCGCGACCCTGCTGATCATCCAGAAAAGGCTGTCCATGAGCATCTCGGAACCGCGGGCGGATGACGCGCGCAACCACCGACTCGTACTCGCGGTGCTGCCGGGACTCATGGCCGGGATATTCCTGTCCGCGCTGGACGTGACCGTGATGAGCACCTCGCTCAAAACGATCGCCGACGGCCTGGGCGGACTCGACCTGCTGGCCTGGGCGACCACCGCCTTCCTGGTCACCGAAACCGTATCGGGGCCGATCTACGGCAGGCTCGCCGATATCTACGGCCGCAAATCGCTCTACCTGATCGCGATCGTCCTATTTCTGATCGGCTCGTTGACCTGCGCTTTCGCCCAGTCGATGTATCAGCTCGCGGCCTTCAGGGCGATCCAGGGTCTCGGCGCGGGCGGACTGGTCACCCTGCCGTACACGATCAGCGCGGACATCATGGCGCCGCGGGATCGCGCCCGGTACCAGGGCTATTTCCTGGCGGTGTGGGTGTCGGCGAGCGTGCTCGGCCCGGCCGTCGGCGGTCTGTTCGCCGGGGCCTCCAGCTTTCTGGGCATCGCGGGCTGGCGCTGGATCTTCCTGGTCAACCTACCGATCGGGCTCGTCGCGCTGGCCGTGATCGTCAAGGCGCTCAACGTAAAGCACTATCGTCAGACCACCAAGGTCGATTACTGGGGTGGTGTGACGATCCTGGTCGCCGTCGCGCCGATACTGATGTTGTTCGAGAGCGGACGCGATTGGGGTTGGGGCTCACCGCTTTTCGTGGCCTGCCTGGTGATCGGTCTGCTCGGATTGTCGATATTCCTCGTGGTGCAGCGGCGGGCCGGCGATGCGGCGCTGATCCCGCTGCGCCTGTTCCGGGTGCAGACCTATCGGATCTCGGTCCTGATCGCCGCGACGGTCGGCGTCGGCATGTTCGGCGCGATATCCCTTGTGCCGCTTTATCTTCAGCTGGTGCGCGGGGCCAAGCCGATCCTGTCCGGCCTGATCATGCTGCCGATGATGCTCGGCGTCATCATCGCCACGATCGCCTCCGGGGCGATCATCTCGCGCCGCGGGCGCTACAAGATGCTGCCGGTGGTCGGCGCCGCGGTCACCACGGTCGGCATGGTCGGCTTCGGATTCGTCGGCGTCGACACGCCGATGTGGGTGCCGGTTCTGCTCGTCGTGCTGTTCGGCATCGGCGTCGGCAGCTGTACCCAGGCGATCACCATGGCCGCGCAGAATGCGGTGCCCGCCCGGGACACCAGTGCGGCCACCGCCTCACTGACCTTCATCAGGCAGATGGCCAGCGCCCTCGGTGTCGCGCTGTTCCTGTCGCTGATGTTCGGGACATTGCACGGCAGTATCGCGTCCGCATTGCGGCGGGCCACCACCGATCAGGACTTCGCCGCCGCGATACACGATCCGGCGGTGGCCGAGACGCCGTCCAACGCACCGCTTTTCGACTTCCTGAACGGCGCGCGGCGGATCCCGTCGGATTCGTCGTTCCTCGACGCCATGGATCAGGCGCTGGCCAGGCCGTTCCGCGAGGGCTTCGCCTCGTCCATCAACCTGGTCTTCCTGCTCGGCGCGGGCATCATGGTGCTGACCTGTGCGCTGGCATTGCGCATGAAAGAGGTCCCGCTGCGGGACCGGAGCGTGTCGCAGCTGCTCGCCGAGGAGGCCGGGGACGCGGAGCGGGCCTGAACCCGCCGGCCCGGCCGGATCAGCCGCGCGGCTCGAACGGGCATTTCCAGTCCTGTTCGGTGAACCGACCCGAGAAATGCCGTGCGGGTTGCGTGTACTCGTAGGTGGTGAAGCTCGGGTTGACCGAACCGTTGTTGGTCACTTCCCGGCCCCGGATCTTCTCCTGCATACGGTCGAATGTTTCGCCCATCAGGACGAACTGAACATTCGAATTGAACGCGGCCGCGATTCTGGTGAAACGCCTGCTGGCCCGCGACGAACCCGGATGCAGGCCGACGACGAAAAATGCGTGCCCGGCCGTCGGGAATCCGAAGGTCGCCTCGGCGGGATCGCTGGAGAATCGCGTATCCGGGGTGTGTTCCTGGATATCGATATCGTGGACCAGCTGCAGATGCTGCCAGAGCAGTCGCTCGAACTCCGGTTCGCTCAGCAGACCGGGTGCGTCGAAGGTCGCCACGAATGTCTTGAAGCTCTTGTCGGACAGCGTGCCCGGCAGACCGCGCGCGTATTCGGCGAGATCGCGGTGGTGTTCCCGCGCCGATTCCGCGTCGCCGAGTTCCCGATAATGCCCGTGCGTTATCGTGTCGCGCTTGAGCGCCGCACGTGCGCCGAGACAGCTGAACGGCTTACTTTGAATGAACTCGTCCAGTTCGGCACGGGCCTGGGCTTTGGTCGCAGATTCCATGCTGCTGCCTTCCGGTATTTCGCGAATTGCGGACGAGTCGATTTCGATTTTTCGGTGGTGCGGGGAGTGCTTCAACCCCTACCGGCCCCAAGGAATGGAAATGGCCGGGGCGCGATATGACAAACCCGGCGACCATGAGGCCGCCGGGTTGTCGTTGTCTACCGGGTCGGTGCTACTGCTCGCGAGCCAGGGCGCGATAGCTGCGGTTCCACAACCATTCGACCGGACCGCGCTCGAACCGGCGCAGCCAGAAGTGCGCGGAGGTGGCGATGATCAGCGCGACCAGCAGGAAGATGCCGACCGTGAACGGCACGCGGGCATCGTCCGATACGTCCTTGGCGAGTCCGAGTCCCCAGCCGTAGCACAGGAACGATGCGATCAGGTTCTGCAGGATGTAGCAGCTCAACGCGGTCCGCCCGATCTCGGTGAGCCTGCGGCCGGCGAACCCGAGCCGGGTACGCCGCACATAGAACTCCGCCACCAGCGCGAGGATGCCGAACGAGACGAATGCTGCGGTGCCGTAGCGGCAGAAGACGAACATATCGCCGCTGCCGAGTATGCCGATGAGCAGGTCGATCGGTGCGGCGATGCCGAAACCGACGATCATCAGCCGCTTACGCAGCCGCGCGCCCTCGGGCAGGAAGACCCCCGCACGGTACAGCAGTGCACCGGTCAGGAACAGCGCGAGCGACATCGCGGAGATGAATATCGGTTCGAACCGGAACGAATCGATGTGCTGCACCCGGAATACGACGAGATCCCAGAACGAACCGGTCGCATAGGGATTCGGATTCAGCGGCTTGTGGCCCCCGGAGTCCAGGTTGAGCGCGAAGATCATCCCGAGCGCCATCACGGTCAGCAGCGCGAAGTGGACGGCCGCCGCGGTGATCAGCCAACGCCGTTGTGCGCGTTCACTTGTCGCGAGGATGAAGGAGACGATCAGGCCGGTCACCGCATAGCCCATCAGCACGTCGTATTCGGCGACGAACAGGAAGTTGAGCAGGCCGTCGAGGAGCAGCAGGCCGGCGCGCCACGGGTAGCTCCCGGGCCAGCGCCGTCCGGCACGCTGTGCGGAGCGCTGTTGGATGGCCAGCCCGATGCCGAACATTATGGTGAGCAGGCCGAGGTATTTGCCCTGCACGAATTGCTGCAGCACCCGCTCGAGCCACAGCCAGCCGTGTGCGGGCTGCTGCAGCTCGTGGATGTATCCCAGCATCCCTTCTCGATGGGTGACGATCCAGATGTTGGTGCCGAGGGTGCCGAGAATCGCGATGCCGCGCAGCACGTCGAGCGCCACCACCCGTCGCGCGGTCGGCCGGGTCGGTTGGTTGTCGGTGGTGTTCGGTCCCGCAGTGGCGATCGAATCGGTCATGCACCCGACTATTCCGACGTCGGTCGCCGGACCGTATCCTTCGGAAGTACTACTCCTGGTTTGACATTCCATCCGCTGCTGTCCATCCACCCGAACCGGACGTGCACGGGTCACCGAACCCAAATGCCAAGGGGCCCTGGACAATCCGAGACGTTTCGGCCCGCGCGGATCGGAGGTGGCTGCTACTATCGGTACCGACCGACCAGTTCGGCCGAATGCCGAGGCCAGTGTTGTTCTCGCGCTGACGTAGTTTCACGGTTCGGCGAGCCGGGGGCAAATCGGCTCGATATGGGGGCTTTCTGCATTGGACGGGTTAAGGGAGGCATCGCCGAGAAAGCTTTTCGCACAGAAATTCACGGAGCTGTTCTCGGCGGCGGGCGATCCTTCGATGAGGCGCGTGGCCATAATGGCCAATGCGCTGGTAGAGCAAACCAGCGGTAAACAGAAGAACAACAAGGGTCGGGCGATCACGCTGTCGTCGCAGCGGATCAGCGACTGGGCGGCAGGCCGGAACGTCCCCGCTCGATTCGAATCGCTCGCACCGGTGCTGGCCACATTGATAAATATGGCCAGAAGGCAGGGGTACACGGCGGAAGATTCGCTGCTCGATATGCGGCAGTGGCGCGATCTGTGGCTCGATTCGAATACCGTGGCCCCCAAGCCGGTCAAGAACAGTGTGGCCACACCGTATCTGGGCCTGCAATCGTATCGGCGCGAGGATTCCGAATTGTATTTCGGCCGCAACCGCGCGACGGAGGCGTTGCTGGGGCTGGTGGCGGAAATCGCCCTCGGTGCGGACCGCTCCGGGCTCATCGTGCTGGTGGGTGCGTCGGGTGCGGGAAAATCATCGCTGTTGGCGGCGGGTCTGATTCCGGCCCTCGCCGAATCCGCGAACGAATGGGCGATAGCGACCATGCGGCCGGGCGGAAAACCGTTGGCCGCGTTGCGAACGGCGCTCGGCCGCGACGACGAATCGGCCCCGCCGGTGTGCGAGGATTCGGCCTCGGCGGAATTGGACGAATGGGCGCCCGATCGGCGGCGACTGCTGATCGTGGATCAGTTCGAAGAGCTGTTCACCGCCTGCGACGACGACGATGAGCGCGACGCATTTCTCGCTGCCCTCGAACGCGCCGTGATCGGCCGGCCGGACCACGCATCCATCGCGATCATCGCGGTCCGGGCCGACTTCTATGCGCGCTGCCTCGACTATCCGATGCTGGCGGGTGCGCTGAATCGGCACAGCTATGTGCTCGATTCGATGCGACTGGACGAACTGCGCGATGCGATCGCCGGCCCGGCGGAATTGGCCGGGCTGGTACTCGAACCCGGTCTGCAGGAATTGGTGATCAGCGAGCTCTGCGGAATCGGCGCCCATCGGTCCGGAACGGTCGCCGGCGCGGGCACATTACCGCTGTTATCGCATGTCATGGAGGCGGTTTGGCAGAAGCGCGAGGGCAAGCGGCTGACCGTGGACGGATATCGCCGCTCCGGCGGTGTGATGGGCTCGGTGGCGACGACGGCCGAAAATGCCTGGGATATCTTGACCGAATCGCAGCAGGGAATCGCCAAACAAATCCTGCTGAGTCTGGTGACGGTCGGGCGCAATTCCCGCGATACCCGGCGGATCGTCGCCCGCGCGGAATTGTTGAACTCCGTCGAAAATGTCGCCGTGGCGGAGGCTGTCCTGGAAACGCTGACCGGGGCGCGGTTGATCACCATCGACGGCGATTCGGTATGCCTGGCCCATGAGATCGTATTGGACGCCTGGCCGCGACTGCGGCAGTGGATCGACGAGGACCGGGCCGGATACCTGGTCCGGCGGCAGCTGGAAACCGATGCGGCGCAATGGGTCGCGACAAATCACGACGAGTCGTTGCTCTACCGTGGCGTCCGGCTCGAATCGGCGCAGGAGCATTCCGACTGCCTGGTATCCGACATCGGCAAGCAGTTCCTGCGGGCATCCCGCGCGGAGCGGCTCAAAGCGGAGCACCGGGCGCGGGTCACCAAATCGCTGATGGCGATACTCGGGGTTTTCCTGCTGGTGGTGACCGTAGGTTTCTTCGACAGGAGCCGGACCGCGGAAATTCAGCGCACCGAGGCCATTTTCCAGGAGGTGCTGGCCAAGGCGGACAGTCTGCAGGATGTCGATCCGTCGCTGTCGGCTCAGCTGAATCTGGTCGCGTACCGGCTCCGGCCCGGCGATCCGGACGTCACGGCGCGGCTGCTGAGCACGCAAACCGTGGCCCTCGCGACCCCGCTGCTCGGCCCCGACAGTCCGGTGCTGAATGCCGCGTTCTCCTCGCGCGGGCTGCTGGCGGCGGCCTATGCGAATGGCACCGTCCATCTGTGGAATACCCGAGATCCACGAAATCCCGCACCGACTTGCGGCCCCATCACCGGAATTCGAGGTTTCGCATCCGCGGCGCAATTCAGCCCGGACGGCAGAATACTCGCCATCGGCGGGGAGGACCACCTGGTCCGGTTGTGGAATGTGGACGATCCGGCGCGGCCTCAATTATTGGCCGACCCGATGTCCGGCGGAAACGGCGCGATATACAACGTGGTTTTCAGCCCGGACGGTCGTACGCTCGCGGCCGCCAACGACGACCACACGGTGGCGCTGTGGAATATCGCCGATCCGGACCATCCGGTCCTGGTGCACCGGATATCCAAACAAGACGGCTCGATCCGATCGGCGGCCTTCAGCCCGGACGGCCGGGTGTTGGCGACCGCCAGCGACGATCGGACGGTGCGATTATGGAATGTCATCGACCCGGCCGATCCGGTGCCGATGGGTCCGCCACTCGGTGGCTTCACCGCGATACCGCACTCCGTCGCATTCAGCCCGGACGGCCGAAAACTGGCGGCCGGTAGCGATGACGGGGTCGTGGCGATATGGGATACGACCGATCCCGCGTCGCCCCGCCCGAGCCTGGCGCCATTGGTGGCGCACAACGGGAAAATATGGTCACTGGTCTTCGGTCCGGGCGGGAAAACTCTGATTACCGGTGGCACCGACGGCACTGCGAAATTGTGGAATGTCGCGGATGCGCGTGTCCAAATAATAGGCAGCCCCTTGGCGGGCCGGCGGGGCGGCGTCTTCGCCGTCGCGATCAGTCCGGATCAGCGGACGGTCGCCACCGGAAGTCAGGACGGGGTCGTCCGTTTGTGGTCATTGCCCGGAGCTCCGTTCAGTCCGGCCGGTGCGGTCGACACCTCGACATTCGATCCGCAGACCAAGGTTCTGGTCACCACATCGAGTAAGGGAAAGGTGCAGACCTGGGATATCCACGACCCACACGCGACGCGCCGGCTGGGCGAATTCCACACCGGCACGCGAATAATAGACAGCGCAGTCGATCCGCGCGGTCGGATGTTCGTCGTCCTCAACCAGAACCCGTTCGAATTCCGGTTGTACGATATATCCGATCCGACGAAGCTACAGTTGATCAGCACGATACCGCTGTTCAGTCATTTCGATTCCAAGGCGGTATTCAGTCCGAAAATGCCGCTGCTGGTCACCAGCCACGACGAGCATTCGATCCAGGTCTGGAATATCGCCGATCCCAAGGCTCCGGTACCGGTGGGAGCTCCCCGCCAGGTGTCGTCGGGCTGGATCACCAGTATGCGATTCTGTCCCGACGGCAGGATGCTCTATACCGCGGACAGCATCGGTGCGGTGAAGATGTGGGATATGTCGGAGCCCGGCCGACCCCGCCAAGTAGGCGACACTCTGCAGGCAGGCACCGGTTCGATCGAAAGTCTCGCGCTGAGTCCCGACGGGCTGACATTGGTCTCCGCGGGCGCGGACAAAACCGCCCGGATATGGGATGTCAGCAAACCTGACGAGCCGGTCGCCGTCGGCGACCAGCTCACCGGTTACAACTCGGCAATCGACTCACTCGATTTCAGCCCCGACGGGAACCGGCTGGCATCGGGCTCCTTCGACGGGGAAGTCCGATTGTGGGACTTTTCCGATCGCACCCATCCATCGGTGATAGTGCTGTCGAGTGTCCGATCGATCGGACCGAGAAGGCAGGTGGCATTCGACTCGACGGGCAACTATTTGGCGGTCAGCGGGTACGACGAGGGATTACTCGTCTGGGACCTGGATGTCGACCACGAGATCCAACGGATCTGCTCCGTCACTCGGATGGTGCTCGACCGCAACACATGGGAACAGGCCCTGCCCGGATTGCCCTACAAACCGCCGTGCCACTGAGTCGCACGGCTACGCATCGCAAGTTTCTGCGCCGGTGACGATCGGCGCAGGCGCGTTGAGCCACCGCCGTCGCTGCAGTGGATCGGCGTGGGCTATTTCTCTCGCGACGCCTGCCATCTGGTGATCTCCCACAGCACCTCGGCTCGGCGTCGCGCGAGCATTTCACCATCAGCGCCTTGTCGGCCATGCAGTGATGGTCCACCGAACGGTGGACTCGGCATTCCATCGGTCGAGGCTGTCGGCGGCACCGGCGCGACAACGAACATTCATGGCATGCGTGATCGCCCGGTAGGTTTGGCTCGCTGGAGCATTCGTCACCCGTGGCTGGCAATCGCGGGCTGGCTGCTGTTCGTGGTGCTGTGTATCGGTATCGGTACCGCAGTGGGCGGAAAGGCCGCGGGCACCGAGGATTTCCGGATCGGCGAGGCAGGCCGTGGCGAGGCGATGGCGGCCCGGGGTGGACTGCAGCAGCGGCCGGTGGAGCGGGTACTCATCACCGCGGGGCCCCGCGGTGACCGGCTGGATCCGGCCGCTGCCGCTGCCGCGGCGCGCGAGATCGGCGACCGGATGCGGAGGCTGCCCGAGGTCGAATTCGTTGCCGCACCGGTGTATTCGGCCGACGGTGCGGCGGTCCGGGTCGACATCACCATGACCGGCGCCGAGCTCGATGGCAAGAAGCAGGTCCTGCCGCTGCGCGCGGAAACCGCGCAAGAGCAAGCCGCCCATCCGGATCTGCGGATCGAGCAGACCGGCGGTCCCTCGATCAGCCGCGAGGTCGACGAACTACGCGACCGAGACCTGTCGCGTACCGAACTGATCGCGCTGCCGATCACCCTGATCACCTTGCTGGTGGTCTTCCGCTCCGTCGCGATGGCGCTGGTGCCGCTGCTGCTGGCGATTTCCGCGATCGTGGCAGCCATCGGACTGTCGATGCCGGCCTCACACCTGGTCCCCGACAATGGCGTCGGCGTCAACATCATCTTGTTGATCGGCATGGCGGTCGGCGTCGACTACACCCTGTTCTATCTGAAGCGGGAGCGCGAAGAGCGGGCACGCGCGTGCGGCGCACTCGATGCGCAGGCCATGGTGAGCCTGGCCGCCGCCACCTCCGGCCGGGCCGTCGTGGTCTCCGGGCTCGCGGTCGCCATCTCCAGCGCGACAATGTATCTCGCCGACGATGTCATCTTCTCCTCGATCGCCACCGCCGCAATCCTGGTCACCATGGTTGCCGTACTCGGCTCGCTGACCGCCCTGCCCGCGCTGCTCACCGTGCTCGGCAGACGGGCCGACCGCCGCGACGCGATCGTCGCGCGGCACAACGCAATCGATCGGCGCAAAGCCGGGCCGGGCCGGATTACCGCGGCGCTGCTGCGGCTGGCCGCGAAACACCCCGCGGTCACTCTCGCCGCCGCGATCCTCGCCATGCTTGCCGCCGCGACCCCGCTGCTCGGACTCGACTTGACCGATATGGGCAAGGAGACCCACCCGCGCATCATCGCGGCCATGCGGACCTTCGACCGACTGAATCAGGCCTTCCCGGAACTGAAGTCGATGCATCAAGTGGTCGTGGTCGCCGAACCCGGTCGCGCGGACGAAGTAGCCGCCGCCCTGGGCGAACTCGCCCGGCGCGCACACACGGATCCGGCGCTGGCGGGCACGGCAACGCTGCGCACCTCACCCGACCGCCAGGTCAGCCTGCTGGAACTGGCGGTGCCCCACTATGTGAGCGACACAGCGGCTCGCGCGTCCCTCGGCCGGCTTCGCGGCGAATATCTGCCTGCCACCGTCGGCGTGCTACCCGGCGTCGAATTCGCGGTAACCGGTGACGTAGCCCGGTACGCCGACTATCCCGAACATCAGAAACATGAGCTGCCATTGATCATCGGTGCGCTATTGCTGGTTACGTTTCTATTGACAGTGCTGGCCTTCCGGTCCGTCGTCCTCGGCCTCGTCGGCGTGCTACTCAACCTGCTCTCGGCGAGTTCCGCGCTCGGCTTGCTGACGCTGACCTTCCAACACTCCTGGGCGGAGCGTCTGCTCGACTTTCATTCGACCGGCACAATCGGTTCCCGGGTACCGCTGCTGCTGTTGGTGATCCTGTTCGGGCTATCGATGGATTACCAGGTATTCGTGATCAGCCGGATCAGGGAAGCCGCGCGGCGCGGCGTGCCCACCCGGCGGGCCGTGCTCGACGGCATCGGCGGTTCGGCGAGCGTGGTCAGCAGCGCCGCCTTCGTGATGATGACGGTCTTCGCCGCCTTCATTCCGCTGCACATCTTGGAGATGAAGCAGATGGGCTTCGCCCTCGCGGTTGCCGTTCTGCTCGACGCGTTCGTCATCCGGGTCCTGATCCTGCCCGCACTCCTGCTGGTGCTCGGCGACCGCACCTGGTGGCCGTCGCGCACACCACGTCTCGCCGCCGTCGACCGCACGCTGGAAACCGTAGGCTGAGCGGAATGAATCGACGGCCGCAGCCCAACGACCGATTCCGGCTACAGGTACTCCATCGGTGGTACACCGCTCTGTGGGTGCTGTTCGGTCTGATCCCACCGGTGCTCGCCGTGCTGCATCGAGGCCCCGCAACCAAATACGTGACGATGGCGCTGGTGATCGTGCTCGTGGTCGGCTGGGCGATGGCGAGCTCGCGTGATCCGGTGCTGCGTCCTGCCGTCTTCCTCGGTCTGCTCGTTCTGGTGCTCGGCGCGATGTCCTATCTGCTGAAAGGCGGCGCCGCGTTATTCATTGTGTCGTTGCCTCAGTTCTGGATCTACGCATCGAATACGCGGCGTGCGGTCACTTTCACCAGTGCCGCTGCTGCGGCCAGTCTCACCGGTGCCCTCATCCGGCAGGAGTTCTTCACCGGCAATGTCGTTTTCACCGTGCTCGGCTACGCGGGCGGCACCCTGATCGGGCTGTGGCTGCACCGAGTTCTCCAGCACGGTGACGAGCAGGCCCGCCGACTGGGGGCAGAGTTGGCACACACCCAAGCCCAGCTGGCCGAGGCGAACCAGCGTCAGGGCGCCGCGGACGAACGCGAGCGGATCGCCCGCGAAATCCACGACACCCTGGCGCAGGGTTTCGCCTCCATCATCGTGCTGGCACAAGCGGCACGAACTGGTCTCGGCGCCGACCAGGACACGGCCGCCAAACATCTGCTCTCGATCGAGCGCACGGCGCGCGAGAACCTCACCGAGGCGCGCATTCTCGTCAGTGCCGACTCGCACAGCGGCGTTGCTTCGATAGCACTCGCGGATATCCTGCGCCGCACCCTTGACCGATTCAGCGAAGACACCGGGCTCCGCGTCACTGCCGAACTACCGGACCTGAACTGCGATCAGCCGATACGGATTGCCCTGCTGCGTTGCACCCAGGAGTCATTGGCCAACATCCGCAAACACGCCACTGCCAAGACGGTCGGCGTAGTCCTCGCCCGGCACCCGAACGGTATCGAACTCGAAATCACCGATGACGGCCGCGGTTTCGCGCCCGCAGATGCCCGAGGGTTCGGCCTCGACGGCATGCGCAAGCGCCTCGCCGAACTCGGTGGCGAACTCACCGTGACCAGTTCTCTCGGCGACGGCACTCGTGTGCTGGCCACCGTTCCCTCGAATTGCCCGGTGTGACATGACCGAAAATCCACTCCGTATCGTCATCGCCGACGATCACGCGATGCTGCGTGCGGGCGTCGTCGCACTACTCGCCGCAGCGCCGACCATCGAGATCGTCGGTGAGGCGGACAACGGCCGCGCCGCAATCGAACTCGTCGAGCACCTCACCCCCGACGTGGCACTGCTCGATCTGCGGATGCCCGTCCTCGACGGCGTGGCCGCCACCACCGAGATCGTCGCTCGGACCACGACCCGGGTACTGATCCTCACCACCTTCGACACCGATTCCGAGATCGAGCGCGCGGTCGAAGCCGGAGCCATCGGCTACCTGCTCAAAGACACCTCACGCGATCACCTCGTCCAAGCTGTCCACGCTGCCGCCCGCGGCGAGACCGTGCTTGCGCCACGGGTCGCCGAAAAACTGGTTGCTCGCATGCGCAGGCCAACCCCGATTGCGCTGACCGTACGCGAGAAAGAAGTGCTCACGGCGGTAGCCGACGGCCTGTCCAACGCCGAGATCGGCAAACGGCTCGTCATCGCGGAAGCCACGGTGAAGACCCACCTCCTACGAGTGTTCGCCAAGCTGGACGTCAGCGACCGAACCCACGCCGTAGTCGTCGCCCTCGACCGCGGCCTGTTGACACGCGAGGCGCTACGGACCGATTCCTGAGCGGCACTCACCCCGTGATCTCAATGAGTCGGCGCCACACTGGGTTTGCCCTGGCGAGAAGATCAACTAGAAAACCCGCGGCATGCATGTCGTTATGTGCGCGCTCAGCTGTCGGCGAGCAGGATCAGCCGGCGCGCAGGGCGAAAGGGCGGACCGCCCTGTCGAAGGTCCAGTCGCGGCCGCCTCGGATACAGCTCTGGGCGCGGCCGTTGCGTTTCGCCGCCAGCAGCGCCGCGTCCGCGGCCAGCAGCAGGTCCTCGAGTCCGGTGCCGGTGCGGTAGGTGGCCAGCCCGACGGATGCCGAGAGGCCGGTCAGGATGATCTCGCCCTGGCGGGCGCTGAGCGTGGGTAGTCGCGCGGCGTTGAGCTCGAGGTTGAGGCGGCGGGCCACCGCGCGCGCGTCGTCGGCGTCGGTGTCCGGCATCAGCACCAGGAATTCGTCGCCGCCGTAGCGGGCGACCAGGTCGGTGTGCCGGGTGACCGCACGCAGGATGCCCGCGACCTGGCGCAGGGCGTCGTCCCCGGCAAGATGGCCGTGTTCGTCGTTGATGATCTTGAAACGGTCGAGGTCGGCGATGAGCAGGGTGACGGGTTCGCGGCGGGCGACGCCTTCGGTCAGCACCATATCGGCGTGGTGGTGCCAGGCGCCGCGGTCGAGCAGACCGGTCAACCAGTCCCGGCCCAGGTGATCCAGCGGACGACCACAGGTCGGACAGAGTGGAGGGTCGGTGTGGGCACACCGTTCGCGATAATCGGCCTTTGCGTGACGTGCGCGACGACTGCGGAGCAGACCAGTGAACACGTTGTCCCCCTTCCCGATACGTGAAATGCGACCCACCGTTGACTGACCGTAGGTATCTCCAGGGCAACCGTCCATGTGCGGACTGCATAGACGACCGGTATGGATCGAGCGGCTGGCACATTCGGCCACTCGATCCGGGCGTGCTGCATATTTCGGTCAGGCCGGATGTGCAGATCGCACATGGGGTGTTTGTCCGGCTCTCGGTACTATGCGAATCCCATTACGCTACAGCGGAATTCAGAGGGGGAACGTCGATGGCCGCCCGGCTTGGGCACGACGACTACGCGCTGACCCGTGTCCCGCGACGGGCACGCTATCCCTGGCTGTCGGTGGCTACGCAGCGATTCGGCCAGATCTCCGGGCTCAGTCAGTTCTTGCTGGGCGCGACGCTGGGTTTCGGCCTGCCGTTCTGGCAGGCATTTCTGGCGTTCACCCTGGGCGCCGTGCTGCTCGAGCTGGTGGTCATCGGGGTCGGCATTATCGGTCAGCGCGAAGGACTTTCGACATCGGTGCTCAGCCGCTGGACCGGATTCGGCCAGGGCGGCGCGGCGGTGGTCGGGCTGGTCATCGGGCTGAGCGCGGTCGGCTGGTTCGGTGTGCAATCGCAGCTGGCGGGCAGCAGTCTGGAGAAGATTCTCGGGCTGCTGCCGGTGTGGGGCTGGTCGCTGCTGTTCGGCCTGCTGGTCACCGTGATCGTGACCTACGGATTCCGGTGGATGGCCTGGACGGCCTACCTCACCGTGCCCGCCTTCTTCATCCTGGCGACCGTGTCGGTGGTGGTCGAACTGCGCCGCCACGACCTGGGGCACCTGCTGACCGACCCCGCGCCCGGCCCGCATCTGAGCCTGGTGCAGGCCGTCACGCTGGTCGCGGGCCAGTTCATGGTCGGCGCGGTGATCTCCCCGGATATGACCCGCTTCAACCGCACGCCCGCCGACGTGGTCAAGCAGACGATCGTCGGAATCACGCTGGGCGAGTGGGTGATCGGATCGGTGGGTGTGCTGCTCGCCCATGCGCTGCAGAGCAAGAACGTCGTCGTGATCGTCACCTCGTCGGTCGGCTGGGTCGGCGTGCTGGTGATCGTCGCCGCCGCCATCAAGGTCAACGACTGGAACCTCTATGTGTCCTCGCTCGGCGTGACCAATCTCGTCGAGGCGGTATCGGGTCGCCGCGTCGACCGGGCGTGGGTGTCGATCACGCTCGGAATAGCAGGCAGTGTGCTCGGTGCGGCCGGAATCCTTTCGCACTACACCGATTTCCTCAATCTGCTCGCGGTGGCCTTCCCGCCGATACCGGCGATCATGATCGCCGAATACTTCGTTGTGCGCCGCTGGCGATCGCAACTCGCCTCGTCGGACACCACTTTGCCGATGAGCTCGCCCATGTGGGTGCCCGCAACGCTCGTGATCTGGCTGCTGGCTTCACTTTTCGGCAAGTACGTGAAATTCGGCCTGCCCAGCCTCAACGCTCTGGTTGCTGCCTTCGCGCTCTACCTCGTCGCGGACCGGATCGGGCTGCTGCGCGGGTTCGGATCCCGCGATACGGACCCTGCTGCGGTCAAACCGGCTCTGCGGCAGTCGATTTGACTTGGCTATTAACCAGAACGAAGCGCCCGGTTACCGTAGGGTGATCGCATGCGCATTGGCATCGATGTCGGTGGCACGAACACCGATGCGGTCCTCATGGACGGCGCGCGGGTAGTTTCCGCAATCAAGACGCCGACCACCGAGGACGTCACGTCCGGAATCGTCACGGCGCTCGCCGATCTCGCCGCGAGCTCCGGCGTGCACCCCGCGGACGTGCGGGCGGTCATGATCGGCACCACGCATTTCATCAACGCGCTCGTCGAGGCGAACCGGCTCGCGCCCACGGCGGCGCTGCGCCTGGGTCTGCCCGCGACGGCCGCACTGCCGCCCATGGTCGACTGGCCGGAGTCGCTGGTGCGGGCCGTCGCGGGTCGGCCGTACCTGTGCCACGGCGGTTTCGAGTACGACGGTCAGCTGATCTCGGACCTGGACGAGGACGAGATCCGGGCGGCCGCGCACGACATGCTCGACCACGGTGTGCGCAGCGTCGCGATCTCCTCGGTGTTCTCGCCGGTCAGCGCGGAGCACGAAATGCGGGCGGCGCAGATCGTCGCGGCCGAGGCGCCCGAGATGTCGATCAGCCTGTCCCACGAGATCGGCAGGCTCGGCCTGCTGCAGCGGGAGAACGCCACGATCATCAATGCCGCGCTCGGCGAGATGGCCGCGCAGATCGTGGATGGGCTGATCAACGCGGTGCGCGGCGCGGGCATCGGCGCGCCGCTGTACCTCAGCCAGAACGACGGCACGCTGATGGAAATCCATTACGCCAGACAGTATCCCGTCGCGACCTTCGCCTCCGGTCCGACCAATTCGATGCGCGGCGCGGCGTTCCTCTCGGGGCTCGGTGACTGCGTCGTCGTCGATGTCGGCGGCACTACGACCGATGTCGGCGTGCTGCGCCGGGGTTTCCCGCGGGAGGCGGCGACGGAGGTGATCGTCGCCGGTGTCCGCACGAATTTCCGTATGCCGGACGTGATTTCGATCGGGCTCGGCGGCGGCTCGCTGGTGCGCGAATCCGCCTCGGACGGAATCGATGTCGGGCCGGACAGCGTCGGCTATCGGCTCACCGGCCGGGCGATGGTGTTCGGCGGTGATGTCCTCACCGCGACCGATATCGGCGTTGCCGCGGGAATTCTCGATATCGGCGATCGGGGCCGGGTCCGGCAGTTGTCCGACGACTTCGTCAAGCGGGCGCTGGACACGGTCGAGGCGAAGATCAGCCAGGTGATCGACCGGATGCGCACCTCGCGTGAACTGCTGCCGGTGGTTGTCGTGGGCGGCGGTGAATTCCTGGTGCCGGACCAGCTCGGCGGCGTCGGAAGTGTGCACCGCACAGAGCATTTCGCGGTCGCCAACGCGATCGGCGCGGCGATCGCGCAGATCGGCGGTGAAGTGGATCGCATCTACTCGGTGGAGCCCGGACGGCGCGATGCCGTGCTGGACGCCGCCAAACAGGAGGCCGTCGATCGCGCGATCGCCGGTGGCGCCGATCCGGATCACGTCGATATCGTCGACGTGGACGAAGTCCCGATCGCCTACTTGCCCGGAAACGCCACGCGCGTAAGGGTCAAGGCGGTCGGCGACCTGCTGTTGGCGAGCCGCCATGGGGCATGAGCTGCGTGCGGAGGATCTGCCGGACCTCGCCCGGGGCGCCGCGCTACTCGGCACCGGCGGCGGAGGCGATCCCTACCTGGGCTGGATGATGGTGCGGGAGGAGTACCGGCGCGGGCGCACCGTCGAATTGGTCGACCCGGCGGAGATCGCGGGTGACACGCTGGTGATTCCGACCGCGGGCATGGGCGCGCCGACCGTGCGGATCGAGAAGCTGCCGCGCGGCACCGAGGCGGCCGCGGCCCTGCGCGCACTGGAGCGCCACCTCGGCCGACGCGCCGACGCCACCATGCCGATCGAGTCCGGCGGTTCCAATTCGATGGTTCCGCTGCTGGTCGGCGCGCAACTCGGGCTGCCGGTGGTGGACGCGGACGGTATGGGCCGGGCCTTTCCGGAATTGCAGATGGTGACGTTCGCCGTGTACGGAATTCCCGGTTCCCCCATGGCATTCAGCGGTGCGCACGACGAACACGGCATCATCGACACCGGCGTCGATAACCGCAGGCTCGAGCGGCTCGCACGGGCCGTCACGGTGCGGATGGGCGGTACGGCCAATATCGCGCACTATTCGATGAGCGGTGCGCAGGTGCGGCGCACCGCGATCCGCAACACCCTCACCCTGGCCCTGCGGGTCGGCCGCTGCCTGCGCGAGAGCCGCGACCGGCATCGAGATCCGTTGCAGGAGTTGACGGCACTGTTCAAGGAGACCGACTATGGTTATGCCGCACCGATTTTCACCGGTCGCATCATTGATGTGGAGCGCGCGACCGTCGGGGGATTCGCCCGCGGTAAGGCGCTGATCAAGTCGTTCGGCGGTGATTCGGTGCTGGAGTTGACTTTTCAGAACGAGCACCTTCTTGCCCGCATCGATGGCCGGGTGAGAGTTGTTGTGCCGGATCTCATTACGGTGCTCAACGCAGAGACAGCGGAGCCGATCACTACCGAGTCGCTGCGCTTCGGCCAGCGGGTGACGATCTACGCGATCTCCGCACCGCCGATCATGCGTACACCCGCCGCGCTGGCCGTATTCGGCCCGCGCGCATTCGGATTCGAGCTCGACTTCCGATCGGTCGAGGAACTGACGTGATCACCGGCAAGCTCGGTCTCGACGATGTGGACGCATTGCAGCGCGGGGCGAGCCTGCTCGGCTCCGGTGGTGGAGGCGATTCCCACCTGAGCGCGCTGTGGTTGAGCACCGAGCTCGCTTCCGGGGCCGAGGCCAGGTTGATCGGCATCGACGAACTCGAACAGGGCTGGGTCCTCGTGCTGTGCGCATTCGGGTCGACCGCGTCGGTGGCCATCGAAAAGCTGCCCGCCGGAGACGAATTGCGCCGCTGCGTCAGCACCGCTGAGCGGCAACTCGGCGTCGAGGTGGACGCCATCGGCGTGGTCGAGATCGGCGGTAGCAACGCGCTGGTTCCGTTCATCGCCGCCGCGCAAACCGGTAAGCCGGTGGTCGACGGCGATCTGATGGGCCGGGCGTTTTCCCGGCTCGACCAAACCGTATTCACCGCAGCCGAACTCACCGGTGCGTGGGTGAGTGCCGAGGCGCACGGCGCGGCCGTCATCGTCGACGGAGTGGACGCCCGGACCGCTGAGCGGGTTATGCGCGGTGCGCTCACCGGGTTGGGCGGGTGGGCGGTGCTGGCCTATCCGCCGATACCCGCGCAGATATACCGGGATGTCGCGCTGCCGGGCACAGTGGCCGAGGTCATCGGGCTCGGTCGTCGGCACCGGGAAGGCGAGGCCGTGGGCGACGACGGAAATGCGTTGGCGGAGCGGCTCGGCGGCAATTTCCTGGGCCAGGGCACTGTGCTCGAGGTCTACCGTTACGAGGGGCGCGCCTTCGCCAGCGGCAGCGTCGCGGTGCAGACCGTTGACGAGCATGTGCTCACCCGCCCTCTCGGCTCCGCCTCCGATCATCCCCCGGTACTGCGCGTCGAAATGCAGAACGAATACTCGATGGTCCTGCGGGACGGCGAGGTGGTCGTGACCACTCCGGACGTGATCTGCGTGCTCGACGCGCACACGCTGCGCCCGATCCAGACCGGGCAGGTGCGGCGCGGGCACGAGGTGGCGGTGCTGACCCTGCCGGTGCCCGATCGGCTTTGGCAACAAGACATTTTGGCTCGCATCGGACCACGCGCCCACGGCGTCGACGTGGATCCGGTTCGGGCGCAGGTGAGCCCACCCAGGAGGCCTACACGGTGAAGACAACGCCCGGCCCAGTATCGCTGGCGCAACTCGTGGCCCATCCGGAACTCGCAGCCGCGCGCGTTGTCGGCGGCCCCGTCACCGATACCGTGGTGCGCCGGGTGAACGTGCGCGCGGGCGTCGATGCCGCCGGGCTCGGCGTCGGCGACCTGATCGTGGTCACCGGGCTCGGCGATTCGACAGGGTGGCAGGTCGAGGCGGGTATCCGCCGGTGCGCGCTGGCCGGTGTCGCCGGTCTGGTGCTGCCGGGCGGGCCGCACGGTCCGCTCGCCACCAGCGTGCTGCTCGCGGAGCGGCTCGGCCTGCCACTCATCCTGCTGCCCGAGCCGGCCCGTGCGCACGACGTGGCTTTGCGTCTGGCGCAACTGGTTTCGACGCCCGAGGTGGTGCGGGCCGAGCACATACTGCGCTTCCTGCGCCGGATCCACGGGCGGGCCGACGACCTGAGCTCGGTGATCAAGGCCGCATCGGAGGTGCTGCGCGCCCCGGTCAGCGCGCTGAGCCCGGATGGTGAACTCGTGCACGGCGACCATGCGCCCGCGCAGTTCCGGCGCGATCTCACGCTGCCACAGGTCGTCGTGGAGGATGCGATCACCTATGTGCTGCACCCTGTCAGCACCGGTTCGGCGCCGCTGTGGACGACCGCGGCGCTGTCGCGGCCCGCGCAGGCGATGGTCGAGATCGCGCAGGCGGTGCTGGCCACCGCGGAACCGTGGGTGCTGGCGTGGCTGGCCACCCAGCGCCTCGACGCCGAGCGCGATGCCCGCGCCCGCACCACACTGCTGGCCGACCTGCTGCGATTGCGCGAGGACGCGGGCCCGGTACCCAGACACCGTGCCGCGATCCTGGGTTGGCGACTCGACGGCTGGCACACCGGTATCTACCTGCGCCGCCTCAACGAATCCGCGCACGACAACCTCGCCGACCGCGACGAGATGCTGCGCGCGCTCGACGACAACGAAATCAGCGGCCCCCTCGTCGAACAGTCCGACGGCTGGGTCGCCTGGCATACCGCCAAGGACGAACCGTCGCCCCAGACCGTCAACGGACTGCTCACCGCGGTGCGCCGGGCCCTGCTCCGCCTCGGCTCCCGCATCGAGATCGCCGCCGGTATCGGCCGCAGCCACCCCGGCATCGGCGGCCTCGGCCGCACCGTCGACGAGGCCCGCGAGGCCGCCCTCTCCATCGATCCCACCACCCCGGATCTCGTCCAGGACACCGGAACCCGCGTCGCCCACATCGACACCCTCGGCGTCGGCCGCCTGGTCCGCGCCTGGACCCGCTCCCGCCCCGCCCGCGCCCTGGCCAACACCCTGCTCGCCCCCCTCGTCGACCAGGAACTCCTCCTCACCACCCTCGACGTCTACCTGGAACACGAGTCCTCGGTAGTAGCCACCGCCAGCGCCCTCGGCCTGCACCGCAACACCGTCGCCGACCGCATCACCCGCACCCAGCGCCTCCTCGGCGTCAACCTCCGCGACCCCGACGACCGCCTGGCCGTCGAGCTGGCCTGCCGCACTTTGCGTCCCAACGTCCGCAAAACCCAACAACCATCGACCGTTTGAACCTGCCGCGTTTCAGCCGGTCGAACCACAGCGCGTGAGTGCCGCCGACTGCCAGCGCGTGCCGCACAGCCGCCCGGTGTCGGTGCCGGTCCGTCACTCGCCGCTGCCCGGCTATCTGACGCTGTTCGATCGATTCTGCCCGAGACCGCTCCCTTCCACAGTCGTTGGGGCCGTTGCGGATTCAGTGGCTCGTCGCGTTGCGGTAGCGCCAGACGGTGAGTGGGACGAACACCACGAGAAGCACGATCGACCACCCCACGAACGCCGCCACCGGATGGTGTAACGGCCAGGCGGCGTCCGGCGGGATCGGGTCGGGATTTCCGAAGAGTTGGCGGCACGCCGCGGCCGCCGCGCTGATCGGACTCCAGCACGTTGCGGTGCGCAGCCAGCCGGGCAGGCCGCCGATGGGGATGAACGTGTTGGCGACGAACGTCAGCGGAATCAGGATCGCCATGGTGACGCCGGTCGCCGCCTCCGGGGTTCGCACCATCAGCCCGATGAAGGTCGTCATCCAGCTCGAGCCGAAGGAGAACAGCAGGAGTAGTCCGAATGCCGCTGCCGCAGAAGCGAATCCGTTGTGCACCCGCCAACCGACGAGGAAACCGCAGACCGTCATGACGGCCAGGCTCAGCGTCGTGTCGAACAGATCGGCGACCGTGCGGCCGACGACCACCGCCGAGCGGGCGACGGGCAGCGACCGGAACCGGTCGATGATTCCCCGCGCCATATCGACCGCGACGTCGACCGCACTGCCCGCCGCCGCGAAGAAAATGCTCTGCACGAAAATGCCCGGGATGAGGTATTCGCGGTAGTTGCCACTGCCTTCGAGGTGGATGGCACTGCCGAGGACATAGGCGAACAACAGCACCAGCACGATCGGCTGCATCGTGACATCGAGCAGCTTCTCCGGCACGCGGCGGATATGCGATAAATTGCGCCACGTCATGGTGACGGCGTCCGCGATGGTCCATCGGATACGCGCGACGACATCCGCCGGCGGCGCCGCCATATGCGGCATGGTGAATCCGTTCATGGGGTCACTCATCGTGCGACCCCTGTCCGACCGGCTCGCGCTCGTCGACGGTGCGGCCGGTGAGTTGCAGAAAGACCTCGTCCATGGTGGGGCGGCGAAGTCCGATGTCTTCGAGTTCGATATCGGCCGCGTCGAGTTCACGGACCGCCTCCACCAGGGAGGTGGCCCCGTTCGCGACCGGGACGGTGACGCGGCGGGCGTGGCGGTCGACCGCCGGTGCTCCGGAGCCGATCGACACCAGTGCCTGCCGGACCCGTTCCAACCGCGATTCGTCGCGCACCACGACATCGACCCGCACCCCACCGACCTCGGCCTTCAGCTCGGACGGGGTGCCCGCGGCGATCAACCGGCCGGAGTCGATCACCACGATCCGGTCCGCGAGCCGGTCGGCCTCCTCCAGGTACTGCGTGGTGAGTAGCAGGGTCGTTCCGGATTCGACGAGATCGGCGATCACCTCCCACATGCCGTTGCGGCTGCGGGGGTCCAGGCCCGTGGTGGGTTCGTCGAGGAAGAGCACCGCGGGTGCGACGACGAGGCTGGCGGCCAGATCCAGCCGGCGGCGCATCCCGCCCGAGTACGTGCGCACGGGTCGATCGGCCGCATCGGTGAGCCCGAAGCATTCCAATAGTTCCGTGCCGCGCTGCTTGGCCGCCTTCCACGTGAGGTGGTAGAGGCGGCCCACCATCTCCAGGTTGTTGCGGCCGGTCAACAGCTCGTCGACGGCCGCGTGCTGTCCGGCGAGGCCGATCCGGTAGCGCAGTCGTTCGGCCTCGTGGATCACGTCGAATCCGGCGACTCGCGCGGTCCCCGAATCGGGACGCAACAGCGTGGTCAGTATTCGTACCAGCGTGGTCTTGCCGGCTCCGTTCGGTCCGAGCAGTCCGCACACCGTGCCCTGTTCGATCGCGAGGTCGACATCCTTCAGTGCCACGGTCTTTCCGAACCGCTTGGTCAGCCCCTCGGCGAGGATTGCGAGCTCGCTGTCGCGGCTTGTCGGTTGCATAAACGCCCCCTTCTGTTGTCCACCGTCGTTGAGCGCTGTATACGTTGTATACAACAGCGTACGGCTATCAATAACAGATTACGGTGTATACATCGATTACACTGTACGCAGGCCAGTGGGAATGGAGATTCGATGGAAGCGAAGTCCGGGAAGACGGCGGAAGCTCGCCCGCCCGAGCTGATCTGGGACCGGATGATCCAGCAGAACCGGGAGCCGCGGCAGGCGCTCAGCCGCGAGCAGATCGTCCGGGTGGCCCTCGACATCGCCGACAGTGAGGGTCTCCAGGCGGTATCGATGCGCCGGATCGCCGCCAAGCTCGGCACCACCGCGATGTCCCTCTACCGGCACGTGTCGGACAAGGAGGACCTGCTCGATCTGCTGGTGGACGAGGTATACGGCGAAACCGAACTGCCCGAGCGGCCCTCGTCCGACTGGCGGGCCGACCTGCGGCTGTTCGCCCGCCGGACCAGGACGGTGCTGCTGCGCCACACCTGGTTCGCATCCGTGGCCGCGACGCGTCCGCCGTTGGGCCCCAACGCATTACGGCACCTGGAGTTCTCGCTCTCGGTCATCGACGGTCTGGGTCCGGACATCGGCAGACTGGCGGGGGTGCTCGCCGCGATCAACAGTTACGTCATGGGGTTCGTACTCGGTGAGCTGGCCGAGGAGGAGACCCGGCGCCGGGGCGGGTTGAGCGAGGAGCAGTGGCGGGCCACGGTCGGCCCATACGTCGAACGCGTCGTCGCCAGCGGTCGCTACCCGACCTTCAACCGTTTCGTCACCGAAGCCGGCGACCTCAACGGCACGGAAAATTTCGAGTTCGGACTCGACTGCCTGCTGGACGGGATAGCGGCCCGCCTGCACACACCGGGTGCCTGAGGGGTGCGGCGTGCGCGGGATCCGGATCGGCGCGCTGGGTGCGGGCCTACGTCGCGCGGCATCCCGGCCGCCCGGAGTCGGATGTGCATAGACGTTGCGCCGCAATTGATCTCACCTGGAAAGCGCCCCGCCCAACGGAAGTGGGCTCGACCGCTCGATGGGGGGCGCGCCGACCGGATCTGGAGTGAGGGATTCCTTGACGTCAGGTCCGGGTACCCCACTCGACTGATGTACCAACACATCCTCGAGAAAGGAGGCCGTAATGACGCCGGGGTACGACGTGATCATCATCGGCGCCGGTTCGGCGGGCGGAGTGCTGGCCGATCGCCTCTCCGAGAATCTGGACCGCTCGGTGCTGCTGTTGGAGGCGGGCCCGGATTTCGGCTCGACAGCGAGCGAGTTGCCCATCGAGCTCACCGACATCACCGATCTCACCGAAACTCCTTACGACTGGGGGTATCTCAGCGAACCCGACTTATCCGACAGGCGCATCCCGCTCGCCGCGGGGCGGGTGGTGGGCGGTAGTTCGGCGACGAACAACGCGATGGCGTTGCGCGGAAGCCCCTCCGACTACGACTCGTGGGCCGAATTCGGCAATCCCGGTTTCGGTTTCGCCGACGTGCTGCCGTATTTCCGTGCGGTGGAACGCGATCTGGACTTCGCCGACGAGTGGCACGGCGGCAGGGGCGCGGTGACGATCACCCGCCCCGGCCGGGACGAGTGGACGCCGATCCAGCGCGCCTTCGCCGACGCCTGCGTGGCCGCCGGATACCCCGCGATCGACGACCACAACGCCCCGCACGCGCAGGGCGTCGGGCCGATTCCGTTCAACCAGCTCGACGGCGTCCGTCAATCCACCGCGCTGACCTATCTCGCGGCCGCGCGCACGCGATCCAATCTCACCGTCCGCAGCGGTGTCCGAGTGGAGCGAATCCTGCTGGACGGCACCCGCGCCACCGGCGTGCGGTTGGCCGAAGCCGAAGAGTCCCTGTACGCGGACCTGATCGTGCTGGCCGCTGGTGCGTACGGATCGCCGCTGCTGTTGTTGCGCTCGGGCATCGGTCCCGTCGCCGAGCTCGGCGAGTCCGGAATCGAGACGGTCGTCGACCTGCCCGGGGTCGGGCGCAATCTGCAGGATCATCCGCTGCTGCGGTTGCCCTTCACGACCACCCTGGCCGATGCGACGCCGCCCCTGCAGAACCTGCTCACCTGCGCGGTGCACGATCGGGATCCGGAACTGCAGGTCTTTCCCGCTGGACCGGCGACCCTGGACGGAAAGTCGTTGTGTCACATGGTGATCGGGTTGATCGCCCCGCGTTCCCGCGGCACGGTGCGGGTGCGGGCGGGCGGGCCCGCCATCACGCCCTGCCTACTCGATCATCCCGACGACCTGGACCGCATGATGACCGGTGTGCGGCTCGCGCGCGAGATCGCGGCAACCGAGCCGCTGGCGCGGATGCTGACCCCCTGCGCGACGGACGGCGACCTCGAGACCACGGTGCGTGCCGAGACCGCCTCCTACCAGCACCCGGTCGGCACCTGCCGGATGGGCCCGGACGACGACCCGTTCGCCGTGACCGACGCTCGCGGCGCGGTGCGCGGGATCGACGGACTACACGTGGTGGACGCGTCGACCATGCCGGCCATTCCGCGGGCCAACACCAATCTCACGACGCTCATGCTGGCCGAAAAGTTCGCCGCCACATTGGCATACGCAACATCCGGCTGACTACCACAACCAAAACACGCCGCCTGATCGGCGCGTATACCTGACCGGCTCAGTTCCCTCGGCGAGATTCGAACTCGCAACAACCGCATCCTGAGTACGGCGCCTCTGCCAATTGGGCTACGAGGGATGGTGTTTCGATACTTTTGTGTCGAAACATCGGTGGCAGCAATGTATTGCCATTTGATCGCTATTCGGTTTTTTCGCGCGGACGGAGGGACTCGAACCCCCAACTCGCAACTTTGGAGATTGCCGCTCTACCGGTTGAACTACGTCCGCAGGGTATGAAAAAGGGGCCACTCCTTGGCATTTCGCCGCCGGAGTGACCCCATCAGGTCTGCTCGTGATCGAGAACCTAAGGGCCGCTCCGGATGCGGGCGGATTGCCCGACTAGCAGCGCGGAAGCCGACTGGACGCGCGGGTACCAGGCACCATCTAGCGACCGGAGTCGCTGCTGGATCGTGCTGGTCATGATGCTCGCCTTTCGGGGTTTGTCGGACCGGTTGGTTGCCTGGATATAGACGGTAACATCCGGATCTCGCTGTGCGAAACAGATTTACCGGTGTTGTCTGGATATGTCCGCGTTCAGCGCCGTCAAAGTTTGCTGGCCTGCAATGTATAGCTCAGCGGAAGACGTTCCGGCCGGTCGGTGAGATACCATTCTCCGTCGGCCGTTCGCGCCATTTGTCCGGGTATTGCGTCATGCGGGACGCTGCGGTGTTCGGTGAGCCCGGTGACGGTCATTCCGGCGGACAGTACCGCGCCGACGATTTCGCCGAGCCCGTGATTCCACTGGTGCGTGGTGCTCGGGGCGAGTTCGGTATCGGTCTCGACATAGGTGCCGCCCTCGGTGAACACCATCGGTTCCGGAGTTTCGAAGTACGGATAGCCGAGTACCAGCCCGTCGGTACGGGTTTCGTCGATCGCCCAAAGGACCGGATGTCCTTCTCTGATGAACAGCCTGCCGCCCGGGCGCAGCAGTCCCGCCACGGTTCGGGCCCAGCGTTCGATGCTCGGCAGCCAGCACAGCGCGCCGATGCCGGTGTAGACCAGGTCGAATTGTGCCGAGCCGAGCACGGATTCGGCATCGTAGACATTCGCCTCGACGAAATCGACTGCGCTGCCGGTCTTTTCGGCGAGCAGCCGGGCCTGCTGCAGCGAGGCCGGCGAGAAGTCCAGTCCGGTCATGGTGGCGCCGAGGCGGGCCAGTGAGATCGTGTCGGTGCCGATGTGGCACTGCAGGTGTACACCGCGCAGGCCGCGAATATCGCCGAGCAGCGGTTCGTCGAATCGGACGACTCCGCTGCGGAATTCCGGGTCGTCGAGGAAGCGGTCGACGTCGTAATCGCGCGACGCCGCGTGCACCGGGGCGCGCCCATCCCAGTTGGACTTGTTGAGTAGGAGATAGTCGTCCGTCACGCCGGCCACTCTGGCACGGGGTGCGGGCGTCGCGCATGTGAAATTATGGTCGGCAACCATCCCGCAAGCGGCCAGGAACGGACAAATCGGGCATGATTGCCGATATGCAGGTGACCGCACTCGAATGGACGATCACCGTCGTGGTGATCCTCGGACTGTTCGTCTTCGACTTCTTCGCCCACGTCCGCACCCCGCACGAGCCGACATTCCGGGAATCGGCGATGTGGTCGGCGGTGTACATCGGGCTCGCGCTCTGCTTCGGCGGCGTCGTCGCGTGGAAATGGGGCGCCACCTTCGCGGGGGAGTACTACGCGGGCTTCGTCACCGAGAAGGCGCTCTCGGTGGACAACCTGTTCGTCTTCCTGATCATCATGTCCACCTTCGCCGTTCCGCGGATCTACCAGCAGAAGGCGCTGCTGATCGGCATCGTGGTCGCCCTGGTGATGCGCGGGATATTCATCGCCGTCGGCGCGGCCGCGATCAGTGCGTTCAGTTGGGTGTTCTACCTTTTCGGGCTGTTCCTGATCTACACGGCGGTGAAACTGCTCCGGGAGAGCGGGCACGAGGTCGAGCAGGAGGAGAAGCGGGACAGCCGCGTCGTCGCGTTGGCCAAGCGGATATTGCCCACCAGCGACAGCTACGACGGCGACCGGCTGATCACCCGCGTCGACGGCCGCCGCGCGGTGACGCCGCTACTGCTCGCCCTCCTGGCGATCGGCTTCGCCGACCTGTTGTTCGCGCTCGACTCGATCCCGGCGATCTACGGCCTCACCGAACAGCCGTACCTGGTGTTCACCGCGAACGCGTTCGCGCTCATGGGATTGCGGCAGCTGTACTTCCTGATCGGCGGGCTGCTGGAGCGGTTGGTGTACCTGTCCTACGGGCTGGCGGCGATCCTGGCCTTCATCGGTGTGAAGCTGGTACTGCATGCGCTGCACGAGAATTCGCTGCCGTTCGTGAACGGCGGTGCGCCGGTTCGGGTTCCGGAGATCGGTACGCCGGTCTCGCTCGGCGTCATCCTCGGCGTGCTCGTCGTCGCGACGGTGGCCAGTTTGTTGAAGACCCGCGAGCGGGCTCAGTAGACCCGGTTGAAGCCGGGCGCCATATCGAAGCCGCGGCCGTTGGCGTCGTTGCGGCAGCTGACGCCGATGGGTTCGGCGCGGCAGGTGAATCCGTGCACGCTCAGGCTGGATCCGGCGGGCAATACCGGCCCACCGCCTCGATCCGCGGCGTCCTCGGCCGGCGGCCCGACGAACAGCCCTCGGTTAACGCAGAGATAGCTGGCGGATTCGCCGACCGCTAGCGCCGCCGCGACCGGATCGCTGGCCCAGCAGGCGGTCATCTCCGGTGGCGCCGGCGTCGCACCCTGGCAGCCCGCCGAATGCCGGGACTGGTCGACCGCCTCGTCGAGGATGGCGCAGAAGATCTCACCGCTGTGGAAGAAGTAGCCGCCGGAGTTCCTGTAGTGCGCGGGATCGACCGGACCCGGGCCGGTCGGCGCGGTCGCCGCAGGGTAGCCCGCCGCGGCGGGGTGATCCGCCGAACGGCCGGAGCATCCGGTCAACAGCAGGCCCACGGCCGCCGCCGACGCGAGAATCGCTGCGGATCTGCGCACAGCGCCGAGTCTGCTCGCTGACGCGCGCGGGCGGCGGCAACCGAGTCCGGTGTGTCGCTAAATGTTTGCTGACTACTCGTCAGGCGCCGGTCCAGCCGATCGTGGGAACCCACTCGACCACCTGAACATCATCGATCACGTTCGCCTTGGCGAACGGATCCTCGGCGAGCAGCGCGCGCAGCGCCGCCTCGTCCTCGGCCCGGAAGATCAGCAGGGCGCCCGAACCATCCGGGTACGGGCCGCTGGTCAGCAGGCTGCCGGGCTCGACCAGACCGGCGAGCCAGGCCCGATGCTCGGGGCGATGGGCGTCCCGGCCCGGAATCGTCGCGTCGGAGTAGACATAGTGCACGGCGAAAATCGGCATGGCGGATCGCTTTCGGTCAGAGGTTCAGCAGCATTCGAGTATTGCCGAGGGTGTTCGGCTTCACGTAGCTCAGGTCGAGAAATTCCGCGACACCGGTGTCGTAGGACCGGCACATCTCCGCATACACCTCGGCGGTCACCGGGGTGCCCTCGATCTCCACGAAGCCGTGCCCGCCGAAGAAATCCACCTCGAAGGTCAGCACGAAAACCCGCTTCAGCTCCAATTCCCTGGCCACCGCGACGAGTTGGCGCACGATCAACTTGCCGACGCCCTTGCCCTTGACGTCCGGATGCACGGCCACCGTGCGCACCTCGCCGAGATCGGCCCACAGCACGTGCAGCGCGCCGCAGCCGACCACCCGGCCGTCCAATTCGGCCACCCAGAACTCCTGCACCGCCTCGTACAGCGTGACCAGGTTCTTCTCCAGCAGGATCCGGCCGGCGTACACGTCGATGAGTCGCTTGATCTCGGGGACGTCCGAGGTTCGCGCGCGTCGTACCACCGGAGCCGAACTGGGTTGCGCCGGATGGGTGTCGCGTGTCGAACCGCCTAACGGTCCCCTATTGGTCATGCGAGCACATTAGTCGGCGCGGCGGCCGCGCTCACCAGGCGGACCTGCGGCCGCGCGCGGGTCCGTCGGCGACTGCCATCCGGTGAGTGCCCCACACCTGAGCTCGGCCCGGCGCGGGCTGCGAACAGGTCCGCCTATTACGCTGATCGTGTGCCGCACATCCAGTCGTTCCGCTCACCGCATCGCGCCGGGCAGCGCGACTGGATTCAGGGGCGGACATGAATCCGATCGTTACCGGACTGCATGCCAGCGAGGGGGAGGGATGAGCGTGCAGCCGGAGGAGATCGATCGGCCGTGGACCGAAACCGCTTCCGCGCATTCGGCATTCGTGCCGACCGCACAGCCGGAGCCGACGGTCCCGCTGCTGAATATCGCCAACGTCCTGACGATGCTGCGCATCGCGATCGTGCCGCTGTTCGTGCTCGCGCTGTTCGCGGGCGGCGGACATCAGACCGGTTGGCGGATCGCCGCGGCCGCGCTGTTCGGGCTGGCCGCCATCACCGACCGCTTCGACGGGCAATTGGCGCGCAAGTACGGTCTGGTCACCGATTTCGGCAAACTCGCCGATCCGATCGCGGACAAGGCGCTGATCGGCGCCGCGCTGATCGGGCTCTCGATGCTCGGCGATGTCGCCTGGTGGATCACCCTGGTGATCTGCGGTAGGGAGATCGGCATCACCCTGCTGCGCCTGGCCGTCGTGCGGCGCGGGGTGATTCCGGCCGGGCGCGGCGGCAAACTCAAAACGTTGGTGCAGTCGCTGGCCATCGCGGTGCTCCTGTTGCCGTTGACGGGCGGATTCGCAACGGCCGGAATGGTTTTGATGTACGTTGCGGTGGTGCTCACCGTGCTCACCGGCCTCGACTACATCGGTCAGGCGGTGCGGGTCTGGCTGGCCGGACCACGGCGGCGCCGGATATGACCGATCCGCTCACCGCCGCCGCGCCCGCCGCCGAACTGGTGCGCGCGCTGGCCGCGGCCCGGCAGACGGTGGCCACCGCCGAATCGCTGACCGCGGGGCTGGTTTCGGCGACCATCGCGGGCGTGCCCGGCGCCAGCGCGGTGCTGCGCGGCGGACTTGTGGTGTACGCCACGGATCTCAAACACAGTCTGGCCGGTGTCGGCGACGACGTGCTCCGGACGGAGGGTCCGGTGGCGGCGAGCACCGCCGAACAGCTCGCGGTCGGCGCGCGCACCCGGTGCGCCGCGGACTGGGGTGTCGCGCTGACCGGTGTCGCCGGGCCGGATCCACAGGACGGTCATCCGCCGGGCACGGTCTACCTCGGTCTCGCCGGTCCCGGCCACAGCGAGGTCATGCGGTTGAAACTGGCGGGGGACCGGTGGACGATCAGAATCGGCGCGACGAATTCCGCGGTACGGGAATTGCTGCGTTGCGTGCGGGATATGCGATAGGTGCGTCGGCTCGTCCGGGAACCATCCGGCCCGCGCCCGACGTTGTGCCAGAAAGGACGGCGTGCACGGTGTTGGCAGACACCGCGCGGGCCCGGTGAGTGGGAGCGAAGGAGAACGAGATGACGCTGCTGCGAGAGGCGATCGGGGACAGTCTGCGGCGTGCTCGTCTCGCCCAGAGCCGGACGCTGCGCGAGGTCTCGACCTCGGCGCGGGTCAGCCTCGGTTATCTGTCGGAGGTGGAGCGGGGTCGCAAGGAGGCATCCAGCGAACTGCTCGCCGCGATCTGCGAGGCGTTGGACGTGCCGCTGTCGCGGGTGCTCTGGGATGTGAGCACCATCATGGCGGGCGCCGACGGACTGCCGGTCCAGGACGAGCGCGCGGCCGCCGCACTGCCGGAATCCGCCGAGGCGAACGAGTCCGAGGCGGCCGCGGCGGAGTCGGCCGATGCCGCTGCGGCCCCGGCCACGGCGACCATGTCGGCGGCGGACGCGGCCCCGCTGCCGCGCATCGCCGGTGACACCAGGATCGTCATCCCGGCGCCGAAGAGCGACATGCTGGTTCTGGTCCGGAACAACTGAGGTCGCCGGAGCGGTGGCGGCCCGGGCCAACGCTGCGGACCGCCACCGAAAACGGCTAGATTCTCACTAGGCGTCTGTTGGGCCGGGTTCGCCCGGACCGGGTGCCACATGGTGGAGGATAGGCACATACGCGGGTGCGTGACGGTCGCGCACCCCGGCCGCGAACGCGGCACAGCAGATGGAGGCGGGATCAATCGATGGCTAATCCGTTCGTCAAGGCCTGGAAATACCTGATGGCCCTCTTCGATGCGAAGATCGAGGAGCACGCGGATCCGAAGGTTCAGATTCAGCAGGCTATCGAAGAAGCCCAGCGCCAGCATCAGGCCCTGTCGCAGCAGGCCGCTTCGGTCATCGGTAACCAGCGTCAGCTGGAGATGAAGCTGAACCGGCAGCTCGACGAGGTCGAGAAGCTGAATGCCAATGCGCGCCAGGCGGTCATGCTCGCCGATCAGGCCGCCGCGGCCAACGACACCGAGAAGGCGATCCAGTACACCAATGCCGCCGAGGCCTTCGCGGCGCAGCTGGTCACCGCCGAGCAGGCGGTCGAGGATCTAAAGGTGCTGCACGACCAGTCGCTGCAGGCGGCGGCGCAGGCGAAGAAGGCGGTCGAGCAGAACGCCATGCTGCTGCAGCAGAAGGTGGCCGAGCGCACCAAGCTGCTCAGCCAGCTGGAGCAGGCCAAGATGCAGGAGCAGGTTTCCGCGTCGCTGCAGCAGATGGATTCGACGCTGTCGGCGCCCGGTACCACGCCGAGCCTGGACGCGGTGCGGGAGAAGATCGAGCGCCGCTATGCGAATGCCCTCGGCTCCGCCGAACTCGCGCAGAACTCGGTGCAGGGTCGCATGCTCGAGGTGCAGCAGGCCAGCATTCAAATGGCCGGGCACAACAAGCTGGAGCAGATCCGCGCCTCCATGCGCGGCGACGCGCTGCCCGCGGGCGGTGGGCAGCCTTCGATCAACCCGGCGCAGGCGAACCCGGCCGGCGCGCCGCAACTGAACAAGGGTCAGGCCGCTCAGCAGTAGCGTTTCGCGTTCGGCGTGAATTTGTCGGTGGTGGCTGGTTCACTGGACGGCATTACTTCGCGGACCCCGGCGGGCCGGCCGTCGGCCACGCCGGGGTCCGGGACGCCCGAGCCACGCGCTACCGGTGGGAGATGAAGGCATGACCGACAGGCAGTCGCGGGGTCGTCGCAAAGGATCGGCGCTCGTGCGTGCACAGGCCGCGCTCGCCCAGCAGCCGGGCACCCTGCCCGAAAGTCTGTTGGAGATGGGCGAACACGCCCTCGTCGCGGTGCGCAAGTGGGCCGATCCGCGGGAGCGCGAACTGCGCAGGCGGCGGCGGGCCCGCCGCCGCAGCTTCCAACTCGGCACCGCCTCCGGCATCACCACCGTGGGAACCGTTGGGCTGATGATCGTTTCGGCCCCGGCCTGGGCGGTGGTCGTGGTCGGCGGCGGCGCGGTCGCGCTGGTCACCGGCACCGCGCTGAGCGCCCGCCGCTATCTGCAGTTACGCAGTTCGCCGCTGCCGCAGGCCGCGTTCATACCGCGCAAACGACCGCCGCTGCGTTCGAGGGCGCGCGGTTCGATCGATCGGCTGTTGCGCGCGGAGCGGGCGCTGTATGGGTTGAGCACCCAGATCGCCCGGTCGCGTCGCCTGCCCGTCGAGGAACTCACCGAGATGGTGGAGACCGCCGCCTCCGGCGCCAACGCTTTGCACGCGCTGGCCGCCGATATCGCCGCGATGGAACAGGCGCTCGGCATGGTCGGCCGCACCAACGCCGACGCGGCCGCCGCCCTCACCGGCAACGTCCGGCTCACGGTCACCCGCCTGGACGCGGGCGTCACCGAATACGAGCAGGTGGTCGCCGCCGCAAGCCGGATCCTCGCCGTCCCCGAAAGTGCCGTGCTGGCACATCAATTCGACGGAATCGTAGCCGAACTCCGGCACGCCGCGGACCGCCTGGACGGTTGGGCCCAAGCCCTCACCGAGATCGCAGACCGCCCGGCACACGCCCAGATCCCGTTGCGGGAGCATTAGTTCCGGGCTCCGAGGCGTACTGCTTCGGCGAAAACTAGACCAACTCGACCTCGTCGAATCCGACCGTCAGCCGGTGCCTCCGTTCGCGCAGGGCGTTTCCCTCGCGGTGGACGGTGCCCTCGGCGAAGTCGATGCGCAGCTCGGCATTACGGGTATCGACCTCCCGTACCACCGCGCAGATACCGTTGAACGGCCCGTCCGGGAAATAGACGACATCGCCTGGTCCGTACTCCGTAAACTCCACGCCGCCACAGTAATTCATCTACAGCTGGGTCGGCGGGCACCACCTGCTTGCGCGGCCATGGATGATCGATTACGTCACGATCTAACCAAAGGGGAGTTGGCGTAATGACCGAAGACCAGGAACCTCTGTTCAAGCCGAACGTTCGGTACACCCCACGCCTACGGGCGATTCTGCGGGCAGCCGAAACCGAGGCCGCGAACCGCGGCTACGACTTCGTCGGTGTAGAACACGTGCAGCTGGCAATCCTCGCCGACCCGTGGGCCATCCCGACCCAGGTGATCGCCCGAGAAGAGGGCCGGGTCGACAGGATCGCCGCGGATCTGCGCGGAGTCCTGGATTCCGATTCATACAAGGGCATCAAGCCCACCCCGGAGAGTTGACCCGGCCACTCGGCCACAGGCCGCGGTAACACTCGCCGTTCGGGACGGATGAACGTTCGCAATCCGATTGCGGCGGCGATCGATTGGGCTGGGCGTTAGTCTCGGGCGTGCGAACATTCGTGTGGCAGGGGATCGACGAGCCGCGGATGGAGATCGTTCAGGTGGAAAGCCTGGATCGTGCCCACGGAACACAGATCGGGTTGGTGTATGAATTGCGGTGGGAGCTCTCCGGTTCGGAACTGACCGTCGACATCGGTGCCGGGCCGGTGCAGCATCGGCTCGATGGGGCCGACTTCTTCGATCTGCAGCATTCGGCGTTCTTCAACTCGCTGCCCGTGATACGCGACGGACTGCTGTCGAACGTCGTGGCACGGGACTACACCATGCGTTACGTCTCCGTCCCGGATCTGACGTCCTGCCTGAACCCGCAGCGCTACGATCCGCGCGGCAACGGCGTAGTCGGCTACGTTTCGGGTGATTACCGTGCCGAGATCGAATTCGACCGGGACGGTTTCGTCACCACTTATCGGGACTATTTGCGGCGGCTGCATCCGTGATCCAAGACTGATCCCTGGTGAATGGTGGAACCTGCGCGGGCACGGAAACCGTGCCCCGGCCAACCGGTTCACCGCTATATCCAGTTGGTCCGGGGTCCTTCGACATTCGCGTCGGTGCGACCCGAACCCGTTGCGGCGGGCGGCTGTAGCCGGGCGGCCAGGAGGCTCTGGAAATGCGGGCACGTCATGATGTCCTCGTGCGGGCACGGGCCGCCTGCGATCATGTCGAGTGCGGCTTGGGCGCGGGCGATTCGAGCCAGCAGCTTCTCGCGGTGGCGGGTTATGAGCTCATGGCGGGCCCGCGAAGAATCGGCGGCCAGCATCGTGCGGATATCCGCGAGTCCGAAGCCCGCCTCCTTCGAGATCAGGATCGCCGCTATCCGGTGCAGGTCCGCATCGGTATAGCGGCGGCGCTCACCTGCGCGGGCGGGCGACAGCAGTCCTTGCGACTCCCAATGGCGCAGCACGTGTGTCGGCAACCCGAACCGAGCCGCCACCTCGCCGATTGACTTCATGTCGCCATTAAGTCGCAGAATTGCGGCCATGTCCACGTTGCTCACCCTTCTCGACGCGCTCGACGATCTACCGCAGGCTCGTAAGCTGCGCGAACGCACCTATGATGCCCTCGGCGAAATCGTTGTCGACGTCGGCTGCGGCAGCGGGCGCGCCGTCGGCGAGCTGGCCGCCCGAGGGGCGCGCGCCATCGGCGTCGACCTGGATCCGACAATGCTCGAGATCGCCGTAGCACGTTGGCCCGCAAGTGAATTCCACCTCGCCGACGCCACCGCGCTGCCGCTCGCCGACGGCTCGGTCACCGGCTATCGCGCCGACAAGGTGCTGCACGCCGTCGCCGAGCCCGAACGGGCCGTCGCCGAGGCGCACCGGGTGCTGGCCGGAAATGGCCGCGCGGTGCTCGTCGGCCAGGACTGGGACACCTTCGTGATCGACTCCGACGATCCCGAACTCACCCGCGCGCTCGTCCACGCCCGCGTGGACCGTATGCCGAACCCGCGTGTCGCCCGCCGATACCGAAACCTCCTGCTGGACAACGGATTCACCGATGTCACCGTCGAGGTGCACACGATCGTGTGGACCGACGCCACCGGCTTGCCGACGCTTGCGAATATCGGCGGCGAAGGTCCCTGGCTGGACGACCAAGCCGTCAGGGCGCGTAATGACCGACTGTTCCTCGCCATCCCGACGTTCGTCGCCTCCGGCACCCGCGCCGACTGAATATCGGCCACGTCGAGTCGAATTCCATCTTGGGGCAATCGAAGTCATAGCCGGTCCGTGAATCACGCCGGCGTTCAGCCGAAGTCGCGGCGGCGCAATCCGATCAGACCCGCGCCCACCAGCAGTGCGGTGCAGGCCAGCGGCACCAGCAACGGCAGTGGCTGCCACGCCGCACCCGAGGAGATGTCGGGAATGTAGTGGAACGGCTCGAAAACCGTTCCGTGCCAGAGGCCATACAGCGGTCCGACGATGCGGCCGAGCGCGACGACGGCGATCCAGGTGATCCAGCCGATGGGCACGCACGACCGCGGCGCGAGACCGTAGGCGCAGGCGCAGATCGCGCCGACCAGGAGTGCGGCGGGGATGGCGGCCAGCGATTCACCGGCGATATCCGGCAGTTCGGTGCGCGGCTCGCCCACCACGGCGGCGAAGATCGCGCCGAACACCAATCCGGAGACCGTGAGCAGCACCGCGGTTCCCGCCGCGGTGACGGCGAGATGGCCTGCGGCCCAACGGAGGCGGGTCATCGGAGTGCCCTGGAGCAGTTCCGCGGTGCCCGCGGTCTCGGCGCGCCGCATGCGCTGCACCATCAGCACCGGGTAGAGCGCGACGACGTAGCCGAAGATGAGCACGATGGGCGTCGGTGCGGTTCGCAACACAGAAGTCGACGAGGCGCCGAATGCGTCCAGCAGCCGGGTGATCGAGGGAGACGGTGCATTCGCCAACTGGTTCGCGAGGGTGCTCGCCGCGCCCGCGCCCACCGCGAAGATCGTCATGCCGACCGCCCACCGCACAAGCGAGCCGCGATGCAGCCGCCACGACAGGCTGATGGGGCCGCGTAGTGCGGGAGCGCGTGCGGGGCCACGGCTTTCGGGGACGAGACCCGCGCCGAGATCTCGTTGTCCGGCGAGACGATAGGCGAGCGCCGTCAGCGCGGCGGCGGCAGCCAGTGACAGTGTGAGCGCCCACCACCGGTCGGCGCGATACGGGTCGACCAGATGACTCCAGCCGATGGGGGATACGTATTTCAGCCACAGCTGACCCGTGGCGTCACCGGCGTAGCGCAGGCCATAAGCGAGTCCGAGTGCCGAAAGCGCGATAGTCCTTGCGGTATGGGCGGTTTGCGCCAGCTGGGCGGTGACGGCTCCGAGCGCGCCGAAGACCAACCCGGCCGCCGCGATCGCCGCGCCATATGCGAGCGAACCGATGGCCGGCATGCTGCGGGCGACCAGAACGAGGGTGGTCGCCGTACCGCCGAGCAGCGCGACACCATCCGAAACCAGCAGTGCTGCGGTCAAATTCGCGAAGCGCCCGATCGGACCGGAGCGCAGCAGCTCGGTCTGGCCGGAATCCTCGGCGGCTCGGGTGTGCCGGATGACGGTCGTCGCCGCGGCCAAACCGCTTGCCAAATAGAGGAATCCACCGCTGCGCCAGGCGGCGAGCATGGGCAGATCCGGTTCGACGGTGCCGCCGCCGAGCGCGCGGAAGAATGCGTTGTGGTTGATCATCGTGGTGTAGGTGAGTTTCAGCTCCGCCGTGCCCATATTCCGGTTGATATAACCGATCATCACCAGAGCGCTGCCCGCGATGAGCAGGATCCACCAGGGCGCGATCCGGCCTTCTCGGCGCAGCGCCACCCGCAACAGGATCGATGTTCCGGCGTTCATCAGCGCACCGCCCGCGACGAGTAGTACCGCAGGAACAGCTCTTCCAACGTCGGCGGCCTGCTCACCAGGCTACGGACGCCGATCGCGGCGAGCGTGCGCAATACGGGATCGAGCAGTTCGGTGTCGACCTCGAAGCAGACCCGATCGCCGACGGCGCGCAGTTCGTGCACGCCCGGTAGCTCAGCGAGTTCGCTTGCGGGGCCGGTCAATTCGGCCTCGATGGCGGTACGCGAGAGGTGTCGCAGCTCGGCGAGTGTTCCGCTATCGACGGTGCGGCCGTCGCGGATGAGCGTCAACCGATCGCACAGCGCCTCCACCTCGGCGAGGATGTGGCTGGACAACAGCACGGTGCGGCCGCGTGCCCGCTCCTCGTCGACGGTTTCGCGGAATGCGGACTCCATCAAGGGATCCAGGCCGGAGGTCGGTTCGTCGAGGATCAGCAGTTCGACATCGGCGGCCAGCGCCGCGATCAACGCGACCTTCTGTCGGTTGCCCTTCGAATAGGCGCGGGTCCTGGTGCGCGGATCGAGGTCGAAACGTTCGATGAGTTCTTGTCGCCGAACGAGATTCGCACCGCCGCGCAGTCGCAGCAGCAGATCTGTCATCTCGCCGCCGGACAGCGATGGCGGCAGCGCGACATCGCCCGGGACGTACGCGAGCCTGCGGTGCAGGGCGGTGGCGTCACGCCACGGGTCGCCGCCGAGCAGCCGCGCCTCGCCCCCGTCCGCACGGAGCAGTCCGAGCAGGATCCGCAGGGTGGTGCTCTTACCCGCGCCGTTCGGGCCGAGGAAGCCGTGCACCTCGCCGGTGCGGACTCGCAGGTCCAGTCCGTCGAGGGCGCGGGTGTGGCCGAATGACTTGACCAAACCGCTGACCGTAATCGCGTCAGTCATGGTGACCTTCTCGAATTATGTTGTGAATTCAGGCCTTTGGTAAACGGTCGCGAATGGCGGCCGCCTCGTCGACGCTGAGGTACGGGTGCGAGTAGAGATCGAGCAGTACCCGCGCGAGCAGATCGCTGCCCTCGCGGCTGGTGAGGTCGACGCCGAGTGCGCGCTGCACGTGCTCGCGCAGCACGGTGACCGACAGCGCCATGGCCGCGCCCACCGCCGCGCGTGCGGTGGCCGACACTTCGGGTGCGTCCGTGCGTTTCTTGTCGAGTTCGACGAGCCAGCGCTCGGCGAGTTCGACGAGTTTGTCGTAGAGCGGTGCGGCACGCCCTTCGACGAGTGCCCGCGCCAGGTAGCGCTGGTAGGGCCCGAAGGTCGCCGTGCCGACCGCGACGTAGTTGACCTCGCCCGGTGCCGGGTCGGCGCCGACCCGATCGTTGATCTGCTCCAGTGACCTGGCCAGGTGCGCGTCGCACGCGTCGCGTAACGCCTCCTTGGAGCCGAAGTGGTGCCGAATCAAACCCGATGAGACGCCCGCGGTTTCGGCGATGCCCCGGATGGTCGCCGCGTCGAAGCCGTACTCGCCGAAGTGATGGAATGCGGCGTCCCGGATGCGGGCGCGCGCGGTGAGGTCCTCGGGAGCCGTGGGTGGTGCCATTTTGTCGCCTATCCGTGTGTATACCTTGCTACACACACGGATACTTTACTACACAGACGTGTAGTGCGCCATGGTCTTTGCGGTTGCGCGGCCGTCCGTTCCCCAGTTGTCTTTCGGCCCAGAATATTTCGATTCCACTGCCGGTTCGGGAGACACTCTTTGTCTCGGACGACCAAAGGGAATCTCGTGAAGATATTGCGGCGAATGTTCATCGTGCCGGTATTGGTGGTGTTGTCGCTCTGCTCGAGCTTCATCGCCGGTGTCGAGGCCGCACCCGCGTCGATCGGTGCGCTGCATGTCGAGGGCAATGCGCTGATCGATGAATTCGGGCGAACGGTGCTGTTGCACGGTGTGAACAACGTGCACAAGGAGGCGCCGTTCGTGCGGCTCGGCGACGGATTCACCGTCGGCGAAAAGGATGCGGAGTTGTTGGCGCGGCACGGTTTCAACACCGTGCGGCTCGGCGTCGGCTTCGAGGCGTTGATGCCGACGCGCGGCGTTGTCGACGGCGAATTCCTGGACCGGGTCGCGGCGGTGGTCGATATGCTGGCCGCGCACGGCATCTACACCCTGCTCGACAACCATCAGGACGGTTTGTCGAAGATATGGGGCGGCAACGGATTTCCGGAATGGGCGATCGAGGCGCGTCCGGATCCGTGGGAGCCGAATCCCGGATTCCCGCTGTATTACCTGATGCCGAGCATGAACAGCGGCTGGGACGAGGTCTGGAACAACACGCACGGGGTATTGGATTATCTCGGCACCGCGTTGGGCGCGCTGGCCGCGAAGATGAACGGCCATCCAGGGGTGCTCGGCATCGAGCTGATGAACGAGCCGTGGCCCGGTTCGGCATTCACGGCGTGCTTTCCCGACGGCTGCCCGGATTTCGACGCGAAATATCAGGCGGCTATGCAGCGGCTCACCGATGCGGCGCGCACATCCAACGCGACGATCCCGCTGTTCTGGGAGCCGAATGTGACCTGGAACGAGACGATGCCGACCAACCTTGGCAAGAATCCGCCCATCACCGCACCGAATATCGTCTTCGCACCGCACGACTATTGCATCCCGAGCCAGCTCGCCATCTATCTCGGCCTGCCCGAGGAGTTGCGCGGGCTGTGCCCGGTCCAGCAAGACAAGACCTGGTCGAATATCGACTCCTTCACCCAGCGCACCGGAATCCCAACGCTGGTCACCGAATTCGGCGACGGTGATGTCACCGTCCTGCACAACACGCTCACCCACGCCGACGAACACTTCATCGGCTGGCAGTACTGGCACTATCAGTCGATCTTCGGGGATGGCGATAAACCAGACCCGTTCTCCGGCGATCTCGGCGCCCAGCTGGTTCGCACATATCCCCAGGCGACCGCAGGCACCCCACAGCGAATGTCCTACGACCCGTCCAACGGAAACTTCACGTACACCTACACCCCGCGACCATCCACCAAACCAACCGAAATCTACATCTCCGACCTGGCCTATCCGAACGGATACGAAATAAGTGCCGACCACGGAACCGTCACATCGCCGCCGGATGCACGCACAGCCACAATCGAGGCGAGCGGCACCGCCCCCGTCACCGTGCACATCAACCGCCCCGGTTCATCCACTCCGTAACCGCCTGGCAGACAGTCGTGATCACGCCCTACGCTGGTGATCAGTCTGCTTATGACGATCGAAAACCGGTGCGGTACAAGCAGGTAGGACCTCACGGATGGAAGTCAGCACGAATTGGCCGATGCCCCCGGTAGCGTTCTGGGACTTCCGCCAGGATGGCCCGGAGTTCCCGCCGACTATCGGACGCGGCGATATCGGACCGTTACGGGTGCACGGCGGCGCACCGACCAGAGTCGTCGGCGGACCGTTCGGCCACGCCATCAGGTTCGACGGACGCGCCGACGCATTGGGCATCGACGCCGATCGGGTCGGTGCGCTCAATGTCGGAGCGGGCGGCGACAGCGTTTCGGTGTTCGCCTGGATCAGGCGTGCGCCGAGTCCGGAATGTCATTTCGTCGCGGGCATTTGGGTGGAGGACGACCATGCGCCTAAACGTCAGTACGGTCTGTTCGTAGACCTACCGCTGTATGGTGGGGCCGATCGCGTGTGCGGCCATGTCTCACGCACCGGTGGACGGTCGCCGGGCCTGCCCTTTTCGCGTGACTATTCCGCATCGGATCGTGTTGTGCCGTTTCAGCAATGGCAGTTCATCGGATTCACCTACGACGGTGATGCGATCACCTCTTACCTCGATGGGATTGCCGATTCTTACCGGGGGTTCACCGAACCGGCTCCACCAGACGGTCTGGGACTCACCTATGCGAAGAATCCGTACCGGATACCGGATGGTCAGGGTTCGGCCGGAATGAATGATGCGCCTGCCGAATTCACCGTTGGGGCGGTCCGCTTGACCCGGGGGCCGGGTAATCACTTCGCCGGGGAGATCGGTGGCATCGCGGTTTTCGATGCAGCGTTGACGGGGGAGCAGGTGCGTAGTCTTGCCCGCGCGGGGTGAGGGCCGTTGGGTCAGCGGCGGGTGCGGAAGGCGCGGGTGAGTTGGTCGCGCTCGGTGGTGATTTGGGCGCGGCGGTTGGACATGGTTGCGGCGGGGTCGCGGTTGGTGCGGATGGCGTGGGTGAGGGCGGCGGCGTCTTCGATGGCCTCGCGGGCGCCTCTCGCCGCGGCGGGGGTTATCGCGTGATCGGCGTCGCCGCAGAGGATTACGGGAAGTTGCGGGGACGGGCGTCGGCGAAGGGGACGTTGACACCGCGACCCGGAATCCGGCACCGATGTGATCGTAACCACATTCCACTGGTGTCACGGTCCGTGCTCGGGTGGTGTCTTGGAGATATGCGGCCGATCCGGCCGGGGGTGGAGGAAGCTCTCGGACGGATCGGGCCGACGCAATACCGGAACCGATGAATGGAGCATCGTCATGAAGGCATTGATCGTGTGCGTCTCCGTGTCGCACGGCAACACACGGAAGGTCGCCGACGTTATGGGGCAGGTGCTGCAGGCCCGCGTCGTCGAACCCGAGCAGGTCGATATCGCCGAACTCGCCGACTACGACCTCATCGGATTCGGTTCCGGCATCTTCTTCCAGGCATTCCATCCGCGGCTGCGCCAGTTCGTCCGTTCACTTCCCGAGGCCGAGCGCGGCCGGGCGTTCGTCTTCACCACCAGCGGGTTCCCGCCGGTGTTCCGTCCATTCGTGCGGCTGGTCGAGCGGAAGGGCTTCGAGGTCGCCGACACGTTCTCCTGCCGCGCACTCGACACCATGCCGCCGTTCAAACTCGTCGGCGGCGTCAACAAGGACCGGCCGAACGCCGACGATCTGGCGGCGGCGCGCGCATTCGCCGAGGGGTTGCGCGCCCGAACCGAAACCGCAGCCCGGTCGAGCTGAAACCGCGGATTCCGGAAAATGGGCGCACGGCGGCCGCCCAGTTCTTTCGTCGGCTGGTAGCCATATAGGGAGAACTATGGAAAGAAGGTGACGGTGGATTCGACGATGCGAGCCGAAGACGCATTCCGAGAGTCGACCGAGCCATACCTCTGCTGACACCCGACGCGCGCTACGAGCGGATCGAGGCCATCTCCTTGGCGTTCGTGACCGCCCCGCAGGTGCTGCCGCCGCGCCAGGTCGCCGTGCTCATCCTGCGCGATGTACTCGAATTTCCGGCGGCACATCCGAGGACTGTGTGGAAATACCTCGGCCCCCGGCGTGAGACCTACACACCGCTATTCGGTTCGCTGGAATCGGCACAGCCAGCTGGGGATATCGGCGGCTTCCTTCGAGAAGGGCAGTATTACGCGCATTGCCGAGCGGTGGATGTTCTGCTCGGTCCAGCCGTCGGCGAAACCGGCCCGCAGGGTGTCGAGTCGCAGTGCTGGCACGGCGGGGAGGTCGGGGGGTTTGCCGGTTGTTTTCGCGATCGCTGCACCGACTTGTTTTTCCGCCAACTGAACTCCGTCCTCGCTCAGGCCGAGTATGTGGACGATTGCGGTCTTTCGGCACATTCGATGTAATGTCGCCGCGTATCGGCGCAGCTCGTCGAGCTCGAACAGGTGGGCCAGTCCGATATCGATGACGGTGTCGAAGTGGTCTTCGTATCCCTTCGCGTCCAGTAGGTCGGCCACTTCGAAGACGGCGCGCACGCCGCGTTCCTCCGCTTTGCGCCGAGCGTGGGAAATCGCCGTCGCGGACAGGTCGAGCCCCGTGACGGAGTATCCCCTCTCGGCCAGGTACAGGGCGTTCTCACCGGTGCCGCAACCACTGTCGAGGACAACGCCGTTGACGAGCCCGGCCCGTTCGATCTCGGCGCAGCTGGGCTGTGCCGTTCCGATATCCCATGGCGCATACTCGCCGAATTCGCTTTCGCCGCGGTACACGGCGTCGAAGTCGGCTGCGGCGGCCCGATTCTCGGATTCTGTCATCCTTCCATGGTCTTCGCGCCGCCGCGGCCGCACAAGGTGCTTCGGAGTTCGGCGACCGGACCGTCGAGTCGTTGCGGGAATCCCTGGCGCCCAGTCGATTTCCCCAGTGCAGGGGTGGGTGTTCGGGTGATACATGTAGGCGCGTCGTGCTTGATCGGGTGAAAGTCCTGTGAGGTTCCTGTGTGGAGAGTCGCGCGTCTTGTTCTTGGTTTGTTGTTGGCGATGGCGGGCACTTTGGTCGCCGTGCCTACGGCCGACGCCGATTCGGCGGGCCAACTCGGCGATCTCACCGATGTCGCCGTGGATGGGTCGATGACGACGCTGTCCGCGGGTTCGGCCGCCGTGCGGGTGAGTTTTCCGAATTCCGGTGCGGTGCGGGTGCATTTGGCTCCGGACGGGCAGTTCACGGATCCGGCGGGCGACAAGATCGTGCTGCCGACCGGGGCCGCGCCCGCGGTTCCGAATAGGGTTGACAGGGGCGACTATTGGGCATTGTCGACGGACAAGTTGACCTTGCGCGCCTACAAACATCCGCTGCGTTTCGCGCTGTACGACGCCGCCGACACCCGGCAGATCTGGGCCGAGACGGCCCCGCTGTCCTGGACCCAGGACAGCGCCACGCAGAGTCTCGGTCGCGGCGAGCAGGAACAGTTCTTCGGCGGCGGCGAACAGAACGGCCGATTCAGCCATCGCGATCAGACCATCAAGATCTTCGCCGACGACAACTGGAACGACGGCGGCGCACCGAATTCGCAGCCGTTCTACCTGTCCAGCAACGGATATGGCGTGCTGCGCAACACCTTCGCGCCCGGCGAATACACCTTCGCGGATCCGGTGCGCACCACACACAAGGAGCGCCGCTTCGACGCGATATACGTCGTCGGCGACCGCCCCGAGCAGGTGATCTCCGCTTACACCGCGCTGGTGGGCCGCCCCTTCCTGCCGCCGATCTACGGATTGGAGATGGGCGATTCCGACTGCTATCTGCACAATGCGAACCGCGGTGAACGCCACACGATGGATGCGGTGAAAGTCGCGGATGGTTATGTGCAGAACCAGATTCCGAACGGCTGGATGCTCGTCAACGACGGATACGGTTGCGGCTACGAGAATTTGCGGCAGGTCGGCGAGGGTCTGCGCAACGACGGCATGCAGCTGGGCCTGTGGACCGAGAACGGACTGCCGCATCAGGACGAGGAGGTCAAGGCCGGGGTGCGGGTGCGCAAACTGGATGTGGCCTGGGTCGGTCCCGGCTATCAGTTCGCCCTCGACGGCTGCGATACCGCCCATCGCGGTATCGAAGACAACAGCGATGCACGCGGATTCGTCTGGACACCGGTGAGTTGGGCCGGGGCGCAACGGTGTGCGGTGCTGTGGAGCGGTGATCAGTCCGGCTCCTATGACTACATCCGCTGGCAGATCCCGACCTACGCCGGTTCGGCGATGTCCGGAATCGCCTACAACACCGGCGATGTCGACGGGATCTTCGGCGGCAGCCCGCAGACCTACACCAGGGATCTGCAGTGGAAGGCCTTCCTGCCGACCATCATGTCGATGGACGGTTGGGCGCCCGCCGACAAACAACCGTGGCGCTACGGCGAACCGTACACCTCGATCAACCGAAAATATTTGCAGCTCAAGGAAAGACTGCTGCCGTACAGCTACAGTTACGCCGTCGAGGCGAACCGGACCGGCGTCGGCCAGATCCGGCCGCTCGCGCTGGAGTATCCGGACGATCCCGCGACCTGGGGTGATCAGGCGCGTTACGAATTCCTCTGCGGCAAGGACTTTCTCGTCGCGCCGGTGTACAGCGATACCGAGGTGCGGGACGGGATCTACCTACCCGAGGGCACCTGGATCGACTACTGGACGGGTCGCACCTGGACCGGCCCGACCACGGTCGACGGCTACAACGCTCCGCTGGACACCCTGCCGCTGTTCGTCCGCGCCGGGGCGGTGGTGCCGATGTGGCCCGACGGCACCCGATCGTGGCGGACCCGGGACACCGGCGTACTCGACCTGGACATCTATCCGCAGGCCGAAGGCGCCTTCACGCTCACCGAGGACGACGGGGTGACCCGCGCCTATCAGCAGGGACAGCAGGCCACCCAGGACTTCACCGTGCGAACGCCCGATTCCGGGGTGGAGGTGACGATCGGGGCGAATGTCGGTTCGTATCAGGGGAAACCGGCCGCACGGCGTTATGAGCTCGCGGTGCACACCGGTGTCGCCCCGGATGCGGTGCGCACCGATGCGGGCGCGTTGACCCAGCGGGCCGGCAAGGCCGATCTCGACAGCGCGCCCAACGGCTGGTGGTATGACGAAAACGACCGTGGCGGAATCGTTTACGTCAAAACCGACCCGGTGGATGCGGCCGCGAGCGGGACGGTGTGGCTGACCGGCGGATCGGACAGCGGTTTCAGGACAGGGTCGGCGCGAAGGTGATCGGCTTCGCCTCGGTTCGATGCAGGTCGAAGACGATGATCCGGTTCTCGCCCTCGCGCAGCCATGGTCCGGGGCAGAACAGCCGCCGCTGCGGGCCGACGGTCCAGTAACGACCCAGATTCCGGTCGTTGACGTAGACGAAACCCTTTGTCCAGCCGGACATGTCGAGGTAGGTGTCGGCGACGGTGGTGAGCGGGACGGTGGCCGAGAAGAACATTCCGGGCCTGCCCGGATCGGACACCGTCGGCGTGAGGCCCGCGATGTAGGGCTCGTCCATCGGCAGCAGGAAGACCTGCCAGCCGGTGAGCGGCCCGCCGTTGCGCAGCGAAACGGTTTCCAGGATGCCCTTCCTGTCGACCATCGCGTGCCCGAAGTTGGTGCGCCCCATGCCTTCTACCAGAATGTCGAGCACCGGTTCGGAACCGGTCGATCCGGGGTCGGGCAGCGTGAGCGGGTCGTTGTTGTTGGTGACGTTCAGGCCGACGGAGAGTTCGTCGGGGATCCGGGCGCGGGAGAAGCCGCCTGCGTATGTGTCGTTCAGGAATACCGTCGCGTAGTCGTGCACCCACCTGATATCGAGCGCCGCACCGGTATAGCCGGTCAACGGTTTGCGGTAGAGCGCGAAACCGAAGTTCTGGCCGTACATTTCGAACGGCCGCGGATCGTCGGTCTGGTCGGCGGGGAGGGCGGCGGGCAGGTTGTCCCAGACCGAGGCGTACGGCTCCGGGGTGAATGTGTCGGCCGGGAGCGTCGGAATCGGTTCGGGAATATCGGGTAGCGGGGTGGTGAGATGGCTGCCGATGAGGTTCCGATAGGTGCGATAGCGGTCGGTCGCCACCCCTTGTTCGGTGATCGGCGCGCAGTAGTCGTAGCTGGTGATATCGGGCTGGTAGTTGCCGGATGAATTGTCGGCGTTGGCGCCGGCGAAGAAGCCGAAGCTGGTGCCGCCGTGAATCACATAGATATTGAAGGACAGGCCCTGTTCCATGAAGGCCTTCAGATCTGCCGAGATATCGCTGTCGGCGCCCTGGAATGTGGGATCGCCCCAGTGGGTGAGCCAGCCGGGATACACCTCACCGGCCATTGCGGGTACCGCCGGAAAAGCCTTGCGCGCCTCGGCGATAGCCGATGCGCTCCCGCCGCTCAGCGCGATCGCGCCGCCGGGGACATTGCTGTGGTTGGACCGCACCTGATCGAGGCCGTCCTCGGTGTAGAACGGCCCGTCGATGCCGCCGTCCACCCAGAGTTGCCTTATTTCCGCCGGATATTCCGGATCGTTCCCGTACGACCCGTACTCGTTCTCGATCTGGATCATCAGGATCGGGCCGCCATTGCCGATCATCAGCGGCCGCACCCGGGGGATGAGTTGATCGAAATAACGGCGTACCGCGGCCAGGTAATGCGGATCGTCCGCCGATTTCACCCGCAGCTTGATATCCGCATTGCGCAGCAGATAGGAGGGAATGCCGCCCAGATCCCACTCACCGCAGACATACGGCCCCGGCCGGAGCAGCACCCACATGTCCTCTTGTTGGCACAACCTGATGAAACTCTCGAAATCCCTTCTGTCCGTGGTGAAGTCGAAGACGCCCTCTTGCTCCTCCAGGTAGTTCCACATGATATAGAGCGCGATCGTATTCATTCCCATGGCCTTGGCCATCCGAATTCGATGCCGCCAGTATTCCACTGGAATGCGGGCCGGATGCATTTCGCCGCTGCGTATCTGAAAGGGTTTGCCGTCCAGCAGGAATGCGCTCCCATCCGCCGCGAACCCGAACGAGTGTTCCGCCGCTCGCGCCGGGATGGTCCCGGTGACGGCCATGGCGGCGAGCGGGCTCAGCGCGCTGATCGCAAGAAAACGGCGTCTGTTCACCCATCGGATGATGACACCGATGCACCGCTCCCGTATTCCCCAGTGGGTTGGGGAATCGCTGAAAAGAATTCGGTTACAAGGAAATTGGTGACGTCAGGGCAGCCATCTCCGAATGAATCCGGAGTTCTTCCGCCGTCGGGCGCGGACCGGATCGAGCCAGCCGGGCAACGGTTCTCGCGCGGCGAGCCATGCCGGTGGTGCGCCGGTGTGTGCGGCGACGATGCCGCCGACGATGGCGCTGGTGGTGTCGATATCACCGTCCGCGGCAATGCAGGTGGCGACGGCCGTCGGGTAGTCGTTCAGATGCGTTGCCGCTACCCACAGCGTGAAGGGCACCGTGTTCTGCGCGGTTACCTGGGATCCGTTGCCGAGTTCGGCCGCGGCCTCCTCGAATGACGAGCCGAGCAGGGCGCGGGCGCGACGAATCAGTCGGCTCGTCTCGCCGTCGTCGAGCCGGTCGAGGATGGCGGTGATGAATTCCGCTGGGGCGGGCCGAATCCCGCTCAGGCGAGCATGGGCGGCCTGACCGGCCGCGAGTGCGACCGCGACCGCGCCGGCGACGCCTTCCGGATGCATATGCGTCACCTGCGCCGAGCGAATCGCCTCGGCGGCAATCTTTTTCGGGTCACCCGCGAAGTAGGCGCCCAGCGGCGCCACTCGCATGGCCGCACCGTTACCGCAGGAACCCTGATGATCGAATGCGGCTCCGGCCGCCGTCCGCCAGTGCACACCATCACGGATGCGCCGCAAGGTGTCCGCCGCCAGGAAACCGTAGTCGCGGCTGCGGTCGAACCGCCTCGCGAAGGCGCCGGCCAGCCGGTCCTGATCGATCCCGCCATGCCCGAGGAGTTCTGCGACCACGCTGCAGGCCATTTCGGTGTCGTCCGTCCACCGCCACGGCCCGCCCGGCAGGTCACCGGCCCGAAGATCCGGAATCGACCGCCGCATGATCGGAAACTCCGCGCCGAGCGCGTCCCCCACGGACAGTCCATCCAGTGAATCGAACATCAAATCGACATGCATCACGACCGATGGTATCCGGAGCGCCGGATCATGGTGTTTCGGGCGACGAATCCGAAAAAGCAGACCCCGAGCGGGCACGGCGGCGGGATCGGCCGCGTCAGCGGTAGGAGCCCTCCTGGATATCGGAGACCGCGCTGGGGCCCTTGGGTTCCCAGGACAGCAGGTCGCGGGTGGACTCGGCGCTGACGGACTGGTCGAGGGCCAGGGCATCGGCGAAGAGCGCGCCCAATTCGGCGCGGGCCTGGTCGATGGGCCAGGTCTGTGGGGCGGCCGTCACACCCGCCGCTCGGCCCGCGGCGGACGCCAATTCGCGGACGGGGACGGCGGATTCGGTCACGCCGTGCCAGATCTTCCCGGCGGGCGCCCGTTCGACGACCTTGGCGAACAGGTCGGCGAGATCGTCGATGTGCACCATCGGCCAGCGCACCGAATCGTCGGCGACGATCAGCGGCGCCTCGTGTTTGCGGGCCAAATCGACGAGCAGCGCGGGGATTCCACCGCCGCGACCGTGAATGATTCCGGGTCGGACGACGGCCGTCCGGACACCTGCCTGGGCGAGGGCGAGCACCTGGTCCTCGATCAGGGGCCGATAGCCGACGATCGGGATCGGGTTGGTCGCGGAACGCTCGTCGGCGGTGCCGCCCGCGGTGGCGCCGAGCACCCAGACACCACTGGTGTAGACGAAGACCCGGTCGGTGCCGCGCAGCGGCCGGGTCAGCGCGTCGATGGCCGCGGCATCGGTGTCGGCATCACCGCTCGGTGTCGCCGCGTCGATGACGGCGTCGATATCCGGAGTCACCGCGGCCGCAAGGGAATCCGGATCGGTCAGGTCGCCGATTCGGCGTTCGTAGCCGTCGGGCAGCCTCGTTTCGCCGGAACGGACCAGGGCGACGATCTCGTGGCCGAGCTCCGATAGTTGTTGTGCGACAACCGTTCCCAGGTAACCGGTGGCGCCGGCGATGAGAATTCGCATGATATTTCGCTCCTCCAGAACAGATGATTCAGTGGTTGATGTGACAAGTACGGCGATGCCGCGTTTATCGCCGCCGACCGCCGAGCGCGACGGCGACGATGGCCACGGCGCCGAAAACCGCCCCGGTGATCAGCACCCCGCCAACGGATGTCGCGTCGACGATGATGCCGCCGAGCAGCGCACCGAGCGCGACGGCGAGGTTGTATAGCGAGGTGTTGAGCGCCGTTGCCGCCTCGGCGTTATCGGGTGCGGCCCGCAGAATCCAGGACTGCACGCCGACCGGGATCGCGCCGAAGGCAACACCCCATACGAGTAGGACCGCGATACCGCCCACGGGCGTGCTGCCGACAATGCCGAACAGCGCCAATGCGGCGGTCAGAAGGGCTGCTGCCCAGATGAGAGCGCGGCGGGGGTCGCGGGCCGCGGCCGATCCGCCCGCGAAGGTGCCGAGCACACCGGCGACGCCGAATCCCAGCTGGGCCGGTCCGATGGCGGCGGCACTCAGGCCCGAAAGATCTTGCAGCGCCGGGCGGATGAAGGTGTAGGCCGCCCAATGCCCACCGACGAGCAGGAATGTCGCGATCACGCCCGCACGGACGGCCGGAATACGCAACTGCCGCAACAGCTCTCGCAGGGACACCGCGGTTTCGGCGGATAGTCGCGGCAGCAGCGCACCGAGTGTGACCGCCACCACGACACCGAATCCGGCGACGACGAGGAAGGCCACCCGCCAGCCGCTCAGATTGCCGATGAGCGTCGCGGCCGGAACGCCGAGCACATTCGCCACCGTCGCCCCGCCGAAGGCCAGCGAGGTTGCCCTCGGAATGTGGTGCGGCGGAACCAGTCTGATCGCGCAGGAGGCCGCGAGCGCCCAGAATCCGCCGATGGCGACGCCCACAACCGCGCGCGCCGCGAGCAGGACGGCGAAGCCGGGGGCCGCGGCCGAGACCAGAGTGGCGGCCAGCATCAGTCCCAGCAGGCCGAGCAGCACCAGCCGCCGGTCGAGCCGTCCGATCGCGACGGGCAGCACCGGCGCGGCGACCGAGGCCACCAGCCCGGGCAGGGTGACGGTCAGCGCCACCGCGCCCGCCGAGACGTCGAAGGTGCGGCCGATGGGCGTCAACAGCCCCACCGGCATCGCCTCGACGGTGACCATCGCGAAGGTAGCCGTCGCCACCGCGGCCACCGCCAGCCAGTTCCGGAAGGTGGCGGGCGAATGACGCAGAACCTGGTCCGGCACAGCGGAATCGGCGGTCATCGCCGCGAATCCTGTTCCGCAACAGCGGATTCGCCCCCGAGATACCGGTCCAGCCAGCGCAGTGCATGGCCCGCGGCGACGCTGACGTACGGATCCTGGTCGTATAGCTCGATGTGATTGTGGGTGTCGAGCCAGACGAGTTCTTTCGCGCCCTGTGCGGCGTCGTACACCTGCTGTGCGTATTCGGGCAGCAGCGCGGTGTCGGTGGTGCCGTGGATGATCTGCAGCGGGGTCGGTGCGACGAGCGGGGCGTGTACCACCGAGTTGTAGCCGAAGTACGGCTCGAGCGAATCGGCGGTCAGCTTGGGTGACCAGTTCGGCGCGTCGTCGTGGTCATAGTAGCTGTACGCTTCCGGATTCGGCATGGCCGCCACCGGAATTCGGTCCGTGAGACCCTCGGCGATGGTGGGAATATAGGCGATCTCACCGGTTTCGTACTGCCGCCGAACCAGATCGTTGACCTGTCGGACATAGGCGGCGAAGCCCTCGACGCCGAAGAACTGCTGGAAAGTGCCGCCGATGTCGTAACCGCCCGCGATGGAAACCACGGCGGCGAGCCGCTTGTCGCGCGCGCCGAGCGACACCGCGTACCCGCCGCCCATGCATACGCCGACGGCCGCGACGCGCTCCGGATCGATATCCGGCCGCGTGCGCAGATAGCGCACCGCGTCGGCGTAATCGGCGATGACCTGGTTCGGGTCGTAGCGGAAGCGCGGTTCCCCTTCGCTTTCACCGAAATTGCGTGGATCGAAGGTCAGCACCGTGTACCCCGCCGCACTGAATCGCTCGGCGTAATGCGGCAGCGTCTGCTCCTTGACGCTGCTGATCGGACCGCACATCACCACACCGGGTGTCGGCTCACCCGCGGCGGTGGGCGGGCGGTACAGGTGGCCCGCGAGGGTGACTGCGCCGCCGCGGAAGGTCACCGGCTCGCGCCGCGCCGGATCGGCGCGCAGCAGATTCGCGGGGTTCGCGGGCAGGTAGTACCGGCTCGGGTCGGCGATCTCGCCTATGGCGACGGTCGTCGGCCGGATGCGGATCGACGGCGTCGCGGACGTGGGCTGCTCGGATCTCATGGCTTCCTTTCAGACGGACGCGGCCAAGGATGGCCGCGTCCGCTGATACCGCCCTGTCAGCGACTGCCAGCGGGCTGCCCGAGATCGTCGAGCAGCGTATGCAGCCGGTCGGCGGGCACGCTTCGGCCCGCGGCCAGCGCGGCTTCGAACCGGCCGCGCCCGAGCACGGTGCGCGCCACCGTATATGCGCGGTACGCATCCGGATTGCGTTGGGCGTCGGCGGCTTCGAGACCGCCGAGTAGCCGTGCGGCCCGCTCCGGCTCCCCGCTGGCGAGCAGCGCCAGCGCGTAGCCGACCAGCACCGTCGGCAGGAGCATCGGTGCGCCGGCGGCGGCCAGCTCACGGGCGCGCCGGAGTTGCCTTCTCGCGGTATCGATCCGATCGATGTCGAGCAACGCGATCGCGTAGTTCGTTCGCCCGCAGATCTCCTCGACGACGAGGTTGGCCGCCGGTTCGTCCGCACCCTCGTCGAGGGATTGCCGATACAGCTCGACGGCGGTGTTCGGATCACCTTGCCGCAGTGCCGAATCGGCCTCCGCCACGCGCAGCCACCGCAGTGTGTGCTCCGGCACCCGAGCGTTCACCCGTTCCCGCGCGCGTGCGAGATAGGTTGTGCCGCGGTCGATGTCGTTCTGCTGCAGATGTAACTGGGCGGCCCGGCGCAGCACGCCGATCACCTCGTCGGCGCCGAGTTGCTCGGTCAATAATCCGGTCGCGCGCGTGATCAGCGGTGTCGCCGCGGCGAGACCGTCGGTCCGGATACGAAAGAACGCCAGCAGCAACAGCGCTCGGCTCAATCCGCGCGGCTCACCGAGCCGATCGAGACCTGCCACCGCGGCCTCGAGATCGGCGACCGCGTGCGCGACGGAGCAGGCGTCGCCACGCATCCGCTCGAGCGCCGACATGACGAGGGCATTGCCCCGCAGCCAGTCATCGTCGGCGGCGATGCAGCCGGACATGGGTTCGGCATTGCCGCGTTGGTATTCGCGCAGGGCCGCGAGCAGCACGAATACCGGGTGCGGCCGATGCGTCTCGGTCAGGGCGGTGGCGACCAGGCGATCGAATTCGCCTGACGGATCCGGGATCTGGTCACACCGCAGCAGGTCGTGATACGGGGGCAGGAAATGCGCGTAGGCGAGCGCGAGATAGTCAGCGGTGGCGCCCGGCGGCACCCGGCCGCCGACGAGCGCGTGGATGCGGGACCGCCAGGCCTCGGCCTCGTTGCGCAGCCCGCACAGCAGCCAGTGCCAGACCAGGCTGCCGTACAGGCGAATCGCGCGTGCGCCGTCGCCTGCGTGCACCGCCCAGCGCAGTGCGGCAACGCAATTGGCGTATTCGCCCGCCAGTTGCCCTGCCGCCGCGTTCTGGTCCGCGCCCAGCAGCCGCCCCGCGAAGGTTCTGGCGAATCCGATGAAGTAGTCCGCGTGCGCGGCCGCCAGCGCGTCGGCCTCCCCGGCGGCCACGAGTTCCGTTGTGGCATAGGCGCGGATCGTCTCGGCCATCCGGTATCGGACACCGTCGAACTCCACCAGTGATTTGGCGACCAGTGCGGCCAGATTGTCGGTGGTGTCCATATCGCCGCCGCAGACCCCGATTACGGCGTCGAGGGTGGCGCCGCCCGCGAATACGGCCAGCCTGCGCGCCACCGCGAGTTCGCCGTCGTCGAGCAGATCCCAGCTCCACGACACCGCCGCACGCAGGTTGCGGTGCCGGTGCCGTTCATCGCGAGTGGTCGAGCCCAGAAACCAGAATCTGTCGTCCAGCCGGTACGCCACCTGGCTGATGGGCAGTGTGTGCATGCGTGCGGCGGCGAGTTCGAGCGCCAGGGGCATGCCGTCGAGCCGCCGGACGATGGTGGCGACATGGGCCCGATTGGCTTCGGTCAGCACGAATTCGGGTCGCACGGCGCGAGCGCGATCCATGAACAGCCGCACCGCTGGTGCGTCGGCGGTGCGGGCGAGCGACGCGTCCGGCTCCGGAACCGCCAGGCTGCGAACCGGATACAGCGTTTCACCCTCGATGCCGAGTGGTTCCCGGCTGGTGGCCAGCACGGTGAGGTCCGGGGCCCGCCGCAGCAGCTCGGCGGTGAGCTCGGCGGCCGCGGTGACGACATGTTCGCAGTTGTCGAGAACCAGCAACATACGGCGCGGCGCCAGCACCCGGTCCAGCACCGCATCCAAGTCGGTGCCCGGCTCGACGGCGCCGAGTGCCGAGATCAGCGCCGCCGCGACGGCCGTCGACGGCGAGCCGCCGGTGTGTTCCGGCGCGACGCCCGCGAGCTCGACGAACAGGCATCCGTCCGGCCATTCCGTTGCGGTGGCGGCGATTTCGGAGGCGAGCCGGGTTTTGCCGACGCCACCGGCGCCGGTGAGGGTGACCAGCGGGGTGCCGATGAGCAGTCGCGTCACCCGCATCATGTCGGCCTCGCGGTCGATGAAACTCGTCCGGTGTCGCGGGGCTACGGCGGGACGGTCCGGGATACGCACCGCAGGTGCCGGATCGGCTCGGCGGGGCTGCCGCATCGGTGTCCGGGTGTGCGCGGCGGTCAGCGCGTCGCGCAACTCCCGGGATGGTGCGGCGCCCAGTTCGGCGTGCAGCAGGGTTCGCGTCGACCGGTAGACGCGGTGGGCTTCGGCCTGATGCCCGGCCGCCCGCAGCGCCGCGATGCGGCGGGCGGCCAGTGTTTCCCGGAGCGGGTGTGCCGCGCATTCGGCGGCCAGGTCGGCGACGATCTCATCGCCCTTGCCGAGCGCGAGGTACAGATCGGCGCGACGTTCGATGGCGAGCAGTCGCTGTTCGGCCGATCGTGTTGCCAGCGTCCGTATTTCGGTCGTATCGCAAACGTCGGCGAAGGCCTGCGCGCGCCACAGTCCCAGCGCCAGATCCAGACTGCGCGCCGCCCGGTCCCGGCGCCCGGACTTTTCCCAGTCGCGGCTTTCGTCCAGGAGCAGACCGAAGCGGTGGATGTCCACCGCATCGGGTTCGATAGCCAGCTGATATCCCTGTTCCCGCCGCACGAGCAGCTGCGGTCCTATCGCGGCGCGCAGGCGGCTGACCAGTGCTTGCAGCGCATTATCGGCCTTCGCCGGCGGCCGCTCGTCCCAGATACCGTCGATCAGCCGGGGTGCCGGGACCACCTCGCCCGCGCGAATCGCCAACAGCACCAACAGGGTTCGCAATCGAGATCCCTCGATCGCGATCTCGTGGCCGTCCTCGACGAAAGCCGACACCGGGCCCAGCATCCTCACCTGCACGAATCCTCCTCGACCCGAACATGATTACCGGATTCGCCGTCCGGTGTCGATCGGGGTCGCTTCGCGCGGGCAGGCCGCCGGGTCCGGATGCTTCGGCTCAGCCTCGGGTTTCCAGCATCACGGTCTTGAGTTCCGTGTACGCCTCGAGCGCCGTGCGGCCGCCCTCCCGGCCGAGTCCGGAGGTCTTGTAACCGCCGATGGGGGAGTTGGGCATGAAGGTGTAGCCGTTGACGCCGATCGCGCCCGCGCGGATCCGGCGGGCCAGGCGGAAGGCGCGGCCGAGGTCGGCGGTGTAAATCCCGGCGGCCAAACCGTATTCGGTGTCGTTGGCGATGCGAACGGCCTCGTCCTCATCGGTGAAGGGGATCACCGCGAGCACCGGACCGAAGATCTCCTCCTGCGCCAGGCGGATGCGATTGTCGACCTGGGTGAAGATGGTCGGGTTCACGAAATTGCCCGCGCTGAGCGCACCGCCGGGACGATCGCCGCCCAACAGCAGATGTGCCCCGTCGCGGGTGCCGCTTTCGATGTAGTCCAGTACGGTGACGAGCTGACGCTTGTTGACCAGCGGTGCCGCATTCGTCTCCGGGTCGAAGGGGTTGCCGAAGCGCACCGAGGCCGCGACTTCCTTTGCGCCGTCGAGAAATTCCTCATAGCAGTCGGCATGCACCAGCGCGCGCGTCTGCGCGGTGCACTGCTGGCCGGACATGCCGAGCGCGATCATGCTCATCACCGTCTTGCCGACCGCACGGACGTCGGGTGCGTCGGGGAAGACCAGGCTGGGGCTCTTGCCGCCGAGTTCCAGGGTGACCCGCTTGATATTGCCCGCGCTGGCCGTGAGGATGCGCCCGCCGACGCCGCGGCTGCCGGTGAAGCTGACCTTGTCGACGCCGGGGTGGGTGATCAGCGCCTCACCGGACTGTGCGCCCACGCCGGTGACGAGATTGAAAACCCCTGGCGGCAAATCCAATTCGTCGATCAGCTCGGCTATCGCGAGACTGCTCAAGCTGGCGTACTCGGAGGGTTTGAGCACCACCGTGCAGCCCGCGGCCAACGCCGGTGCGACCTTGTTGGCCAGCTGCAGCACCGGCGCGTTCCACGGCACGATCGCCGCGACGACGCCGACCGGCTCGCGGAAACTCAAGTACTGCAGGTCGCTTCGGTCGGTGTACTGCGGATACGTCTCGCCGGACAGCTTATCGATCCAGCCCGCGTGGTAATCGAAGATGTCGGCGGCGAATTCGGCCGAGAGCCGATACTGAGTGGTGAAACCGACCGGCATACCGTTCTCCAGCGACTGGATGCGGCTCAGCCGAGGCGTCGCCTCGCGCAGCAGTCGCACCAGCGGCTCGATCATCCGCTTGCGCTCCCGTGCCCGCAGCCGAGGCCACGGCCCCTCGTCGAATGCCCTGCGGGCGGCCGCGACCGCGCGGTCCACATCCGTCGCCGAGGCGTCGGCGATCGTGGTCACCTCCTCGTTCGTCGCCGGGTTCAGGTGATGCCAGCGCCCGTCGGAGACCGAGTCGACCCATTGGCCGTCGATATAGAGGCGGCCGGGCGTGATCCCCAACTCGTCGCGATAGGGCAGGACGGACAGCTCGGTCGAATTGTCGAAAGTCGTCATGGCGCAACCCTGTCCGGCCGTGCGGACGCGGGGCTGACAGCTTTTGTCAGCGCGGTATCAGCATGCGCGTTCAGGCTTCCGGCATGGTGAACAACACGATCCGGCACGTGCCCGTTGCCGCACGGCTGCGCATGCCGCCGACCGCGGCGTTCTGGTTGCTGGTGGTGGCATTGGCCCTGATGCTGTTCGCGTCGTCGGCGCCGTCGCCGCTGTATCCGGTTTATCAACGGCTGTGGCACTATTCGGCGCTCACCTCGACCGCGGTCTACGCGATCAATGTGCTGGCGCTGCTGGCGACCCTGCTGGTCACCGGATCCCTGTCCGACCACGTCGGCAGGCGACCGGTGCTGCTCACCGCCGCCTCGGCGGCCTTGGCGGGCACCGTGGTGTTCGCCGAAGCGCATTCGGTCACATGGCTTTTCGCCGGACGCGCCATTCAGGGTGTTGCGGCGGGTCTGTCGACGGGCGCGATCAGCGCGGCGCTCATCGATCTGCAGCCGCCGGGCACCCGCCTGGGCGTGCTGATGTCCAGCGTCGCGGCCGGCGCCGGGTCGGCGGCCGGAGCATTGTGCTCCGGCCTGCTCGTCGCCTTCGCGCCCGCACCGACCAGCCTGGTGTTCTGGCTGCTCGCCGCGGGATTCGCGGTGATCGTCATCGGCGTGTTCGCGATGCCGGAGACCGTGGTCGCCGACGGCCGCCACCTCGACTCGCTGATCCCGAAAGTATCTGTGCCGCCGCAGGTTCGGTCGGCCTTCCGCACGCTGCTGCCCTCGATCGTCGCCACCTGGTCGATCGGGGGACTGTATCTCTCGCTGGGAAGTTCGCTCATGCGCGCGCAATTTCACCTGAACAGCCCGCTGGCCGGTGGTTTGGTGGTGGTCGCGGCCCAGGCGCCCTCCGTGATCGCCGCCGTGGCGACCAGGGATTGGACCATCGAGCGAGCGCTGCGACGCGGTCCGGTCTTCTTGCTCACCGGGGTAGCGGTCGCTTTGCTCGGCGTCGGGACGCACACTGTATGGGTGTTTCTGGCGGGATGCGGTATCGGCGGACTCGGTTCCGGACCGACCTTCAACGGCGTGTTGCGCATGCTCGTCGGAATGACGGACGCCGATCGGCGCGCGGAGGTGGTCACCGCCGCCTATGTCGCGGCGTACCTGGCGCTGAGCCTGCCGGCGGTACTGGCCGGACTGTGCCTGAGCCGATTCGACCTGTCCGTCACCGCCTTCGGCTACGGCGTGGTGGTGATCATGCTGGAACTCCTGGCCCTGTTCAGCAGCCGCCGTCATCGCGCGGCACTGGCCGAGCTCGCGGCGCCGCCCTGTCCGACACCGTGCCCCGGCACCGTCGCGCCGAACCCTCGGGTGGTCGCGGCCCATGCATGAATCATTTACCGCAGCAGGAGAATACGTCACTATGTCAGCGACCCTGGATCGACTGAACATCATCGAGACCTGCACCCGCATGGCCTGGTACGCCGATCACCGGGAATGGGAGCGGCTCGGCGAGATATGGCGGATCCGGGCCGTCGTCATGACCGCGACCTGGGGCGACGGCAACCAGGATCTCGTCGGTTAGCCGCTGATGCAGGTACAGCTACTCGGGCCGGTCGCGATCATCGGCGATGACGGGAATACGGTGGCCATCGGCGGGCCGCGGCTCCGAACGCTGTTGGCGCTGCTGGCACTTCGAGTCGGCGAGGTCGTCCCCACCGAGCGGCTGATCGACGGCATCTGGGGCGAACGACCGCCCGCGGATGCCGGAAATGCCTTGCAGACGTTGATCAAACGGCTGCGCGCCGCCATCGGCGCGGACCGGGTGGTGCGGCGTATGCCCGGGTACCTGCTCGCGCTCGAGCCCGACGCGGTCGACACCTTTCGTTTCACCCGAATGCTCGCGGAAGGAGCCCGGCTGCGGACCGCGGGCGATGCGTGGGCGGCCGCCGCCGCCTTCGACGACGCGCTCGCGCCGTGGCGTGGCCGGGCCGCCATCGCCGGTGTGGTCGAGTCCGCTGAAATCGCCGCGGCCACAGCGATTCTGGCGGATCAACGGTTGACCGCCATCGAGTCGAGGGCCGATGCGTATCTCGCGCTGGGGCGGGGCAGCGAAGTACTGCGTGAGTTGTTCGAAGAAGCCGCGGCACATCCTGTCCGGGAGCCGCTGGCCGCGCGGCTGATCGGCGTTCTGACCGCCGCCGGACGGAAAACCGAAGCGCTACAAGCATTTCAGCGCATCGAGGATGCGTTGCGTGCGGAACTCGGCGTCGAGCCGTCCGCACTGCTGCGGCAATCGATCGTCGGCCTGGTCGAACTCCCATCGGCTTCCGCTCGGCGCGAAACCACCGCGCCGCCGCGCCGGCTCACCAGTTTCGTCGGCCGCGGCGCCGACGTCGACGAGGTCGCATCGATGCTGCGCCGCGGGCGGCTGGTGACGCTCATCGGCGCGGGCGGTGTCGGCAAGACCCGGCTGGCGACCGAATTACTGCGAGCACACGGATCCGAGTGGCCGGACGGCTACCTGTTCGTCGAGGCCGCGGCGGTGGCGCCGGAACGCCCGGGATCCAGTAGATACACCGCGCTGGGGGCCGCACTACTCGCGGCGGCCGGAGTGGTGGAGGGCGACCAACCCGGCGAGGATTGGATACCGGGCCTGGTGCGTGCGCTCTGGGCGCGCAGGATGCTCTTGATCATCGACAACTGTGAACACGTCCTGCGGGCGGCGGCGGAGACCATAGAGCAACTGCTGCAACGACTTCCGCTGCTCACGCTGCTTACCACCAGCCGGGAGCCGCTGGGCGCCGCCGAGGAACGCCGTTATGTGGTGCGGCCCTTGGGATTACCCGGCGATACCGATACGGCCGAACATGCGGTGGACAGTGCTGCGGTGCGGCTGTTCATCGATCGAGCCACTTCGGTACGGCCGGATTTCGCGGTCACCGAGGAGAATTACCCCGACGTGCGCGCGATCGTGCGCCGGCTCGACGGTCTGCCGCTGGCCATCGAACTGGCGGCCGCCCGGTTACAGGGCCTCCCGCTGTGCGAGGTGGCGACTCGACTCGACGATCGGTTCCGCTTGCTGACCAACGGAACCCGGCTCGCGGCCGCCCGGCATCGAAGCCTGCACGCGGCGGTCGCGTGGAGCTGGGACCTGCTCAGCGAGCCGGAGGGCGAATTGGCCCGCAGGATGGCGATTTTCGCGGGCGGGGCGACCCCGGAACACCTGATGCGGGTGTGCGGCGACGGGTTCGAGGTACCACGTTCCGATATCGCCGAGGCGGCGAAATCGCTTGCGGCGAAGTCGTTGATCGAGTTCGACGGCGAGCGCTACCGGATGGTGGAGACGATCCGCGCCTACGCGGCGGCGGAAGCGCAGCGGACAGGCGAGGCCGAACGGTCGGCTCGCGCCCACGCAGACTGCTTCGTCGAATTCGCGGAAACGGGCGCACCCGGTCTGCGCGGCACAACCCAGCGCGAATGGTTGCGCCGGTTCGCGGCCGAGCAGGGCAACTGCCGAGCCGCACTGCAATGGGCGGTCGACAACGCCGACCGCGAGCGATCGGTGTGCCTGTTCGGAAACCTGTTCTGGTACTGGCATTCCAGTGGGCAGTGGGGTGAAATCCGAACCTGGCAGCCGGCGGTGCTCGCGGTGGTCGGCGACAGCGCGCCACCGGGTTGCACGGGACCGTACCTGGTATGCCGCTACGGCCGGTACGTGCCCCCGTACGTTTCTCTCTTTTGGGTGGTCGAGATCCCCCACGACACAGGCGAATTCGAGCGATCGGTCCGCGCGGCGACGACGGAGGGCCGGGCGCCGCATCCGATGTTCGTATTGATCCTCGCGCGACGGGAGTACGAGCGCGGTCGCCCGCGATTACTGACCGACTGCGCCACCGCCGACGACGCCTGGCTGCGTGGTCATGCGCTGCAGATGAGGGCCGTGGAGGAAATCGACTTCGATTCGCTGCCAAGGGCTCTGGCGGATCTGGAGGCGGCCGTCGGCTGTCTCGGCGAATCCGCCGACCCGGGAGCGCTGGTTCGGGCGCTGTTGATTCTCGCCCACGTCCGCGTCAGGTACTTCGGGATCGGCTCGGCCGCCCCATTGCTGGCGCGGGCCACCGGAGAGCTCATCGCCGATTTCAGTCCGAACGATCGGGTGGTCGCGATGTGCGTCGCGGCGTGGCTGCATCTGGTCGGCAGCGATATCGGTGGTGCTGCAACCTATCTCGCATGCGCCGAGGAACACGATGACGGGCGGCTGATCGAGAAAGCGCTGCGGCCGCTGCGTGCGAACCAGGCGCGCCTGGCGTCGCGACAGGGACGGCACCAACGGGCGATCGAGCTGTTCGGCCGTTTGTTCGGTGGTCCCGATGCGCCGCGGGCGCCGCTGCCCGGCCGCCGTGGGCTGGGTCCGCTGGTCGAAGAGATCTACTGTCGTGTCGACTTCGCGATCGCCCTGAGCGATGCCGGTCGACTGAATTCCGCACGGTGGCAACTGGAGATCGCTCGCGAACTCGGTGCGGCGGCATCCCCGATCATCGTGCCCGACATCGCCGTCGGCTACGCGCACGCGGCCATTGCCACCGGCGATGTCGAGCGCGCCGCACGCATTCTCGGCGCCGTCGTCCGGCAATACCGTCGCATGGGTCGGCGCGTACTCGGCCCCGACGTAGAACGAGTCATGGCGCGGGTTCGCGCGAACCTGCCCGAGGCCCGCTGCACCGAACTCGCCGACGAAGGTGCGGCAATGGACCTCGGCGAACTGCTCGCCGACACCGGAGCCGAGGCGTCTGTCGCCTGAACGACGCTGTCCCACACCGGCGTTCAGACGGCGAAGAAGCGCTCCATCATCGGCACATCGGAAATGTGGGTATCGATCGTCGTGATGCGGCCGTCCCGGCAGGTGAAGACGATGGCCAGCCACTCGTCGAGTTCGGCGTCGGCGCGGCGGGCCGTGTTGTGCACCGTGACCGCGATGCTGCGGTAGCCCAGGTGCAGATGTTGCGGTTCGATCGTCACGTTTGCCGAGGTGATGGTCCGCGCCCGGTCGAGCACCGCGGACGGGCCGTGCGCCTCGCCGGAGATCGGGCCGGTGCCGGGCAGCGTCCACACCACGTCCTCGTTCAGCGTTGCCCGCGCGGCGGGCCAATCCTGCGCGCTGACCGCGCGGAGGAATTCCTGTACTACGGCGGCATCGGGCGAAACGGTCACCGGTCGACTCTCCAGTTCGATAGTTCGAATTTATGGAACTATCGAACTGTAACTGTTCGTGGGTTCGAATACAATCGAACAGTGCCATCACTCCCACACCCCGACCGCGCGCAGTTGCAATTGGCGGATGTCCTTGCGGCTCTGGGGCATCCGCTGCGATTGCGGATCGTTCGAGCGCTGGCCACGGGCGAGGAACGCAGCTGCGGAACAGTGCTGCCGGACGGTGCGAGCGTGCCGAAATCCAGCGCCAGCCACCATTGGCGAATACTGCGCGAGGGCGGTGTCGTGCGCCAGCGCCGAGACGGCCGCTACCTGATGGTGTCGCTGCGTCGCGACGATCTGGCGGCGCGGTTCCCCGGGTTGTTGGATGTCGTTGTCGCGGTTGATACCTCGGAGGCCAGCGCGGCGGGTGATCAGTTGCCGCCGACGCCGACCGGGAATACGTAGGGACGTGCGTGCGTCGAGCCGAAGAGATCGACGACCTTACGGCCGGGCCAAGGCCAGGGGAAGCTGACGGTTGTCGAGGTGTTCGGCGGCGTCACGAGCAGACGGGCCGGGTCGATGGTCAACGATGTGGCGTTCGCGTCGGGATGCTCGGGGTCGAAGACGCCGAGTCCACCGGAGGTCTTCGCCGAGACGGTCTGGCCCGCCGAGACCGTCACGGGTACAGGCGGTTTGAACTGTTCGCGGTCGAAATCGTTCGTCTGCCCCGCTGTGTCGACCAAGGCCACGCCCGGAAATCCGTTGAGCGTGCATGCGCGACCGGAAACGTTGGTGAAGTCGATTTCGGCGACGACCGCGCTCGGTACGGGCTGCTTCGCATCCCAACCGGGAATGCCGACCTTCAAATCCGAAGCCGCGCATGGGATATCGCCGTTCGACTGCTGCCGCGAGTCGACGCCGGAGGGTAGCGCGACGGATGCGGTGGTGGTCGGGGCCGCTTTGTCGGTCGATCCCGAACATCCCGCCAGAGCCAGCACGGCGGATCCGATCACCGCTGCCCACATGGGATGTCGCATGTCCGTCTCCCGCATCGTCATGAGATGGCTGCTGGCCCACCTCCGTCTGCCGGGGGACAGTAGGGTCGAGGTGCTGGCGCGTCAATCCGGCGCGCCGGACTCGGACCGAGTCACACGGTCGCCCGCGGATCCGAGCGTTCCCAGGAACGGATCGCCACATCGAGTGTTGCCGACGGCGGCGAACGATCTATCCGTCCTCGATATCGGAGATGAGTTTGGTGGACAGATCGCTCTGTACCGCCAGCCGCGTGTGCCCGGCATCCGGTCCGGTGCCCCAGGTCAAGGTGACGGTTGTGAACAGATGCCCCGCACCGGAGTCGTGATAGTTGGCCTCCCAACGGGTCGGGACGTCCTGCGCCCGCAGCACACCGTCGGCATGATTGGCCTCCTCCCATGCGGCGAGGCGTTGGCGCAGATCTTCGGTCAGGTAGTGAGCGCGCAGCTCATCTCCCAGGTCGTCGGTGCCGTCGCTGACCGCATCGATATAGGCCGCATAGAAATCGGCGACCCGATCCACCGCGAAATCGGGGCTGCCCGCACGAATAACACTGCCCTGCGCCGTATTCGACTGAATTTCTGACATCAAAGCCCCCTTCGATCACAAAGTAACCGACGGATACCCGTGTCGACACTGGTCACGAGCTTGCCGATGCGCCGCGCGGATGGCGGCACATCAATGGTCGCACGCGTAACGCGGTGTCCGAAGGGAATCGGCCGCGCGCCAGAAACATTCACTCCGGATGTGCGGACGGTGTGTTCCCCGAGGCCGAGATGATCTCGGCGCGTTGATCTTCCAGTGCTTGCCGAAGGTCATTCGGTGAAGGCGGCTGGCGACGATCACCAGCCGCCTTCCGCTGACCACCTACCGGGCCGCCGATGCCGACCAACCGTAATAAGTGGCTGAAGTGCCCGGAGCCACAACCGAAGTGGGTTCACCCGTGCAGTTGTTGGACGCGTACACGAAGAAGCTACGCGTGCTGCGGTTGTCGAAGCGGATATCGCGCGGGAAGCCGCTGGCCCAGCACGAGTCCAGGTTGCTCAGCTCGAGCGTGTTGTCGACGATGACCACTTCTCGGCGGTCTCCGCCCCCGAAAGAGCCGGTCGGGATGGCCGATGCGGCCGGAGCCGCCACCGAAATCGCAGCGACAGCACCCACAAAAGAGAGAATTCCGAGTTTCACACAGCGATGGTACGTGGACCGATCCGCGAAGCTTCCTAATAGTGGGAGCATGATCCGCGACGCGATAGTGCTCGCGCACCGGTGGTTTCGCCAAGACGCAGTCCGCTTGTGACCGGCGCGACGGGTACCTTGGGCGGCATGGGGGAATCGCTATATCAGGACCTGGTCGACGCGGGTGGCCTCGAGGCCGTACTTCGAACCGCATGTCTCGACTGCGATATCGATATGCGCGACGCTCCGGGCGCCTTCGGTGGCTTCCTGGCCACGGTCAGTAAGCACGACCGCGCCGTGTACATCCTGCCGTTCGTGGACAAACGGCTGTTCCGCGTGCGGCACAAGGTGCGGGCGACGTATCTGAGCTGGCTCGCCACGACCGAGCTGGCGGAGGTCACCGGATCTGCCGCGGCCTGGCTCGGTGGTGCAACCGCGCGGGAGCTGGCGGCCGCGTGGCCGTTCGCCGACTTCGTCGATATTGCCGACGCATACGACAGTGGCGACCGGATCGAGTTCCAGTGGCAGATATACCGCGCATACGAGCGGGACGGCCTGGGCGAGTTCATCGAGGCAGCGCTGCGGGAGCCGCGGCTGCGGCGGATGTATCCATTCAGGTCGATGTTCTGGATGTCGTTTCGACCGACCGCGGACGAGTACCGGGCGCCCGGACCGTGGGTGCGGTCGGCCGGCGACGGACGGTACACGGTCGTCGCGAATCGGCGGGTGGAACCCGACATCACCTACGATGCCGCTGAGGCGGTCCGGGTGTGCCTGGCCGAGATGAACCGCCTCGGCGTCGAATGTCCTTGATCTGGAGCGTACTCCACGGCAACGGCACCTCCGAAGAGATTGTCGGACGTGCCCTGCGCGAATACGCCCGTCGCGACGACATCGTGCTGGCGACCAAACTGGGCCTGCCGATGCACTCGGGACCGGGCGGGTCCGGCCTGAGCCCGCTCGCCGGTGGCCGCGCCACCAAGCCGTGGGGCGACCGTTCGACCCGGCGCGCCGAAACCAATCGCGATGTCGACTTCGACGGCCGCCCACTGATTTTCGATACCGACAAGGCGATCGTCGACGCGATCGAGCGAATTGCCCAGCAGCGCGGGATGTCCATGGCTCAGGTCGCCCTGGCGTGGGTACTGAAGAACCCGGTCGTCGATGCCCCGGTCGTCGGCGCCACCACGCCGCACCACCTCGCCGAGGCAGTCGCCGCGCTCGACATCCGCCTCACCGACACCGAGATCCGCTCCCTCGAAGAACCCTATGTCACCCGCACACCGACATATTTCGGATAGTTCGATTATCTTGTGCGGCAACGACACTGGGCTGCGGTACCAGACTGCCGGTGCGAGGGGATCAACACCACCGAGGCGCAAGCAGGCGACGTCGTCCCGGGTCTAGGCGAGAACTGCGTGTCCTGACATACCACGTAGGATGGCCGCAGCGTCAGGGATCGTGGTCTGTGCCGGATGATAATTCGTCCGCACCAGCTGCTGCCGTGTCCAAGCGACTGATACTCGAGTTCGAGGTGCGGCAGTACCACAGTCCAATGTGGTTGCGGGCCTTGGGTTCCTACCGTCGGATCATGCGTTTACAAGCCTTTACCGTCCCGGTCTGCGCGGCAGCGGTGCTGATGTCCGCCTGCACCGCGAGCCCGGTCGAGCCCTCCGCGATACCGTCAGCGGCCGTCGACAGGGTGCGCGGCGATCTCGACGCGTTGATCCGCTCCGGCGCGGTCGGGGCGGTGGCCACGCTCTCCGAAAACGGCGTGAACATCGTCGTCGCTTCCGGTGTCGCCGATATCGCCGCAGGGTCGCCGATCCCTACCGATATTCCCGAACATGTCAGGGCCGGCAGCATTACCAAGACGTTCACCGCCGCCATCGCGCTGCAACTGGTGGCCGAACGCCGGGTCGACCTCGACCGGTCGATCGACACCTATCTGCCCGGCCTGCTCATCGGCGACGGTGTCGATGGGCGCGCGATCACCGTCCGTCAGATCCTGGGGCATCGAAGTGGGCTGCCTGCAGCGACCGAATCCCCGGAGACCGACGAGTACGACGCGGCACGGGACGGCCGCACCTTCAATCCCGGCCAGGAGATCGCCCTGGCGTTGCGGCGTCCCGCACAGTTCGTCCCCGGCACCCGATTCCAATACACCAATACCAACTACATCGTCGCCGGCATGTTGATCGAGGCGGTGACCGGACGCCGCTACACCGATGAACTGCGCGACCGCATTCTCACTCCGCTGGGCCTGTCCGACACCTACTTACCTGCCACCGGCGAAACCGGTCTGCGCGACCCGCATCCGACCGGCTACGCCACCATCAACGGCACCGTCACCGATGTGACGCGCATCGAGCCGTCACAGCCGTGGACGTCGGGTGCGTTGGTCAGCACCGGCGCCGACCTGAACCGCTTCTACACCGCACTGCTGGCCGGGCAGGTGGTACCGCAGGCCCAGCTACAGCAGATGCTCAACGGGGTCGATATGGGCAACGGTGACGGCATGTCCTACGGTCTCGGCCTCGCATACACCCAACTACCTTGCGGCACAAAGGTTTTCGGCCATGTAGGTGGCGTCCGAGGGTTCTCCGCCGTCTCCTTCGCCACCACGGCCGGGCGCGCGGTCACCTTCTCCTACACCGGCACACCCACCACCCGGGACGTCCCCGGTTTGCTCACCCACGCATTGTGCGGGTGATCCGCTTGACGAATTCGACCATCGGACAACGTATTCGAGCGCCGTTGCTTGTTCGGGCCGCCCGAACAGGCGCTCCACCACTAGCATCACCAATGTGGACGACCGGGACCAGCCGAGCGAGCGGGTTGTCGAGCAGCGGCTGCGAAACCGAGCGATGGAGGCGCTGGAAATCCTCGCCGAAGGAGACGAAGGTGTTCGTACCTGGGGGAACGCGGAGTACGTCAACGAGTTCTTCGACACGATCGACGACGACGCGCCATGGCGATGGCGCGAATCGTCAACGTTCACACCGGCAGAGGTGACTGTGCTCGACAGGGTTCAGCGAGTACTCCTCGATGCCTGCGCCGCGACGCCGCGGATCTGCTCCGATGCGGAGTTCATCGCTTCGGGCTGGCCCGGCCGGATCAAACCGGTCGCGGTCGCGGCGCTGGAACTGATGCGGGCGAGAGGCCGTTTCCGCGAGGAAGACGAGCCTTCGAGTACAAGCTGATACTCGCGAGATCAACTGCGGCCCAACGGTTGTGCTCACTCGTACGCCCGCGTTATGTGCGAGGTGAGTGCCGACTTGGGTCGATCAGGTGATGCTCCAGCTGATCGGCTTGTTCAGATCCCGCAAGGCCCTGTCGTATTGCTTGCGTTTGAACCGGAACGGGCCGAACGCGGTGTAGTCACGTGCCGGACGATAGGGCTGTTCTATACGATCCCAGATGACGAAGTCGTCGGTCACGGTGATCTCGGCCAGCAGCGGCCAGCAGCCCCATTCGCCGCATTCGCACACGAGCACGGGTATCTTCGATCCCATTGCCATGGTGGACATTCCGTGGAAGTGGGCATCCATCCGCAGCGACCGCGCGTACGCGGGGACGAGGCCACCGTATGCTCCGCCTGCGGGCCGCATGCCCGCGTCGAGCTCGAACCTGTCGATCAGATCGGTGAGCGGCACACCGTCGACCCGTGGGATGACCCGGTCACGTCGCATGATCGGAAGGCTGCCCGCGCGGGCCCAGTGGCGTGGGCGGGGGAATTGGAATTGCCTGTCGAACTGGATCTTGTTGATGGGGATGGTGCGGTCGGTTCTCGCCGGTGTGCCGTGGCGAAATTCGGTATCGCCGGTGTATCCATAGGCGGCTGCGGCTTCTCCCAGCTCGCCGATGACGATGCGGCCGGGGTAGTAGCGGCGCGGGTAGCGGTTTCGGTAGTAGCGGTTCCAGTAGCTGGTTACGCGTTGGCTGGTCAGGTGGAGGAATTCGGGATTGGCGGCCGCGAACCGTCCGTAAGCCTCGTGCTGGGCGGTCTCGACTGTAACGACATCGGTGAGCCCGTCTTTGATGTCGAGGACAATGTCGAGCACATATTCGCCGACAAGTTCGACGACGTAGGGGACGATCCACGGGTCGGTGGCGTTGATGATCTGTCTGAGATGGCGTTGGCGCACATAGCCGTCGCTGTGGCGGCTGTAGAGGCAATGCAGAATCTTGGTCTGCGTCGCCGACAGCCGACGTGAAATGTGCTCGGCTGGTTCAGGATTGCAAACGCGGTACGGAATGTTCAGGTGCTCACCACCGACCCAGACACTGCAACCATTCTCAATCAACGGCAAGTGGCCGACCGGCAACATCTGCGCGACGACGCACACGTCATCGGCAAGGGCCGCAGGAAATGCGGCGAGCAGCGTGGTGAGAAGAGTGGCCTGGTCATCGGTTCCGTCGGAAACCGGCCACTTTCCGGGCCTCACCGGTACGGGTGCACAGCACCCTTTCCATAGGAGAAGATCACGACCCAATCGTATACGGCCTCACCCGAATCTCAGGGACAACCCTGATTTCCACCCGGATATCGGCTCTCACCTGGTGATTTCTCGGCCGATGCCTGCCAGCATGGAGTTGTCGGATCGCCACGGCGGCGGTTGTCGGAGCAAGCCTTCGGAGGCACGAAATGTTGTGGAAGATCATCGGTATCGTCGCGGTCGTCTGGATCGCGCTGGCCATTCTGGGTGCGCTGATCAAGGGACTGTTCCCGATTCTGGTGATCAGCGCCATCGTCTTCGGGCTGTACCTGCTGTACAAGGCGGTGTCGGGCTCGAACAACAACACGGTCAGCAAGCTTTAGCGCCGGGTGGCGGATGCCGGGAATCATCCGCTGTCGGTGTGCGTATGAGGCCGCGCGCTCGCTCTGCCCGCGAGCGCGCGGCCTTCCTCGTATCGGGTTGAATATCGTTTCGTGGAACAGATTCCGGAGGACTGGGAGCGCGCGCTGGTCATCGTCGCGCATCCCGATGACATCGAATACGGTCCGGCGGCCGCGGTGGCGCGCTGGACCGGGCAGGGCAAGGATGTCCGCTATGTGCTGGTGACCAGCGGTGAGGCGGGTATCGCCGGACTGCCGCCCGCCGAATCGGGTCCGTTGCGTGAGGCGGAGGAGATCGCGTCGGCCAAGGCGGTCGGCGTGGACGAGGTGGAATTCCTCGGCTATCCGGATGGCCGGGTGCAGGAAAGTTTGGAGCTGCGGCGCGATCTGGCGCGGGCGATCCGGCGGCATCGACCGGAACTGGTGGTGCTGGCCAACTTCGGTGATACCTGGCGGCAGGGTTATGCGAACAGCGCCGATCATCGGGCTGTCGGCCGGGCCGGGCTCGACGCCATTTCGGATGCGGGCAACGAGTGGATCTTCCCGGAGCTCGCGGAGCTCGCGCCGTGGTCGGTGCGCTGGGCGGCGGTGGCGAGTCCGACGGTGACGCATGCGGTGGATGTCACCGAAACTGTCGGCAAGGCAATCGAATCGCTGTCCGAGCATCGCCGCTACCTCGAGGTGTTGAGCCCGGAACCGGTCGCGGATCAGGTGCGCGCCATCGTCGATCGATCGACCGCTCCGATCGATGGTTTCCCGGCCGAGCGCGCCGTCGGCTTCGAGCTGTATTACTTCGCGGGCTGAATCGCCTGCGCCGCAACGCGTTCGACGACCGCGCGCCACGATTTCAGCGGCGTGACGGCCAGTCCGACCACCTTGCCCGCGTCGTCGGCGCGGCGCAGGGTGACGGCGGCCGCGAAATCCGGGTCGGCGCGGAACTTTTCGGCCTCGGCCGGATCCATCGGACCGCCCTGCGCGATCAGTGTGCGCCGGCTGGACGGGGAGAGGGTGTGCGCGATGTCGGTGGCGGCGAGGTATCGCTTTGCGACGACGTGCAATTCGACGAGCCGCGCCACCCGCGCGCCGAGCAGCGCGTGTACGGCTGCGGCGCCGTTGCGGCCGTGTCCCGCATCGTCGCCCGGCGCCAGTTTGTGCCCGATATCGTGGACCAACCCGGCGACCTGAAGTTCCTCATCGTCGGGTTGCCATTGCCGCAGCAGTTCGGCGCATTGCAGATCGTGGTCGAGGATGTCGACGGGGTCGCCGCCGCGGTCGGGCATATCCCAGGTGTCGGCGCAGTCGGCCAGCAGGGCGAACAATTCGTCGACGGTGGATATCCGCATCGGTACTCCCAGCTCGGAACGTATTGGTCTAGACCGTAGGCGGCGTAGGTGAAATGCGGGTGAAGTCTCGGCGTAGCGGTGCGATCATGCCGACGACGGGTGTGGCACGCTAGGCGGATGCGAGTAGCCGTCGTCGCGGGGCCCGATCCCGGGCATGCCTTCCCCGCGATCGCGCTGTGCCTGCGCTTCCTGGCCGCGGGCGACGAACCGGTGCTGTTCACCGGCCCGCGCTGGTTCGAGCAGGCCAAGGCGGCGGGCATCGCGGTGCGCAGGCTGAAGGGTTTGGCACCGCGCCCGAACGAGGACGACGCCGATGCGGGCAGGCGCATTCACGAACGGGCGGCGCATATTTCGACCGAGATCCTGCCCGACCTCGGCGCCATGCTGCCGGAACTCGTGGTCTCCGATGTGCTGACCGCGGGCGGTGGTATGGCCGCCGAACGGCTCGGCGTGCCGTGGGTCGAGCTGTCCCCGCATCCGCTGTACCTGCCGTCGAAGGCGTTGCCGCCCATCGGAAGTGGGCTCGCGGCGGGTGTCGGCGTGCGCGGCCGGATGCGCGACCGGCTGCTGCGCGCGCTCAGCGCCCGTGCGGTGCGCCGCGGCGAACTGCAGCGCGCGCAGGCGCGTCGCGGAATCGGCCTGCCGGCAACGGATCCCGGCCCGGCCGCCCGACTGGTGGCCACCCTGCCCGCGTTGGAGGTCCCGCGCCCGGATTGGCCGGAGCGCGCACACGTGATCGGCCCGCTGTTCTGGGAGCCGACCGAGGCCGTCCTGCCCGCGCCGCCGGGCGACGGTCCGCTGGTGATGGTGGCCCCGTCCACGGCGCACACGGGTGTCACGGGCATGGTCGAGACGGTGCTGCGGGCACTGGCCGGAACCGGTGTGCGAGCGGCCGTTTCCACGCTCGACACGCCACCCACCGACCTACCGTCCTGGGCCACAGCGGGTTTGGGGCGGCAGGACGAACTGCTCCGGCAGGCAGCCGTGGTGGTCGGCGGCGGTGGGCACGGTCTGCTCGCCAAATCGCTGTCGGCCGGTGTGCCGATCGTCACCGTTCCGGGTGGCGGCGATCAGTGGGAGTTGGCCAACCGCGCTGTGCGACAAGGTAGTTCGCTACTCGTTCGGCCGTTGACCGCCGAAGCGCTCCGCGCCGCCGTCGAGCGCGTGCTCGCGGAGCCCGGCTTCACGACCGCCGCGCGCCGGGCCGCGGCGGGCGCTACGGACGTCGCCGACCCGATCCGGATCTGTCACGAAGTGCTCGACACCGTGCGCATGCCGTAGCAAGCCTCCCAGGGCCCCTCGCTGTCTGGCCGCATTGTCGTCGTCGCCGATACAACCCCGGTATCGGCTCCTTCTCCACCTGATGAGAGGGGTCCATCGGGGCACGCTCATAACCTTGCCAGGCGACGAGCTGGACCGCGAAGGTGTCCGGCCGGACTCCGAGGACAGGCCTGTATCTTGGGCACGGTGCGGTTGACGGAGTTCCAGGAGCTGTTGCATACCGAATTCGGTGTGGCCCGCGGCGACGCGCTGCTGGCCGATCACGTGATCCCCGCGCTCGGCGGGCGGACCGGATCGGCCGCCATCGAGGCCGGGGTCGATCCGCGCGAGGTCTGGCGGGCGTTGTGCTCGGAATTCGACGTACCGCGAAATCGCTGGTAATCGAGGGATTTCACGGATGGATACCACCGGGCTGCCGCGGGCGGTGGCCGAGGTGCTCGGCGCGGCGCCGACCGTTTCCACCGCGCATGAGGGTATGAGCGGCGGGGTCGTCCTCGTCGACGGGCGGTACTGGGTCAAGCGCGGTCCGCATGCGATCGACGAGCATGCCCGGCTGCGCTGGCTGGCCGAGCACGGGATCGCGGTGCCCGAGGTGGTGGTCTTCGACCGGGATGTGTTGGTGCTCGCCGATGCCGGGGCGCCGAGCCTGGCCCGGCATCCGGCTCCCGGCGCGCTGCTGGGGGAGGCGTTGCGCGGGCTGCACCGGTTGCCGATCGAGACCTGCCCGTTCGACGGGCGGTTGGACGCCGTGCTGGCGCGGGCCGCCGAACGAGTGGCGGCCGGATCGGTGGATCCCGCGGACTACGACTTCGACCACCACGGCCTCGCACCCGAGCAGATTCTGGCGCGGTTGCGCGACGAGCGCCCGGCGGAGCTGGAACTTGTTGTCGCGCACGGTGATTACACGCCATCGAATGTGCTCCTCGGCGGTATTGTGATCGACGTCGGCGCGCTCGGCGTCGCCGATCGCTACCGTGATCTGGCGCTGGCCGTGCGAGACCTGCGCGACGATTTCGGTGCGGGCGAGGTCGAAAGATTCTTCGCGGCATACGGTTTGGCCGAGCCGGACGAGCGGCGGCTGGAGTACTACCGGTTGCTCGACGAATTGTTCTGAGCCTCCGGCTTTTTGGCGTAGTGCCTGGCCGCCTTGGTGCGGTTGCCGCAGGTCGCCATCGAATGCCAGCGCCGGGTGCCGTTCTTGGAGGTGTCGTAGAAGAACAGGACGCACTCCGGGTGGGCGCACTGGCGGATGCGGCCCGGTGCGGTGGCGAGCAGCTGTAGCAGGCTGTCGGCGGCGAGCCAGGCCGGTACCCAAGCGGGATCCGGGATATCGGGGATATCGACGGGGCCCGAGTCGGTGAGGGTGCGCCTGATCCGGCCGCGTTCGAGGATGTCGTTGAGCGCGGTGTGGTTCGCATGCCGCACCGTGTCGTAGATGGCGGTGCGCGCGGCCAGCACCGCGTCCAGGGTGCGCGCGTCCGCGGTGGCCTGGCCGTCGAGTCCGGTGGAGCGCAGCCAGATGGTGAGGCCGTCGACGCCGGTGAGCAGGTCCTGCGGGCCGTCACCGATCCACCGCGTATTCAGCAGGTCCAGTGCCAGCGGTTCGCCGAGATGTGGGCGTGGATCGCGCATGACTGAGGGTATCGACCTCCTCCGATAGGCCGGATGACTAACCATCTATTACTAAATCACCGGTTGACGCGGCTGTGGCCGCCGGTTAGCGTACTAACCACTAAAGCAATATTAACGGTTAGTTTCTGGGAGGGTTCATGACCACCGCGCAGCTCACCACCGGACATATCGGGCTCAATGTGTCCGATCTCGAGCGATCGGTCGAGTTCTACCGGCGGGCATTGGGTTTCGAGCAATTGCGGGCGGGCGGTGCGGCCGGACGCCGCTTCGCGTTCCTCGGCTTCGGCGGTGCGCCGATGTTGACGCTGTGGCAGCAGAGCACCGGCGATTTCGCTACGGAAACACCCGGCCTGCACCATCTTTCGTTCCAGGTCGAGTCCATGGACCAAGTGCGCGAGATCGAGTCGGCGCTGCGCGAGCTGTCGGTGCGGTTCGCCTACGACGGTGTGGTCGCGCACAGCGAGGGTGCGGCGTCGGGCGGCATCTTCTTCGCCGACCCGGACGGCATCCGGCTGGAGGTGTACGCGCCCGCCGGCGCCGAGACCGCACCCGCGCCGAGCGGCGACGCGCCGACGTGCGGATTTTTCTGAGCCGCAGCGTTGTTGCTCCGAGAGCATGCCGAATGCCCGGCCCGACAAGAGGTTTGCCATGACACCCTTTCACTCCGGTGAACTCGCGGTCCAACGGCGCATGGGTCAGGCGGATACGGCGACGCGGGTCGGCCGGATCATCTCGGCCGAAATCCCGCCCGTCGCCGCGCTTTTCCTGGCGGAGCAGCGGTTGGTCGTGCTCGCCGCCGCCGATGCGGACGGCCGGATGTGGGCGAGTCAGCTCACCGGCGCGCCAGGTTTCGTGCGAGCCGTCGACACCGGGACGATCGGTATCGCGGCCCGGCCCGTGCCGGGAGATCCGTTGCGGGCGGCCCTCGCTCGGCCGACCCACGTCGGCATGATCGCGCTGCAACCGCAGCGGCGCAGGCGAATGCGGGCCAACGGCACCGCCGAACCCGCGGACTACGGGCTGCGCATCGTCACCGATCAGGTGTACTCGAACTGCCCGAAATACATATCGATCCGGGATATCGAATCCCGGCTGCCCGCCGCCCAGCCGCCGAGTTCGGTGCGCGGCACCGAACTCGACGCCCGCCAGCGGGAGGCGATCGGCGCCGCCGACACCTTCTTCGTCGCCACCGCCGACGCGGAAGGCAATGCCGACGCCTCGCACCGCGGCGGGAATCCCGGCTTCCTGCAGGTGCTTTCGCCCACCCGGCTGCGCTGGCCGGACTACCGGGGTAACTCGATGTTCATGACGTTGGGCAATATCGCCGACGATCCGCGCTGCGGACTGCTGATCCCGGACTGGTCCGGCGGCGCACTACAGCTCACCGGAACCGCCGAACTAATCTGGGATCCGGACACTTTCGCGGCGGGAGCGCAGTGCTCGATCGACTTCACGATCAGCGAGGTGGTGGAGTTGCGCGACGCCTACCCATTGCGCTGGACTCGGCCGGAATTGTCACCCGTCAATCCTTGAAGGGAAATCATGCGACCCCCATTCGACCTCGAATCGGCCAAGGCGAAGGTCCGTGCCGCCGAAAATGCCTGGAACACCCGCGATCCCGAGCGGGTCGCGGACGCGTACACCGCGGATTCGGTGTGGCGCAACCGCGACGAATTCTTCACCGGCCGCGCCGCGATCGTCGAATTCCTGACCAGGAAGTGGGCCAAGGAGAACGGTTACGCGCTGCGGAAGGATCTGTGGGCGTTCGAGGGCAACCGGATCGCGGTGCGATTCCAATACGAATGGCACGACGAGTCCGGGCGGTGGTGGCGCAGCTACGGCAACGAACAGTGGGAATTCGCACCGGACGGCCTGATGTCGCGCCGCGAGGCCAGCATCAACGATGTGCCGATCGCCGAGGCCGATCGGCGGATCTTCGGATCGCGCGGCCCGGACGAGGCGGATGCCGTACTGCCGCAGTGGTAATCGCCTCGCGCGCAACGGCGATGGCACCGTTGCGGGGTGGTGCCATCGCCGGATCCGGCTCAGCCGACGAGGACTTCGTCCGGCGCGGTATCCATCTCCGGTGCGGGTTTCCTCGAGAACAGCCCGAATGCGATGAGCCCCAGCACAATACCCACCGCCGCGGCCACCGCGACCGCCCAGTCGAGTCCGGCCGCGAAGTCCGAGCGCACCGTCGGGTGCTCCGCACCGGCGACCTCACGGAACACCGTCCCGAGCACCGCGACACCGAGCGCGAGCCCGAGCTGGCGTGCGGTGTTCACCGCGCCCGCCGCCATACCGCTCTGCTGCGGCGCCACCGCGGCCATGCCGACCGCCACCAGCGACGGCGCGATGACGCCGATCCCGATCCCGGTGACCACATAACCGAGAATCAGTGCGGTCCAGGATGATTCGCCGTCGATAACGGTCAACAGCCCGGTTCCGGCGCCCGTCACGACCAACCCGCCGCCGATCGTCCACTTAGGGCCGACATCGTGCAGCAACCTGCCGAACACGCCGGACACCAGGAATGACGTCGCGGCCATCGGAAGCATCGACAGCCCGGCATGCAGCGCACTGAGCCGCAGCGGCTGCTGCAACCAGAGCGATACCAGCGGACTGCACGCGAACGCGGCGAAGTTCATGCCCGCCGCGGCGAGCAGGGTGGCCGTGAACTCCCGATTGCGCAGCAGTGAGAGTGGGAACATCGGTGTGGTGGAACGGGATTCGACGATAACAAACAGTACGATCGCGGCCATGCCGACGCCCAGCCCGGCGAGTGCGATGCCGTCGGCCCAGCCGTATTCACCGCCGCGGATGATGCCGAAGGTCAGCGCGGTGGCGAATACCGCGAAGGTGAGCATGCCCGCCAGGTCGACCCGCCGGTCCCGTCGTCGGGTGGACGGCCGGAAAACGATGGCGGACAAGGCGATCGCCACGGCCGCGATCGGCAGGTTCACGAAGAAGATCCAGCGCCACGAGAGCGCGTCGATGAGTACGCCGCCGAGTACGACGCCGACACCGGCGGCCGCACCCGACACCGCACCCCACGCGCCGAACGCGACGCCGCGGTCGCGCCCGGTGTACGTCGCATGCAGCAGCGACAGCGTCGTCGCGAACATCGCCGCACCGCCGATGCCCTGAAGTGCCCGCGCCGCAACGAGAATCGCCGCGGATTCGGCGATGCCACAGACGAGTGAGGCGACCGCGAATACGACGAGCCCCGCCAGATAGACGTGTTTGGCGCCGAATCTATCGGCGAGCGAACCGAATACGAGCAGCAGCGCCGCGAGGGCCAGTGCGTATCCGTCGACCACCCAGGCCAGTCCGGATAGGCCCGTGCCGAGATCGGCGGCGATATCGGGCAGCGCGACGTTCACGATCGTGACGTCGATGAGCAGCATCAGCGTGCCGAGACACGCGGCGAACAGCGGCAGCCATTTCCGCACGGTGGCCTCCAAGATCGAGTGAGGAATATCGACGCCAAGCGTGCGGCATGCTTGAATATCCACCTAGCCGTCCGTCGATTCGTATTGGATTCCGCCTAATATGACCGAGACTCAGTTCGAATCCTCCGTATTGGATCTACTCGATCGACAGATCGTGCACGCCCTGGTGACCGACCCGCGCATCGCCTTCGCACGGCTCGGATCGATCCTGGGCGTCTCCGAACAGACCGTCGCCCGGCGCTATCGGTCGTTGCGGCAGCGCGGCATGCTGCACATCTGCGGCATGGTCAACGCGGTGCCGCTCGGCAGCACCCGGTGGTTGCTGCGCCTGCAGTCCACCCCGGACAAGGCGCTGCGGCTGGCCGAGGCGCTGGCGCGGCTGCCCGATGTGAGCTGGGTGGCGTTGCTGTCCACCGGTTCCGAGGTGACGTGTGTGATCCGGCCACGCACCACCGAACAGCGAGACCGGTTGCTGCTCAACACACTTCCCAAGGCCAGCCAGGTGACCGGACTGCGGGCGTACGAGATGATGCACCGGTTCGAGATGGACGAGGAATGGCCGCGCTTCGGGCATCTACTCACCCCGGATCAGTTGCGGGCGTTGGGACCTCGGCGCGCGCCCCGCGACGACACCGGCCCCGACGCGCCGGTCGAACTGTCGGCGAGCGACGAGGTGATGCTCGCCGCGCTGGCCCGCGACGGCCGTGCCTCCTACGCCCAGCTTGCGGCCGAAACCGGTTGGAGCCCAACCAGAGTCGCGCGCCGCATGGCCGAATTGCAGAAGGCCGGGGTGCTGTACTTCGATATCGATTTCGCCGCCGAGCGCATGGGATACACGGTGCGGGCGACGATCTGGCTGCACGTGCGCCCCGCCCTGCTCGACGCGGTGGGCCGGGCCGTCACGACCCATCCGGAGGTGGCGTTCGTCGCGGCGACCACCGGTCCGTCCAATCTGACGGCGTCGATCGTCTGCCGGGACACCGCGCACCTCTACCGGTACGTCACCGAGCGGCTCGGCCCGCTCGACGGCATCGCCGACGTGGAGGTCACCCCCACTTTGCGGCTGCTGAAACAGCAGCAGGCACTCATGCGCACCGACCGCATCGCGCTCGTTCCGCAGTGAGCGCGGATTCGCCGAATACGGACAGCGCTCGCGAGCCGCATACCGCGGGCGAGGACTGTCCGTCGGCAGATGCGCGTCAGGGCTGGATGTTCTCCAAGTCGTCGAGCAGGCTCGGATGCTCGGGACGCCAGCCGAAGGTCTCCCGGGTAAGGGCGCTCGAGGAGGGCTGGTCGGTGGCGAAGATCGTGCCGAGCGGGCCGAACATCTCTTGCGGCACGGATTCCACGGGGAGCCCGAGCCTGCGACCGATGACCGCGGCGATATCCCGTACGGCGTCACCCTCGTCGGCCACAGCGTGCCACGCGGTCCCGGCCTGCGCCTTTTCCAGGACCAGCCGGAAGAGCACGGCCGCGTCGAGTGCGTGCACGGCCGGCCAACGCTGGGTGCCGTCGCCCGGATAACCGGCCACGCCGTTGCGGCGCGCGGCGTCGGTCAGCACGCCGGCGAATCCGCCTTTGCCCTCGTTGTGCACGGTGCGCGGCATGCGGACCGTCGCGCTCCGGACGCCCTGCGTGGCCAGCTCGAGCACCGCCGTGACAGAGCGGCTGCGGCCCCCGACAAGTCCGTCGGTCGACAGTGGATCGGCCTCGGTGGAGACGCGACCCGGCACCGGCGGCGTACCCGAGACCGTGACGAACGGGCGGTCGCTGCCGACGAGTTCCGCGCCGATGGCCGCCAGCGCGGCGCTCTCCTCGGCGATCGCCGCCGCGACGGCGTCCTGGGAGCTGAAGCCTTCGTGACGGAAGGCCAGGTGGATCACCCCGTCGGCCTTGGCGGCGGCCGCGCGGAGGGTGGGCAGATCGGCGAGGTCGCCGCGGACGGGTTCGGCGCCCGCGGTCCGCAGTGCCGCCGCGGACGAGTCGGTGCGGGCGAGCGCGAGGACGGTGTGGCCGTTGCCGAGCAGTTCGGCGATGACGGCCGAGCCGATCAGGCCGGAGCCGCCGGTGATGAAGACGTGCATATCGCTCCTAGGAAGTGATGGGACTCTTGTCTCATCACACTAGCAGAGTGATAGGACAAGAGTCCCATCATTTACGATGATCGCATGGCGCGGTGGGAACCTGGAGCACGTGAGCGGCTCGTATTGGCTGCGGTGGACCTGTTCACCGAACAGGGATACGACGCGACGACTGTCACGCAGATCGCCGAGCGCGCCGGGGTCACCAAGAGCACCTTCTTCCGATACTTCCCCGACAAGCGCGACCTGTTGATGGCCGGGCAGCAGACGCTGAGTCGGTTGCTGACCGAGGGAATCGCCGCGGCGCCCGACGGCGCCACCCCCCTGGAAGCGGTTGCGGCCGGTCTGGAGCGCGCGGCGGGCGCGATGGGGCCGATGAACCGCGAACTCGCTCCCCGTCTGCGGGCCGCGATCGCCGCCAATGTCGAACTCCAGGAGCGCGACGCACTCAAGAGCGTCGGTCTCGCGGCGGCGACAGCCGACGCACTCACCGCCCGAGGCGTGCCGGAACCCACCGCGCAGCTCGTGGGTGAGCTGGGCATCCTCGCGTTCAAACGGGGTTACGCCCAGTGGATGGAAGCCCATGACGATGCCGCGCTGGCGCCCTATGTCCTCGCGGCATTGGCTGAGCTGCGAGCGGCCGGCCAGTCCCTCGACTGAGCGAGTCGATCTTGTTGAACCCGAGCGGTTTCGTGGCGGGTAGCGCGTCGATTGCCGGGTGTCGCGAACTCGTTTGCGTGTCGCCGGGCGCGTCGCTTGACTCGAACACCTGTTCGTCTAGGCTGGTCGCCGGAACTTGTCGGTGCCGCCCTCTAGTGTGAGCGCCAACCACAACGAGAGACTTACCCGTCGAAAAGGGGATCAGCACATGGCACCACAGGCGTACGACCGCGACAAGGCGCTCGAACTCGCACTGGCGCAGGTGGAGAAGAGCTTCGGCAAGGGCGCCGTGATGCGACTCGGCGAGGAGGCCCGCCAGCCCATCTCGGTCATCCCGACCGGTTCCATCGCGCTGGACGTCGCGCTCGGCATCGGCGGCCTGCCGCGCGGCCGCATCGTGGAGATCTACGGCCCGGAATCCTCGGGTAAGACCACCGTCGCGCTGCACGCGGTGGCCAATGCGCAGGCCGCGGGCGGTGTCGCCGCCTTCATCGACGCCGAGCACGCGCTCGATCCCGATTACGCCCGCAAGCTCGGCGTCGATACCGACGCCCTGCTCGTCTCCCAGCCCGACACCGGTGAGCAGGCCCTGGAAATCGCCGATATGCTGGTCCGCTCCGGCGCGATCGACATCATCGTCATCGACTCGGTGGCCGCGCTGGTACCGCGCGCCGAAATCGAGGGCGAGATGGGCGACAGCCACGTCGGTCTGCAGGCCCGCCTGATGAGCCAGGCGCTGCGCAAGATGACCAGCGCGCTCAACAACTCCGGCACCACCGCCATCTTCATCAACCAGCTGCGCGAGAAGATCGGCGTGATGTTCGGTTCGCCGGAGACCACCACCGGTGGTAAGGCACTGAAGTTCTACGCCTCGGTGCGCCTCGACGTGCGCCGCATCGAAACCCTCAAGGACGGCAGCGACGCGGTCGGCAACCGCACCCGGGTCAAGGTCGTCAAGAACAAGGTGTCGCCGCCGTTCAAGCAGGCCGAGTTCGACATCCTGTACGGGCAGGGCATCTCCAAGGAGGGCTCGATCATCGATATGGGTGTCGAGCAGGGCTTCATCCGCAAGTCCGGCTCCTGGTACACCTACGAGGGCGACCAGCTGGGTCAGGGCAAGGAGAACGCCCGAAAGTTCCTGCTGGAGAACACCGACGTCCGCGACGAGATCGAGAAGAAGATCAAGGAGAAGCTCGGCATCGGCGCCGATGTGACCGCATCCGACGCCGCCGAGGTTCCCGCCGATTTCTGACCCGATGCACAGTCGGCGTTCCCCCGATCCGCGTCCCGCCGCCGAGCGGTCCGACGAGATCGGGCGGATGCAACGTCGGCTAGATGAAATCCTTTCCACCGCGGGCCGTCTCGATAACCTCGGGAAACGGCCGGGTGGGCGGGATCCGGAACGAGTCCGGTCGGCCGAAGGTGGTTCGGCCGAACCGGGCATCATGGGAATTCGGTCGAGCGCATCCGATCCGCAGCGGGCGCGCTCGACCGGTTCCCGGCGAGGTCGCCGAAACGAGGCGCGCAACCCTGACTCCCAGTCGGCCGACTCCGAACCTTCCGACGGTCGATGGGCGGATCCGGTGGCGGCCGGATCCGGAGGCGGGACGGTCGAGCAGGCAAAGGAGGCGTGCCTGCGCCTGCTCGCCGTCCGCGCCCGCAGCCGCGCCGAACTCGCACAACGCTTGAGCGCCAAGGGATTCCAACCCGAGGTGATCGAGGCGGCACTCGACCGGATGACCGAGGTCGGACTCGTCGACGACGCCGCCTTCGCCGAACAGTGGGTGCATTCCCGACACACCTTCTCCGGCAAGGGTAAACAGGCGCTGGCCCGCGAACTCCGCATCAAGGGCGTCACCCCCGCCGACGCCGCCGCGGCCCTCGCCGCCATCACCACCGACGACGAATCCGCCCGCGCCACCGAACTGGTCCGCCGCAAACTGCGCACCCTGCCCCGCGACCTCGACCGCGACAAAACCATCCGCCGCCTCGTCGGCATGCTCGCCCGCCGCGGCTTCAACCAGTCGTTGGCATACACGATCGTGAAGGCCGAACTCGCCCAGATCGATTGCGATATGCCCGAACCCGAATCCGACCTGGACTGAATCTGCTGGGCCGATTCGTGTCATCGGCCCGGCGCCGACTCGTAATTGCCCGTGCGCAAAGTTGCGTGCGTCCAATGGGGCCGATGGGTACGTACGGCGGCAATCCGCACTCCAGCGCCGGCCGCGCATCGGCGTCTGTAATCGACGACCAATCCTGTTGCGGTCCAACAGGAATCAGTCGACTACTTCGCCAAGAGCAGATCGAGGCGGCGGGGATAGAGACAGAAGGCGCCGCGGTGCGGGATGCGGATGGTGCCGCGGCGGCCGGTGCAGGTCCAATCCAGTTCGAGGCGCCAGTCGGTCTCGTATTCGGTGGCGTGCGGCTCGAATACGAGGATTTCCGGATCGTCCGGGCGGATCTCGAAGGGGAAATCGATATCCCGCGCGGTGATCCGGGGAACCGCCGGATCCAGGTCGACGATGAACGGGCGCATCGGCAACATCGAAAGGATGCTGGCGGTCGCCAATGGTGGCCGAGCATCACGGCGTGTGAGTACCACAGCGCGCCCGCGCCGCAGTACGACGGCTTCTCCGCTCAATGTCTCCAGCAGCACCCTGATGGCGTGGCTGCCGCTCACCGGAATCGAGACGCCCCTGCCGAAGGGCTCGCAGCGCACCTCGAAGGTGCTGTGAAACTCGACGGTCGTCCCGACCGGTTCGTCGACGAGCGCGGACGAGCGGCGCATACCGATATCGCCGCGGATCTGCGACGTTCGAGCCGCCGCACGGTCGGATTCGCTGCGCACGGATGTGTCGGGTTGCCGATCGACGGTCCGGCGTCGCCACCAAGGCCATCGACCAGGCCGACTCGTGGCCACCGACCCTCCCACCGCTCGCTGAACCATCAAGTATCCACAGCGAACTCGGTCACCGCACAGGTTCTCCGGCATGTCACGGCCGTGTCGTCGACGAACTCCGTGCTCGGCCGCCGGGTCGTGCCCCCTCAGTTGGCGCGAAACCCACCTGAGATCGCCGCGCGGAAGCGGTCCTCGATTTCGGTGACGGTGAGATCCTCGGTTCGGGTGGTGAGCAGCCAGCGGTGTCCGAAGGGGCAGACCACCAGGCCGTGGCGGCCGCCGCTGAAATCGGCGCGGACCGGGAATCGGGAAGCGGCTCCTGCGGCAACGGCTTTGGCGTAGGCGGCATCGGCGTCGGGGCAGGACAGGGTGATGGAGAACGGTGCGCCGCCGTAGTGGCCGGGTGAGAGGAGCGCCACCTCGGGCATTTCATCGACCACCACGATGGGGGCGCCGTACACGCGGATCGCCGAATGCATGATCCGGCCGTCGGGACCGTCCAGTCGGATCAGGAGTTCGGCATCGAAGGCGGCGCGGTAGAACTCCAGCGCGGCGGCGGCATTGTCGACGGCGATGAGCGGGGTGCCGCTGGGGTAGTGCGGCCGGATCTCGGTTGGCATGTGCCGCAACGTATCCGGCCGCGGCATCGGATGGCTTGAACGAATGCGACATACGGCCGGTCCGGCATCGGTTACCGGTCGACGTAACCGGTTTCGATGTCGGCGATCCGGGCGCGGTCGGCGGCGAGCAGGCTCGGCGGGCAGTCGGCGAAGGCGCGGACCTCACGGGCGAAATGGGATTGGTCGCTGTAGCCCGCCGCCGCGGCGACCGTGGCCATATCGGCGCGGGCGGTGAGCAGGCGGACGGCGCGGTCGAAGCGGAGCACCCGGGCCGCGGTCTTCGGCGGTAGGCCGATCTGGTGGTTGAACTTTCTTTCGAGTGTTCTCGTGCTCCATCCGAGTTCGGCGGCCAGTAGCGAAATACGGGTGCCGGGAACGGATTTCAGCCGTCGCCAGGCCCAGGCGATCGCGGGATCCGGCACCGGCCCCGCGGCGGCGAGCCTCGCCAGCGCCGCATCGAGCAGGGTGAAACGCGTTGCCCAATCGGGTGTTTCGGCCAACTGTTCGGTGAGCCGGGGACCCGCTGGACCGAGTACCGCGGTGGAATCGACGAGGCGATTGCTGAGCAGATGCATCGGCATGCCGAATACCGCATGCGCGCGCAGGGGGTCGAGGCAGACCGCGATACCGTGCTGTGTTCCGTGATGGCCGGTCCAGGCGGTCCGTTCCCGCAATGCCGCGACCACACCGGTGCTGTATCGGGCGTGCTCGATGCGGACCGGATCGCCGAATCCGAAGAGCAGCACCACTTTTCCAGACGGCAGTTCACGGTGCCGCACCGGGTTGTCCAGTTGCTCATGGAATCCGGTGTATTCGCCGAGCGGAGCGTCGCCCACACGCATACCCCAGCCTATCGACGGCAGGTATCCAGCGCGAAGCCGCTTCGAAAGGATTGCTCCCCAATGTATTCGGGGGTTACCCCGGCAAACCGGACATTGATATGTTGACGAGCTGGTGGAGGACCTCTTTCGGAGAAAGCGGGGGATTGTGGGTGAGATCCTGCAGGTCGATGCGGCGGCGCTGCGCGACCTGGGCGGCACGCTGACCGGGCATGCGAGCGATATCGCGGATATCAAGGTGGATGCGACGGTGACGATGCCGAATTCGCCGATCGGCGATGCGACGGCGGCGGTCGGCCCCGCCGCGTTGGCCGCATTCGGCGCGCTGGGCAACAACATTCAGCAGATGGCCGGGGTGGCGACGTCGGGCGCCACCTCGTACCAGGATGTCGAGCACGCGTTCGCCGACGAGTTCCAGCGGCTGGCCGCGCAACGACCGGTCGGACGGCGCGCCGAATGACGGCAACGATCGGCCATGTCCGCGGCTGCACCCCGTCGACGATGGTCACCTACGGAACGCAATTGGCCGCATCCAACGAAAGTTTCGTCGGATCGGTGGACAAGATGCGCCGCGACGTCGAGGGGATGGCCAAGGGCTGGCGCGGTGACGGTGCCGCGGCGGCCTCGGCTCGCGCTGTGGGAGAACGGCTTTCGGCCACCTACATCGACGACGTCGCGAGCCGGATCGCGGCGTACTACAAGGCGTACGGCACCCAACTGGATCTGACCAGAACCGCGATCATGACCATCGTGGACAACGAGGCGCCCGCCGCGGGCATGCGGGTGGCCGACGACGGCACAGTCACCGCACCGAAATACCCTGGCGGCAACGGTCTTTCCGGGCTGCTGCTGCAGGCGCGACTCGATGCGCAGGCCCAGGATCTGCAGTCCAGGATCCAGGATCTGCTGAAAAGCTTCGACGACGACGAACACGCGGCCGCGGGAGCCATCAAGCAGGGCACGGAAGGTTTGCAGGCGCTGGCCAAGGCGCCGGTCGGGCCGATGCCGAAGCTGGCGGCGGTGGAGGTGCTGAAATCGGCCGACGGCCGCTACCACATCGGTGATCCGGCGGAGCCGAGCATCCCGCACGACGACACGTTCATCTACAACTCCAAGGAGTCCGATATCGGCGACCTCGCGTCCGCTGCCGAGTGGAAGACGAAATTGCTCGGCGCCGAGGCGATTCGGCCGGACCTCGACGACGCGACCCGGCTCTACCGGCACTACTGGGACAACAACGGTGAGCCGATGGAATTCGACTACAGCAAGGCGTACAAGGACGATCCGAACATCCATCACGCGGTCGACTACGAGGTTTCAAAGGCCGCGGCCGCCGCGGATCAGATGGTGCGAGCCGGGCAGACGAATTTCAAGATGACCGGTAAGCCGCTCACCGTCGGCGGCGCCGACCCGAACCTGCCGTACCCGGCGACCGAGGACTGGCAGAAGGCGGTCGGCGGATATCAGCAGTGGAGCCATTCGAATGTCCGGGTGGAAGGCAACCGGGTCGTCATGGACGTCACGGTCGAGGCCAAGGACTACTACAACTTCGACAAGGGCAAGGCGGATGTCGCGACCGGGACGAACGATTCGGAGAACGGGCGCTTCACCGAGATCGGCTGGGCCAAACCGTTCGATACCCACGGCCGCATGACCCAGACCGTGTCGTGGGAGGTGGGCAAACCGCCGTCGACGGCAACGGTGGACAGCACCTCCGAACCCGGGCGGGGCAGGCGCACCGGAGGCGGCCGTTGACCGCGCGCGCCGGTCTGCTGGCCCTCGCGGTCGCCGCATTGGTCGCGGGCGGCTGCGGGGCACCGTCGAATCCAACTCCGCACGAAAGGACCGGCCAGGTGTCAGAGGATATCCGGCACGACATCGACCCGCTGACAAAGTATTTCCCGCTCATCGGGAATCCGGTCGCGGCGTCCTGGCTCGGCTGGAGCAACGCGTCCGGCGCGGCACCGGGGCCGTCGATGTATTGGATCGATGCGGTCGTCGAGCTCCGGCCGGAGACCGCCGCCGCGTTGCGCGCCCGGTACGCGCCCGCCGAACCGGCCGCGCCCGCGGTGAAAGATGCGTTGCGCCAAGCGGTTCCGGACGGGCCGTATCTCACAGGACGCGAGTTCGATATCGCGCTCGGCGGGTCGAAGCAGTGGGGCGGTAACGCGCGCGGCTACCTGCATCACGACCGGCCACTGCTGGTCTTCCAGGCGATCTCCGGTGGCTGACGGAACAGAGGGGTGAAAATGCCGGAATACCAAGCCGATCGCGAAGAGCTGGGGCTGAAAGTACAACGCGCCCAACACGAGTTGGCGCAGATCCGGGGGATAGGCGTGGTGGACGGCGTCACCGTGGAGGTCGACGCCGAGAACCGGTTGCTCGCGGTCAGCGTCCCCAACTGCGCCGCCGTGCTTGCGGCGTACGCGGCGGCGATACAGGACAAGGAGCCGAAGGTGGCGCACGCGATGCGCGACCTGACCACCGACCCCCGAGTCCAATCGGTGCGAATATTCGTCGACGCCAACGCATCCCAGCCACCCGCCGAGGACGACCTGGACACCTCGGTATGGGCCGGAAGCGCGGCCGTCGAGCGGGTCTGGTGAGTCGGCGCTGACCTGAAGCGTCTCGCGACACACACAGATCGACCCCGGTTCGAACGACGGCGTGCTCCGGATATCTGCGAATCCGTAGGTCACGCAACCGGTTCCGTAGCTGGTACGGAACCGGGTCGTTCGAACCGGGGTCGAATCGTGTTCGGCGGCTAGGCCTTTGCCCCTGCGAGGTCGACGCCGGGGGCGGCGTCGGTGAGGACGGAGTCGGCCGCGATGACCGTGCCGCCGCGGGTTCTGCGGCGGGCCCGCAACCACTTCTCCAGTTTGGTCGCCACCAGGGTCAGCGCGCTGTTCAAGGCGATCATGATGATGGCGATGACGATCAGCGACGGAATCGTATTCTGCTGGGCCGCACCGAGTTGCTGACCGGAGCGGACGACCTCGGTGTAGGTGATCTGGTAGCCGAGGGCCGAATCCTTCAGCGCGACAACCATTTGCGAGACCAGCGCGGGCAGCATCGAGGTAATGGCCTGCGGCAGCAGGATAAGTCGCATCAGCTGGCCCTTGCGCAGGCCGAGCGCGACCGCCGCCTCGGTCTGGCCCTTCGGCAGCGACCGGATGCCCGCCCGCACGATCTCGGCCATGACCGACCCGTTGTAGATGGTCAGCGCGATGACGACCGCGGCGAGCGCCAGATCCTCCGGCTGGAAGGTGGCGTTCTTCGAGAAGGAGGCGAACAGGAAGATCATCAGGATCAGCACCGGAATCGCCCGTGCCACTTCGACGATCGCGCCCGCGATCCAGCGCACCGCCCGATGGTCGGACAACCGCAGCACACCGAAGATCATGCCGAGCACCAGCGCGAACACGATGGCCAGCAGCGCGGCGACGATCGTGCCCTTCAGGCCGGGCAGCAGGTATGTGGTCCAGATGTCGGCCTCGAGGAACGGCTTCCACTTCTCCGCGTCGAACTGGCCCTTCGCCGCGAAGCCGCGGTAGAACACCCAGCCGACGCCGAGGAGGACGAGCACGACGAGTACGGAGTAGAGCTGGTTGCGGACGCGCGCGCGGGGGCCCGGCGCATCGAACAGAACTGATGCGCCGCCGCTCATCGCGCCACCTCGAATCGTTTGGCGAGCCAGCCGAACAGGATTCCGGTCGGCAGGGTCAGGATGATGAAGCCGAGCGCGAAGATGGCGCCGATGGCCAGCAGCGCCGCCTCGTTCTCGTTCATCTTCGCCATCAGGAAGGCGGCCTCGGCGACGCCGATGGCGGAGGCGATGGTGGTGTTCTTGGTGAGTGCGATCAACACGCTGCCCAGCGGTGCGATGACCGCGCGAAATGCCTGGGGCAGCACGATGAGCCGGAGATTCTGCGAGAACGAGAGTCCGAGCGAGCGGCCCGCCTCGGACTGGCCCATCGGCACCGTGTTGATGCCCGCGCGCAGCGACTCACAGACGAATGCGCCCGTGTAGATGCTGAAGCCGACGACGGCGTAACGGAAGTTGTTGGTGGCCAACGAATCTCCGCCGAGCTTCCAACCCATCGTCGCATAGAGACCCAGCGACATGAACACGATGATCAGCGTCAGCGGGGTGTTGCGGAAGATGGTCACGTAGGCCGTGCCCAGCCAGCGGGCAACAGGTACGGGCGACACACGCAGCGCGGCGACAATGGTGCCGAGTATCAGCGCACCGACCGCGGATAGCACGGTCAGTTGAATGGTCACCCAGAAGGCATCCAGGATTTGCTTGTGGTACCTGGAGATCAGGTCGAACACGGCGGACGCGTCCCTCCGATCGCGAGTCGAGCTGCCGGGAAAGCAATGAAGGCTGTGGCGGGTGATCCGACCCGGCAGACCCGGATCACCCGCTCGGCGCACCGCCGCGGCGGCATGCCGTCGATCAGTAGCGGTCCACCTTCGGCGGCGTCGGCGCCTGGTAGCCGGAGGCGCCGACGGTGTCGTCGAACGCCTTCTTCCACGAACCGTCCGCGATGATCGCCTCGATGGCGTCGTTGACCTTGTTCCGGAGCTCCTTATCGCCCTTCTTCAGGCCGATGCCGTAGTTCTCCGTGGTGAACGGCTTGCCGACGACCTTGTAAGAACCGGCGCTCTGCGCGGCGTAGCCGGCCAGGATGATGTCATCGGTGGTGATCGCGTCGTACGAACCCGCCTTCAGACCCTCGAGGCACAGCGAGTACGTGTCCGGCGCCTGCAACTGGGTGTCGGGGAAGTTCTTCTCGATGTTCTGGGCCGGGGTGGAGCCCTTCACCGAGCAGACCTTCTTGCCCTTCAGATCCTCCGGGCCGTTGATCGAGGTGTTGTCCTTGCGGACCAGCAGCGACTGACCCGCGACGTAGTACGGGCCCGCGAAGTCGACCTTCTGCTTGCGGCTGTCGCTGATCGAGTAGGTGGCCACGATGTAGTCGACCTGGCCGTTCTCGATGAGCGTCTCGCGCTGCGGGGACGGCGCCTCCTTGAAGGTGATGCCCTCCGGCTTCACGCCGAGCTTGCCCGCCACCAATTTGGCGATCTCGACGTCGAAGCCGCTATAGGAGCCGTCCTTGTTGCGCAGGCCGAGGCCCGGCTGGTCGAACTTGATGCCGATGGTGAGTTTGCCGTCCTTGGCGTGGTCGAGCGCGGATTTGTTCGAGCTCCCGCCGCAGCCCGCGGTGGTGGCGGCTGCGACAGCCAGGGCGGTGACCCCGATACCCAGCCGAATCGCACGGTTGATCCTCATCGAGTTTTCTCTCCCTCTCGTGGATTATTAAGGCGAGCTACAGCTCGGTAACACAGCTGAGCTCAGTGGCTCAATATCTTGCCGAGGAAGTCCTTGGCACGATCGGATTTCGGGGCGGTGAAGAAGGTTTCCGGGTGGGTGTCCTCGACGATCTGGCCGTCGGCCATGAAGAGCACCCGGTTGCCCGCGCGGCGCGCGAAGCCCATCTCGTGGGTGACCACGAGCATGGTCATACCCTCCTTGGCCAGCGAGACCATGACCTCGAGCACCTCGTTGACCATCTCCGGGTCCAGCGCCGAGGTGGGCTCGTCGAACAGCATCACCTTCGGGTTCATCGCCAGCGCGCGGGCGATGGCGACACGCTGCTGCTGACCACCGGACAGCTGGGCCGGATACTTCTCCGCCTGGTTGGCGATGCCGACGCGGTCGAGCAGTTCCATCGCCCGCTTGCGCGCGTCCTCCTTCTTCGTCTTGCGCACCTTCATCGGCGCCAGCATGACGTTCTCGACGATGGTCTTGTGCGCGAAGAGGTTGAACGACTGGAACACCATGCCGACGTCGGCGCGCAGCGCGGCGAGGGCGCGGCCCTCCTCCGGCAGCGGAACGCCGTCGACGGTGATCTCACCGGAATTGATCGGCTCGAGTCGGTTGATGGTGCGGCACAGCGTCGACTTCCCGGAACCCGATGGGCCGAGGACGATCACCACCTGTCCCTTGGGGACCTCGAGGTTGATGTCACGCAGTACATGCAGGTCGCCGAAGTGTTTGTCCACGTTGCGCATCGAAATCATCGGCGCGCTCGTGGCGGCGCTTGCGTCCCCGGTGGTGGCGATCCCGGTCTTGGCGGGCGCGGCGGCGTCGTCGGTCATGGTCCAAGACCTTAAGGGGTAAAACCGGTTTTGCCCGAGTTTCGACGACACACCTGGATCACGGAGGACGTCACCAGTCGATCACATCCGTCATTGATTCGTCACCGAACGCGGTGAACGTCACACGCCCGTAACCTGCCGTACTAGTTTGTATGCGGGCCGGACCTGGGCTTATGTACGTTCCCGGCGGGCCGTGGCCGACGCGCGGGAGCGATCGATCACATCGGAGGGCCGTCCCGTAGCCCAAAGTTTTGGCGGCACGCCGCGATCTTCCCACTCTCGGGCGGCCGATGCGGCGCAATGGCGCGCGACGCTCCCCCGTACCCTGTACGGGTGGTGGATTCGAGCGGAACCGCGGTGGCGGAGGTACGCAGTTACGAGGTCCGCACCTTCGGTTGCCAGATGAACGTGCACGATTCCGAGCGCTTGTCCGGCCTGCTCGAGGATGCGGGCTATGTGAAGGCCGCGCCGGGCGCGACGGCCGACCTGGTCGTCTTCAACACCTGTGCGGTGCGCGAGAACGCCGACAACAAGTTGTACGGCACTCTCGGTCACCTCGCGCCGGTGAAGGCCGGGCGCCCCGGTATGCAGATCGCGGTCGGCGGCTGTCTGGCGCAGAAGGATCGCGACACCGTGGTGCGCAAGGCGCCGTGGGTGGATGTGGTGTTCGGCACACACAACATCGGCTCGCTGCCGGTGCTGCTGGAACGTGCGCGGCACAATGCCGAGGCGCAGGTGGAGATCCTGGAATCGCTGGAGGCGTTCCCGTCGACGCTGCCCGCCAAGCGGGAGTCCGCGTACGCGGGCTGGGTGTCGATTTCGGTGGGCTGCAACAACACCTGCACGTTCTGCATCGTGCCGTCGCTGCGCGGCAAGGAGGTAGACCGCAGGCCCGGTGACATCCTCGCCGAGGTGCAGGCGCTGGTCGACCAGGGCGTCGTCGAGGTGACGCTGCTCGGGCAGAACGTGAACTCCTACGGGGTGTCCTTCGCCGATCCCACCGAGGAACGCGACCGCGGCGCCTTCGCGAAACTGTTGCGCGCCTGCGGGAATATCGACGGGCTGGAGCGGGTCCGGTTCACCTCGCCGCATCCGGCCGAATTCACCGACGACGTCATCGAGGCGATGGCGCAGACGCCGAACATCTGCCCGCAGCTACATATGCCGCTGCAGTCCGGATCCGATCGGGTGCTCAAGGCGATGCGCCGCTCGTACCGTAAGTCGCGGTATCTGGGCATCATCGAAAAGGTAAGGGCCGCAATGCCGCACGCGGCCATCACCACCGACATCATCGTCGGGTTCCCGGGCGAGACCGAGGCCGATTTCCAGGAGACCCTGGATGTGGTCCGGCAGGCGCGGTTCACCAGCGCGTACACCTTCCAGTACTCCAAGCGGCCCGGCACCCCGGCCGCCGAAATGCCCGACCAGCTGCCCAAAGAGGTGGTGCAGGAACGGTACGACCGGCTGATCGCGCTGCAGGAGGAGATCTCGCTCGACGCCAATCGCGCGCTGATCGGCAGCGAGGTGGAGCTTCTGGTCGCCGAGGGCGCGGGCAAGAAGAACGCGGCCACCGCGCGGATGAGCGGCCGGGCGCGCGACGGCAGGCTGGTGCACTTCCGGCCCGGCGGCACCGCCGAGCCGATCCGGCCCGGCGATGTGATCACCGTCGACATCACCGATGCCGCACCGCATCACCTGATCGCGGATTCGGTCGTCAAAACGCATCGGCGCACCAGGGCCGGTGACGCGCACGAGGCCGGTGTCACGCCGAAGACCGCGCCGATCGGTGTCGGACTCGGGCTGCCGCGCATCGGCGCGCCCGCCCCGGAACCGGCCGCCGCGGGCTGCTCGACGGGGTGCGACATCTGATCGGGTTCCGTTGTGTGCCACCGACTTCGGGTCGGCCGATCGGATCGGTGACCGAGCGGACTACGCTGGCCGGGAGATCCGCCCGGTAGGCGGAAATGGTCGAGCCGCCGTGCGGGAATCGCACGACACAGGAGGTGACGCGATGGCCGACGGTACGAATCCGACACCCGACGATCGCGCGGCAGATCCGGAATCCGATCCGGCGGCCGGTGCTACTACTGGTCGTAGTGGGTCGGATGCGGCGGCGGATAGTGCGGATGGCACAGTGGCTGATGCCCCCGCGGACGGGGGTCAGTCCGCCAATGACGATCCAGCCGAACGAAACGAGGGCTCCGTGAACTCGGTCGAGCACAGCAACGACTTCGAGCGCTTCCGCCAGGAGATCGACGATGTCGAGCGCCGCATCGCCGGTGAGATCGATCCCGGCGCGCGCGCCATGGTGGTGGCGGGCGCGGTGTTCGTGCTGCTGGTCTCGCTGGTGTTGCCGCACGCGGGTGCGGCCCGCGGCTTCGATGTGCTGCTCAATACCGATGCGGCGCACGCCGAGCACATCGGACTGCCGTCGAAGGTCTTCGTCTGGTTCACCACGATTTTCGCGATCGGCTTCTCGCTGCTGGCGCTGATGACCCGGCGCTGGGTGCTGGCCTGGATCGCGGTCGCGGGGTCGTCGATCGCGAGCGTATTCGGCGTGCTGTCCATTTGGCATCGGCAGACGCCGGGTATCAACAACTATCACGGCGCCGGGCCGGGGATCGGTCTGATCCTGGGCGCCATCGCCGTCATCGTGCTGACCTTCCACTGGGTCCGCGTGGTGTGGAGCCGCACGATGCTGCAGCTGGAGGCGGAGGAGCAGCGCAGAATCGCGGCGGCGCAGGCCGAGGAGCGGGACCGCCGCCGACTCTCCGGCGAGTGAACTTCAGCGCGGTCGGGGCTGGACCCGGCGCAATCGGTGCCGCAACTTTGCGGCCGCGTCGAAGACCGCCGAGCCGATCCGAGCCGGAATATACGGGCTGAAAGGGACGTAGGGGACCGCCTCGAATCGCGGGTTCTCGTGTTGCGCAACCCAATTGCGGGCCGCCGCGACGCGCGCCCGACCCATGAGGTGGTTCCACACCGGCCTGCGCTGCTTGGCCCAGGGCTCGAAGACGGTGGCGGCGAGATGACCGGGCATGGGGTGGGCGCGGCGCAGGTACGCACCGAGTCGTGAGCCGAGTCGCTCGGCATCCTCGATCGCCAGGCTGGCGCCCATCCCGATGGTCGGCAGGAAGGCGTGGCACGAGTCGCCGAGCAGCACGAGATTGCGGTCCTCGACGTACGGGTGCGGCAGCGGGTTGCTGTCGCGCATCGGCCACAGGTAGACCCGTGGGTCGTCCCAGTCGTCGATCAGTTCCAGCGACTGTGTCAGCAGCCCGCCGTGGATCGGCGTGTTCTCGGCGAGCGTCCGGGCGAGCGCGTACTTGGTCGCCGCGGGGATCGCGGTCCACGGTGTGTCCGGTGCTAGTTCGTGCTCATCGAACAGCCGGGCCCTGGTCGAATGGTCGAAGCCGAGCGCGATGGCCAGCCGATGTCTGCCGAGCGGAAAGTACGCGTTGGTGGCGAATCCGCCCTTGGTGAATTGGACGGTGCCGCCGTTGGCTATCGCCGGAAAGGTCACGGGTGTGCGCGGATCGGCTGGATAGCCCTCGGCGAGCAGATAGATGATCGAGAAGCCGCGGTCCATCGGTTCGGCCTCCGGAAAGAAGGTGGTGCGGGCGACCGAGTGGATGCCGTCGCACGCGATGACGATGTCGAATTCGCGTGGCCGCGGCGCGGTGCCGTTCCTGGATCCGAAGCGGAGCAGGACGCGGCCGTGCTCATGCGAATCGATTCCGCTCACCTCGTGTTCGCGGAGAATCTCGGTGCGGCGCAACAGTTTCGAGAGATTTTCCAGGAACTCGGGCCGGTACACGCTGTAGGTCTTGTTCGGGTTGACCCGGATTCGCCGTTGGTCCGCCGGGGCTCCCGCCACATCCAGTACGAGGCGGCTGCCCGGATGTCCGACGGTCAGCGCGGATTCCTTCCAGCCCAACCGATTCAGCGCGTGGCAGGCCCTGGGCTGAATGCCGTATTCGACACCGGGATAGTCCGTCATGCTGCGGTTGCGGTCGAGAATCGTGAGCTGGGTATCGGTCGATTCGGTGGTCTTCTCCAGGGCGAGCGCGACTGTCAGGCCGGCCGGGCCTGCGCCGATTATTCCTATCCGTACGGTCATAGGGGCTCCCAATCGGTTCGTATGCGGGCGCCAAATAGTAAACCGATGGGTGCAATAATTGGAAGACCCCGTCGCCAGGGGTCAGTGCGGGTCGTACATGCGCAGAAATCCGGTCAACCCGTGCCGCACCCGATCGCGGATCTCCTGCTCGGACGGGCTCTGGCACAGGCCGAGCGCGATCTCCTCGCGCCACGTCCCGCCCAGCCAGAGCGCCAACAGATCGTCGGCGGCTCGCTCGACGTCATCGGTTCGGATGATTCCGAGCTCGGCGGTCCGTCCGACGAGGCGAATCACCATGGTTCGGCCACGTTGCGGCCCCGCGGCGAAGAACCGGCGGACCAGGTCGCTGCCCCGGTACGGCTCGAACGCGAAAATCCGGTCGAAGGCCAGAATGTCGGGACTCACCAGCAGCGCGATCAGCGCCTCGCCGCACCGCGTGAGCTGGGCGACCGGATCGGGCAGGTCGTCGGCGCCGAGCACGGCATGTTCGAGCCTGCCCGCCTCAGCGTCGACGATGGCCTCCAGCAAGGACACCTTGTCGCCGAAATGGCCGAACACCGTCCGCTTGGAAACTCCGGCACCCGCGGCGACGGCGTCCATGGTCGCGCGCTCGAAACCCTTGTCGAGGAATTCGACTCGCGCCGCGGCCAGGATCGCGTCGCGCTTGGCGAGATCGACCGGCCGGCCCGGACCTCGATGCGTCGACATGCGCGGTGGGTCAGCGGTTGCTGACGGCCCCCTCCGCCGCCTCCGCCCATTCACGCCACTGCTTGGCCTGCTCGAGCGCCTTCTCCGCATCCCGCTTATTGCCCGCCGCTTGGGCTTTCGCGGCCTGCTCCTCGAATTGCGCCACCCGCTCGCGGAATTGGGCCGCGCGGGCCACCGCCTCCGGATCGGTGCGCCGCCACTGCGCGTCGACCGCGTCGCGGACCCGCTTCTCGATTGCGCGCAGCTTGCTCTCGAGTTCCTGCATGCGCTCGCGCGGCACCTTGCCGATCGCATCCCACCGGTCCTGCAGCTCGCGCAGCTGGGCGCGGGCGGTGTCCAGATCGGCGGACGGGTCGATGTTCTCGTACGCGCGCAGCAGTTCTTCCTTGGCCGTCGCGTTGTGCTCGAATTCGGCGTCGCGTTCGGATACCGCGGCGTTGCGCGCCGCGAAGAACACGTCCTGCGCGCTCTTGAACCGCCGCCACAGCGCCTCGTCGGCCTCGCGCGGGGCCCGGCCCGCCGCCTTCCACTCCGCGAGCAGATCGCGGAAGACGCCCGCGGTGCCGACCCAGTCGGTGGAACCGGACAGCTCCTCCGCGCGGGCGCACAGCTCCTCCTTGCGCGTCTTCGCGGCCGCGCGCTCCCGGTCCAGCTCGGCGAAATGCGCGCCGCGCCTGCGGTTGAACGCCTCACGGGCCTTGGAGTACCGCTTCCACAGCGCGTCGTCCACCTTGCGGTCGACGCCGCGAATGGATTTCCACTCGTCCAGGATTTCGCGCAGCCGATCGCCCGCGGCCTTCCACTGGGTGGATTCTGCGGCGATCTTCTCCGCCTCGGCGGCCAGCGCCTCCTTGCGCTCGGTGTGCTCGTGGCGGGTCCGCTCCTTCTCCTCCTTGGCGTGCGCGGCCGCCTCCTCGGAGTGTTCGGCGATCGCGGCCAGCCGCTGGGCCAGCCCGTCGATATCGCCGATGACGGCGGCGGTCGGCAGGGATTCGGCGAGTTGGGTGGCGGCGGCCCTGGTCTTGCGGGCATCGGCGCCCGCGGCCAGCCGCGCCTCCAGCAGGGCGACCTCGGTGGCCAGATCGTCGAAGCGGCGGCCGAAATGCGCGAGACCCTCGGCGGCGTCACCGGCCTGCCAGGATCCGACAACACGTTCGCCATCGGCCGTTTTCACCCACGCGGTACCGTCCTCGTCGACCCGGCCCCACAGGCTCGGATCGCTGACCGTCGGGACGACCACCGGATGTGGATGCGGCTGCGCCGGGCCCGGCGTCGGTTTCGCCGCATGCGGTTTGGGCGGGCGGGGTGTCGAGCCACCGGGCTTCGGCGCGCCGGACGGTCGCGGTGCCGTGCCGGGGGTGGCCTTCGCGGTTCCGTTGCTGTCGGTCATAGCTCCTCGTCCCTGCCGCGCGTCACGGCTGCCTGGTTACGCCCTAGCTCATCCCATTGAACCCGGTTTGAGCCCTACAAACCATCGATCGACGCCCTCCCAGAGCGGATACTTACACAACTCGACCCGCGATGACCTGGGATGTAGCACTTCGAACACTATCAATGTCGGCCGAGTTTGCGGCATAGACACTCGAACCCCGCAGGTCCGGGCGGTATGCGCGGCGGGCCGGGTGCGCGGCGTGCGACCGCGGCGGGCCGGATGCGGCCGGGTACCAGTGGCGCGTATCACCGTCGTGGCAAACGACTACGGTTACGGCGTGTTCTCCGTTGCCGCCCTGGTCCCGTCGCCGCCGATACTGGTACCCGAGCTCTGCGGCGCGGCCTGCGAGACGGACGGTCCGGCCCGGCTGCGCGCCGCGGCGCTCACCGCGGTGGGGGCGCTCGCCGGGCTGCGGGAGTGGACGGCCATCGGCGTCGGCGCGGCCGATCAGGTGCTCGGACCGGATGCGCTCGGCACGTTTCGCGGCTTCGGCGCGGATGTGCGGGCCGGACTGTCGGCTCGGGCCCTCGGCGCGACGCCGGATCCGGAGCTACCGCTGCCCGCGTTGATAACGGGGTGGTTGCGCGGTGTTGTCGCGCCGGATGCGACCGTGACGGTGCGGATCATCGCCGCCGATACCGAGGCCGCGCGCTGCGCGTCGATCGGTAGCGCGCTGCGTGCCGAACTCGATCGCGCGCCCGAGCCATCGGGGGTGCTCGTACTCGGCGACGGCGCGGCGACCCTGTCGTTGAAGGCGCCCGGCTATCTGGACGAACGAGCGGCCGCGGCGCAGGCGGCGCTCGACCGGGCCTTGGCCATCGGCGATCTCGATGCGCTCGCGACGCTCGATCCCGTGCTCTGCGACGAATTGATGCTGTCCGGCCGGGCCGCGTACCAGGTGCTCGCCGGACTGTTCGCCGCCGACGTGCGGCCGCCCGCGATCGAAACCCTCTACCAGGATGCGCCTTTCGGCGTCGGCTACGACGTCGCGGTCTGGCGTCCCGATGCGGAAGGCGGGGCGGTATGACGAATCCTGTTCCCGCGCAACGATCATCCGCGATCCGGCCGGTCGCCGTCGTCGGGCCCACCGCGACCGGCAAATCGGAGCTAGGGCTCGCGCTGGCCGAACGGCTCGACGGCGAAATCGTGAATATCGATGCGATGCAGCTGTATCGCGGGATGGACGTCGGCACCGCGAAACTCACGGTGGCCGAACGTCGCGGCATTCCGCACCACCAGCTCGACGTGCTCGAGGTGACCGAAACCGCCAGCGTCGCCGCCTATCAGGCGGCCGCCGCCGCGGACGTCACCGACATCATGGCCCGCGGGCGCACGCCGGTCATCGTCGGTGGTTCGATGATGTATGTGCAAGCGCTGCTGGATGATTGGGAGTTCCCGGCGACCGATCCGCGGGTGCGGGCGCGCTGGGAGGCGGTGCTCGCCGACGGCGGCGTCGCCGCGGTGCACGAGGCGCTGCGCGCCGCGGATCCCGTTGCCGCGGCCACGATTCTGCCCACCGACGGCCGCCGGATGGTGCGCGCGCTGGAGGTGGTCGAGATCACCGGTGAGCCGTTCGCCGCGTCGGCGCCGACGATCGGCGAACCACGGTGGGGGACAAGGATTATCGGCGTAGACCGGGATACCTCGGAGCTGGACGCCAGGATCGGGCTGCGCACCGCGGCGATGTTCGACGGCGGACTGGTCGAGGAGGTGCGCGGGCTGCTGGCGCACGGCCTGCGCGACGGGCAGACCGCACGGCGCGCCATCGGCTACGCACAAGTCCTTGCCTACCTGGACAACGAATACGACCTGAGTCATGCGCAGGAACGCACCCTGATCGGCACCCGGCGCTATGTCCGGCGGCAGCGCTCGTGGTTCCGCCGGGATCCGCGGGTGCGCTGGGTGGACGGCGCCGACCCTCGGCTGGTGGACGCGGCGCTGCAAATGCTCGACGAGATGGAACGGACCCCACAGTGACCAGACGTGTCAGCACTCGTAACGCATCGGTCCAGGTGTGGCAGGCCTATCTGAACAATCGCGGCAAACGCCACCGCGACGGCCGCTTCCTGGTGCAGGGCGTGCGTCCGATCAACCAGGCGGTCGCCAACGGCTGGCCGCTGGAGACGCTGCTGTATCGGCTCGGTGCGCCCGATCTATCCGGCTGGGCCCGCGAACTGCTCGACAGCAGCGGTGTTCCCGCCGTCGGCCTGGTGCCCGAGCTGATGGCCGAACTCGGCGAAAAGGCAACGGGCGCACCGGAATTGGTGGCCGTCGCGATGACGCGGGATCCGGCGCTGGAGACCTTCGAACCGGGGGAGCCGGGCGAGGACGCGCCGGTGATCGTCGTATTCGACCGGCCCAACTCGCCGGGCAACCTCGGCACCCTGATCCGGTCCGCCGACGCGTTCGGGGCCTGCGGGGTGATCGTCACCGGGCACGGCGCCGACCAGTACGACCCGCAGGCGGTGCGCGCCTCGACCGGATCGCTGTTCGCGGTGCCGGTGCTGCGGGCCGCGGGTCCGGCGCAGGTGCTCGAATTCCGGGATCGCCAGGTCGCGCGCGGCATCCCGACGCGCATCGTAGGCACCGATGAAAAGGGTGCGCGGGCGATCTACGACCACGACCTCACCGAGGCGACCATCCTGGTCATCGGCAACGAGACCAGCGGAATGAGCGCGGCCTGGCTGCAGGCCTGCGACGATACGGTGCACATTCCGATGGGCGGCACCGCGAGCTCACTGGGCGCGCCGTCCGCTGCCGCCGCCGCGCTCTACGAAATTTCCCGGCAGCGCCGGACGTTTGCCAGATGAACCCGGGCGCGGCGCGGGCGCGAATCGACTGGGAGGATGCAGGCGTGCTGGATATCGAGTTCACCAAAGGCCATGGCACCCAGAACGACTTCGTGGTGCTGCCCGACGAGGACCTGCGGCTGGAGCTGACGCCGGAGCGGGTCGCCGCGCTGTGCGACCGGCAGCGCGGCCTCGGCGCCGACGGTGTGCTGCGGGTGGCGCGCGCCGGTGCGTTGCTGGAAGCCGGTGTGCTGGACGCGATCCCGGCCGGTATCGGCGCGGACGACTGGTTCATGGATTACCGTAACGCCGACGGTTCGATCGCGGAGATGTGCGGTAACGGGGTCCGGGTGTTCGCGCACTATTTGGCCGCCACCGGGCGCGAAACCCGGAACGAATACGTGGTAGGCAGCCGCGGGGGCGCGCGTCCGGTCACCGTGCACGCGGCCGACGCGGTGAACGGTGAGGTCACCGTCGGGATGGGGCGGGTCGGCGAACTCGGGAAATCCACCGCCACCATCGGGGGCTGGGGATACCCGGGCATCGGGATCGATGTCGGCAATCCACATCTGGCCTGCGTGGATCCGGGAATGTCCGCCGAAGGGCTGGCCAAACTGGATCTGACCGTCGCGCCCGGATTCGATCCGGATCTGTTCCCCAACGGGGTGAACGTCGAAATTCTCACCGCGCTCGACGCGGACGGGGGCGTCGATATGCGGGTGTACGAGCGGGGCGTCGGTGAAACGCGTTCCTGTGGGACGGGGACGGTCGCCGCGGCCGCGGCGGCGCTGGCACACGAGGGATTCCGGATCGGCGAGGGCACCGGGGAGGTCACCGTTCGCGTGCCAGGTGGTCGGCTGCGGGTGCGGCTCGCGAACGGGGAGGCGTGGATGCGCGGCCCGTCGGTGCTGGTCGCCAGCGGTCGCCTCGCTGCGGGCTGGTGGTCCGCGCAGTAGGTACGCGCGGTTTCGCGTGTTTCGGGGTTGTCGAGCTGTCACTCGGGCGGCCCACGCACCGGTCGCTGGCGGCGACGGCCTGTTCTCCACGTCCGACTTCGAGGACAGGCCCTGGCTGGAAGCAGGAACCGGCGGCCGCCGGTCGTTCGTTGTTCTGATGCGAGCAGGTCGTCGCCAGATGACGGTCGCCGCGCCGGGGCGGATATCCGGATGCGACGAATGGCTGCCGCGTGGCAGCATTGAGGACGTATGAGGAAATCAGAGACGTATGACATTACTTCGGCGGACGCGAGCGAAATCGACGTGACCGCCGATGACGCCGTATTCGACGGCGACACCGTGCTCGACGACACCGATGTGGTGGCGGCGCACAAGGCGCGGATGGCCCGCAACGGCTGGAGCGCCGAGCCCACCGCGGGCGAGCTGCAGCTCGAGGAGCGCACATCGCTGCGCCGAGTGGCGGGGCTGTCCACCGAACTCGCCGACGTCACCGAGGTCGAGTACCGGCAGCTGCGTCTGGAACGCGTTGTGCTGGTTGGTGTTTGGACCACGGGCACGGCCACCCAGGCGGATGCGAGCATGACCGAGCTGGCGCTGCTCGCCGAGACCGCGGGTTCGCAGGTGCTGGAGGGTCTGATCCAGCGCCGGGATAAGCCGGACCCGGCCACCTACATCGGTTCCGGCAAGGCCGAGGAACTGCGGGCGGTGGTGCTGGAAACCGGTGCGGACACCGTCATCTGCGACGGTGAGCTGACCCCGGCGCAGTTGACCGCGCTGGAAAAGGTGGTCAAGGTCAAGGTGATCGACCGGACCGCGCTGATCCTGGACATCTTCGCCCAGCACGCCACCTCCCGTGAGGGCAAGGCGCAGGTCGCGCTGGCACAGATGGAGTACATGCTGCCGCGGCTGCGCGGTTGGGGTGAGTCCATGTCCCGGCAGGCCGGTGGCCGTGCGGGCAGCAACGGCGGCGTCGGTCTGCGTGGTCCCGGTGAGACCAAGATCGAAACCGATCGTCGGCGCATTCGGGAGCGAATGGCCAAGCTGCGCCGCGAGATCCGGGAGATGAAAACCGCGCGCGACACGATGCGTTCGCGCCGCAACTCCAGCGGCATCCCGTCGGTGGCCATCGTCGGCTACACCAATGCGGGCAAATCGAGCCTGATGAACGCGCTCACCGGATCCGGTGTGCTGGTGCAGGACGCGCTGTTCGCCACCCTGGACCCGACCACCCGCCGGGCCGCCCTGGACGACGGCCGCGAGGTGGTGTTCACCGACACCGTCGGATTCGTGCGACACCTGCCGACCCAGCTCGTCGAGGCGTTCCGCTCCACCCTGGAGGAGGTGACCGGCGCCGACCTGCTGCTGCACGTGGTCGACGGATCCGATCCGCTGCCCGCCGAACAGATCAAGGCGGTCCGCGAGGTCATCACCGACGTCATCAAGCAGTCGAAGCTGCCGGCACCGCCGGAACTGTTGGTGGTCAACAAGATCGACGCGATCGCCCCGATGGAGCTGACCAGGCTGCGGGCCCAGCTCCCGGACGCCGCCTTCGTTTCCGCGCACACCGGCGCGGGCATCGATGCACTGCGCGCCCGGCTCGGCGACCTACTCGGCGGACTCGACGTGGAGATCAGCGTGCTGCTCCCGTACAGCCGCGGCGACCTGCTCGCCCGTATCCACGCCGACGGGCGCATCGTGAGCTCGACGCATGAGGAAGGCGGTGCCCGGGTGCACGCGCGGGTGCCGCATTCGCTGGCGGCGGCGCTGGCGGAGTACGCGCACGCGGGTGGCGCTGCGGCGCAAGCGTGAATCTGTTGGTGTGATCGGTGCGTTCGGCGGTGGGTTGCGCCGCTACGACGACGGAATCGCCCGAGGTGGGCGCGGGGTTGCGTTGGCGAGCGGTGCGGCGGTTACGCAGCACGGATGGCGTTGTGGCGCAGGCGTGAATCTGCCGGTGTGATCGGTGCGTTCGGCGTGATCGGTACGTTCGGTGGTGGGTTGCGCCGTTACGACGGCTGAATCGCCCCAGGTAGGCGCGGGGTGCGCTGGCAAGCGGTGGTGCGGTTTCGCATCCGGAGTGAGGCCGAGCATCCGGCCTGAACGGACAAAACCAGACGACTTCCGCGGGATTTCCGCATATCCCAGCTGATTTTGTCCGCCTAGGCCGACTGACTCGGCACCCGCCCTGCTTTTACCTTTGATCCAGTAGGGATAGGACACACCGATCGCCCGGCGGACCCGGAAACGCTCAATGTGATTCGAACCACCTCGCCGGGCGCGAAGTCCGTGCTCGGTCCCCCGCACACTGGAATGTCACCGGCATTTAACGTGTTCCAGCTCACATGCGATGCGGCGCAGTCGATTTCGTTACGCTATCGTCGGATCGACAGCAGGAGGGTGTCATGTCGCACGATCACTCCGTGGCCGATCCGCGGCCCGGCCATGCCGAACCATCGCTGAGTGATGGTGCGCCGCTTTCGGTTTCGCTCACCGAGGGCGATATCCGTTTCATCGAAACCCTGCTGGCGCCGCTGCGCGCGTGGACCAGTCCGCGGTTCTACGGGATCGAGAACATTCCGGTCGACGGTCCGGTGCTGCTGGTCGGAAATCACAATCTGATGGGCGGCATCGACGCACCCTTGCTCTGGCCGGAGGTATTGCGCAGGCGCGGCAGGCTGATTCGCGGACTCGCGGAGAACGTGCTGATCGCGACGCCCGGTGTGCGGCACCTGCTGCACCGCTTCGGTTCGGTGCGCGGTAACCGCCGCAACTGCATGGCGCTGCTGCGGCAGGGCGAGGCGGTGCTGGTCTTCCCCGGCGGCGGCCGGGAGGCGGTGCGGCGCAAGAACGAGAAGTACGCGCTCAAATGGGAGGGGCGAACGGGCTTCGCGCACATGGCGATCGAGGCGGGTGCGCCGATCGTGCCGGTCGCCATGATCGGCGTCGACGACGCGTACGACATCGTGGTCGACGGCGACCACCCGGTGCTGCGGCCGCTGCGCTGGACCGTCGAGGCGATGGGTCTGCGGCGTGAACTCACCCCGCCGCTCATTCGCGGGCTCGGCCCGACCCTCATCCCGCGCCCGGAGCGCTTCTACTTCTCCTTCGGCGCGCCGATCGATCCGGCGCCGTGGCGCGACGCCGACGATATGCACAAGGCCGCAACGGAATTGCGCGATGTGGTGCGCAAGGAGTTGGAGGAGGAACTGCGTTTCCTCTTCGCCGAGCGCGAGCGGGATGCTGGGCGCACGCTGGCGGGCCGTCTGCGCGAGTTGCTGCCGCGCTGAGCGGATCCGCCGGATCCGGCGGCTCTACTCACTGAGCACCGCAGTCCGTGCGACCCGGGCAAGGAGCACTCCACGCCGAGCGCGCTGCAACTGTCAATCGCTGGCGCGCAACGGATCCGGTGCCCGGTATCAACAAGTGGAAGGCGTCCTTCACCGCGGAATTGCCGCCGCTGATCGATGTCGCGGCCCGGCAGCGATAAGCGCAATCCTATCGCGGGTAGTCCGTGCAACCGAGACGCCGATGATGTCGTCCAACTCTGAGTGACATCCTTCGGGTCGAAACAGCTTGTCGCTCAGAGTCGGACATCACGCACTACTCCAGATCGGTTGCCGCTGCGGCGATGGGAGCTCAGTGCTCCGCGTCGAGCACCTCACGCAGCCGGTGCGCGAAAGCTTCGGGCTGGCCTGGGTATCCCTGGTCGCCGCCGAGGAAGCCGCCGTGATGACTCGGGAAAACCGTCACCTGTTGGCCGAGCAGTTCGGCGGTCGCGGCCGCGGTGCGGCCGGTGATCACGTTCGCGGACTCCTCACCGACCGCTATCACCACCCGGGTGGGCGCGGCGGCCAACGCGGCGGGGTCGGGCAGGTACGCGGTTACCGCGGCGGACGTGCCGGACAGCAACGGGTCGTTGCGCGATCCGTCGTCCTCGGTCGGCATGCCGAACTGGGCGGGATCGGGCAGCGGCTGTTCGAAATATGCCTCGGTGAATTCGCCCTGCCACATGGTCATCGCGATGAACGCGGCCATACCCGCGCCGAAACCCTTTGCCGCGTAAGCCTCGCCGACGGCGTTCGAGGCGCGTTCGGCCGCGGCGGCGTCGGGCAGCACGCCGAAGATCGGCGGTTCGTGCGCGACAAGCGTTGTCACATCGCCGGGATGGGCCGTGACGAGTGCGAGCGCGGTGACCGCGCCACCGCTGCTCGCGAACATCTCGACCGGTCCGGCGCCGAGCGCCTCGATGATGGCGTGCACATCCTCGGCCTGCACGGTGGGCGTGTTGTCCGTCCGGCCGTCGCTGCGGGTACTGCGGCCGAGGCCGCGCGGGTCGTAGGTGATCACGGTGCGATCGGGAAGGTACGAGATGAGGGCGGCGAAACCGTCCGCGCACATGGGTTGGCCGATCATGAACAGCGGCGGGCGGCCGTCGGCGGTGGGGAGCGGGCCGTGGATGTCGTAGGCGAGTTCGGCCTCTGCGGTCCGGAGGGTGTGCGTTGTAGTCATATTCGTGTCGACGATCTCCGATTCGAAAATTCATCGGTCATCGGCGGTTTGCCCGGTTCGGTGCGGAAGCAGAGACGATGCGAGCCGCCCGGCCGTGGCGATCCCGCTTGCGTCCGAACGGCTTTCGGGCAACCTGAGCGGCCACTGAATATTAGCTGGCAAATTCTCAGTTACATCTGGCTACCGTGGTTTGCGTGCGAGTGCGGCGAAAGATAGCGGCAGTATCCGGTGCGATGGCGGTCCTCGTGACCGGTGCGGCGGCGACGGGCGGCGCGGCGAGCGCGGCCGCACCGGACGACCCGGTCATCGCCTCCGGCGCGCCGCTCGCCGATCCGCGATCCGCCGACGGGTCACGCATCGCCGACTTCACCGTCGTCAACGATCGCACCGTCCGACTACAGGTGTATTCGGCGGCGATGAATAAGAACGTGCGGGTCGACGTGCAGCGCCCCGCAGATGCCTCGGTGCCGCGGCCGGCGCTGTACCTGCTGTCCGGCGCCGGCGGCGGAGAGGATTCGGCGACCTGGCAGAAGCAGACCTCCGTACTGCAATTCCTGGCGGGCAAGGACGTCAATGTCGTGCAGCCGGTGGGCGGGGCGTGGAGTTACTACACCGACTGGCGCGCAACGGATCCGGTGCTCGGCGTCAACAAATGGAAGACGTTCTTCACCGAGGAATTGCCGCCGCTGATCGATGGCGCATTCGGCACCGATGGGCGCAATGCCATCGCGGGGCTGTCCATGGCGGGCACCTCGGTGCTGCAACTGCCCATCGCCAAACCCGGACTGTTCAAGGCGGCCGCGGCCTACAGCGGCTGCGCGCAGATCAGCGATCCGGTCGGCTACAACTTCGTCAATGCCGTGGTGGCCACCGGCGGCGGCAACTCCGTGAATATGTATGGGCCGCAAGGGGATCCGATGTGGGCGGCGAACGATCCCTATGTGCACGCCGATCAGCTGCGCGGCGTCGACCTGTTCATCTCCAACGGCACCGGGCTGCCGGGCCAATACGACACGCTGAACGGGAAATACGCGCTGCCCGGCCCCGGCGGACTGGTCAATCAGCTGGCCGTGGGCGGCGTCCTCGAATACGCGGCCGACTACTGCGCGCACAACCTGCAGACCAAGCTGAACCAGCTCGGCATTGCGGCCACCTACGATTTCCAGCCCACCGGCACCCACTCGTGGGGTTACTGGCAGGACGCTCTGGTGGCCTCGTGGCCGGTGCTGGCCCGCGGGCTGGGACTGTAGGTTACCGAACGGTCACCTGAGCCGGGAATCTCGATCGGGTCACGCACCCCACGCCGCCGATCCAGGTGAGACAATGAATCGCCGACCAGAAGTGAACTGTCATTCTCATTCCGGGTACCGTATGTGGCAACGACGGGTCGGTGGGTACCGGCCACGGTTGGCACTAGGAGGTAGGCGTGGAGCGCACCCTGTTCGAACCCGAGCATCTGCTGTTCCGGGAATCGTTCCGCAAGTTTCTCGATCAGCATGTCGCGCCCAATCACGCGCAGTGGGAGGAGCAGGGCATCGTCGACCGCGACGTCTGGCTGGAGGCAGGTAAACAAGGGTTCCTCGGCATGGCCGTTCCGGAGGAGTTCGGCGGCGGCGGTGTCGAGGACTTCCGCTACAACGCGATCGTCGCCGAGGAGTCGGTGCGCGGCCAATACTCCGGGCTCGGTTTCGCGCTGCACAACGATGTCATCGCGCCGTATCTGCTCGGACTGTGCAATGAGGAACAGAAGCAGCGTTGGCTGCCCGGTTTCTGCTCCGGTGAGATCATCACCGCGATCGCGATGACCGAACCCGGCACCGGCTCGGATCTGCAGGGCATCAAGACCCGCGCGGTCAAGGACGGCGACGACTGGATCCTCAACGGCGCCAAGACCTTCATCACCAACGGCATCAACTCCGACATCGTTATCGTTGTCGCGCAAACCGATCCGGAAAAGGGTGCGATGGGCTTCAGCCTGCTCGTCGTCGAGCGCGGGATGCCCGGCTTCGAACGCGGCCGCAACCTCGACAAACTCGGGCTGAAGGCGCAGGACACCGCCGAACTCAGCTTCACCGACGTCCGGGTGCCCGGTAAGAACCTGCTCGGCACCGAGGGTATGGGCTTCGTCCACCTGATGAACAACCTTCCGCAGGAACGGCTTTCGATCGCCGTCATGGCCGCAGCCGCCATGGAGGCCTGCCTCGACATGACCGTCCGATACGTGCGCGACCGCAAAGCCTTCGGCAAACCCATTGGCGCACTGCAGAACACACGTTTCGTGCTGGCCGAGCTCGCCACCAAGACCACCGCGGTGCGCGTGCTCGTCGACCGCTTCATCGAGGACCTCAACGCGGGCAAACTGTCCGTCGAGGACGCCGCCATGGCCAAATGGTGGAGCACCGAGGAACAACTCGACCTCATCGACCGCTGCCTGCAACTGCACGGCGGCTACGGATACATGAAGGAATACCCGATCGCCAAGGCCTACATGGACGCCCGCGTCCAAACCATCTACGGCGGCACCACCGAAATCATGAAGGAGATCATCGGCCGCTCCCTGAAACTCTCCTGACAGAAGGCTTTCGGGTTGGGTGGCGAGTTCTGGTTCACGGGGTAGCGGCGGCGGTTGCCAGGCGGGGGCGGTCGGTGATGATGATACGGCCGCGGCGCAGGGTGAGGATGCCGCGTTGTTCGAGGTCGCGCAGGACTCGGTTGGCGGTGGCTCGGGTGGTGCCCGCCATCGACGCGAGATCGTCTTGGTTTAGGCGGATTTCGGTGATGGGGTCGGGGCCGGCGTAGACGCGGGCGAGGTTGGCCAGCCGGCGGATCACGCGAGCTTCCACCGGAAGATAGAGCGCCTCCAGCACGGTTGCCGACAGGCGGCGGATCTGCTCGACCAGTGTCGCGGTGAGCATTTGGTCGATGCCGGGATTGGCGGCGCGCAGGGATGAGAGCTGAGATCGGCTCAGCGTCAAGGTTTCCGCGTTCTCGGCCGCTTCGACGGTCGCGGTGCGGCGGGCGTCGGGGCTGAGCACGGCCAGTTCGCCGAACGAGTCGCCGGGGCCGATCACGGTCAGGGTGGCGGTGAACCCGAGCGGCGTCGTCACCCGGATCAGGAGCAGACCGGATTTGACCAGATGCAGGGTGTCGCCGAGATCGCCTTCGTGGCAGACGATTTCGCGGCGCTTGAACCTGCGCGGAATACAGGAGGCGAGTACGCGGCGGCGCTCCTCCGGATCGAGACTGTGCAGCAGTGCGTATTCGGTCATCGCACATCCCGTAATACGAAGCAGTTCACCGGTTCTTGACGCCCTTTCACCACGATCGCGTCGAGCGGCCGCGCCACGGCGTGTTGGCCCAGCTGCGCGCGGGTGAGCGGTCCGATCACCACCTCGCCCGGCCGTGCCACACCCTGGAGCCGGGCGGCGAGGTTGGTGGTGTCGCCGATCGCGGTGTAGTTGCGCATCTGCGCGGCGCCGATATTGCCGACCAGGGCAGGACCGGTGTTGACCCCGACCCGGAACCGCGGCCAATCCGGTTGTGCGGCAGCGATTCCGGCGACCGCCCGCTGCAGCATCAGCCCGGCCCGGGCGGCACGCAGCGCGTGATCGGGTTGCGCGATGGGTGCGTTGAACACGGCCATCACCGCGTCGCCGACGAACTGCACGACGACACCGCCCTCGTCGAGGATCACCGGGACGATCGCGCCGTAATAGGTGTTGAGCATGGTGACCACCGCGGCCGGGTCGGTGTGCTCGGCGAACGGGGTGAACCCGCTCAGGTCGGCCATGAGCACGCTGACCTCGGCAATGCGTCCGCCCAGATCGGCCTGCGCGGGATTGGCCAGCAGCGCCGTCGCCACCTGCGGTGACATATACGAGCGGAACAGCTGATCCAACTGCCGGTAGAGCCGGGCGTTCTGCTCGAGCACGGCGAGCTGACGTTCGGTGAGCCCGAACCGCTTCGACAGTTCCACCCCGGCCGCACCGAGCGGTTCGTCCACCGCGACACCGACATCCTCGCGCCGGCGCAGCACCTCCACCATCTCGTTCAACGCGCGGGTGTAGTCGCGTTCGAGTGTGGCCATGGTCTGATTCAGCGTCACGCTGTCGAACAAGCCCAGTGCGGAGCCTTCCCGGCGGAATTGCACGTGGCTGCTCACCGCGATCAGCGCGAACGCGGCCACCATCAGCACATGCCATTCCCACCAGGACGCCTGCCAACTGCGCCCGTATCCGACGGCCAGGAGCGCCTCGATCAGCAGCACGAACGCGGAAAGCACACTGAGCAACAGCAATCCGCGCCGTCGAGCGAACTGCCTGGCGTAGACCACGGCCGCGATCAAATAGCACAACGACCCCGCGTAGGCGAGCAATATCAGCGAATGCGAGGTCTCCGTCGCGCTCGGCATGCCATCGAACGGCGGAGATCCGGTGAGCGAGAACATCGCCCAGGCCACCGCCGCGATAGCGGGCAGCGACGACAGCAGCCACATCAGCCGATTCATCCGCGCCGCGGCGACCGGACCGTAGTCGAAAGCCGAAGCCAGGGCGGCGAATCCACCGAGTGTCAGGCCCACCGGCACCGCGTAGACGAATCCCGCATTCGGCATCGCGACGATGACACCGGGCGTCGCGATCGCGTGCAATCCGAGAAAGCCCGCCGCGAACTGGAACATCAACGACACCAGGACGAGCCGGAGATCATGACGGGCGCGAGCGGCCCGGAACAGGACGACTCCCAGCCCCAGCGCCAGGGCCGCCGCGGCCAGCACCAGCCAGAAGTGCTGTGGGTGATGCTCATAGTGGGCATCCAGTTCCGGATGCGAGATCAGCAACCACAGCCCCGCCACCGGGAGACCTACGGCGGCCGCCCAGGTGAGGACGCCAACTTTCGACACCGGTGAACCCTACCGGCGAATGCTTCGCTATGTCGGCGCGAACACACAACAGCCGTGTCGGCGCCGACAGACCGGACTGCCGTTCTTCCGCAGAATTGTGTTCGAGGACAACACAATCCACCGGAGGAATCCATGCCGAAGTTCACCACCCTGCTCGCCGCCGTCGCCGCCGCGGCGGCCATCGCCCTGCCCGCGGCGCCCGCCGCCTTCGCCCAGCCCGCCGCGCCGTCGGTCTCGGCTGCCGCGCCTGCGAAAACCCAAGGCTGGCTGAGCATTTACCGTGGCGTCGCCCCGCAGGGCGTCAACGCGGTGCAGTTGCGGGTCGTGACCGATCCGCCGGTCGGGCCGCGCGTCGTGGACCGCGACGGCCGCTCGCTCTATCGCTTCGACAAGGACACAGCCAATCCGTCCCGGTCGAACTGCAACGACGCCTGCACAACCACTTGGCCGCCGTTGCTGGTGAGCCGCGGCCAGGCGCTCTACGTCGACGGCGTGGATCCGGCCCTGACCGGATTCGTCGAACGCGCCGACGGCTCCTGCCAGATCACCGTCGCCGGCTGGCCGGTCTACTACTTCTCCAAGGACAACAAGCCCGGCGACCTCAACGGCCAGGGCGTCGGCGGCACCTGGTTCGCGGTCGCCCCGACCGGCGGCAAGGCACTCGCGAAGTAGCTCGTATGCGCCACCCTCAGTGCGGCTGACTGCTCAGGACATCCGCGCCGAGGGTGGTCTCGACATCAACTCTGGTGGGTCAGCGGCAACCACAAGTAGTCCCACCGGCGAGGCGGGTATTTCGGTGTTACCGCAACTACTTTGCGTTCCTCGAACTGCATCGTGTCCGGGTTGCGCAGAATCAGTGTCTGGTCGTTGATTTCGGCGTCGGTGGCTCGGACCTTACTCCACCGCTGATAGTTCTTCGAACCTTGCAGCACCGAGTCGATCTCCTTGATCCGTTCCCACGAAATGCGGCCGGGCGCAACGGTTCTGAAAGCATCGACCATGACACCACCCCGGTGGTCGTGATTTCGGCACACTTCTTCGGCCATCGGATGGGTCGCGATGTATTCGAGCAGGTTCGGGCGTCTGTGCTGATCAGGAGTGGGACGGCGCAGTCCCGGCCACACCCGCCACCACGCCTCGTTCGCGTAATACAGGTCGAATGCGGCGTCGTGCAGCGCCATTGGGTCGAGTACCCGATCCACCTGTAGTTTCTCGTCGGGAGTAACCTCGGTCGGCAAGGCCCAACGCAGATCCGACAGTATCGGGTTGACCAAATCAACGGCCTTCGGCCAACGCCACATCTCGCCCAAAGTCCCTTTGAGCCAGGCGAGCAATGTCTGGTCCGACGGCTTATGCGTTTTGCCTTTCTGCTCCCACAGGTACAGCAGGTGTTTGGACACCTTGGCTCGAGCGGCCAACGTCTCCCGCGAAAGTCCCTCGGCCTCACGCTGATAGCGCATCCAGAACGCCAGATCGGGTACCCGGCTCGATTCGTCATCGGGTTTCTGTATCACCGTGGCCCACTTATGCGTCGACGAAGAGGTGCAGCGACAACTCGGTGCCGGGGGTGACGCTGTACCGGTCGAAATCGGTGACACCGTGCGCGGCGAGCACCGGCTCGTCGAGTAAACATTGACCGGTCAATTCGGGGCTGGTCAGGATCATCATCGCGGCGTCGGTACATATATCGGTGGTCCGTGCGGTCGCCGCCATTTCCGGGCCGCCGCCGACGTTGCGTACCAACGCCGTATCGATGCTCGTCCGCGGCCACAACGAATTGACCGCGATTCCGTAGTCGCGGAGGTCGGCGGCCATCCCTATTGTCGCCAACGAGGCGGCGTATTTGCTGATCGCATACCCCAAGGACGCGGCGATCCGATCCGGGTTCATATTGATCGGCGGCGAAAAGTTCAAGATGTGCGGATTGCGCCCCGCCTGCGCCGACACCGTCAGAGCGGGCAGGCACAGCGTCGACATCAACACCACGCCACGGGAATTGATGTCGGCCATGTAGTCGTATTCGAGCATCCGCGTCCGACGGGCCGGGGTCTGGTAGATGACGGCGGCGGCGTTCACCAGGATGTCGATACCGCCGAACCGGTCGACGGCTTGTTCCACCACCTCGGTCATCTCTTTGTCGTCGCGCACATCGCCGATCAGCGGTAGGACGCCCTGGACATAACTCGCGAACGCGGCCTGCACCTGCGCGGCCACCGTATGGATTGTGCCGGGAACCTTCGGATCCGGCTGATCGGTCCGCGCCACCAGCACCACATTCGCACCCTCCGCGCCACACCGCACCGCGATCGCCCTACCGATTCCGCGGCTCGCGCCGGTCACGAGCACGGTTTTACCTGCCAGCAGCTGACTCGGTCCATTCAGACGCATAACATGCCCCCATCACATCCGGTGCCGACGATCTCTGATCGCAGACTATCGGCTGCGTCGGCGCCCGACCCCCGCCTCGGGTCTTAAAGATATTAAGACCCAACGCAATTGACTTCCCGACAAGCGAAAAACAATGCTGGGCAGCGGGTCGGGCCGATGGTTCGTCGGCCGGACAGGAGGAGGGGACCGACGAACCGCGCCCACCAAGGTGGTCGGCGTTGGGGCGCAGCGGCTTTCATGGGTGTAGGGCGTTGCGGAAACCGGTCCAGCGCAGGGGTGGGGGGAGGTGGGTCATATCGTTGTACATGACCAGGGTCGGGGGGAGGTGGGGGCGGTATTCGATGACGGTGAGTGCGGTGTTGGCGCTTTCGAGGCCGAGCCAGCGGGATGGGGGTGCGTCGAGGGCGTGGCGGATCAGCCAGGCGATCGGGTAGGCGTGGGTGATGAGGATTTCGTGGATATCGTTGGGGGAGTTGGGGACTGATGCGAAGCGAGCGATGAGGGCCTCGGCGAGCCGTCGGCCGGAAGCGGCTTCGGCCTCGTCGTAGCCGTCGAAGAATCCTCGCCAGGAGGGCGGTGTTTCGGCGGCGGTGGGGACGTAGGGGATGTGGTCGATCAGTTCGGCCGCTTCGGCGACGGGCACATTCGGTAGGTGGCGGGCCAGCTCGTGTGCGGTGGCGGCGGCGCGGGGTAGTGGGGAGTGCCACACGGCGTCGGCGGGGATTTCGGCGAGGCGGCGGCCGAGCAGTCCCGCCTGTCGGCGGCCCGGTTCGGTGAGCTGACCGAAGGCGTCGGCCGCGCCGTGGCGTGCGAGATAGAGATGTCGAATTGCCATGGGGGAGTTGACCTATCGCGGTTCCGTCGCCGCGCCGCGGGAGATCCCGAGCGTGGAGAGCAGGTCTTCGTGCAACTGCATCCAGACGACGTGGCAGGAATCGATGCCGATACCGGCGACCCACCGTCCGTCACCGGCGCGGGCTCGTTCCAGGGCCGCACCGAAACGCCGGTCGTAGCCGGCGAATCGGGCCAATTCACCGGAAAGCTCGGCGATGAGTTGTTTCGAATAGTCGGCGACTGCTGACAATTCGTCCAGGACATGGGCATCCCAATCCGGATCCGAATGGTCGTTGGCCGCGAGCCTGCCGCCCGCGCCCGGCCGGAGCTGCCAGTCGGTGCAGGCCCGCAGCAGCCGGGCGTTGGGTGCGTCGAATTCCCGGTGCGCCGCCTCCAGCGCGGGACGGGCTCCCGCCTTGTCCAGTTCTTCGACGAGCCGCCGGGTGTCCTCGGCGCGGCCGCGGTCGGTGAGGGTCCAGCCGCCTGCGCCCGCGAATTGGGCACGCGTCACCCAGCCGTACGCCTCATAGTCGCCCAGCAGTTCGGATACCTCGTCCAGGCCGACGCCCGTGTGCTCGGCGATGGTGGCTTCATCGGCCATGCCGATCAGCCGCACGGTGTGCAGGACCAATAGCTCCGGCGATGAGTTGGCGCGCGTCATGGGACCGACAATTCAGGCGAATTCCCCTCGCGTCAACGCGGTTTCGCGCCAAGCGTACGAAATCGCGGATGCTGGTGGGCATGGTGCTCAGCAACGATGCCGCGATATTGATCGACCTGGCGGACGCCGCCGATGCCGCCGTCTCCGGTGGCAAGGCCGCCCCGCTGGCCCGACTGCTGCGGGCTGGGTGGTCGGTGCCGCCCGGGTTCGTAGTACCGGTCCGCGCGTATACCGACGCGGTCGCCGGGCTCGATCCACGCCGGGATCCCGATGCGGCCCGTGCGTTGCTCGAGCGGGCCGAACTCCCGTCCACGCTGGTCGGCGCGATCGCCCGCGAGCTGGTCCGGATCGGCGGCCCGTCCGGTTACGTCGCGGTGCGATCCTCGGCGACCAGCGAGGACGGGGCCGACGCCGCGGCGGGGCAGCACGACACCTTCCTCGGCGTCCGCGGTGCGGACGCGGTCGCCGACGCGGTGCGCCGCTGCTGGGCTTCACTGTGGTCCGAGCGGGCCGTTCGATACCGGCGCGCACGTGCCGCCGACCTCGAACCGCCCGCGACCGCGGTGCTGGTGCAGCGGCTGATCGATGCCGAGGTCGCCGGTGTCATGTTCACCGGGACCGACATCCGGATCGAGGCGTCGTTCGGGCTGGGCGCGGGTGTGGTCGGGGGCGAGGTCACCCCGGACTCATGGCTGGTGTCCGGCGGAGCCGTTGTCGACCGGCGGCTCGGAGCCAAGGACCGGCGGACCGACCGACTGCATGGGCAGGTCGTCACCCGCGCGATACCCGATTCCGGCCGCTTCTGCCTCACCGACGAGATGGTGTCGCGCCTCGCGCGATTGGGCCGCGAGGTCGAGGAATTATTCGGCGGCACAAGGGATATCGAGTGGGCGATCGCGGACGACCGGATATGGCTGCTGCAGGCCCGGCCCGTCACCGCAGCCCCTCCACCCGCGCGCTCAGGCGGAGCCGGATCGCTGACCGGTACACCCGGAAGCGTCGGACAGGCCGCCGGACCGGTGCGCGTAGTGCGGGGTCCGAGCGATTTCGTCGAGGTGCGCCCCGGTGACGTACTCGTCTGCCGCACCACCGAACCGGCGTGGACGCCGCTGTTCGGCGTCGTCGCCGCGGTGGTCACCGAGATCGGCGGTTTGCTCTCGCACGCCGCGATCGTCGCGCGTGAACAAGGCATACCCGCCGTGCTCGCCGTGCCGGACGCGACAACGGTTCTGCCCGAGGGTGCGATGGTGCACGTGGACGGCGATACCGGCCGCGTCACACTGACGGACGAGCGGTGATCGGGCAAACAACGGTGCCGAGCAGCGCAAGGTTCGAGGTCGCACCGATCTGTAGGTCGAGTATCCGTGCGCCGCAACGGAACCGGCGATTTCACGAACTGGGAAGGCGCACAACGACATGGCTGACGCGGCTCGGCGGCGACGAATGTGGGTCCGGATGAGGCACCGACACGGCCCGCGCAGTCTATGGGCTCCGACCTGGCAGGATGGGCGAGTGCCGATCGTCGACCTATCCGCGCTGGCCGGAAAGCTGGCCGAATTGCCGCCCTCGTGTGGGCCGGTGCGGGTGGTGGCGGTGGATGGGCCGAGTGGGGCGGGGAAGTCCACGTTCGCGCGGCGGCTGGGGGCCGTGCTGGAGGCGCCGGTGGTCGGGTCGGATCAGTTCCGGGTGCCGTGGGAGAGCGAGAGCCCGCTGGTGTGGTGGGAACCGTTCGCTGAACAGGTGCTGGCGCCGTTGGCGGCGGGGCGGGCCGGTGGGTTCCGGCCGTTCAGTTGGCGGCGCGGCGGTTACCGGGATTGGTTGGAGATTCCGGTGACGCCGGTGCTGATCGTCGAGGGAGTCGGCGCGGCGTGGCGGGAATCGCCTGCGGCATACCGAATTTGGTTGGACGCGCCACGAAAGTTACGGCGCGCGAGGGTGATCGGGCGCGACGGTGGCGAGCTCGGGCCGCAGTGGGATCGCTGGAGTGACCGGGAGACAGCGCATTTCGCGGCCGACCGTACCGCGGAACGAGCCGACCTGCGGATCGACGGAGTATCCGGCGCGGTGATCGGCGAACGTCTTCCCTGAGCCTGCCGAATTATGTGGGAAGCATTGAACTCTCGGTACGCGTGGCTGCCGGGATCTCGATTTCATGAGGTCGCGCAATGAGTTCCGGATTCAACCCCACTGAACGCATCGCGATCGCGCAGGAATCGACTTCGCGCGGGGCCGCCGCGAAATCCAGGTTTTCGCTGGGTGCCGCGTCTTCGCGAAAATAAACCCATTTCGGCGATGTCGGATGATCCGTTCATTTCCTTGACACTCGACTGTGGAGGGGCCGATAGTGGAGCCGTACGCCAGACCGGACGACCAGGATCGCGCAGCTCATCGCCTCCGTCGGCCGACTACCCGGTGCGCTGTCGCCCCACTCCCGGGGCGCGTACAGCCGCCGGATGGATGCGTCAGTTGACCGAGGCGGCCAGAGCAGCCGGCGCCGACCCCGCCCGTCGTTGAAAACAAGTGGCCGACAAGGGTTTCGCACCTCAGGATCCGGTTCATCCGGTTACCGGGGAGGAGTACGTCCTAACCGGAAATCAGACCGCCGAGAACAACCGATCTCACGGGAGGCGCGAGTGTTCACGTTTTCTTCGTCGGGCCGCGATCGAGGCCGTCCCACGGGCGGAGGTGACCGCGCAGGCGCACTCGCTCGACCAGCGGAGGCGCCGCGGGAATCGCCGTCCGAGGCACGGGCCGTCGCCGCCCCCAGAGGCGCATGGATCGCGGCCGCCATGGCGGTGGCCGGGGTCGGTTGGGGCGCAAACCAATTCGCGCCGCTACTGCTGATGTACCGCTCGGACCTGCCCGCCTCGTCGGCGACGGTACAGGCCACCTACGGTCTGTACGCGATCGGGCTGATCCCGGGTCTACTGGTCGCGGGGCCGCTGTCCGACCGATTCGGCCGTAGGCGAATCCTGTTGCCCTGCTTGATTATTTCCTTCATCGGATCGTCGGTGCTGATGGCCGCCGCCGCCGGCACGGCCTGGCTGTTCATCGGGCGCCTGATCGCGGGCGTCGCCAGCGGAACGGCGTTCAGCGCGGGCACCGCGTGGATCAAGGAGCTCTCGCGCGACGAGCCGGCCGCCGGTGCGCGCCGCGCGACGATAGCGATGACCGTCGGTTTCGCCGTCGGGCCGCTCGTCGCCGGGTTGATCGCCCGCTGGGTGCCCTCGCCGATGCTCACCTCGTACATACCGCACCTGGTGATCACCTTGATCGCCATCGTGCTGGTGGTGCTGACGCCGACGGATCCACCGAGCGATCCGTCGGCGCGGGTCGTCGCGCCGCTCGAGCTGAGCGGAGCGCGCCGGTCGCGCTTCCTCGCGATCGTTGTGCCATTGGCGCCGTGGGTATTCGGCTCATCCTCGATCGCACTGGCATACCTGCCCGAACAGGTGCGCACCGGCCTCGGCGACAACGCGCTGACCTTCGGCGCGATATCGACCTGCCTGACGATGATGGCGGGTATCGCGATCCAGCCATTGGCCAAGCGGGTCGACGTGTCCCGGCTGGCGGCGGTGTCGCTCGGCATCGTCACGGCGGGTCTTGTCGTCGCGGCGGTGGCGACCGCGCTCGGCGACAGCGCGGTGCTCATCTTCCTGAGCACCTTAGTGCTCGGTGCGGGCTACGGCTGCTGCCTGGTCTGCGGGCTGGGCGAGGTGCACCGCATCGCGGCGCCGACGAATCTGGGGCGGGTCACCGCCGTCTTCCAGGCCGTCGCGTACACGGGCTTCGCCGCGCCGTATCTGCTCGCCCTGCTGGAACGGGCGGTCGGCGTGCCGGTCCTCATGGCGGTCACCGCGGTGCTCTGTGTCGGCACCCTGATCTGGATCGTCAACGTCGGCAACCGAATGGAGGTGATTGCGGCTCCGGATCGAGCCGATGCGCGAACCGACAATTGATCGACCGAACAGAATTACGGCTCAACGGGATTGATAATTTTGTCTGTCATTGTTAGCGAACGAAAGAGAACCGACCGAACAACGATATTGGATAGAATTCAGGGCACCCACCCGGAACTGGAGTTGTGGTGGGATTCCCCATTGACCGAATACGAACTGTGGCGCCGCGACTACCTGGGCGCGGCACCCGGTGCGAGTGAGCGGGCCGACCGCAGGAATGCGCTGGACCGATTCTTCGATCCGAAGACCGGCAACGGCCTATTGCGCGGCGTGACGACCAATCCATCGCTGGTCGCCAACAGTGTGCTGGCGCATCCGGCGCACTGGCGGGACCGTATCTGCCGATTCGTGCACGAGACCGGCGCCACCGACCCCGAAGAGGTGCTGCGGCTGGTGCAGCGCGCGGTGGTCGCGGAGACCGCGGAAATCCTGCACCCGCTGTGGCGGCGCAGCGGCGGGAAATACGGTTGGGTCAGCGCCCAGACCGACCCCCGGCACACGCTCGACGCAGACGCGATGATCGAGCACGCGAGATATCTCGCGGATATCTCCCCGAACGTCATGGTGAAGATTCCGGGGAGTAAGGCCGGCTACGAGGCGATGAGCCATCTTGTCGCACAAGGTATTTCGATCAACAACACGCTCGCGTATACCGTGCCGCAATTCACCAGGCTCGCCGAAATCGTCCGGCGGACCAGGGGCGGCGGCGCCGACGATCAGCCGTGGCGCGCCGTCATCACACATATGATCGGCCGCTACGGTGCACCCGGCGCGCTCGGCGAACAGGCGAAGCGGCGCGGACTCCCGCTCGATCTCGCCGATATCCGCTGGGCCGAGGTGGCGATCGTCAAGAATATCCAGAACACCATCAGGCCGCTCGGGCCCGAGATGAAGATGCTGCTGTCGAGCCTGCAGGTGGATATCGATCCGGAAACCGGGCGCGCCCTGTGTCCGCACATCACCGAGACATGCGGTTGCGGCATCGTGTACACGCTGAAGCCGGACGTGCTGAAGAGCCTGGTGAATACCGAATACCAGCGCATGGACTTCCCCGAGAACGCCATGTCCGAGCCGATTCCGACCGATGTGTTCAACCGGCTGATGAAACTACCGTACTTCCGGACCGCGGTGGATCCGGACGGATTGGACGAAAAGGAGTTCGAAACCCATCCGTCGTTCGTCGACACCTATGCCGAGATCCTGCAGAACCATTCCCGGCTGAAGGATTTCGTCGAACACATCGTCGAGAACTCGCACTGCGGCGCGATCTGAAGGGTGGGCAACAATGGATTCGAATATCCTGGTCGTCGGCACCGGCGACCTCTCGTTCAAGGTCGTCTGCCAACTGGCACAGCGGTATCCGGATATCCGGTTGACGCTGGCGGGTCGCGATGACGACCGCACCATACGGTTGGCGAACCTGATCCGCTTCACCGCCGACAATCTCGGGCAGCCGGTCGATATCGCGACCCGGATACTGGATCTCGGCGATATCGATCGCACGGCCGAAACGATCGACGCCATCGAGCCGGACATCGTTTTCATGGGCGCCTCGCTGCAATCGTGGCGGCGGCTCACCGAGCTGCCCAAGCATCTGTACGAAGAACTCGATCAGGCCCAGTTCGGGCCGTGGCTGCCCATGCATTTGAGTTTGAACGTCAAGCTCATGCAGGCCGTCCGGGCGAGCGGCCGATCGCCGGTGACCGTCAATGCCGCGTTCCCGGACGCCGTCGGCCCGGTGCTGCGCACCCAGGGGCTCGCGCCGTCCATCGGAATCGGCAATGTCGCGAATATCATTCCCGCACTTACCAGGGCGGTGGCCGCGGAACTCGGCGAAAGCCCGGAGCGCATCGAATTGCGCCTGGTGGCTCAACACTATTTCAGCCACTATGTGCCACGTTTCGGCACTGCCGGGGACAGCGCATACGCGCTGTCGGTCGAATACGCCGACGCCCCGGCGCCGGAACAGCCGGACGATTCGCGAGTATTCGCGCATCTCACCGATGACCTGCGCCGAAAAGGCGGTCTCGACGGTCAGATGCTCACCGCGTCGTCTGCCGTCGCGGTGCTGTCCGAATTGCTGACCCGATCGGGACGTCTGGTGCACGCGCCCGCGCCGTTCGGGCTGCCCGGCGGCTACCCGGTCCGGATAACCGATGCCGGAGTCGAGCTCGACCTGCCGACGGATCTGACCCTCGACCAGGCCGTTGCCATCAACGAGAAATGCCAGCAGGCCGACGGAATCGACGGCATCGATGCCGACGGCACGGTGACGTTCACCGCGGAAACCATGCGGTTCATGCACGCGATGCTCGGCTACGAATGCAAATCAATGGCGCTGCCCGAGGTCGACGCGGTCGCCGACGAATTGGGACGTAGTTACCAGGCATTCGCCGCAAGCAATTCCTAGATTTTCACAGAAAGGGTTCCAGGGGATACCCATGCCCGTTTACACCTCGAACGAGCCGTATCCGATCGGCAGCGACAGCCGTATCGTCGGCGACGATACGCGCGGCTCGGACATATCGCCCGCCAAGGATTTCGCCACGCATGCGACCGCGGGCGCCGCCGGTAATTCCGGATATCGAAGATCATATTCGACCTATCTGCCCGACTATTTCCCATTGCTCGGCACCCGCCGCCGGTTCATGGTGCGGCACCTGATCAAGATGGTCCGGGTCGATTCCGGCCACGACGGCTACTACCTGCGGGAACCGCTGTCCCGCGAGGAGCGCGAGCCGATCGGGATCGGTCGTTCCGGAACCTCGTATCAGAGCACGCCCGAGGCGGCGTTCGGCGCGGTCGCCGAGCGCACCGGATTCTCCCGCGTCGCGGTATCGCTTCCGGTTCCGGCCGATATAACCCGTCATGTCGCGGAATTGGAGCAATTCATCTCCTATCGCATGTTCGTCCGTATGTGGACGCGGGAGAACGAATTGCTGCTCTACGGTGACACCGACGCGGGACTGCCGGGGCTGCTCACCACCGAGGGGCTGCGCGAGGCCCGCACCGCCGATCTCGTCAGCGGATTGTTCGCCACCGCCGCGGTGGTGGAGGAGACCGGCGGATCCTGCGACGGAATCGTGTTGCATACCGAAACCTATTGGCAGGCAAGTGAATCCAATTATCTCGACCGGCTGAGGGACGCCGGGGTCACCGTGTCGCGCACCAGGATGATTCCCCGCGATCAGGCGCTGCTCGGCGATTTCCGTGCCGGGGCGACCATTTACGATCCGGGGGATTCGGCGATAGCCCTTTCCGCGGCCGATCCGGCGGGGCGGACCCGGGACCTGACCGTGGTGAGTCGAGTCGGCCTGGCCGTCCACGTGCCGCAGCATTTCGTGCTGCTGAAGCAAGAGGGCTGATGATGGCCGCGGTTCTCTATATCACCGGAATGATGCGCTGCGGCAGCACTTTCCTTGGCAATATTCTGCACGAGTTGCCCGGGGTGACCCACCTCGGGGAACGATATTTCCTCTACAAGAACGCGCTCGCCGGCGACGGCACCAACAACCTGTGCGGCTGCGGTGCGCCGCTGACCGAATGCGATATCTGGAAATCACTGCTGGCGCGCCGGGGTGCCGACGCGGAGGCCATCTGGCGATACCAGCGATCCCACCATCGGACGCGGCATACGCCGCAACGGTTGCTGCGGCCGCGGCCAGGGAATATCGCCACCGATGCGGCCGTCGAGGTATACGAGCACGCCGGTGCCGGTCGACGGCTGCTGATCGACAGTTCGAAGGCGCCCGGCGAAGTACCCGACCTGGCCCGCCGCGACGACATCGACCTGTATCTGCTGCACCTGGTGCGTGATCCGCGTGCCGCGGTGGCGTCCTATTCGAATCCGAAATCCTATTTGGAGCCGATGCCGTGGTGGCGCACCGTGGGCTATTGGACGGCGTTCAACTCGGCGTCCGAATTGCTGCGTGCGGCCGTTCCGCGCGATCGGTTCCTGCAGTTCAAATACGAATGGTTCACGGCACAACCGAGGGAGGCGCTGCGGACCGTGCTCGACTTCGTCGGCGTCGACGCCGACGTCACGGGCCTGGTTTCGGAATCCGGGATGGTCCGGATGGGCGGGAATCACACGGTGACCGGTAATCCGGACCGCCTGCGCACCGGCGAGGTGCCGATCCGCGACGGCGAACGCTGGCGAACCATGGACCGCGGCACCCGGCTGGCCACGGAGCTGTCCGCGCAACCGGTCATGACACGATACGGATATTGGGCAAAAATATGATTTCGGACGCAACCGTATACGACGTTTCGCACCTTTCGGCACTCGAATCGGAATCGGTGCATATCCTCCGCGAGGTCGCCGCCACCTTCGAGCGGCCCGCGCTGATGTTCTCCGGCGGTAAGGATTCCGCTGTCGTGCTGCATCTGGCGCGGAAGGCGTTCTGGCCGGCGTCGCCGCCTTTCCCGCTGCTGCACGTGGATACCGGACACAATTTCGACGAGGTGCTCGAATTCCGGGACCGGGCGTGTGCCGACGTGCGCTTGGTCGTCGCGCGAGTGCAGGACGACATCGATGTGGGCCGCGTCGTCGAGGACACCGGAATCGGCGCGTCGCGCAACAGATTACAGAGCACCACACTGCTGCGCGCCATTCAGGAGAACCGCTTCGACGCGGTATTCGGTGGCGCCCGCCGCGACGAGGAGAAGGCGCGCGCGAAGGAGCGCGTATTCAGCCTGCGCGACGAATTCGGCGCCTGGAATCCGCGAAACCAGCGGCCCGAGGTGTGGAGTCTGTACAACGGGAGGCATACGAGGGGTGAGCATGTCCGGGTCTTCCCGCTGAGCAATTGGACCGAGCTGGACATCTGGCAGTACATCGAATCCGAGGGCATCGAACTGCCGAGTATCTATTTCGCCCATCGGCGCGAGGTGGTCGAGCGGGACGGCATGCTGCTGGCCCGCACCCGCTTCCTGCCGATGCGGCCGGGGGAACGCGGATACCCGGAGACGGTGCGTTTCCGGACCGTCGGCGACGCCACCTGCACGGGTTGCGTGCCGAGCGAGGCGGCGTCGGTGGCCGAGGTCATCGCGGAGGTCGCCGCGACCCGATTGACCGAGCGCGGGGCGACCCGTGCCGACGATCGAATCTCCGAATCGGGGATGGAGGACCGGAAAAAGGAAGGTTATTTCTGATGCTTGGCCCCGTGAAACCACGTAAGGAGCTGTTGCGGCTGGCCACTGCGGGCAGTGTCGACGACGGAAAATCGACGCTGATCGGTCGATTGCTGTACGACTCCAAATCGATCTTCGAGGATCAGCTCGAATCGGTCGAACGGGCGAGCCGTGAACTCGGCGCGGCCGAGCCGAATCTGGCGTTGCTCACCGACGGGTTGCGGGCCGAGCGCGAACAGGGCATCACGATCGATGTCGCGTACCGGTATTTCGCGACGCCGCGCCGCAAATTCATCATCGCCGACACCCCCGGGCACGTGCAGTACACCAGGAATATGGTGACCGGCGCCTCGCGGGCGGATCTCGCGCTGATTCTGCTCGATGCCCGCAAGGGCGTGCTCGAACAAACCCGCAGGCATGCGTTCCTGGCCACGCTGCTCGGCGTTCCGCACCTGGTGCTGTGCGTCAACAAAATGGATCTGGTGGACTGGTCGCGGGAACGCTTCGCCGAAATCCGGGACGAATTCGGTTCTTTCGCGAGCAAACTCGACGTGCACGATCTGACCTTCGTGCCGGTTTCGGCGCTCTCCGGTGACAATATCGTCGAGCGGTCCGAGAATATGCCCTGGTATCGGGGCGCCTCGCTGCTGCGCCACTTGGAGGACGTGCACATAGCCTCGGACCGGAACCTGGTCGACGCGCGGCTGCCGGTGCAGTACGTGATCCGGCCGCGGCACGGCGAGGGAACCGATCACCGCGGCTATGCGGGAACCGTCGCGGGCGGTACCTTCCGGCCCGGTGACGAGGTGGTCGCGTTGCCGGGCGGGCGCACCACCCGGATCGAGCAGATCTGGGGGCCCGGCGGCGCGAAGGCGACCGAGGCGTTCGCGCCGATGGCGGTGTCGGTATCGCTGGCCGACGATATCGATCTGGCCCGCGGCGACATGCTGGCCCGTCCGAACAACCGCCCCGTCGTCGGACGCGAATTCGACGCCACCGTCTGCTGGTTCGACGATGCGACGGAGCTGCGCCGCGACAGCGCATACGTCATCCTGCACGGCAGCCGCGAAGCACGGGTGGCGGTGACCGGGGTGAACTACCGCATCAATGTCGAGACGCTGCACCGGGACGAGGATGCGGAATCGTTGCGGCTCAACGATATCGGCAGATTGACGCTGCGCGCCCAGAGCCCGCTGGCCTTCGACCCGTACCGCCGCAACCGGGATACCGGCAGCTTCATCCTGATCGATCCCGCGACGAACCGGACGGTGGCCGCGGGCACCATCAACGGCGCGGTCACCGAATCGAAAAACGTTGTCTGGCATGAGCATGCCGACACCGAGCGAGTACACGAGGGTGCGACGATCTGGCTGACGGGGCTGTCCGGATCCGGAAAGTCGTGTCTCGGTGTGGAATTGGAGCGGCTGCTCACCGAGCGCGGCCGCCCCGCCTACCTGCTGGACGGTGACAATCTGCGGCACGGGTTGAATTCCGATCTCGGGTTCTCCGAGCAAGACCGGCGGGAGAACATCCGCAGGGTCGCCGAGGTCGCCGCGCTGCTCGCCGATTCGGGCAGCGTCGCGATCGCCACGCTGATCAGCCCATTCGCCGAAGAACGCAAGCGGGCCAGGGAAATTCACCGAGCTCGCGGGCTGAAGTTCTACGAGGTGTTCGTCGACACGCCCCTCGAGGAGTGCGAACTGCGCGACCCCAAGGGACTGTACCGCCGGGCCAGGTCGGGTGAGATCCCGGATTTCACCGGCATCGGTTCGCCGTACGAGCGGCCCACTGCACCGGATGTCACGGTATCGCCCTCGGACGGTATGCCGCCCGAGGTCGCCGAATCCATTCGTCGCGATCTGGGACTCTAGGATCGGCATTCGCCACCGTATCGGCATCGATACGTCACTCGGTGGTCGTATCGGTGTAAACACGGCGCACTTTCATCGACGGGCCCGTCCGCGATCCGGACCGGGCTCGTCGAATCGAAGGAGAAGTAGATGCCGCTCGCCGGATACAAATCCGCGAGAGTTCTGGCCGCCTGCGCCGCCGCCACGCTGGCTGGATTGCTGCCGCAGGTGCCCGCACAGGCCGTTCCGGCGACCCCGGGGCTGAAGGTGTTGACCTACAACGTCTTTCTGATGAGCAAATCTCTGTACCCGAATTGGGGACAGGACCATCGGGCGAAGGCGATCGTGGCCGCCGATTTCTTCCGCGGCAACGACGTCGTGGTCTTACAGGAGGCATTCGACAACGGCGTCTCCGCCGCGATGAAAGCCGATGCGGCACAGCACTATCCACATCAGACGCCGGTGGTCGGCCGCAGTCGGGACGGCTGGGATGCGACGGGCGGCAAGTACTCCGATTTCACCGCCGAGGACGGCGGAGTGACGGTATTGAGCAAGTGGCCGATCATCCGGAAGGAACAGGTGCTGTTCCAGAACGGCTGCGGTGCGGACTGGACGGCGAACAAGGGTTTCGCCTATGTGGTGCTGGACGTGAACGGGACCAAAGCGCATGTGGTCGCGACGCATACCCAGTCGACGGACAGCATGTGCCGTGCGGGGGAGGCCGTCTCGGATCGTGCGAAACAGTTCCGGCAGATCGGAGAGTTCTTGGATGCCAAGAAGATTCCGGTCACCGAGCAGGTTCTGGTAGCGGGCGACCTGAACGTCGACTCGCACGGCGACGAGTACGCGACGATGCTGGAGAATGCCGGATTGGCGCCCGCCGACGCGCGCACCGGCCATCCGTACTCCTTCGATACGAGGGAGAATTCGATTGCCGCGTACCGTTATCCGAGCGACGGCCGCGAGGATCTGGACTATGTACTGCACCGAAAGGGGCACGCCCGGCCGGCGAGGTGGCGCAACACCGTGATCAAGGAGCAGACCGCGCCATGGACCGTCACCAGTTGGGGTAAGGATTACACGTACACGAACCTGTCGGATCATTATCCCGTTGTCGCGGAACCCAACTGACGGTCGGCGCTGATCGTGCGCGCACCCCGGAGCTTCGGCCGGGTGCGCGGCGATCACGGCTGAGCCCTGCGCCAGGGTTGCAGGGATCGGTAGAAGCGCTCGTAGGCGTCGGTGATCGGATCGGTCCAGGCGATCAGGCGTTGCCAGAGCGCGGTGAGCCGGGACGGGAAACGGTATCGATCGATTTCCGGGTTCATGTGATTCCTCTTGTTCGGCGGTGGGTTTCGCCGGGGGACCGACGTGGTGCCGCGAATATCGTCGGCGGGCTCTTTCAGGGTGATACCCGGCGTGCGACCGATAACACTGCCAAGATCGGGGGCGCTGATCATCGCGTAGCCGCTGACCGGTCCCGAGCCCCAAAGCATTTCGGGGCTTGTCGAATTCGGATCCTCGTGCCCATTTGATAAGTTCCCTTATCAGGCGAGTATTCCGGTGTCGCAACGCATTCTAGTCGAATTGTAGTTGTCATCACATACCGATGTGATGACACCGGACAGCCGGTTAGATTTCGATCGGGCCGGGTTTCGTTGAGTTGAGGTTTGATGAGGCGTAAGAGAGTGCGGGTCGTACATTTCGCCGGGTCGGCGGCGTTGCTCGCCGCGATGGTCATGGGGACCGTCGCGGTCCCGGTGGCGACCGCGCAGCCCGATGGGGTAGGTGCGTTCGCCGGGGTCGTATCCGACGGTTGGGGCGGCGTCGCCGGCGCCCGCTCCATTCGGTACACCACCGAAAGTCCCACCGGCGCAACGACCATCGCCACCGGAATCGTGGCGGTGCCGAGTGGGCAGCCTCCCGCGGGCGGTTGGCCGATCGTGTCGTGGGAGCACGGCAGCCGCGGCCTCGCCAATCAGTGTGGGCTCACCAGCCTTCCCGGTCCGGACGCCGATATCGTGCGGCGATTCGTCGACACCGGCTACGCGGTGGTGGCTCCCGACTTCCTCGGTTTGGGTCCGGGCACCCAAGCGCCGCATCCGTATCAGCATTCCCGCACCGAGGCGACCGCGACGGTGGATCTCGTGCGCGCCGCCCGCAACGCCGATCCGCGGCTGTCGAAAGCTTGGGCGGTCACCGGTGTTTCGCAGGGTGGTCACGCCGCGCTCAACACCGGGAATATCGCCTCGAGTTACGCGCCGGAGCTGGATTTCCGCGGCACTGTCGCGATGGCGCCCGGCTCGAATATCGAGACCATTCTGCCGCTGATCGGCCCGCAGATGCCCGCGCTGCCCGGCACCGGCGAGGCGGTCGGTGTGCTCGCCGCCGTGCTGGCCGGAATGCGCTCCGGCGCACCGGATTTCGATCTCGGCCCGTACCTGACCCCGGCGGGCTCCGACCTGCTCGACCGGCTGAGCACCTCGTGTGTGCTCGACTTCGGTAAGCAGGTGGGTTCGGCATCCTTCGGATCCCTACTGGCACAACCGCTCTCGTCCGGACCGTTCCCGGATCGGCTGCGGCGCTACACCGCCGTACCCACTACGGGGTACCGGCAGCCGATCCTGCTGGCGCACGGCATCGCCGACGTCTCGGTCCCGCTGCCCGCGACCCTCGCGCTGGCGGCCGGATTCCGGGCCGGCGGTGTCGATTTCGAGCTGCGGACCTACGATGCCGACCATCAAACCATCGTCGATGTCGCCTGGCCGGATACTCGGGCCTTCCTCGGCCGTATCCTGCCGCCGCGCTGAACCTTTCGAGCGCTACGGCACCGGGATCGCGGTTGTGGTCACGGCCGGGCTTATCAGCAGGGTTCGCAGGATTTCGTCACGGGCGGAAACGGTGCGCACGCGCATGGCGGCCCTGGCTTCGATCGGATTGCCTTGGCGGACAGCCTCGGTCACGGCGATCCGCTGTCGTGTTCGTTCGGGCGGCAGGGTCGGCGTCAGCCGGGCGACCAGCCGCGCGACCCGTTCGATCTCGTCGAGCACGGTGACCACAGCCATCGCCAGCCGGTCGTTTCCGGAACCGTTCGCGATGATCGCCTCGTACTCGTAGTTGGCGCGCAGCCGGTCCTCGAAACCGGTTTCGCCCGTGTACTTTTCATCGTCATCGATGGACAGCTCGTCGAGTCGGCGGGTCGATTCGGCGTCGAGCCGGCGTGTCGCGCACAGTCCGGCGGCTTCGGTCTGGAGCAGGGTGCGCATATCGCACAGGTTCGCGACATCCGCGAGGGTGATGGCGGAAACGACGTATCCGGAGCGGGGCAGCGGTGCGACGAGGCCGTCGCGGTGCAGTCTGGCGAGCGCCTCGCGGACAGGTGTTTTACTCAGCCCGAGTGTCCGGGCGATTTCCTGCTCGGTGAATCGCGCGCCCGGCGGCCGGTCCAGTTCGATGATCGCGCGTTTCACCGTGCGGTACGCCCGTTCCATCATGGTGACCGGCTCCGGGTGCCGGAGCAGCAGATCAGGCTGGTGTCGCACCGGAACCCCAGGCATCGGCGGTGACGATATCCACGCCGCGGGCGGGAAATACCTTGTCGACGAAGAATTCGTGCACCTGCGGGTCGGGATCCGCGCAGGCATCGCGCACCACCGTGACGCGATAGTCGCGGTCGAGCGCGTCGTAGACGGTGGCGGCGACCATCGCGCTGGTGGCCACCCCGGCCACCACCACCGACGTCACCGCCTGCGCGCGCAGGATCAGGTCCAGATCTGTTCCGGCGAACGCGCTCGCTCGATGTTTGACGACCACCGCGTCGTCCTCGGTGGCGCCGAGGCCGGGATCGAGTTCGGTGCCGGGCGAACCCTGGCGGTATTCGGGCAGGGCATGCAGCGCGGCGATCAGCGAGTTGGCGGGTGCGACATCGAAGCCGTTGTCGCGCAGTTCAATTCGGACGAAGATGATGATCGTGCCGGTTTCGCGCGCCCGGGATACCAGCGCGGCGACCGTCGGAACCAGATCGCGCGCGAACGCATGGGCGCCGGTGATACCCGCTTGGAGATCGCCGACGATGAGCGCGGTCGTCATCTCGTACCTCACTTCTTCGAACCTGTTTCCGCCAACGCTGAGATACTAACAAGCCGATCTGATATCTTAGAATTGCCGAGTTCGCCTAACGCTCGTCGCCGACCACGTCCGCGAATATCTGGCCCTGTTCTACCCCCAGGTCTCCTTCGGCGGCACCTCCATCCGCTCCCCGTTCACCGCCCCCGAAATCGACGAGTACGCAAGGACTTACCGCCGCCCCGAGATCCTCTCCGGCGGCTTCGACCTCTATCGCACCCTCGACAAAGACGTCCGAGACACGTCGGCGGCAACACCGACCCAGGTCCCGACCCTGCTCATGACCGCCCAGGGCCAACTCGACCCGATCCGCGCCACCGTGGCCCCGCGCATCACCAATATCGTGCGCGCGGTGGACGTCCCACACGCAGGCCACTGGCTCACCGAGGAAAACCCCCAGTTCGTCACCGCAGAGCTGTTGCGCTTTCTCGAGTGACTGCGGTCGTGTCTCCGGCCTGGCCGGACAATCTCGGACTCCGCGAAGGCTTTTCGCCCGGATTCGCCCCGAAATTGTCCGCTCAGGCCGACTCGATGCACCGCCCGCAGCAAGCAGTGTCACTCATCCTCGCCCTGTTCCGACATGGCCCGTGCCCCGAAGGATGACCGAATTGGTCACCGGCCCGTGTTCTGGATGATCCAGTCGACCATGGCCTGGCTGCCGATTTCGGGTTTGCCGTCGTTTTGTTTTTCGGCGGCGGCCACTACGTCGAAGTGGTGGCGGCCGGGGGCGTAGACGGTGTTTTGCGGGATCAGGGGGCCGGGGACGGGGAACAGGGCGGTGAGTGGGTTGAGGGCGTGTATGCCGTCGTTGATCTCACCGATCGAGCCGAGGGTGGTCAGCATCGGCCGGTGGTAGACGTCGTCGCGGTGCGGTGCGTCGGCGTATTCCCACCATTTCATGTTGGCCATGAACAGGTTTCCGGGGCCGTCGACGTACGGCAGGTAGATCTCGATGTAGTTGCTCGGCCCCTCGAACCAGGTGCGGGCGAAATCGTGGAGGTCCACCACCTGAGCGGATTTCGCGACGTATGGCGCGCCGTCGGCCACCGGCGCCGGATCCTCGTCGTAATTGCGCCAGGTGCAAAGGATATTCGGATCGACGGGTGCGACTCGCCGTGCGCCGGGCGCGATTTCGTGCGAGATCAGGTCGCCGATATCGGGGAACTGCGCGAACAGCGGGATCTTTCGCAACTCATCGAGGAACGGCAGATGCAGGTCGGCGAGTTGGTTGGGCACCGGGAAGTCTTTGTCGGCGACCGGGCAGTCGCCATAGGAGCCCATGCTGTTGCTGAGGATCGAAACCGGCGAGCCCTGGCTGCCGAGCACCGCGCCGAACAGCGCCGCGTTGGTGTAGCGGAAGCTCCAGACGTCCGGTGTGTCGGTGATGGCCTGCTGGTAGGTGCGGGACAGGAAGAGCCGTAGCGTGGCCTCGGTATTGAGGGTGTGCGGCAGGATCCGCAGCAGGTCGGTTTCTTGGTTCGGCTCGAAATACGCTGCCATGGCGATGATTTCGATGAGGTAATAGGTTTCGGGCGTCAGTACGAGGCTCGTGTCGAGATAGGGATACAGCGAGGAAAAGCCGCCGACGACGCCGGGAATGCCGCGGTTGTAGGTGTAGAGGAGCCCGGCGGCCATATCGACCAGACTGCCCAGGACGGGCATGTTGCCTGCTCCGGCTGGGTCGGGGGTGACCAGGGTATCGTCGGCGAAGAATCCCGCGCATTGCGCGTAGCCTGGTCCGTCGTGCGGCACACTGGCCTGGTCGAGGTCGAAATCCCATGCGCTGTACAGGCCCGCGATCAAGCCACCGTAGGAATGCCCGCCGCAGAACACCTTTCGGCCGCGCGCCGCCGCGTCCGGAATCGCCTCTGCCATGATCTGGTGCCAGTCGCGATTGTCCTGCTCTTGGCGCATATCACGCAGCCAGGACGCACTGCCGTGCGGCGAACCCGGAACATTCCACCAATCGAGGGTGCCCCCGTATCGGCGGCCGTCGACGGTAGCTCCGTGGAAGTAGTAGTCCACCGCGACGTGGTAATCGTGCGCCGCCGTCGCCGCATCGATTCCGGTGCGGTCGACCAGGCAGGTCGGGCGGCGCTCGACGGCCCAGAATTCGACGTGCTTGCCTTGTGCCGCAGCCTTTTTCACGACCTGACGGGCCTTGATGTCATAGCTGCTCGCACCGCCCTGGAATCCGGCCTGCGCGCTCACGACGGCATCGGCGTCGGTCGAATCCCGCGGGCCGTTCTTGTCCCGGTAACGCATATAGTGGATCCAGTCGCACTCGGGCGGATGCGCGTCGAATCCGGTGGTGAGTGGCGAATACAAACTCACCCAAGAGATTTCGACCGCCGGATCCGGATTCAGCGAATTCACCACCTGCTCGGTGCGAGTGTTGTACGCGGGGTCGCCGTGTGCGAGCGGTGCGGTTGCCAGCGTGGCGAAGGTCGCGGTGATCAGCACGCCGCCGATGCTGCCGGTCGTGCGTGCCGCGCGCCGCAACCGCCGGGACACCGCGGTCGGCGGCCGGGTCGAGCGGGCGACAATGCGACGCTGTACCTGGTTTGACATGATCCGGCCCCTTTGCCGACGACCGCGACGAACAGCGCTTCGATCCACTCTCGGCCCTGACCGCCCGATAATTGAAAATTTGGATTACCGAAAAATAGGCTCGTGCTCACAGTCTGTCAACGGTTTGCCTCGTAATAGCCGTTCAGCAGGTTCTCGGCGAGTCGCGGCACGGCATCATTCCGGCCTGGCGGCGAGTAGCGGTTCCGGTACCGGCTCGACAGCCTGCCGTATCGGCGTTCGCGTCGGATCGCGCTGATTGCCCGTACCTCATCGATGAGGTGAACCGCCCCCAGCATTTCGACCTCGACCCGGCCGAACCCGGCTTCGTCAACGTGCCGACCGGGCTGGTAGGGCGACCCAGTAGCCCAGGCCCGCGAATGCCCTTACGCCGGTGCGTAATTCGGGTCAGGCTGACAGGTGATATCGGTGTCCGGCAACACCCCGTCGGCGAAGTAACGGTTGACCGCGGCGATGAGGCAGGGGCTCAGTGCGGGGCGGAAGGTACCGTGAATCCGGGTGTCGGACAGCGTGATCAGGCGGGAGGCGGTCAGATCGCGGTGCAGCGCAAGGCCTTCGGCGTAGGCGGTGCGGGTGTCGCGCTCGGCCTGCAGCATGAGGACGGGGACCGCGTTGTGGACCTCGGTGGGCGGTTCGACGGGGTCGGGCCAGTATGCGCAGGCGGTGATGTTGTTGGCGAACGCGCCGAAAACCGGTTCGGTGGCCCTGGTGCGTTCGATATTCGCGTAGTACCAGGCGGGATCGCGTGGCGCGGCCCGGTCGCCGCACAGCACCGCGGCCATACCCGCGGTCTCCAGCGGGACGGCGGCGGTGATCTTGGCCTTCAACCGGTCCATATCGATGGGCAGGCCGGAGACGCCGTCGGAGATCAACCGCACCACGGCGGCGAGGTCGGGATTCGCCCTCGGGTTCGTCAGCAGCGCGAGCAGCATCAGCGGGACGGTGTGTTCGTCGATGAGGTACCCGCTGCCGATCACCGGATGTGCCGCGGCCCGGTGGATCATCTCCTCGACGAAGGCGCGTACCGCGGATGCGGTTGTGCCGAAATGATATTCGTCGTCGTGGCGGGCGGCCCAGCCCGCCCAGTCGTCCAGGCCCGCCTCGTTGATCGGACCCATGTCCTGGAACATTCCGATCCAGTACCGATCCGGATCGACGTTGCTGTCGAGCACGATCCGCCCCGCGTGGTCCGGGAAGAGTTGGGTGTACACCGAGCCGAGATAGGTTCCGTACGAGGCGCCGAAGTAGTTGAGTTTCGCGTCGCCGAACGCGCTGCGGACGATATCCATATCGCGGGCGGTATTGCGGGTGGTGATGTATCGCGCCTTCTCCGGATCCGGTGCGACGCAGGCGGCGGCCAGCGCGGCGGCGAGCGCGGTGTCGCGCGCGTAACCGAAGATGTCGAATCCGGCCGAGAACATCATGGTCGGCAGCGGCAGCGCGCAGTTCATCTTGTCGGAGCGGCCGATTCCGCGCGGGTCCATGCCGATCAGATCGTATTGCGCGCGCACATCGGGTGACAGCGTCTGCCCGACGTTGAGCATCATCTTCAGCCCGGGACCGCCGGGGCCGCCCGGATTCGACAGCAGGAAACCGCGTCGCCGCGCCGGATCGGTGGCCGGTATCCGCGACAGCGCGACGGATATGGTGCGGTCCTGCGGGCGGCCGTAGTCGAGCGGCACCGTGACGCTCGCGCAGTCGGCGTGTGCGGCGTCGAGATCCGGGTCGCCACAAGGTTTCCAGTCCAGGGTCTGGTGGTAGAACCGGGCCGGGCTCGCGTCCTCGGGTGCAGCCATGGCGGGGCATGCGCTCGCGAGGCCCACGAGCACCGCGACTCCCACTGTCAGCCGTCGAGCCCACCGTGCAGGCATCGTCTCTCCCGTCCGAACCCGTCCAGTCGCCGCACAGGCTACCGTCTCGCGAATCCGGGCCGCGGCCGGGGTTCGCGGCGATAGCCAAAGAATTTGGGGCACAGAGAGTTTGGTCCCATCCCCCGGTAACATCCGGCAAACCGGACCGATATTTCATATGTCTTCCGACTCCATGGGTCGATAGTCCGGCAGATCCACTGGGGCGGAAGGCAATCCACATTCATCGCAGGTGTAACTCCGACGGGGGAACCATGAGAAGCAAGTCAATGGCGGCAGTCGTACTGGCCGCGGTCACCGCGATCGGCCTCGCCGGATGCGGTTCCGCGACCAGCTCGCAGAGCGCGCCGACGACCAAGCCGGGCAATGTCACCACTCAGCCGAATCCAGCTGTGTCGCAACCTAATACGGTCGAGCCGACGAACGGCCGACCGGCGCCGGATGCGACGGTGGTCGACGACAACGGGCCGACCCCGGGTGCGACGACGGTCCGCGACGATCAGCCCGCGCCGCCGGTGACGACGGTCAAGAACGATAATCCCGCGCCGCCCGTGACCACGGCCAAGAACGATCCGGCCGGACCGTACGGCAGCGGACACGGCCTGTGTTTCGATCTGAACTCCCAGCTCGCGGCCGATGCGACGGCCCGCCTGGCCGTGCCCGCGGTCGGCAGCTGGCAGAACCCCTACGCGAGCGACGACCCGATCTCCGCGGGTTGTGACGGCGTACTGTCCTGGATGACGGTGGAATCGGGCAATATTCACCCGTACGTGCACGTGCTGTTCTTCACCGGCGGCACCTATCTCGGCACCGCGACCCTGAAGCCGCACGGCTACACCCAGGTGATCGGCAAAACCCGGAATACCGTTACGGTGCAATACAAGTGGGCGAAAGACAAGGACGCGCTGTGCTGCCCCACCGGCGGTCCGACCGAGGTGACGTTCACCCTGAAGGGCCGGTCGGTCAGCGCGAAGGGTGAATTCCCGCCGGACAACTGAACGGCGCTCAGGAAGGTATCCCGCGGCGCGGAACGCACATAGCCGTGGAATTGCCGGTAGTCGCGGCCCGCGGCGCGACATATCTTGCCGGACAAGGGATGCCGTACCGCGGGGCCTGGCCGGCTGCTGTCCGGTTGCCGTCGGGTGGTCGACGATTGTTGCCGACATGCCGGTCCGCTGGCCGCCTCCGCATCGATGCGGTGATAGCTTTCCGGCATGTCTGCTGGTGACACCCTGGTTGATACTGGTCGGTATGCGGCTGCGGAGCCGTTGCTGGGACGAGGCGTTCGACTACACGACACCTACATCGTCGGCCGCGAGAAGATCCGCGAATACGCGCGCGCCGTGCAGGACTTCCATCCGGTGCACTGGGATGAGACGGCCGCGCGACATGCCGGCTACGCCGATGTGGTGGCCCCGCTGACCTTCCTGTCCCTGATCGGGATCCAGACCTTCGAAATGCTGCTCGCCGAGGTCCTGGTCGACTACGACCCGAGCGGCATCATCCAGACCGATCAGATCCTGACCTACCACCGGCCGGTCACCGTCGGCGACCGGCTGATGTCGGACAGTCACGTGCATTCGCTGCGCCACGCGGCGGGCGGCGACCTGATCACCACCAAGAACACCGTCTTCGATCATCTCGGACGGCCCGTGCTCACCGGCTTCACCGGTGTGATGGCTCGCTCGCCGCAGGCATCGGCGCCCGCCGACTCCGGTTTCGTGGACGCGCTGAAAACCGTGCTGCGCTACGACATTCGCAACCGTGTCACCCCGCCGCGCGGCCCGGCCGACGACCTGGCCGCCCCGGAGATGTCCGGCTATGCCCAGCGCACCGGTCTGCCCGCGTACGCGGTGTCCGCCGGTATGGAGCTGCCGCCACGCACCATCGAACTCACCCTCGGCGATCTGGTGAATTACGCTGGAGTTTCCGGTGATTCGAATCCGATCCACTGGAGCGTGGAAACCGCGCGGCTCGCCGGGCTGGAAAAGGGCGTCGTCGCGCACGGCATGCTGCTGATGGGCGCGGGCGCCGGATTCGTCACCTCGTGGCTCGGCGATCCCGGCGCCGTCCGCGATTACAGCGTGCGCATGACGAGTCCGGTATATGTGCGACACGACCGGCCCGGCGTCGTCGAATTCGCCGGTAGGGTCAAATCCGTCGATATCGTCGACCGCACCGCGGTCATCGCCATTACCGCCACCCACGACGGTAAGAAGATATTCGGCCGCGCGATCGCGACAGTGCAACTCTCCTGAGCCACTGCGTATTCCTTGTGTCCGCTGCTGAACGACCGTTGGTCCAACTGTGTACCGAGATCGATCGCTGCCCTGATCGTCCGATCCAGCCGATGGGAGATGTTCCGATGAGCCGATACGCGCCCTTCTACGCGGACGTGCAGTCCCACTACGACCTGTCGGACGATTTTTTCGCGCTATTCCTGGATCCGAGCCGGACATACAGCTGCGCGTATTTCGAAAAAGACGACTACACACTGGAACAGGCGCAGCTGGCGAAGGTGGATCTGTCCCTCGGCAAGCTCGGCCTGCGTCCCGGCATGACGCTGCTCGACATCGGCTGCGGCTGGGGTTCGACCATGCTGCGGGCCCTCGACCATTACGGAGTCGACGTCATCGGGTTGACGCTGAGTGAGCATCAGCATGCCTATATCCGGTCGCTGCTGGCGGCGCATCCGAAGCGTGCGCACGCCGAGGTGCGGCTGCAGGGCTGGGAGGAATTCGACGGCAAGGTCGACCGGATCGTGAGTATCGGCGCGTTCGAGCATTTCCGGCACGAGCGGCACGCCGACTTCTTCGATTTCGCCTATCGGGCACTGCCGGAGGATGGTCGAATGCTGTTGCACACCATCGTCATCCACGGCCTGGACTATATGCGCGAACGTGGCCTCAGGTACGAGCGCGACGATATCGCCTTCATGCGTTTCGTTCGCGGTGTCATCTTCCCGGGCGGTCAGCTGCCGTTCGCGACCGGCAGCGAAAAACTGCCCGGCGTCAAGGAATTCGCGGAGCGCGCCGGGTTCACGGTCGAGCACATGCAGCCGCTGCAATCGCACTACGCCAGGACGCTCGATTGCTGGGCGGCTTCCCTGGAAGCGCACCGCGACGAGGCGATCACGCTGTGCGGGCGGGAAACCTATGACACCTATATGCACTATCTGACCGGATGTGCGCACCACTTCCGTGCCGGACATCTGGATGTGGTGCAGTTCACCTGTGTCAAGTAGCGAACCGTGGTTCGGCTCAATTGGATTCGGCGGCCAGTCGCAGGCCGAACGCGATGAGCACGGTCGCGCTCAGCCGGTCCAGCCAGCGCCGAACCCGGTCCCGCAGCAGATAGGTGCGCAGCTTCGCGGCCATGGACAGCAGCGTGCTCATCCAGATCAGCCCGATGCCGACGTGGATCGCGACGAGCGCCGCACCCCACGCGATGGCGCCCGCGGGCAGGAACTGCGGCAGCAGGCTCATATAGAACACGCCGACCTTGGGATTCAGCAGGTTGGTGGTGAGCCCGGCACGCAGCGCGGCCGACGGACGCGCCACGCGCACCTCCGGTGCGTCCTCGGGGGATCGGTTGCGGCGCATGCTCTTCCACAGCGCGGACGCACCGAGCCAGCACAGGTAGCAGGCGCCGGCCACTCGCACCGCGTCGTAGGCGAGCTGCGAGGCCCGCAAGACCGCGGTCAATCCGGCGACGCTCGCGGTGCCCCACACCGCGCAGCCGAGGCTGATGCCGATCAGCGAAAGGAATCCGGCCCGCCAACCACCCATGACGGCGTAGCGCAGCATCAGCATGGTGTCGAGTCCGGGTGTCAACACCGCCAACAGGGCGACTACCACGAAACCGAGCAGCATTCCACTGGACATCGCCGCATTCCAGCACATTCGGGCGGCGCGTGCCACCGCTGATTCCTGGGTCTGGGCGGAATACTGTGTGGCGGCGCACTGTTGGCCAGCGTGTATCGACGTTGAGGAGTGTTCGACGATGCCGAGTCCGGAAATGCAAGCGGTGATCGAGGCCTTTCGAGAGCGCAGGAAGGTCCGAGCCGGACAGGCGCCGCCGCCGCTGCCGCAGGTGCGGGCGGCATTCGCGCCCGCGATGCGGCGCCATCCGATTCCGGACGACGTGCGGGTCACTGAGGTGACCGCCGGAGGCGTTGCCGCACACTGGCTTTCGGCACCTGGTGTGGATTCCGATCGGGTGCTGATGTTCGTGCACGGCGGCGGCTACTCGATCGGATCGCTCGGCAGCCACGGCGAATTGGCGGCGCGGCTGGGCCGCGCGGCCGGTATGCGGGTGCTGTTCCCGGAATACCGGCTGGCGCCGGAACATCCGTTCCCGGCCGCACCCGAGGATATTTTCGCCGTCTGGCGCTGGCTGCGCACCGACGCGGGTGTGGCGGCGAAAAACATCGTGCTGGCCGGTGATTCGGCCGGTGGCGGGTTGATCGCCGGACTGCTGTTGCGGCTGCGCGACGCGGGTGCGGAGCTACCCGCCGCCGCGGCGCTGATCTCGCCCGTGCTCGATCTCACCGTCTCGGGCGCATCGGTCGTGGAACGCGTCGACGACGACCCCGTTTTCACCCCGAATATGCTGCGCGGTATCGCCACGGTTTATCTGGCCGGAGCCAATCCGCATGTGCCGCTTGCCTCGCCGCTGTTCGCCGACCTGTCGGGGCTGCCGCCGCTGCTGATTCAGGTGGGCGGCGCCGAACTGCTGCTCAGCGATGCGGAACGGTTCGCCGCGGCGGCCGCCGCCGCGGGCGTGGCCGTCACACTGGAGGTCGGCGCCGGGCTACCGCACGTCTACCAGGCGGCGCTCGGCACACCGGAGGCCGCCGCGGCGACCGAACAGGTCGCTGAATTCATCACCGCGCGTATTCCCGTGTCGCATTAGCGATTTCGGTCGGTGCTAGCGAACAGCCTTGTGCCGCAGCGGGATCATTCCGCGCCCATGCAGCCGCAGCGCTCCGCCCGCGCCCGATAGCGCGCCGGGGTGACGCCCGCGAGTTCGTGGAAGTCACGATGCAGATGCGCCTGGTCGCTGTAACCGGATTCGGCCGCGACCTCACCCCAGTGCACCCGCTGCGGGCCGTTGATCCGCCGCAGCAACGACTGGAACCGGATGAGCCGCGCCATCGTTTTCGGTGTCGTGCCGAGGTGCTGTTTGAACCGGCGGATCAGATGGTTGTGGCTCCAGCCGATCGCGGCGGCTATATCGGCGATCGGCATCCGGCCCGCGGTGTCCAGGATGAGCCGCCACGCCTGAACGATCTGCGGTGTCGGCAGCACCGCGTGACTCAGCCGCGTCACCAGGAAGTCGTTGAGCACCGCGCCGCGTTCGGCATTGTTCGCGGCCGCGCCGATCCGCTCGCCGAGCCTGCGGCCGAAGCCGCCGAACAGATCGGTGAGCGAAACCGTCTCGGTCTCGAATTCGCCTGCGGCCGGGCCGAACAGCCGATAGGCCGCGAGCGGTGTCAGGCAGACGGCGGTGGAAACCGGCGGCGCGGTGACGAGATACGGGCGCGTCTCCCGTTTGACGAAACCGGTGAGCCTGCCGTCGACGGGTTCGTGCAGCACCGTGAGCAGCACCGTCGGATGGGCGGGCACCCGCCAGGAGGCGAAACAATTGTGCTGGCGGCCGTGCCGGTAATCCCCGACCACCAGGCCGCGCAGCGCGGCGTGCGGCGCGGTGTGTTCGGTGTAGCCGCGGCAGGAGAAGTCGGCGGGCGCCAGTCCGAGCGCATCCGGCTCGAGAGCCGACAGCATGGCACCACCTCGCTCGTCGATCACGGTTCGGCCACGTATTTTAGCTGGACGAAGTGGCGGCGCCGTTGCGGCGGGCGCGGCTACTGTGGTCGATAGCCGTTCGCCGTGGGGGAGGGCACCATGGCCGAGCCGCACCGGCCCACCGAGTATTCGCGCAGACCAGCCGCGCCTCGGTCGTGCGCGTACGGCGGAGTCGACGGGTTCGCCGTCGCCGCGCTGATCTTTGGGTTGCTCGGCGGCTGCCTGCTCGCGGTTCCGTTCGCGGTCGTCGCGCTGGCCCGACTCGGCGCCAGGGGTGGGCGCGGGCGTCGGCTCGCGATCGGCGGGCTGGTCGCCTCGGCGGTTTGGGCGGTGATCGTCGCCGTCGCGATCGCCGCGGGCTGGCTGCGCGGGCCCATCGCGGGTCGGCCCGTCGCCGCCCCGCTGCCGAGTTCGGTGCACGGAAATGCGATCGCCAGCAACGATCTTCGCGTCGGTGACTGCGTCGACGGTGTGCATATCGGGCATATCGACACGGTGACGGTGCTGTCCTGCACCGACCCGCACGACGCCGAGGTGATCGGTGACCCGGAACTGCCCGACGCGCCGTGGCCCGGCGCCGACGTGGTGGCGGAGCAGGCCCATCAGGTCTGCCGCGCCGAACTCGACGACATCCTGCGCACCAGCCCGCGCGTCGCCGGATATTCGCTGATCACACTGTCACCCGACAGCGAAATCGGCTGGTTGCAGAGCAGGCGCACCGTCTGCGCGGTACACGACCCGGCCGGTGGCAAGCTCACCGGCCCACTGCCGCGCTGAACGCACCGACGGCGGTCGCGGGGAGCTGGTCACTCCTTCGAGTAGTCCGTGCTCAGCCACCGCTCCGGGCGCATCCGGATGATGATCGAATTGGCGCCGAGATTCTTCTCGACGAAATCCGCGCCCTCCTGCTCGCCGAAGTAGCGGACCGCGATCGGCCGCACCGCATCGGCGGTGGCCGGTTCGGTGCCGGTGACGGAACCCTCCGCGGTGACGTAGCGGTACGGCGGCTGTTCCACCTGGGCGGTGATCGAGAAGCGGCCCGCCGCGCTGATCAGCTTCTCCTTCACCGACCCGATTTCGGTCCAGATGACGACCTCGCCACCCGGTTCGTACGCGTACCAGATCGGCACCGAAAGCGGCGCCCGGTCCGGTCGCTCGACGGCGATCACACCTACATGGAGGTCGGCCAGGAACGCCTCGCGCTCCGCCTCGGTCATCTTGGCCATCGAACGGTCCTTTCGGCTCGGCGATAGGTCACACGTTTACCAACCATACGGTTCGCCGGACTATTTCCGGTGGACCGGCGCCGCGCGAACGTTCGTGCGCGATGGAAAGCACTGTCCAGCAGTCGATTTCGCATAATCCTGGGATGTTTATCCGTATTGTCGGGGGAATGACGGATTTCGAACTCTCCGGACGACTGGAGCAGCACACCTTCTCCAGCGCGCTGCTGCGCGGCAACCCGCTCGGTGATCCGCACGAGCGCCCGCTGTGGGTGTATCTGCCGCCCGGTTACGACGCCCGGGAAACCGAGCGCTACCCGGTGGTCTATGTCATTCAGGGCTATACCGGCCGACTGCCGATGTGGGGATATCGGCATCCCTTCAAGGCCCCGTTCGTGGAACTGGTCGACCGGATGTTCGCCGCCGAGGAGGCGCCGCGGGCGATCGTCGTCTACGTCGACGCGTGGACGAAATACGGCGGCAGCCAATTCGTGGATTCACCGGGCACCGGACGCTACCACTCCTATCTGTGCGAGGAGATCGTGCCGTGGGTCGACCGCAACTATCGAACGATCGCGGATCGCGAATTCCGTGCGATCCAGGGCAAATCCAGCGGCGGATTCGGCGCGATGATCACCCCGATGCTGCGCCCCGACCTGTTCGCGAATTTTGCCACGCACGCCGGCGACGCTCTCTACGAGTACTCGTACATCATGGAATTCGGGAAGGGTGTCCGGCGGCTACGCGAATACGACGGCGATATCTGGGCATTCTGGCGTGATTTCAGCGAGCGCATGGCCCGCGGCGGTCCACTGAAGGACACCGACACCCTGCTCGCCATGTTGCTCGGTCTCTCCGCGTGTTATTCCGCGGGCGAGGACGGCGTCCCGGAACTTCCGTTCGATCCGGTCACCGGCGTTCTGCGGGAGATCCCCTGGCAGCGTTGGCTCGACTGGGATCCCGTGCGCATGGTGCCGAAATACGCCGAGGCGATGCGCTCCATGCGCTCGATCTGGATCGACGGCGGCACCCGCGACGAGTGGTTCCTCGATATCGGCGCCCAGGCCTTCCGAGATGCCCTGCGCGCCAACGATGTCGCCGACGACATCATCCACTTCGAACATTTCGACGACGGCCACATGGGCATCGACTACCGCTACGCTCCCGCCCTCGGCTGGTTGACCCGGCGCATGCCGACGAAACCCCCTGCCGCTGGCTGATTCTCGCGCGGTTATTCCCGAAAGTCAGGTCGGTGCGGATGTTTCCGCACCGACCTCTGGAACGACTCAGTTGGGCGCCACCGTCAGGTCGTATACGGCGATATTGCCGATGCGGGTCGGCGTGTAGTGCGCGCTCACCCAGTCCGCGATGTCCTTGTGCCCCACCGGACGCCACCAACCCTGGTCGGCGGGCGGTTGTGCGTTCGGGCTCGGCCGGCCCGCGGTCGGCACCCGCCAGGAATCCGGGAGCTTGACCTCCTGCGCGAGGTAGTAGGTGACCTGGTGGTCGCGGACCATGCGCTGGAATTCGTCCAGTGTCGGCACCGGGTCGTCGGAGGTGAAGCCGCCGATTGCGATGACCGGTGTGCGGCTGGCCAGCTCGAGACCGGCCGCGGTGGACGAACGATCCACCGCCGCAGACCATTTCGTCGACGTGTCGCGCAACAGGTCCACCAGCTTCGGGTCGTAGCCGCCGTCGCCCATGAATATGCTCATCTGCTTGCGCATTTCGGCGGCCGGACCGGAATCGTCCCGATGCCGGGCCGGGCCGACCGACGGGCCGCCGCCGGTGTGCGGCTGCGGCAGGGTCGCCACCGCGTACGCCGTCGAACCGGCCAGTGCCGCAAGGATTCCCGCCACCGCGAGCACCGTCACCGCCCTGGCCCGCAACCGCGCGGCCGCGGGCAGCGAGACGAGCACCAGCCCGGCGGCGGCGAGCGCCGCGACGACAAGGATGGTCCAGCGCAGCCACGGAAGCCAATCCGCATTGCGTTGCAGCACAACGAATCCCCAAATGCCGCCGGTGAGAATCAGTGCCGCCGAACCGATCCGGCCGAAGTTATCGGCGCGCCGCCGCCACAGCTCGTGCACCCCGATCGCGAACATGCCCGCGATGGCCGGTGCGACGGCGAGTGTGTAGTAGGCGTGCATTCCGCCCTTCATCTCGGTGAAGGCGACCCCGTCGATAAGCAGCCACAACCCGAAAACCAGTGCGGCGCCGCGCAATACATCGGTGCGCGGGGCCCGCCGGCGCAGCGCGAGCACCAGCGCGAAGGCCAGCAGCGCCGCGGGCAGCAGCCACGAGATCTCGAAGCCGATCTCACCGGTGAAGAGTTTGTCCGGTCCGGTACCGCCGCCGAAGGCGCCGAACCCGCCACGGCCGCCCGGAAAATGCGGTATCTCGTAGCCCTCGGGCAGCGCCATCCGGTTGCCGCCGCCGCGGTGGTTCTGGCCGAGATAGCGGGCGAAACCGTTGTAGCCCAATACCAGATCCATGAAGGTGTTGTCGGTGGACCCGGCCAGATACGGGCGCGACGAGGCGGGCCACAGCATCGTCAGCAGCACATACCAACCCGACGACACCACCAGCGCGGCAGCGGCGGCGAGCAAGTGCCCCAACCGGTTACGCAACGACGTCGGCGCCACGATCAGGTACGCCAGCGCCAGCGCGGGCAGCACCATCAGGCCCTCCAGCATCTTGGCCAGGAAGGCGAAGCCGAGCGCGACACCGGCCAGCAGCAGCCAACGCAGGCTCGCCCGCGGCAGCGCCCGGATGGTGCAGTAGGCGCCCGCGGTCATCAGCAGCACCATCACCGCATCCGGATTGTTGAACCGGAACATCATGGCCACCACCGGCGTGAGCGCCAGTACGGCGCCGGCCAGCAGTCCGGCGCCGCGGCTCAGGGTGACCCGGGCGACCGCGCCGTACATCAGCGCCACCGCCGCCACCGCCATCAACGCCTGCGGCGCGAGCATGCTGGCACTGCCGAACCCGAACAACTGCCCGGACAGCCCCATCACCCACTGCGATACCGGCGGCTTGTCGACGGTGATGAAATTGCCCGGATCCAGCGAACCGAACAGCAGCGCCTTCCAGTTCAGCGAACCCGACCAGGCGGAGGCGGCGTAGAAGCCGTTCCCCATTCCGTTGACGGTGATATTCCACAGGTAGGCCGCCGCGGTGCCGAGCAGCAGCGCGGCCAGACCCAGACGTTCCCAGCGGCGTGCGGGCGGCAGGGTGGCCGCGGCGGCCCCGGCCGCGTCGGGCGTGGGCGGACCGGGGGTCTCCGTTTCGTCGTTCGAGGCAGCATCGGTCGCATCGGGCACGGCGCTGGTTGCAGTCACTCGCGACAGTTTGGCAACCCGAGGGGTGAAGTCGCTGGATGTTTCCTGTCAATCCGCTGTGAGCAGGGCGGATCGGGAGCCCGAAAACGGACGGCCGCACGGAACTCCGTGCGGCCGTTCATCCTTCGTCGGTCAGATCTTGCGGATGACCGTGACGACCTTGCCGAGAATCCGGGCGTCGTTACCCGGGATGGGTTCGAACAGCGGGTTGTGCGGCATCAGCCAGACGTCCTTGCCGGTGCGCTTGAACGTCTTGACCGTCGCTTCGCCATCGATCATGGCCGCGACGATCTCACCGTTGTCGGCCACGTTCTGCTGACGCACCACCACCCAGTCGCCGTCGCAGATCGCCGCGTCGACCATCGACTGGCCGACGACCTTGAGCAGGAACAGCGAACCGTCGCCGACCAGCTCCCGCGGCAGCGGGAACACATCCTCCACCGCCTGCTCGGCCAGGATCGGGCCACCGGCGGCGATGCGGCCGAGCACCGGGACGAAGGTCGGCACCGGGCGGTTCGGATCGGCGGCGTCGGCCTCCTCGATGCTCGCGCCGACCGTCTGCAGGCTGGTGACCGCGCGGACCGCCTCATCGAGCCCGCGGACATCCACCGCGCGCGGCCGGTTCGGGTCGCGGCGCAGATAGCCCTTGCGCTCGAGTGCCCGTAGCTGATGCGCCACCGAGGAGGTGGAGGTCAACCCGACGGCATCGCCGATCTCCCGGATGCTCGGCGGGTACCCACGCTCGCTGACCGAGGTGCGGATGACCTCCAGCACCTTGCGCTGACGCACGGTGAGCTCCGCTCCGGTCCCCGACGGGTCGGCGCCGACGTCGCTCTCATCACCCGTGTCGTCTGTGTGGCTCACCGCAACCGCCCTTCCTATGTTCGATTCGCGGCATGCGCGGGCCCCGCGTGCGCCCGCCGGAGCTCATGCCGCAGTCGTGTTTTTCGTCTCTCGAATCTAGTCCGGTCACGGCGATGTTTCAAACATCTGTTCGAGGTATGTCGGGCGTTTCTGCTGACTTTGTCGGTGACGCGTGGTAGAAATCGAACACAGTTTTCTTCGAACACGTGATCGAACGACATCTCCACTCATATCCCACGGCCGCAACCGGAGGTCTGTCCGATGAGCACTGCGATCAGCGAAATCACCACCACTCCCGGCGTCGAGGACGACCTGGGCTTCGACACCGTCCCGCGGGTTCGCACCGTCCATCCGCCGGTGCTGCGGACCCGCACCGCCACCGCGCTATACCGTCCCGCGGCGGACCGTCGTCCGCGTGGCGCGCGCCCGCGCGCCGCGGTCGTCGCCTACGACGCTCGCCCGCTGACTCCGCGGCAGTCGCGCAGCGTGTATCCGATGCAGCGGGTCGAGGAGGCGAAGGTCGGCTTCGCGGCGCTGGCGGTGTCGGCGCTGCTCAGCGCGCTGGTGGTGACGGCGCTGATCGGGTTGGGGCATTGGCGTGCGGGCACTTTCGACCACGGCACCCCCGCGCCGACGCCGATGATCGTCGACGGTTCGACGCCCCAGGACGGGGTCGCGCCGCGCTAGAACTCGGCGCGGCGAGGGTGGGCCCGGTTGGGGTCCAAGGGGATTCGGGGCCGAACAAGGTGACCGAATTTGTTGATCGGCGACAAGAACGTGTTGCTAATGTGCGGAAAACCTGTGATCAGGGCAACACGTTGGCTTCGGCTTCCGGCGTCCACCGGAATTCGCGAACGGGGTTGCCGCGCAACGATGTCGGGACCGAACCCCATGATCAACCTCGCCACCGCCGCACGCTCGATCATCCGAGTAGTCGGCGTGCTCACCTGCCTGCTACTGGGATTCGGCGCCGCACCCGTCGTCGCCGCGGCGCCCGGCTATGCGGAATACCTGGATCTGCCATCGCTCAACGGCGCGGGCGAACGTGGCGGCGGACTGAATCCGGCGCTGCCCCTCGACGAATCGGCCCTGCGCGCGGCACTGGACGCGGCGCGGGCCGACGGCATCGATCCGAAACGCTATGCCACCCTGCTGCATCAGTACTGGATGGTGGTCGCCACCGATAGCGCGGGTATCGACATCACCGGATGGGATCCCACCCGCGGGGTTCGCGCGAACGAGGCCACCTTCAACCAGGTCTACGTCAACTACCTGCGGCTGGCCACCCAGCACCCGGACTTCTGGTGGGCGGGCCTGGCCGGACTTGCCGGCGGCTCGTTCGCCTCGGGTTTCTTCGATATGCGCGATGTCGGCGTGCTGATCGACCTGACCGGCATCCACCAGCTCGGTGACGCGGTGGCCGATCTGTTGCGCGGCACCCCGCCGGAACTGACGGCGCTGCTGCCCGACGACGTCCGCTTGCTCGCCACCGAAGGCTCCCGCCTGACCGGTGCCGACCTCAGCTGGTACCAGACCAGGCTGATGATCATGCAGCGGCACATCTTCACCGACCTGGTGCCGATGCACGAGGCGTACGCGGCCGATGGCATGCGGGCCATCGACGAACTGTTCGCCGCCGGTGTGATCGACGAAAGTCTGCACACCGCATGGCAATCCATCGCATCCGGCACCCAGGCCGGTTACGTGGACGCGCTGATCAGGATGACCGACCGGGAGCAGAACCACGTGATCGCCGACCAGTGGGACGCCACCTCGGCGGGTCGCGCGCCGATCAGCCGTGCGCTCACCTACGTGAGCACGCTGGCCGGTAAGGCCGCGGTGCCGGGAGTTCGCGCGCCGGGTGTGTTCGCGCCGATCACCGTGCGCGCCGAGGTCGGCGGTCGCACCGTGACGCTGCGGGCGCCGCTACCCGACTTCAACTGGGCCGATCGCGACACGCGGTGGACATACATCATGGGTGACCTGGTGCCGCGTCACATTGATATGGAATCGAACACGCCGTTCGCGGCGACCGTGCTCGGGGAGCCGTTCTGGAACAAATTGGCCAACGGACGCCTCGTCGCGCGGCTGCCCGACCTGATCGGTGATCTCACCAGTGAGTGGTCGCTGACCGAATGAATCGATAGTCCGGGTATCCTCGAAGTGCTATGAAGGTATACCGCATGTCAACAGGGGTATACCTGCTACCGGGTTCAGGCCCCTGTACATGAGCTCGCCGGACCGACCGGTCGCGAGCGCGCGCATCGACGAAGGATCTCTCGGATGCATTGCCCGTACTGCCGTCACCCCGACTCCCGGGTGGTCGACTCGCGCGAGACCGAGGAAGGCACGGCCATCCGCAGGCGACGCTCCTGCCCGCAGTGTGGGCGGCGCTTCACCACGGTCGAGACCGCGATCCTTTCCGTGGTCAAACGCAGTGGTGTCACCGAACCGTTCAGCCGCGAGAAGGTAATTCGCGGCGTGCGCCGCGCCTGCCAGGGGCGCGAGGTCGACGACGACGCGCTGAACCTGCTGGCCCAGCAGGTGGAGGATACGGTGCGGGCCAAGGGTTCGCCGGAGGTGCCGAGCCACGAGGTCGGTTTGGCGATCCTCGGGCCGCTGCGCGATCTGGACGAGGTGGCCTATCTGCGCTTCGCCTCGGTCTACCGATCCTTCAGCTCGGCAGAGGATTTCGAACGCGAGATCCAGGAGATGCGCCGGGCCCGCGCCGCCGCGACCGCCGCCGCCAAGTAGGGCGGTCAGCGGACGGCGGCGATCGCCCGCTCGATTCGCTTGGCCGACACCGGATATGGCGTGCCGAGCCGCTGCGCGAACAGGCTCACCCGGAATTCCTCGATCATCCACCAGATCTCGCTGATCGCGGGCGAATTCCGGCGCGGCTCCGGCAGATTCGCGACCAGCCGGTCGTAGGCGGCCAGCACCCGGTCGAGTTCGGCCATGCCCTGCCGGTCGCGCACCGCCGAACCGGGCAGCGACTCCAGCCGGATCAGCGCGGCCTGCAGGTAGCGGGGCAGCTCGCGCAGGCGTGCGGTACCCCATTCGGAGATGAATCCGGGGAACACCAGATCCGCGAGCTGGTGGCGCACGTCATCGGCTATGTCCTGTTCGGCGGTCCGCGTCAGCGCACTCGAAACCTGGTGTGCCGCGGCCAATACCGGCACCGCGAGGCGCACGATGGCGGCCACGGCCGAGGTGAGCTCGGGGCGGATCCGCACGACCAGCGCGTCGAACCGCTCCGGATCGCGCACCGGCCCGCCCGCCGCGGCGATCAGCTCGTCGGCGGCCGCGGCCCGGCAGTCCTCGACCAGCGCGTCCAGCGAACCGTACGGATTCTGGCTCAACGCAAGGCGATCCGTCGGCGGCAGACCGGCGGTGACGGTGCGCGTCGAGGTGGGAATCGCATGCAGCACCAGGGCCCTGGTGCCCGCGCGCATCGCATTCGCCTGTGCCGCAGGCGAACTCAGCACCCGCACGGCCACGCCGTCACCCTCCGGCACCAGCGCCGGATAGCCGGTGACGGTCTGGCCGCCCGCCTCGCGGCGGACCGTCTCGTCGAGGCGGCCGAGGGATTCGGTGGTCCACACGGTGGCGGGCGCCCGTTCGGCGCCGGCGGTCGCCCGCGCGACCGAGGCGGAAACCTGCTCGGCCAGCTGGGTTTTCAGGTGGGTAAGGCTCTTGCTCCGAGCGACGACGGCGCCCGAGGCGTCGGTGGCGGCGAAGGTCATCCGCAGATGGTCCGGCAGTGCGGCCGGATCCAGATCGTTCGCCGTGATGGTCACCGAGCCCAGCCGGGACAGCTCCCGCGCCAGACCGGTGCGCAGCGGTTCGGCCCGCGGGGTGAGCGCGGCCAGCGCCGCGGCGGCGAAGTCGGGCGCGGGAACCACGCTGCGGCGCAGCGTCTTCGGCAAGGTCTTGATCAGCGCCGCGGCGAGCTCCTCGCGCATCCCCGGCACCAGCCAGTCGAAGCCGACCGCCCGCACGTGTGCCAGCTGCGCGATCGGAATGTGCACGGTCACACCGTCGTCGGCATTGCCGGGCTCGAACTGGTAGGTGAGCGGGAAGCTGAGCTCACCCTGCCGCCAGGCATCGGGGAAGTCCGCCGGATCCAGCGTCGCCGCGCCCTCGTTGACCACCGTATCGGTCGAGAAGTCCAGCAGCGCGGGATTTTTGCGTCGCGCGGTGCGCCACCAGCTGTCGAAGTGCCGCACCGAGACGATCTCGGGCGGAAGCCGCCGGTCGTAGAACTCGAACAGCACCTCGTCGTCGACCAGGATGTCGCGGCGGCGGGCGCGATGCTCCAGATCCGCGACATCGTCCAGCAATTCGCGATTGCGATGGAAGAATTCGTGTCTGGTCTGCCATTCGCCCTGCACCAGCGCATGCCGGATGAACAGTTCACGGGACAGTTCCGCATCGATGCGGCCGTAATCCACCGGCCTGCCGGTCACCAACGGTACGCCGTAGAGGGTCACCCGTTCGTAGGCGCGGGCCGCACCGCGCTTTGCCGACCAATGCGGTTCGGAATAGGTGCGTTTGACGAGATCACCCGCGAGCCGCTCGGCCCATTCCGGTTCGACCCTGGCCGCCATCCGGCCCCACAGCCGCGAGGTCTCCACCAGTTCGGCGGCCATCACCCAGCGCGGGGGTTTCTTGGCCAGCGCCGAACCCGGGAAGATCATGAACTTGGCGTTGCGCGCGCCGAGGAATTCCCTGGACTCGGCCTCACGAACGCCGATATGCGACAGCATGCCGGATAGCAGCGCCTGATGGATGGACGTCGCATCCCAGGGCAGGTCGGCCGAATCGGCTGTGCCGCCGTCGGATTCGCGGTTGTCGGCGCGGGACGGCCGACGGCCCCGCCCGGCGCGGTCCGGCGTTTTCGCCGATCGGCCCGCGGAATCCTTTGCCCGGCGGTCGGTTTCGTCGTCCGGACCCTGGATCGTCCAGCCGAGACCCCTGGTGATGGTGCGCAGCTGGCCGTGCAGGTCCTGCCATTCGCGGATGCGCAGGTAGTGCAGGAACTCGTCCCGGCACATGCGCCGGAATTGATTGGACGACAGCGATTTCCGCTGTTCGGTCAGATAGTCCCACAGCCGCAGGTAGGCCAGGAAATCGGAATTCTCGACGGTGAATCGGGCGTGTTTGGCGTCGGCGGCCTGCTGGAATTCCGCCGGACGTTCCCGCACGTCCTGGATGGATAGCGCGGCCACGATGATCAGCACCTCGGCCAGGCAGCCCGCGCGATTCGCCTCGACCAGCATCCGCGCCATCCGCGGATCCACCGGCAGTTGCGCCATTTCCCGGCCGATCGGGGTCAGCGTCAGCCCGCCCGCCGCGTCATCGGGTCGCGGCTCGGGCTCCGAATCGGTTGCCGGGGCGCGTTTTCCGGAACCCTGCCGGGCCAGCGCGCCCAATTCCTCCAGCAGCGCGATACCGTCGCGGATCGCTCGCCGGTCCGGCGCCTCGACGAACGGGAAACCCTCGATATCGCCGAGCCCGAGCGCGGTCATCTGGAGGATGACGGCGGCGAGGTTGGTGCGCAGGATCTCCGGTTCGGTGAATGCGGGCCTGGCCTCGAAATCGTCCTCGGCGTAGAGGCGGATCGCGATACCGTCGGCGACGCGCCCGCAGCGGCCCGAGCGCTGCCGGGCCGAGGCCTGCGAGATCGGCTCGATCGGCAGCCGCTGCACCTTGGTGCGCATCGAATAGCGTGATATGCGGGCGGTACCGGGATCGATGACGTACCGGATGCCGGGAACGGTGAGCGAGGTCTCGGCGACGTTGGTGGCCAGCACCACGCGACGTCCGGTGTGCGACTGGAACACTCGGTGCTGTTCGGCGGCCGAGAGCCGGGCGTACAGCGGCAGGATCTCGGTGCGCGGCAGCTTCAGATCGCGCAAAGCGTCCGCGGTGTCCCGGATTTCGCGTTCGCCGGAGAGGAACACCAGCACATCGCCGTCGCCCTCGGCGAACAGTTCGGCCACCGCGTCACCGATGGCGTCGGTCGGATCGCGGTCGACGACGCGGGTGTCCTCGTCGTCCGGATCGTCGGTGGCGGGCAACTCCAACGACAGTGGGCGGTAACGGATTTCGACCGGATACGACCGCCCCGATACCTCGACGATGGGCGCGGGCGTACCGTCCTCGGCGGCGAAATGCCTGGCGAACAGCTCGGGATCGATGGTCGCCGAGGTGATGATCACCTTGAGATCCGGCCTGCGCGGCAGCAGTTGTTTGAGGTAGCCGAGCAGGAAGTCGATATTGAGGCTGCGCTCGTGCGCCTCGTCGATGATGATCGTGTCGTAGCGGCGCAGCAGCCGGTCGCGCTGGATCTCGGCGAGCAGGATGCCGTCGGTCATCAGTTTGATCAGCGTGTGCTCGGAGGCCTGATCGGTGAAGCGGACGGTGTAGCCGACGATATCGCCGAGTTCGGTGCCCAATTCCTCGGCGATGCGTTCGGCGACGGTGCGGGCGGCCAGCCTGCGCGGCTGGGTGTGGCCGATGGTGCCGCGGATGCCGCGCCCGAGTTCGAGACAGATCTTCGGGATCTGGGTGGTCTTACCGGAGCCGGTCTCGCCCGCGACGATCACCACCTGGTGTTCGCTGATGGCCGCGGCGATATCGTCCCGGCGCGCCGAGACGGGTAGCTGTTCCGGATAACGGATTTCGGGTACCGCTGCTCGGCGGGCCTCGATCCGCTGCTCGGCGGCCGCGATCTCCGCCGCGATACCGGTGAGGTCGCCGCCGCGGGCGCGGTCCAGGCGTCGGCGCAACCGGTGTTCGTCGCGCAGGGATACGGCGGCCAGGCGGGTACGAAGCTCGCGGAGACTCGCGTCGGCTGTCCTGGTCATTGCGTCAACCAGCCTAATAGGCGCTATCGGCGTAGCCGTCTTCAGCCTGCGCATGGCCGAAACGAAGGTGGAGGTGCGTGGCTTGGATCACTCGCTCGATGCGGCTTTCCTGGATTGTTCGGCGGCCGCGATGATTTCCGGCATCGTCCAGCTCAGCGTCCCCGAACGGAGTTCGGCGGCAATCGATTCCGTCCACGCCAATTCGGCCCGGACCATCGCGGCCCGGTACTCCTCCTCGACCATCGAGATCCGCGGCAGACCGTAATCGGGTTGTGCCGCCAGCCGATCGAGCTCCGCGGTAAGCGCGGCCGCACGAGTCTCCAGCAGCGGCAGCACATCCGCGGGGGTGCGCAACATCGCGACGCTGAGCGCGGCGGGAAACTCCGGGTATTCACGTCGGGGCTCGGCCAGCATCGAGTCCAGCCATCCGTACAGCGCGCTCCGTCCGTCCTCGGTCAGGCGGTAGGCGGCACGCTCCGGCTTGCCTGGGGTGCGCTGGTGCTCGTGATGAGTGATGAGTCCGGCCCGTTCCAGCCGGTCGATGGTCTGGTAGACGCTCGCGCTGCGCGCGACGTTCACTACCGTGTCCTTGCCGCGCTGCCTGATCAGCTGCTGCATCAGATACGGGTGCATCGGCGCCTCGGCCAGCAATGCCAACACCAGCAGCGCCAGCGGTGAGCGCTGATCGGCGCGACGGGCCATCGTCTCGGCCTCCTATCTCGGAAAGTTCGACACCATTTTATAGCTATCCATGTTATGGTTATCGCATGCGACACGCGCTGATCATCGGGGCGGGAATCGCCGGGCCTGCGGCCGCACTGGCCTTGCGGCGGGCGGGGATTCGGGCCACCGTCTACGAATCTCATTCCACGAGCGCGGAATCCGTCGGCGGGTTCCTCACGGTCGCGGTCAACGGCCGCAATGCCCTGCGCGCACTGGATTGTGCCGACTGCCTGCGCGACGGTATCCCCACCCCGCGCATGTCCATCTACAGCGGTACCGGAAAACGCCTGGCCGCCTTCGACTATGGGCCCACGCTCGCGGACGGTGACAGCTGCCGGACGATGAATCGCACGGACCTGTACGCGGCGTTGCGGGCGGCAGCGCTGGCCCGCGATATCGAGATCGTGCACGGCAAGCGGCTCGTCGAGGTGGAGTCGGGCCAGGCCGGGGTGCGCGCCGAATTCGCCGACGGTTCGGTCGCCGACGGTGACCTGCTCATCGGTGCGGATGGATTGCGTTCGCGCACAAGGACGCTCATCGATCCGGCCGCACCGCCCGCCCGATACACCGGGCTGCTCAATACCGGTGGTTACGCGCACGGCGCGGAAGTCGATGTGCCGGTTGGCGAAATGACCTTCGTCTTCGGCCGCCGGGCCTTCTTCGGTTATGTCCGGCATCCGGACGGCGCGGTCTGGTGGTTCGCAAATTTGGGCGCGGCCGCCGAACCTCGGCCCGACGAGTTGGCGGCCATGGATGTCCGTGCGCGCCTGAACGATCTTTTCGCCGGGGACAATTCGCCCGCGCTAGACCTCATCGCGCATACCGAGCAGTTGATCGCGCCATTCGGCACCTACGACTTTCCCTCGGTGCCCACCTGGTATCGCGACCGGATGATCATCATCGGTGATGCCGCGCACGCGGCGTCACCGGCATCGGGACAGGGTGCGTCGATGGCGCTGGAGGATGCGGTGGTGTTGGGTAAGGCGTTGCGCGACGAAGCGTCCGTCGAATCCGCGTTCGCGAGCTATGAGCGGCAGCGCCGCGCGCGGGTCGAACGCGTTGTGGCATGGGGAAAGAAGCGGGGCGACCGGAAGGCGCCCGGCTACCTGGGCAGGCTGTTGCGTGATCACGTGATCTTCCCGCTATTCGTTGCGCGCGGGGCGGGTGCGACCGATCCCAATGTGTGGATGTACGAATTCCCCGCCGAATGGGGTGCCGATTCCGTCCGGGGAGGGCAGCTGTAGCAATCCGCAGGCAACTGTTAGCGGGCGCGGATGGTGACCTGTGCAACAATCGCCCGGTGCACGCCGTCGAGGTGTCTCCGTGGTGGGTTCGGGTATTGCGGGTCGGGTTCGCAGTGCTCGGTGTTGTGGCCCTGATCGCGGGTCCGATCTATGAATCGAGGTCACCCGGCTATTCGGTGGCCAACCATTTCAGCTATTTCACCATCCAGTCCAATGCGTTGGCGGCTTTGGTGCTGCTGGTCGGCGGGCTCGTCGATCCGGGCGGCAGGCGCTGGCAGGTGCTGCGCTGCGCGGCGACGATGTATCTGGTGATCACCGGCATCGTGTACGCGGTGCTGCTCGCGCATCTCGGGATCGGCGACGAACCGCCGTGGATCAACGATGTGCTGCACCGGGTGCAGCCGGTGGTCATGGTGGTCGACTGGGTGCTGGTCCCGGCCGGACTCGGCGTCACCGGATGGCTCGTCGCCGGATTGCTGGTCTATCCCGTGTTGTACGGCATCTATACGCTCGGCCGCGGGCCGATCGTGGGCTGGTATCCATATCCGTTCATTGATCCGCGCAACCAGGGCTATGTGTCGATGGCCATCGGCCTCGTCGAGCTCGTCATCGGATTCGCCCTGATCGCGGTCGCGATCGTGGCGCTCGGACAGCTCTGCGGGCGCTGGCGCGGTTCGACCTACGACCATGTTCTGCGGTAAGGGTGGTGTCATGACTTCGCTTTGGCATGGGTTCGCCGATATGGGCGCCGTCGAGCGCGACGGCGCGTTCGTGGTGGCACGCGGCGACGGCGCGTACGTCTACGACGCGGCGGGCACCCGGTATCTGGACGCGACCGCCGGGCTGTGGTTCACCAACGTCGGGCACGGTCGCGGCGAGATCGCCGACGCGGTCGCCGCGCAGCTGCGCCAGGTCGCGCACTACTCCAATTTCGGCGACCTCACCTCCCCGGTCACCCAGGCGCTCGCGGAGCGGCTGAGCGCCATCGCGCCGGTGCCGGGCAGCAAGATCTTCTTCACCTCCGGCGGCTCGGATTCGGTGGACACCGCGGCCAAGCTGGCCCGCAGGTACTGGCACGAGCTGGGCCGCCCGGACAAGTCCATCGTGGTCGGCAGGCGCCTGGCCTATCACGGAATGCACGTCGCCGGAACGGCTTTGGCGGGTATCCCGGTGAACCGGGAGGGTTACGGCGAGCTGATGCCCGATACCCGCACGGTGGAATGGGACGATCCGAAGGCGCTGCTCGCGCTGATCGAGGAGCTCGGCGCCGAGCGCATCGCCGCCTTCTTCTGCGAGCCGGTCATCGGCGCGGGCGGCATCCTGCTGCCGCCGGAGGGCTACCTGACCGAGGTGCGGCGCATCTGCCGGGACAACGACATCCTGTTCGTCGCCGACGAGGTGGTCACCGGATTCGGCCGGATCGGCGGATCCTGGTTCGCCTCTTCGCGTTTCGGGCTCGAACCCGACCTGATGACCACCGCCAAGGGCCTCACCTCCGGCTATGTCCCGATGGGCGCGGTGTTCGTCGCGCCGCGGATCGCCGAACCGTTCTTCGCCGGTGGCGTCTGGTGGCGGCACGGCTACACCTACGGCGGCCACGCGGGCGCCGCCGCGGCCGCCATGGCCAACCTGGACATCATCGAGCGCGAGGGCCTGCTGGACGAGGCGAAGCGGCTGGAGTCGACCCTGCACGACCGGCTCGCACCGCTGGCCGAGCATCCGCGCGTCGCCGAAATCCGCAGCGGTATCGGCGCCGTCGCCGCGGTGCAGCTGGCCGATCCGTCCGAGGGTCTACCTCTGGTGAAAACCCTTCGCCAGCACGGTGTTTCGGGTCGCGCCGCCGGGCAGGGCGCCATGCAGATCTCGCCGTCGTTCGTGATGACCGACGAGCAGGTCGGCGAGCTGGCCGAGGCCTTCGCCCGCGCGCTCGGCTGAAAGCTGTTGGGCTGAGCCCCTGCGCGAGGCCTACAGGGCCAGCGTCATGAAAACACTGTTCGGGTCGAGGGTGTAGTCGGCGAACGGCGGACATTCGGCGAAACCGTTGCGGGCGTAGAGGCGGCGGGCCGGGGCGAAGTAGGGCTGGGTTCCGGTTTCCAGGCTGAGCCGGGTGTAGCCGCGTTCGCGAGCCTGGTCGATCAAGTGGCGCAACAGGATCGAGGCGATGCCGCGGCCGCGGGCTGCGGTCGCGGTGCGCATCGACTTGAGTTCGCCGTGCGTCGGGTCGAGTTCCTTCAGCGCGCCGCAGCCGACCAGTTCGCTGCCCTCCCAAGCACTCCAGAAGGTGATCTCGGGTTTACGCAGCGCGTCCAGGTCCAGGGCGTGCACGCTTTCGGCGGGGGAGGTCGCGTACATATCGTCGAGATGCTGGGCCAGCAGCGCCGCGATCGCCGGACCGGACAGATCGTCGACGACGATAAGCGGCGCGGACTGGTCGGTATTGTTCGACATCGGGCCATCATGACCCGCACCGGCTCGACGCAAGCGTCTGGGACGGCTTAATCTGAAAGCAGCCGCCCGGCGCACAACGGCCTTGGTATCCGGCCCCGATCAAGGTGGACGACGATGTCTGAGTTCGGCAGATCCGCGCACCGCGCTTCCGCGTCACCGTCGCGGGCAGGACAGCCATGAAACTCACCGAGGTCGGCGCGCTGGCGACGGGGGTGGCACGGCGGGCCGCGGACGAAACCTATTACGCCACATTGGCGGTGCGTGCCGGACTGGCCGGACCGGAGCGCCCGGATCGCCTCGTCCGGATGGCCGCCGCGGTGCTGCGCTCCGGACTGCTCGGCGGTCTGGTGACGGTCGCCGCGCTGCGCTACCGCGACCGAGCCGCCATCCTCGACGAGCGCGGCCGCGTCAGCTTCCACGAATTGGACACGCGCAGTACGGCTTTGGCGAACGCGTGGCGGGCGCGCGGCCTACGCGACGGTGACGGCGTCGCGATCCTGGCGCGCAACCATCGCGGATTCCACTACGCCGTCTTCGCGGCGGCCAAGTGCGGCGCCAGAATCGTGCTGCTCAATACCGATTTCGCCGGGCCGCAGCTGGCCGAGGTGATCGACCGCGAGGGCGTCGACCTGCTGGTCTACGATCACGAATTCGGCCGCGTCGTAGGCGATCTGGTGCCCAAGCGCGGCAGGTACCGGGCCTGGGCGGACCGGCCCGGCGCGGACACACTGGACAACCTGATCGCGAGCGGCGCGCGCACGCCGCCGCGCCGCCCGGCCACCCAGGCCCGCATCGTCCTGCTCACCAGCGGCACCACCGGCACTCCCAAGGGCGCGCCGCGCGGCGAGCCGAATTCCCTCGCGCCGCTCGGCGCGATCCTCGGCAAGGTGCCGTTCCGGGCCCGCGAGATCACCGAATGCCCTGCGCCGCTGTATCACACGCTCGGATTCGCGCACGCGATCATGGCCGTCGGCTTCGGGTCGACGCTGGTGATCCGCCGCCGCTTCGATCCGCAGGCGGTGTTGGACAGCCTGGACCGGAACCGGGCCACCGCGCTGATCGCGGTGCCGGTGATGTTGCGCCGGATGGTGGAGCTGGGCCCGCAAGCCCGTGCCGGACACGATCTTTCGCACCTGCGCATCATCTTCGTCGCCGGATCGCAGCTGGGCGCCGAGCTGTGCCTGCGGGTGACCGAGGCGTTCGGCCCGGTGGTCTACAACGTGTACGGCTCGACCGAGGTCGCGTACGCGACGATCGCGACGCCGGACGAATTGGCCGCCGCGCCAGGCTGTGTCGGCACGCCCGCGCCGGGTGCGACGGTGAAGATCTTCGACGACAACGATATCGAGGTGCCGCGGGGCGGGACCGGACGCATCTTCGTCGGAAACGGCTATCAGTTCGAGGGTTACACCGGCGGCGGCGACAAGCCGAGGATCGGCCGCCTGATGGCCACCGGCGATGTCGGCCATTTCGACGGGGCGGGACGGCTTTTCATCGACGGCAGAGACGACGACATGATCGTCTCCGGCGGCGAGAACGTCTTTCCCGGCGAGGTGGAGGAACTGCTCGCCGCGCATCCGGCGATCGCCGAGGTGTGCGCCTTCGGCGTCGATGACGCGCAGTACGGACAGCGGTTGCGCACCGTCGTCGTTGTCCGGGAAGGGTTTTCACTCACCGAAGCCGAGGTCCGCGACTATGTGAAGGCACGGCTGGCCCGCTTCAAGGTGCCCCGTGACGTGCTCTTCGCCGACGAGCTGCCGCGCAACCCGACCGGCAAGGTGCTCAAGCGGGTGCTGCGCGACGGGTGATCGGGCCTGCCCGGTCGGCGCCGGGCTCACGTGGCGCGGGACGTGAGCCCGACGCGGACCGTGCGGCCCGATCGGTGCTACCCGTTGTGGCACAACCCGTTCCGGCTCAACGCACGCCGGATGGCACCGGTTCGCGGCCCAGTAGCCGCAGCAGCGCCTCGCGGAAGGTGGCCGGGCGGAGCCGGCGCGCCCGCGGCACGGTGATCAATCCGCCCAATCCCCGTGCCACACAGGCGACAACGGTGTCGGCGACGGCCTCGGTATCGGCGATCGACCCCGCGGCGACCGTACTCACCGTGACCCCGTGCGCGGCGAATTCCTGATCCAGCGCCGCACCCAATCCGACGACCCCGTGTTTGGTCGCGCTGTACACCGCGACGCCCAAGGCGGCGGGGACACCACCCGCGGTGCCGATATTCACGATCTGGCCGTACCCCTGTCGCACGAAACGCTCTGCGGCGAGCCGGGTTCCGGTGATCACCGCGCGCAGGTTGACATCGATCTGCCGGTCGGTCTCGGTCTCCGATTCGGCGAGGAACGGCCCGGCCGGCATGACGTCGGCCGCGTTCACCAGCACGTCCAGTCCGCCGAGTTTGCGTTCGGCACAGGCGAGGAAGCTCGCGAACCGGACGCTGTCGGTGACATCGAGGAGCAACCCGACGGCGGTGCCGCCGTGGATCCGGGTGAGCTGGTCGGCGATGGCGCGCACCGCGCCCGCATCGGCATCGCCGATCGCGATATCGGCGCCCTCGGCGAGGAACGCCAGCGCGGTTTCCCGTCCGACACCGTGCGCGCCACCGGTAATCGCGATGCGTTTGCCGGCAAGTGTCTTTCTGGACATATGCTTTCGCCTGCCTCCTGTCTACTAAGACGCTAGGCGGTCGCCCATGCCCGCTTCCATGCGATATCGGGCCAGGCTGTTGCGCATACCGGCCACCCTGGCAACCGTCCGGGCATCGAAAGCGGCGGTGCGGATGTCCTTGCGATGTCCGGCCAAAATCTTGCAGATTTCGGCCACCGGCGGGAAACCATGAACACGTGGCCGCATGGGAATGGCGTCGCTCGGTGACCAATGCCGCGATCTTGGTCGAGGTGGCCGAAGATCACGGACTCGCCCGTACCGACAGCCTGCGCGATACCGGGATAGATCCGGTCCTGTTGAAGACGCCTGGTGCGGAGATCGTTGCGGCCCAAGAGCTTTCGTTGGTCCGCAATATCGTCGACGCCTTCGGCGACCAATACGGGCTCGGCATCGAGGCCGGTTCGCGCACCCGCATCACCACGCACGGCATCTTCGCCCTCGCGGTGTTGAGCAGCCCGACCAAGCGCGCGGCCTTCGAGGTGGCGATGCGCTACTTCAGCCTGATGACCTCGTTCGCGCGCGCCTGGCACGACTTCGTCGGCGACGAGGTGCACCTCTACGTCGACGACAGCGATATTCCGGAGGATATTCGCGGATTCCTCTGCGAGCGGGATGTCGCTGCGCTGCTGATGAATTGGTTCCTGGTCTTCGGCAGTCCGCCGCCGGCCAAGCGCGGTGAGATCTCCGGCGGCCTGCGGGCCCGGCTGCTGCCGATCCTGGAGGATTTCGGGATCGAGAGCGTCGACGGCACCGGTCCGCACCTCGCGGTATTCGACGCCACCGAAATCGACGAGCCGATGCCGAACGCAAGCCCGCTGAACGCCGCGCTGTTCGACGAGCAGTGCGCCGAACTGCTCGACCGGCGCGGGATGCGGCAGGGCGTCTCCGGCGCGGTGCGTCAGGTGTTGATGCACCGCATGAACGGACGCATCAGCCAGGAGGATGTCGCCGCCGCCCTGCATATGAGCCTGCGCACCATGCGACGCAAGCTCGCCGACGAGGGCACCTCCTATCGGCAGCTGTGCGTCGAGACCTTCGGCAACCTCGCCGAGGAACTGCTCGCCACCGGGCTCACCGTCGAGGATGTCGCCTATCGCATGGGATATTCCGGCGCGCCGAGTTTCTCGAACGCCTTCAAACAGTGGCGGGGGATGTCACCGGGGCGATTCGCCCGCGCCGCCGCCGCCCGCGCCGTGCGCTGAATGCGGCCGCGACGATGCTTGGACTGTCGGTGCGGCATGCGAGCATGTAGGGACGGCGCGGTGACGAAAGGTGGTGCGGTGTGGCGGACTTCGTTCAGCACTACGGGGTGCTGCGCTGGTCGGTGGTCGCGGCATTCCTGGCCGCGGCCGCGATAGTGGTCGCGCGGCTGGTGCGGCCCGCGGTCCCGGCGGGCGCGGCCACCGCCGTGAATTCCGTTCCGGCGCAACAGGAATCCGATGCGGCCCATCTGCTGATGTGCCTGGTGATGCTCACCATGCTGATCTTCCCCGCGAGCGCGCACGCCATCGACGGCGTGCTGATCGCGATGACCGTCGTCTTCGGAATCCTGCTGGTGAGCCGGATTGCCGAGTGGCACAGCGCAGGCCGCGCGGATCCGGTCGATCGTATCCTCGCCATCGGGTATCACGTCGGTGCGGCGGCGGCCATGCTGTACGCGATGTCCGGGCACGGGCGGGGCGGCCCGGCACCGGCGCCCGCGCTCGGATTGGCGCTGGTTTTCGCGGCCGATGCCGTGGCCGTCCTCGCCGCCGCGCGCACCGGTCGGCACTGGCCCGGCCATCCCATTTCCGGATCGCCGGGCCGCTGGTCACAGGTGCCGCATCTGGTGATGGACGCCGGGACCGCCTACATGCTGATCGCCGCGGCGGTCGGCTGACTCACTGGCGCCAGAAGCCGATATCGCTCCAGGAGACGGTGATCGGGCCGGAACCGCTGCTGGTCTGGTACGCGCCGAACTTGTCGTAGAACTCGCCGCCGGGCGCGTTGTCGTCCTCGTAGCCGAGGGTGCCGTTGATGTACACGCGCAGAACATGTTTCGCGGTGTCGTGCACCGTATTCACCTGTACCGGCGTGCCGTCGGTCGCGGTGCCCGCCGGTGCGATGGTCGCCCCGCCCTCCACGTTGTAGAGCCTGCGATCGCGGTCGACGGCGAGCATGAAGTACGGGCCGTCGTCGCCGTTGAAGGTCTGCTTCAGCGAAATCCGTTCGCCGTCCATGCTTTTGATGGTGAACGTGCCCGCGAATTGGCGGATGCCGGTCGAATAGTTCTTACCGTCGCCCGCGTAGTCGTGATAGCGCCGCTCGGCTCGTTCGGCGCCGTTGCTACATGCGCCGCCGCCGCTGTCGCCCGGACTCGACGGCAGCGTGAACGTCAGTCCGTCGACGCTGCCGCCCGCGCATTGCTGAACGTCGAAGCCGGGTGAGTCCGGTGTCCAGTTTCCCGGCTCCACCGGATCGGCCGATGCGTTCGGCGCCGACAGGAGCGCGGCGAGAAACGCGCATACCAAAACAAACATCTTCTTCACGAGAGTGACCTTTCGCTGCCGAGCACCGGTGCCGCTGCCGGGAATCCGGTTCACGACTACGTCTCGCCGCTCGGCTCGGTCGCGGGCGAAGCCGCTGCGTCGATGCTCCGCTCGCGCACAAGTGGGCAGATGACCAAAGGGTAGGTGCGGGCGCACCGCCCGATGCGGCGTTCCGGGATGCCGAAGCGGTATCGCCCGATGCCGTGTTGGTCGGTTGGGGGAAACTCCGGGTTGTGACACGCCGGTCGATAGGGGATATGACCTCGTCAATGGGCGTACCTCCCCGTCGGATTCGGTCGTGCGCGAGGCGGTGCCGCTAGGGAATTCCGGACGAATCGGGTGGTAGGACCAATCCGGCCGGGGTCGGCCGCCGAACACCCCGTATGCGGGCATGGAATCGGCGATGAGAATCGAGCGACGGCTCGTGGTGGAACGGATCGCGGTGCCCGGGCCGGGTGACGCCGGTGCGGGTAAGCGGTTGCGGATGTTGCCGGCCGCGGCGGGCTCGGGCGAGCTCTGTCGGCCGACAAGCCCGCCGGTGTTCGGGCCGGCGGTGCGGATACTGCGCGATCGGGCGATGGCCGAAGTGGTGACGCAGGAGGTGTATCTGCGGGTGTGGTCGGCGGCGGAGCGGTATGAGAAGCGATGGTGTGGTGGCCCGATCGGCCTGGTCGGGGAGTGTGCGGATGCTTGACGGTGTTCGATCCGAATCGGATCTGCTCGAGCTGGCGTATCCGTACGCGCTCGACGCGGTCGCCGACATCGAGCGGCGGCATATCGAATCCCGGCTCGACGCGGCCGATCCCGAGATCCGGCAGGCGTTCGGCGATACGGTGCGCACGCTGCACGAGGTGCTCGCGCGGCTGGCGGTGCTCGACGAGCTGACCCCGCCCGCCCGGCTGGAGGCGCGCATCCTGGCGATGCTCGACGACCCGGCGGGCAGTGCGCGGACCCGGCGGCCTGGGCCGCCGGAGTGGCGGCGGCGGTTGGGTGCGGTGGCCCCGATAGCGGCCGCGGCGCTGCTGGTGCTCGGCGGCGGTATGGTCGCCGATCGGTTCGCCGGGCCGGATCCCGGCGCCGAGCAGCCGCGGCAGGTCACCGATATGCACAGCCTGCGGGTGCTCGGCGGCGGCACGATGACGGTCGACGTCATCCGGCCGGGGCTGGCCGCGGTGATGTTCGACGGGGTCGCACCGCCGCCCGACGGGCATATTCACCAGCTGTGGCTGGTCTCCGCGGGCGGGCGGCCGCGCTCGATCGGGATGCCGGCCGAATTGCCTTCGACGGCAAGACCATTCGTGACGAAATTCAAGGCGGGTGACACCATTGCCGTCACGGTGGAGCCCGCGGGCGGTTCGCAACTACCTACCACGTCACCGCTCGCGGGATTTGCCCTACCGTAGCTACACCTCGACGGGAGTGTCGGCGACCACCCGGCCGCCCAGCCGGACCCAGCCGTCGGAATCCCATTCGGTGAACAGCTGCGAACCCGCGCCCTGGGTGATCCGCACCCCGCGTTGCAACAGCGCGGTGAGCGCGACGGCGGCGGCGCCGGTCGCCTCGTCCTCGGCAACTCCCATGCCGGGGGCGAACATTCGCGATCGCAGCTCGCCGCGCGCCTCATCGATCCAGGCCCAGGCGTAGTGATTGCCCTCGGTGTAATCGTCCGGTGTCAGCGCGAGCACGTCGGCCGGATCCGCCAGCTGTGCGAAGGTGAACTTCGGCGCCCAGGAGCCGCGTGCCCTGACCCGGACGAGCCCGTCGGCGAATTCGACGGCGACCGGCCCGGCGGGTACGTCCAGCGTATGCACCACCTGGCCGCGATCGGCCAGCCACCACGCCGTGCCGACGGTCGGATGCCCGGCGAACGGCAGCTCGACGGCCGGTGTGTAGATGCGCACCCGCGCGATGCCGTCGACCGGATCCTGGACGAACACCGTCTCGCTGTACCCGAGCTGTTTCGCCAGGTCCTGCCGAGTGTCCTCGGCGAAATCCCCGGCCCGGGCCACCCCGAGCGCATTTCCGAATTGCCCGGCCGCGTCGGTGAATACGCGTACCACTTCGACCTGTGTGCCCATGATCGAGCAGCTTACCCGCGCTGACCGGCCCGGATGGTCGCGCGGAGCAGGCCGGTAGCCAAGTAGTGGACCCTTTCAGATGACCAGGACCCGGCGTCCGCGCGTGTGACCGGCCTGACTGTCGATATGCGCCGCCGCGGCCTCGGCGAGCGGGTACGACTTCTCGACCGGGATGCGGAGTTTCCCCCGCGCGATGAGGCGTGCGGCTTCGGTGACGGCCTCCTGCCAGTCCCCGGACTTGCCGGAGTATCGGACACCGAATTCCGGTGCACCGAGATCGGCGATGGAGACTACCTTCCCCGGGTCCCCGGTCAACTCGACGAGCTCGCGGATCACGCCCGAACCCGCCAGATCGAGCGCCGCGTCGACCCGGCCGAGCCGCCGCACCCGCTCGACCCAGCCGTCGCCGTAGGTCGTGGCGAGGGCGCCGAGGCCGCGCAGATAATCCTGGTTCGCGGCGCCCGCCGTGCCGATCACCGCGATGCCGCGGTCGCGCGCGATTTGCAGCACCGCCGATCCGACCCCGCCGGACGCGCCGCTGACCAGCAGCGTCTGCCCGGACCGCACCCCGACCTGGTCGATGATGCGTAGCGCGGTCTGCACGACGGAGGGGTAACCGGCGGCTTCTTCGAAGGACAGTCCATCGGGTATCCGGGCCCAGGCCGACAGCACGGCGAATTCGGCGTAGGTGTTCGCGCCGTAGCCGAATACCTCGTCGCCGAGCCGGACCCCTTCGACATCCGCGCCGATCTCGTCCACCACTCCGGCGGCGTCGTGCCCGACCCCGGCGGGCAGCTCGATCGGTCGGATCCGCTGGAGCTGTCCCGTGCGGATCCGCCAGTCGACGGGGTTGACACCCGCCGCCCGCACCGCGATTCGTATACGACCGCGGTCGGCGTGTGGTTCCTCGGCATCCAGGAGCCGCAATACGTCCGGCCCGCCGAACTCGGCGAAGCTCACTTTCTTCATATCTTCGGCCTTTCCAGGTTCACGGTCGCGGGGCGGTGGTGTGCATCCAGTGGCTGAACGCCGCGTAACGTTGCGCGGATTCCGCTGGGCCGTCGGCCTTTTCGACCTCGTCGGCCCATTCGCGCACCCGCTCGAAGCGCGGTATGCGCAGTTGTTCGTAGGCGCTGAGCGCCGCGCGCAGGGTCGGCGCGGTGTCCAGTGCGTCGCGGAGCACGCCGACGTCCTCGACGCCGAGGGTGCCGCCCGCGGCGATATGCGGCGAAATGCCATGTGCGGCATCGCCGATCAGCGCAATGCGGTGGCTCGTCCAGCGGGGTAGCGCGGGCACGACCATGATCTGGTTCTCCAGAATGTCCGCCTCGGGGGTGGCTGCGATCATGCGCAGCAGCTCTTCGTGCCAACCGCTTTCGGCAAGGTTGCGGGCGCGCTCGAGCGCACGGTCCCGCTTGCTCCCGGTGCGCGTCCCCGCCTCGAATTGGTTTATGAACCACATGGTTTCGCGCGCGGTGATGCGGGAGTACCCGCCGCGGGTGCGCTCGCGCCCGATGGTGAGCACGGTGCCTTCGGGCCGCTCGTCGCCTGTCGGGACGATGGCACGCCAGGCGATATTGCCCGCATGCGGTCGGGCCTCGGTGCCGGGCAATAGCTGGGCGCGCACCCGGGAGTGGACGCCGTCGGCGCCGATGAGCAGGTCCGCGCGCACGTCGTCCCCGTTGTCGAGGTGGACGACGAGCTCGTCGTCGGTCTCGGTGTAGCCGATCACCCGCGCGCCGAGGGTGATCCGGTCCCGGCCGACGGCATCGGCGAGCGCGGCGTTGAGTTCCGCGCGGGGGACGAGCAGATATCGGTAGGCGAGGTCGTCGTAGTCCGCGGATCGCAGCGCGCGGCCGGTGGGATCGAAGAACCAGGCGTCGACCTCGCGCCCCATCGCCCGGACCTCGGCGCCGATCCCGAGCCGGTCGAATTCGCGAAGTGCGTTGGGCCACAGGCCGATACCCGCCCCGGCGGCCCGGATCTCCGGGGCCTGTTCGAGGACAGTGACCTGATATCCGCTCCGGCGCAGCGACGCCGCGGCGGTAAGCCCGACCAGGCCGCCTCCGGCTATGGCGGCGCGTATCACTCTCGTCATGCCATCGACGTTAACACTAACGGTTAGTGTTTTGTAACTGGTGCGCTTTTGAACCTGGTAGGGTAAAAGGGTGACTGCGCCGACCGGTCGGCGGGAGCGTAAGAAGGCCGCGACCCGCCAGAAGATTGCCGATACCGCCCTGCGGTTGTTCCTGGAACGCGGCTACGAGGCGGTGGGCATCCGCGATGTCGCGGCCGCGGCCGATGTCGCCGTCACCACGCTGTTCTCCCATTTCGCCTCGAAAGAGGCTTTGGTTTTCGAGCAGGACCAAGACTTCGAACAACGCCTGACGCTGGCGGTCACCGCCCGGCCGTCAGCCGATCCGCTCATCCCCGCGCTGCGCCGGGAGATGCACGCCATAGTGCGACATTGCGCGGGCGAGGGCGCCGCCCCGATCCGGCGCATGATCGATGCGTCACCCGCCCTGCGCGAATACGAGGAATCCATGCGGCTGCGCCATGCCGAATCGCTGGCGGCGGCCATCGCCACCGACCTCGGCCTGTCGCACGCCACGACGGCCTGCCGGACCATCGCCAGATTCGTGATCGACGCCTTTTCGCTGGCCCGCCAGAGCGCTGATCCTCGAGCGGCAGTGGATGAGATCTTCGGAATGATCGAGGCGGCTTGGCAGGTCGCCAACCCCGGTCGACCCGCCTGAGTGCGTTGTGGCGCAGGGGAATTCGGCCGTATCCGGCGAAAACCGTTGGGCAGGAACCTGAACCGGCGCCCGGGCGTCTATCGGTCCGGGCGATCCAGCGGCCGAGGATATTTCACACTTCGAGATCTTCCTCTATGCCCTTGAGGCGGTGGCGGGCCAGGGCGAGGTTGGCGCGGCCTCGGTCGAGGGCGAGGTAGAGGAACAGGCCCTTGGATTTGCGGCCGGTCATCGGACGGATCAGGTGGTATTGGCCGGACAGGGAGATCAGGATGTCCTCGATTTCCTCGTTGAGGCCCAATTGATCGATGGTGCGCAGCTTGGCGCGCACCACTTCGGTATTGCCCGCGGCGGCCACTTGCAGGTCAAGGGATTTGGAGCTGCCGAGCATGCCGAGCGCCATACCGCTGTTGTAGTCGACGACGGCCGCGCCGAGCGCGCCGTCTATTACCATCATGTCTTTCAGCGCCAAATCCATATTGGACATATTCATTCCTCTCGATCTTTTTTCACTGCTTGATCTTTGGTGAGTCCGTTGCCGCCGGACGTCAGATGTTCGGCGATGGCGCGCACCGCGGGCCGCGCCTCCAGATGCAGCCGGCCGACGTTCACATCGGGCTCCGCGAGCACGGTCAACGCGGTCCAACCCGCCGCGTAGATCACCACATTGCCCCCGGTGCCGCGGACGACGACCTCGTGCAGGCCGCCGCCGTGCGCGGCATTGGCCAGTCGATGCGAGAGCGAAAGCTGCGAGGCGGATATCGCGGCCATGGTGTTGGGTTCGATATCGTGCGGCAGATCGTGGGCGACGAGCAGCCCATCGCTGGAGGCTACGAGCGCGCCGGTCAGCCGCGGTACGCGCTCGCGTAGCGCCTGTAATTCCGCGAGCACCGCCGCGTTCGGTTCGGGTCCGGACATGGCCACCTTCGTCAACCTTCCCATCAGTTCGCCGAATTTCCTTCGCACGATCAGGCGAGCCCCTCCAGTGCCGCCCGCAGGCGGATCAGTGTGTTGTGGTCGACCGGTGCCCACCGGTTCGGCACGGGATCCGGCGCGGCATGGCGGGCGTGGCGGCGCGGCAGCCTTTCGGTCTCGGGGCGGGCGGGCGGCGCCGGTTCGGTGATCGCGGCGGGCAGCGGCGGTTCGATCAGTCCGGCGGCGGTCAGCGCGCGCACCGCGAGCAGGCATCCGTAGGTGGTGCGGCCGAGTTCGCGGGCCAGGGCGGCGATAGTGCGCCGGGCGTCCGCCGCGGCGAGCACCTCGACCTGGCCGCCGGTCAGCACCAGGCGGCGGCGCCGGATCCGGTGGACCGGTACGACGGGTGCGCGATCGATCAGGTCCACCGGCCACGGCCCCGCCGCCGGATCGCCGCGCCGCGCGCACTCGCGTACCAGCGCGCGCGGCGGAATATGGCAGGCCGCGGCGAGCCAGTGCGGCGGCGCCGGCTGGAATTCGGGCGCCGACGGTGTGGCGAGCAGCAGATACGCCGCGTCGAAAACCGAAAGCAGCGCAAGGCTTTCCAACCGAGGTACGCCGGTCAACTCATGGGGCGAGCCGGTTCTGGCCCGGAGTAGATCGGCCGCGGACGCCACCCCGGCCGCGACTGCGAGCCGTTCCAGTCCCGGGGTGCGGCGGCAGTCGGCCGCCGCCACCATGCCGGATACCAGATGAAATGCGCCGTCGCCCGCCCGCAGAATTCCGGTGCACCGCTCCATTTCCAGCCGCTGCAGTTCCGCCGCGAGTTTGCTCAAGGACGATCCTCGGCAAATTCCGCGAGAATTCCGCGTATCCGGAAACGCGCCATCGCCAGATTTCCGGTTTCGTCGTCGAACAGGACATGTACGAAAAGCCGGCCGTCGAAGTCGCCGTGCACCAGATTCAGCAGGTGATATCCGCGGGCCGCGCAGACGATGATCTCCGCGACATCGTCGTCCGGGTTGCCGGTCGCCAGCGCGGGGCAGCCGAGTATGGCCCGCACCACATCCGTTGTGGTAGCGGCGTCTTCGTGCTGATCAACCAGTCCGTGCCGGCCCGAAGCGGCGATCGCGAGACCGCTCAGGCCGTCCACCAGGGTCACGCTGCGTGCACCGGGAATGTCCATGATGCGCTGCATGCAGCCATCGATACCGATCACCGTGTCACCAATTGTTATAAGTGCAAAGTTTTAACGCATCCAGACGCTACACACGATTGCCGAGCGGTGTCCAGCAAATGCGAGTCGAATTCCCGCCGATGCGCTATTTCCAGTGCAAACGAGATAAGAATACCCCGCAGTATTCAATACCATTCGGTATTCAATACTTTCCGGTTTCGGCATTCGGGTGCAGAATCGCACTGATGTGCGCGCCGGATGCGGGAGGTGGCCGGGTGGACCGGTACGAGGTCAGGAAGTTCCACAGCTGCGAATTCTGCGGCACCGAGGAGATCGTGCTCGGCGGCCCCTACCGCACCCGCGCCGAGGCCGAGGCGGCCGCCGAGGCCGACGCGTGCCGCACCCTGACCTGGACCTGGTTCCGCACGGCAGGGGAGTGGCCGCTGTGGTCGGATCCGGAGGACGGCACCTGGATCTACCACATCTACGGTCCCCCCGTGCCGAACGGTGAAGCGGCGCAGTGAAGTTCACCTCGCGGTGACGAAGCCCTTCGCGACCAGCCAGTCTCGGGCGACATCGGCGGGTTCGCGACCGTCGACGTCGACCTGCCGGTTGAGTTCGGTGGCGGTTTCGTTGGTGAGCAGCGCGGAGATCGGGGCCATGATGGCGGCGATGCGTGGGTGCGCGTCCGCGACCGCCTTCCGGATCACCAGCGCCGCATTGTATTTCGGGAAGAAGCCGCGATCGTCGCGCAGCGGTTGCAGGTCGAGGGCGCCGATGCGGCCGTCGGTGGTCGCCACCGAGCCGAACCGGCACTGGTTCGCATCGGCCACCGCCTGGTAGACGATCGGGTCCAGCACGATCTGCTTGCGCACCTTGCCGGGATCGATGCCGTACTTCTTCGCCATTCCGGGGAATCCGTCTTGGCGCACATTGAATTCCGTGCCGACGCAGGTGGTCGCCGCCGCGGGATCGGTGTCGATCAACCTGGCGTAGTCCGACAGCGTCGTGACACCGGTCTCGGCCGCGACCCGCTTGCTGGTGGCGATCGCGTAGGTGTTGTTCATCGGCGCGACATCCGCCCAGACAATGCCGTGTCGCGTGCGGTCGGCGTCGCGGACGGCCTCGAACTGTTGGGTCTCGTCCTGGATCGGCGACTCGTTGCCCAGATAGTTCATCCATCCGGTGCCGGTGTAGTCGTAGGCGATATCCACCTGGCCGTGTAATTCCGCGTCGCGCAGGCTGTTCGAGCCCTCGATATTGGTCAGGTCGCGGATGTTCGCGCCCGCGGCCGACAGTGCGAATTCGATCAGATAGCCGAGGATGTTCTGCTCGGTGAAATCCTTCGAGCCGACGGTGATCGGCACGCCCGCCAGATCCGGATCCGGCCGGATACTGCCCGGACCCACCTGCAGCGGCATCGCGCCGCCGGACTGCAGGCCGCAGCCCGCGACCAGCAGAATCGCTGTGGCGCAGGCGATTGCGCGCAACAGCCGGGCCGATTCGCGCCTCATCGCAGCCCCTTCGGTCCGATGAACCGCTCGGCCAGCGCGCCGAGCCAGTCGACGAGCAGTGCCAGCGCGACGGCCAGCACCGCGCCGAGCACCAGCGTGACATTGTCGCGCAGCTTGTAGCCGGTATCGATGAGTATGCCCAGACCGCCCGCGCTCACCAGGAACGAGAGTGTGGCCGTGCCGACCGCGAGCACCAGCGAGGTGCGCAGCCCGGCCAGGATGTAGGGCACAGCGAGCGGAAATTCGATGCGGCGCAACACCGTCGCGGCCGACATGCCCTGCCCCCGGCCCGCGGCGATCAGCGCCCGGTCCACCTGCTGATAGCCGAGGATGGTGTTGCGCAGCACCGGAAGCAGCGCGTAGAACGCGATCGGCGCGACGCCTACCCAGAAGCCGGTCGTACGGGTGGCCAGATAGGTCAGCACGATGAGACCGATCGCCGGGGCGGCCGCGCCGAGATTGGCGATCGCCACGAAAAACGGTGCGAGACGGCGGAATCGGGACCGGGTCAGCAGCGTGCCGAGCGGCACCGCGACCGCGAGCACGATCGCCGCGACGGTCGCGCTGATCACCACATGCTGCCAGGTCGTCGTCGCGATATTGCGGATGTTGACGCTGGCTCGCTGGGTGGCGGTGAGATCGCGGTCGAAGGCCCAGCCGAGCACGCCCGCGGTGAGCACGACGACCACCGCGGGCTGGGCGAGCATCCGCAGCCGCTCCGCGCGCCGGGAATCGGTTGCGGAGGTGGTGATCCGATCCATCACGGCGCGTCCTCGCTGGCACTCGTCGGTGCTGTGCCCATGGTTCCCGCGCTGTGCTCGGTCACGGTGCCCCCGGCGCCCCGCAACGCCGACAGCTCACCGACCAGCGTGTCGATGGTGACGATGCCCGCGTACTCGCCGTGGCCGCCGGTGACGACGGCGGTCGCGCACTGCTGGGTCAGCAGCGCGGCCAGCGCGTCCTGCAGCGTCGACCGCAACGAAAGTGGTTCGCCGATGGGCGATCCCACATCGCGCAGCGAGCTCACGCCGTCGAGGTGTTGGGCGGAGACCCAGCGCAGCGGTCGCCGCTGTCCGTCGAGGACGAGGCCCCACGGCCACTCGGCCGCGGCGAGTTCGGCGCGCAGCGGCTCGACCGGATCGTCCTGCGCCGCAACGGGACACCGGCCGAGCTCGACATCGCGCACCCGGATCAGCGTGAGCTGTTTGAGCGAGGCGTCCGCACCGGCGAATCCGGCCACCGTCTCGTCGGCCGGCGCGGCCAGGATCGCCGCGGGGGTGTCGTACTGCAGGATGCGGGATCGGTTGCCCAGCACCGCGATTCGGTCGCCGAGTTTCACCGCCTCGGTGAAGTCGTGTGTGACGAAGACGATCGTCTTGCCCAATTCCGCCTGCAGCCGCAGCAATTCGTCCTGCAGCAGCCCGCGGGTGATCGGATCCACCGCGCCGAACGGCTCATCCATCAGCAGCACCGGCGGATCGGCGGCGAGCGCGCGGGCCACCCCGACCCGCTGCTGCTGTCCGCCCGACAGCTGGCGCGGGTACCGGCCGCGGAACGTATCCGGTTGCAGGCCGACCAATTCCAGCATCTCATCGACCCGGTCGCGGATCCGTCGGCGCGGCCAGCCCAGCAGTTCGGGCACCGTTGCGACGTTCTTCGCGACGGTCATATGCGGGAAGAGTCCGGCCTGCTGAATGGAATAGCCGATGCCGCGGCGCAATTCGTTCGGATTCAGCGAGATGACGTCGCGACCGCCGACCGTGATGCCGCCCGAGGTCGGCTCGATCAGCCGGTTGATCATCCGCATGGTGGTGGTCTTGCCGCAGCCGGACGGACCGACCAGCACCACGATCTCACCGGCCGGGATCCGCATCGAGACCGATTCGACCGCTGGATCACGTTGTCCCGGATAGCGTTTGGTGACGGCGTCGAGCACGATCTCGACCCCGGACGTGACGGTGTCAGTCACGAATCCCCCTCGCGGTGGTGAAATGCCCGACGAGCACGTAGATCCCGTCGAGGAGCAGTGCCAGCAGCACCACCAGTACGGTGCCCGCCAGCGCCTGCGGTACCGCGTTCGGGCTGCCGAGCCGGGACAGTCCGGAGAAGATGAGATTGCCGAGGCCGGGCCCCTTGGCGTATGCGGCGATCGCGAGAATCCCCATGATCATCTGGGTGCTGATCCGCATACCGGTGAGAATCGACGGCCAGGCCAGCGGCAGCTCGATCCGGGCGAGCACCCGCAGCCGGTTCATGCCGACGCCGCGGGCCGCGTCGACGACGGCCGGATCCACCGCCGCGAGCCCGACCAGCGTATTGCGCAGAATCGGCAGCAGGGCGTATATCACCAGCGCGGTGACGGTCGGTGCGACGCCGAGGCCGAGCACCGGTATCAGCAGGCCGAGCAGTGCGAACGACGGGACGGTGAGGATGGCGCTGGCCGCCGCCGTCGCCAGCGCCGACCCGAGCGGGCTGCGGTAGACCAGCACGCCGAGCAGCACCGCGACGATGGTGGCCAGCAGCACCGATTGCACGACCGCGGAGACGTGCAGGTAGGAGTCGATGAGCAGCTGATGCCGCCGGTTGACGATGAACTTCCACAACGTGTCCAGGGTCGTAACCTCCCCGTCGCTCAATGCCTTTCGGAGACTAGCGCGAGCGATGGCGCCTCCGGTGCGAAACCGGGCGGTCCGTTAAATGACTTGTGCCTAGTTTTATCAGGACATAACCTAAATATCGTAGGAAGGAGGGTGGATGTCACCCAGGGCCGGTCTGACACCGGAACGCATCGTGCGCACCGCGGCCGAACTCGCCGACGAGATCGGCTTCGAGAAGCTCACGCTGTCGGCGGTCGCGCGCAAATTCGGGGTGAAGGATCCGAGCCTGTATGTGCACGTGCGGAACCTGCACGATCTGCGGATGCGGGTGGCGCTGCTCGCCGGCACGGAACTGAACGACCGGATCGGCGTCGCCATCGCCGGGCGGTCCGGCAAGGATGCGATGGTCGCCTTCGCCGACGCCTACCGGGCCTATGCACTCGAGCATCCGGGTCGGTACGCCGCGACGCAGATCCGGATGGATCCCGCCGAAATCGCCGATGAACCCGCGCTGCGGCGCAGCGTCGAGCTCACCGCGTCGATGCTGCGCGGCTACGAACTCGCCGAGGACGATGCCCTCGACGCGGCGCGCCTGCTGCGCAGCGCCTTTCACGGCTTCGCCACCCTGGAGGCGCAGGGCGGCTTCGCCCACTCCCGGCCTACCGACATCAGCTGGCGGCACATGCTCGACGCGTTGCATCTGACGCTGTCGCAGTGGCCGTCGGCATCCGATCAGACATCAGCCGTGAAAGAATCGTCATGAAACCCGTTACCGAACAAGATATTCGAGCGTCCTTCGTCAACTGCTCCAAGGGCGACGCCAAACGGCTGCCCATCCCGCGCGACCTCGCCGAAAAGCCTTGGGACGACCTGGATTTCCTCGGCTGGAACGACCAATCCATGCCGGGCCGCTCCTATCTCGTCGTCCCGCAGGCCGATCGGCTGCTCGGCGTGGCGATGCGCTACGAGACCGGCGGCCCCGGCCGCACCCAGATGTGCGCCATCTGCCTGACCACGCACACCGCGCACGGCGTCTCCCTGATGACCGCGGCCAAGGCAGGCGAATCCGGGCGGCTCGGCAACTCCGTCGGCACCTACATGTGCACGGATCTGGCGTGTTCGCTCTACGCGCGCAACAAGAAACGCCCCGCGCTCGGCGCGCGGTACCGCGAAGATCTCACACCCGAGGAGAAGGCCGAACGCGTGCGCACCAACCTCGACGGGTTCCTCACTCGGCTCTACAGCTGAGCCAGCTCCTCGCGCACGATCGCGGCCATCGCCTGTGGTAGCCAATCCACCACCGCCCGAGCGTATTCCGGGTCGTGGCGGATCCTGGTACGGAACAGGGCGTCGGTCTGTCCGCTGAGCGCGCCGTTGCCGAGCAGCCAGAACGCCCGGCGCGGGCGGAGTGCGACGACCTTCGCCAATGCCTCGTCGACGTGCTCGTCGCCCGCGAGGTGGGTCAGTTCGGCATCGCCTTCGTGTGTGTCGAGCTCGCGGAGCATCGTCACGATTTCCTTGCGTGCCTGGGCATCTCGGGTCCGTCGGTAGAGGGTGCCCAGGATCGGCGGGACGTCGAGGCCGAGGTTCACCCCGAGGCTGTACCGGATCCGCGGGTCGCCATCGATGATTCGTGGCGCGATCCGGTCCACCAGGGCATGCGCCAGATCGATGTCGCGGACGGACGTCAGCAGGCGTGCGGCCGCCAACTCGTCCGATACGGCCCAGCCGGTCAGCTCGATATCGGCGGCGACCCAATCCTGTTCCGTCGGAACGAGATACGAGGCGGCCAGCCGGGCGTGCGCGCTGCGGGTCCGGATCGCCGCCAAGCGGATTCGCGTCTCGGCGTACTCGTCGTCGGTGGCCGCGGCGAGCAGTTCCCGCAGCTCGCGGATATGTGGGTCGAGGACTTCGGTGGTTTCGAATATCGGCAGTGGAATCGGTGCTTCCTGATCGGGCGTGCCTACCTTGGCTTTTCGATGGTCCGTCAAGGTGAGTTCCGACAGCAGCGCCATGGTTTGAGCGGCGTACGGCAAGCCGTGGTTGGCGGCCAAGTAGTGGGCCAGACTCGGGGAAGTCGTCACCTGTGCCAGGAACAGCCCTGCCGCGGCGGCGGACTCGGGTCGTGCCGAGCCGGGATCGCGCAGGTAGGAGTCGGCGAGTTCGTAGAGTGTCGCGTCGTCGTCAGGGAACAGTTGCCGCAAGCAACCGAGTCGTTCGGGTAAATCCCCGAGCCATTCGGTGATTTCCGCGACCAGTTCGGCGATCACGGGGCGCTCCACTGCGGGACCGTGACCGCGAATCGGTGTGGCCAACTTCCACCATCCAGCGGGAACCGCTTCCGCCTCCGGCTCGCCCTGCAGATCATCGATGCTCATGGATTCCCCTCCCGTTGTCGGCGGTTCCCCAACCGCTCGACCGCGACAATAGTCCATGGATCCGGCAACCGGCCGAACAGCACACTGCCCCCATCCGAAACGGACGGGGGCAGTGTGGTTTTCGTGAACGTGCCGGATTAGACGGCGGCCCCGGCCAGCGCCTCGGTGGACTGCACCGCCTGGCCGACACCGGCGACGATGGCGGCCACCCGCAGCGCCTCGAAGATCACCTCGCGCGAGACGCCCGCCTCGCGCAGGGTGTGCTCGTGCGCCTCGAGGCAGTGCTGGCAGCCGTTGATCGAGGAGACCGCGAACGACCACAGCTCGAAATCGGCCTTGTCGGTGCCCGGGTTGCCGATGATGTTCATCCGCAGCCCGGCGCGCAGGTCGTCGTAGCGTCCACCGAGAAATGCCTTGCCCCGGTAGAACACATTGTTCATCCCCATGATCGAGGCGGCGCCGAGCGCGGCGTTGTACGCCTCCGCGGACAGGGTGTCCGCGGCCTCCTCGGCGATTTCGCGCAGCGTCGTCGCCGACCGGGTCGCGGCCGCCGACGCGAGCAGCGTGCCCCACAGCTGCTGCTCGTTCAGCACGGTGGTGCGTGCGATGGAGGACAGGTTGAGCTTGAGGTCCTTGGCGTACTCGGGCAGGGAGTTCTTCAGGTTCTCAATGCTCATGCTCGGCGATACCTCATCTCTGACTTGATATTTCGGTTGGTGGATCGATCAGACGCTGGCGGCGAGCAGCTCGCCCGCGTTGATGGTGGGGTCGCCCTTCTTCCAGTTGCAGGCGCACAGCTCGTCGGACTGCAGCGCGTCGAGCACCCGCAGCACCTCGTCGACGTTGCGGCCCACCGAACCGGCGGTGACCGAGACGAACTGGATCTCGTTGTTCGGGTCGACGATGAAGGTCGCCCGGTCGGCGACGCCGTCGGAGTTCAAAACGCCGGTGGCGGTGGTCAGTTCGCGCTTCAGATCCGAAACCATCGGGAAGGGGAGGGTTTTCAGATCCTCGTGCTGGGCGCGCCACTGGAAGTGCACGAACTCGTTGTCCACCGAGACGCCGAGCACCTGCGCGTCGCGGTCGGCGAATTCGTCGTTGAGCTTGCCGAACGCGGCGATCTCGGTCGGGCAGACGAAGGTGAAGTCCTTCGGCCAGAAGAAGACGATCCGCCACTTGCCCGCGTGATCGTCGCTGGTGACGGTGGTGAAGTAGTCGTCGGGCTGCTGAGCGTCGACCTTGGACAGGTCACCGCCGATCACCGCGGTGAGGTTGTAAGCCGGGAATTGGTCGCCGATGGTCAGCAGGGCCATGCGCATCTCCTCGTGGGTTGGTTTGCTAGCACTGTGCGGTAAAGCTCCCCATCGATCTTCGCCGAAGGGGTCACGAAAGGTAAAGGTGATCAGTCGCACTACACTGATAGGTGTGACTGATCAGACTTATCAGCCGACACTCTCACAGCTGCGTGCGTTCGTCGCGATCGCCGAATATCGCCACTTCGGTACGGCCGCCGCCCGCCTCAATGTGAGCCAACCCACGTTATCGCAGGCGCTCGCCGCCCTGGAGAACGGGTTGGGGCTGCAGCTGATCGAGCGCAGCACGCGCCGCGTTCTGGTCACCGCGGCGGGTAAACGGCTGCTGCCGCAGGCGATGGCGACGCTGGAGGCGGCCGATCGATTCGTCGCGACGGCCACCGGCGACGGGCTCAGCGGCGCCCTGCGCATGGGCATCATCCCGACGGTAGCCCCGTAGGTGCTGCCGACCCTGCTGCCCGAATTGCGGGCCAAGGTGCCCGCCCTGGTGCCGCAGGTGATCGAGGACCAGACCGCGCGGCTGCTCGACGGCCTGCGCACCGGCGTGCTGGACGTCGCGCTGCTCGCGATACCGACCGAAACGCCCGGTATCGTCGAAATCCCGCTGTACACAGAGGAATTCGTGCTGGTGACGCCGCGCGGGCACGAATTGGCCGGCCGCACCGACCTGGTGCCAGGCGTGCTCGACGCGCAGCCGCTGCTGCTGCTCGACGAGGGGCACTGCCTGCGCGATCAGACCCTGGACCTGTGCCGCTCCGCCGACGCGCATCCGGCCGCGGTCGGCGACACCCGCGCCGCATCGCTGGCCACCGTTGTGCAGTGCGTCGCGGGCGGTTTGGGCGTCACGCTCATCCCGGAGATGGCGGTGGCCGCCGAAACCGCCCGCGGCACACTGGATACCGCCCACTTCGCCGGGCCCGCCCCCGGCCGCACCCTCGGTCTGGCCTTCCGCGCCTCCACCGCGCGCAAGGAGGACTATCAGAAATTGGCCGACATCATCCGCGATCAGCGCTCGGTGGGCTCGGTATGAGAGTCGAACATGAACTCGGCGTGGCGGATTCGCTGTTCGCCTACGGCACCCTGCAATTCCCGCAGGTCTTGATCCACCTGCTCGACCGCTGCCCGCCGCTGGAGCCGGTTGCCGTATCCGGTTGGCGCGCGGCCGCATTGCCCGGCCGCGTGTACCCGGGCCTGGTCCCCGCAACGGATTCGGTGACCCCCGGCGTCCTGCTGACCGGTCTGACCGCCGCAGAATGGCGGATCCTCGACGCCTTCGAAGACGACGAATACGACCTGCGGACCGTCGAGGTGCATCCGGGCGCGCGTACCGCGATGACCTACGTCTGGACCGCTCCCGTCTCCGAGCAGACCTGGTATTCGGAAGAATTCGCCGCGGTCCACCTCGCCGCGTTCGTAACCCGCTGCGCCCGAAGCAAATACCGCTGACCTGCCGTTGGCCGTGGAGTACCGTTGCCTGGGTGCGGGACGTATTCGACGAGGCGATGCGGTTGATGCGCAGCCGGAACCCGCAAACGCAAGAGGACGGGTACCACCTGCTGCTGTCCCGTGCCGGCGATCATGTCGACGAGCTGATCGAGCAGTTCGAGAGCGAGACCGATCACGGATTGCGCTGCTGGCTACTGGAACTCGTCGGCGCGGCCCGAGCCGAGTCGGCACTGCCGTTGCTCGGCGCGCAACTCGGCAACCCGGACGACGCACTGCGCGATCAGGCGGTGCGGGGCCTGGTCCTGCTCGACACCCGCGAGGCCCGGCGGATGCTCTGGCGGGCGCGTGCCAACGGCATCATCGAGTAGGCCGATGCACGCGCTGCGTGAAAACGGCCGCGGTGGCTGTGCACGCGGGAACCGGCGGGGCAGAATCGGGTCCGCACTATCAGCGGAGAGGAGCGGTGGAATCATGAATCATGTTGTCGGACAATGGCTGCGGCAGCTCGCCGACCGGCTCGACCACGACGGCGCGCCGAAGAGCCTCGGCTGGACCTTCACCATCGAACCCGCCGGGCCGACATTACATCTCGACGGTCGCCGCGGCTGCCCACTACTCATACCCGACAATGCCTCGTACGGGCGCGCCCATCGGGATGCGCTACGCGGATCCGGAAGGGCCGCAACGTTATCGAGCGGTACGGGTTCGGTGCGCCGGAGCACGACACACCGGAACCGATACGGCGGCCCGCATCCGAGCTGATAAGCCGCTCGACCTCACCGGTTGTAGGGCTGCTCTTGCACCCAACTGAAGTCGCGCTCCAGCAGCGGGAAGGACTTCGGGTCGAGCTTGGTGACCGAGGTGTGGATGCGATGCCCGGCGTAGTCGGCGGCATCGATATTCATGCGTCCGGGCCCGGCCACCAATAACTGAGGCGTGCCGCCAGTTCTGCACGCCGGTCGCCGCGAGCAGGAGCAGACCACCACCAGTGCGATCCGATCGTCCCACGTGGAGCCGAACAGCGGAACCCGCTGGATCGCGGGCGCGGCGCGACCGGAGAACAGCATCACCAGTCGGTTGTCGCTCCCGGTTCACCGGAACTCCTCGCGATCGAGTGGGTGCGGCTCCGGATCTTCCTGTGGTAGCGGGGTGCCGGTAGAGATCGGGAATCGGCGGCCGCTACTCGACGGTCGAGTCCTGCGCGATCGAGTCGGTGAGCCGTCGGGCCTGCGCGCGGTGGTGCGCAGCCGCATCGTGATCGCCTCGGGCGGTGGCTATTTCGGACAGATAGTGTGCGACGGGCTCCAGTGTGACGAGACCGGTTGTCGCGCCGGCCAGTTCGGCGGACGCGGGTAGGAGTGCGGTGTAGGCGCGGTCGAGGACGGTGTGTTCGCCGAGGGACAGGGCCGCGCGGGTCATGAGGGCGTAGCGGAGTTCGGTGAGGAGGTCGCCTGGGGGTTCGGGCAAGGCGCGCAGCGCTTTTCGGGCGTTGTCGGGGTAACCGTGTTCGAGTAGGAGCAGCGGCTCGACCCAGGGTGCGTGCGTGCCGAAGTCGGTGTGATCGAGCGCTATCGGAAGTCCGTGCCGCAGGCGTACGCAGGTGAGGGCCAGCGGGAGCAGGCCCGCTTCGAGTCCGGGCATCGCCGCGCCGGGTAGGTGGGCCGCCGCGGTGCGATACGCGGCTTCCGCTGCGGCGGCGTCTACCGAAAGTGATTGCCGGAGTGCGGAATACCACTCCGTGAAGACGTCGACCAGCGGCAGATCGTAGCGTTCGCCGAGCGCGGCGGCGGCAGCGGCGTGCCGTGCGGCGGCGGCGAAATCGGCGAGCGCGCATCGCGATTGCACGGCGATGAGATGTCCGAGCACCTCGAAGCTCACCAGCTCGTTCGCGCGGGCGAGATCGATCAGGCCGGTCGCGATCTCGGCGCGTTCGGCGGCCAGGCCGGTGCGGTGGAAGGTCTGCATGAACCGGCCGTTGCGGGCGAAGGCCAGCAGGCGCGGGTCGCCGAGCCGTGCGGCGATTCGCTCCGCCTCGTCGGCGGCGGCCCGGCCGCGAGCGCCGTCGGTCGCGCGCACTTCGAGCGCCACCGTGGTGAGCAGCCTGGCCCGCAGTTCGGTATCGCCCGCCGGTAAGGCGGCCAGCGTTTCGTCCGCGACCCGCACGATACGCCGGGCCAGCGCCTCGTCGTCATTGGTCGTCCACAGCGCCGGGATGTCGAACGCGGTGAGAACCCGCGCGGTGAGCTTCGGGTCGCCGAGCGGCTCGACCGCCGAAAGCGCTTGGGCGCGTAGCTCTCTGGCCGCTCGCAGGTCTCCGGTGATCGCGAGCGCGCGCACCAGCCCCATCATCGCGTCCAGACGTTCGGGAGTGTCGCCCGTACCTCGTGCGGATTCCGGCTGCGCGGTGTTGTCGTACGCCCGCAACGTCATTCGCCACAGCCGCACGGCATCGTGCGGTGCGAACATCCGCTCGGCCGTGAGCGCCGCCGTACGCGCGTAACCCACGGCCCGGCGGGCGGCGGCGCGGGTGCCCGCGCACAGTAGATGATGTGCGAGCACGGCCGGATCGGCGTTGCCGGACCGCTCGAGTAGATCGGCGGCGCGCTCGTGCCAGACTGCGCGGCGCGGACCAGAGATGTCTTCGTACAGCACATCCCGCACCACATCGTGCTCGAAAGATATTCGAGCCGAAGGTGTTTCGTGCAGAAATCCGGCGCGCAACCCCGCTTCGAGCCCATCGAGCGCCAGCGCGGCGTCGCCGGTGAGCGCGGCGAGCAGTTCTCGATCGATATCGCCGCCGAGTACTGCCGCCTGACGCAGCACCGTCCGGTGCCGCTCGTCCAGGCGAGACAACCTGTGCCGCACCACATCCCGCACACCGGCGGGCACAGACGCTAGGCTTCCCTCGTCCAGGAACAGTCGGGCCAGCTCCCGGATGAAGAACGGATTTCCATTGCTGCGCACCTGAATTCGCCGCACCACCGGAACTGGCGGTCGGCCGCCGAGTACAGCGCCGATCAGCTCGGCGGTATCCGCCTCGGCGAGCCCGCCTAGATAGACCCGGGCCGGCTCGACCCGGGCGAGCCGGGACAGCGCCGCCGTGAGTCCGGTACCGATATCGCTGGTCCGGTAGGTGGCGACGAACAGCAGCGGCGCGTGCACCGCCGCGGTGGCGAGCGCGGTCAACAACTCGAGGGTGTCCGGCCCGGCCTGGTGCAGGTCGTCGAATACCACCAGCAGGGGAGTCCGCCGCGCGATCGACGACAATTGCTCCGCCGCCGAGCGATGCAGCTCGAACCGGCGCACTGCGGCGTCGCCATCCCCGGCGAGCGCGCTCGGCTCGATCCGATACCCGGCCGCCGCGAGATCGGCCACGATCCGCGTCCACGACCAATCCGGCGGAACGCCATCCCCCGCCGGACTCGGCCCCCACGCCACCGTCCACCCACGCCGCGCCAACTCGACCGAAAACGCTTCGGCAAGAGCGGTTTTCCCGGCGCCCTCACCACCCGCCACCAATACCAGCCCGCTTCGAAACCCGCCCGCACACGCCTCGGCCGTCGCGAACATCTGCGCCAGTTCGTTCGCCCGTCCCACGAAAACCCGCTCGGACACAACGGATTCGGATGTCCGTAGAGCGTCGGCGTTCGATAGCACGTCGCCGCCGACGGGCGGGGTAGCGCCGCCGACGGGCGGGGTAGCGCCGCCGACGGGCGGGGTAGCGCCGCTGGCCGGCGGAGTGGTGCTGCCGCCCGGCGGGGTGGTGCTGCCGCCCGGCGGGGTAGTGCTGCCGCCCGGCGGGGTAGCGCCGCCGACGGGCGGGGTAGCGCCGCTGACGGGCGGGGTAGCGCCGCTGACGGGCGGAGTGGTGCTGCCGCCGGGTGGGGTAGCGCTGCTGCCGGGTGGGGTAGCGCCGCCGACGGGCGGGGTAGCGCTGCTGACCGGCGGAGTAGTGCTGCTGCCGGGTGGGGTAGCGCCGCCGACGGGCACGGTGCTCGTCCGCGGCACGATGCTGCTCGGCGATACCAGGCGCGGGACTGGTGCGCTGGCCGCTGCGGAGGGTTCGCGCGCACGCCTGGTGTCGGTCGCCGGTCGCCCGGTGTCGACCGGCGGCGCGGTGCTGTTTCCCCGTAAAGGACCCGCAGCCGACGATGCGCTGTCGCTTGCGGCTGCGGTTGTATCGGCAGGTCGGGTGGGTCCACTTGCCGGTGTGGCGGGCGCGACCGGAGGAGCCGTCGAGCCGACCACTGATATGGTGGGCATGTCCAGTCGCTCCGACTGCGCGAGGATATCCGCTTCTACCGCACGAAGTTCCGGCCCGGGATCGACACCGAGTTCGTTGCGCAGCCGATCGCGCACCGTGCGCAGCGCGGCGAGCGCGTCGGCTTGGCGCCCGGCGCGGTAGAGCGCCAACGCGAACAATTGCCAGGCGTGCTCCCGCAACGGCAGCTCCTGGAGATGCGCCTCCAGCGCGATCACCGCGTCGGCCGCCCGGCCGGTGCGCAGCATGGCCTCGGCCCGCTGCTCGACGGCGCGCATGCGCAGTTCGGTGAGGCGTGCGATTTCGCCACGCGCCCAACCGGTTTCGGTGAACTCCGCATAGGGCGGTCCCTGCCACAGTGCGAGCGCCGCATCCGTCTCGCGCAGCGCCGCGGCGCCGTCACCGGCGGCGAGGAATCGACCGGCCCGATCGATGTGCGCCTCGAAACGCAGCGCGTCGACCTGATCGGGCTCGACGCGCAACGCGTATCCCGGTGCGACGGTGACCAATACGCTCGCGGGTTGCCTGGGCCGTCGATCCGGCTCCAGCACCTTGCGCAGTGCGGCGACGAATGTTTGCAGCGCGCCGACCGCGTCGTCGGGCGGTCGTTCCCACAGATCGTCGATCAACCGGCCGACCGGAACCACCCGCCCCCGCGCGACCAGCAGCCGGGCCAGCACCGCCCGATGCCGCGGCCCCTTGAGCGCAAGCCGCCCGCGCTCGTCCTGCGCCCACACCGGACCGAGGACGCCGAAGCTCAGGCCCATGGTCGCGCGAATCGGCTCATGATCAGCGATATTACCGAGCCTGCCGCGCAACCCGATCGGCTCGTCACTTGCTCGACTGCCGTGGGTCGCGCCCGGCTCATCGAGGTTGTCGCACGTGCTCGTCCGGTCATATCGGGTGGGACACCCTCGATGCCACCCTGGACAGCCTTCGGGAATGCTTCGAGTCCCCGGCGCTCAGTCGCCGCTGACTCGTTGCTGAGTGCGTCCCGGCAGGCTTGCCGATACCGCTGCCACCCGGCCGCGGTATCGGCAAGAGAGGAAGTTCCATGTCACCGCGTATCACCGGCTTCGACTATCAGCGCGTCACCGTCGCCGAGGGGGTCGCGCTCAATGTGGCGGTCGGTGGGTCGGGCAGCCCGGTCGTGCTGCTGCACGGTTTTCCGCAGACCCATCTGATGTGGCGGCACGTCGCGGCCGATCTCGCCGCCGACCACACCGTCATCTGCCCGGATCTGCGCGGTTACGGTGCCAGCGACAAACCGGCCGACAACGCGGGCGACGCCTACGCCAAGCGGGTGATGGCGGCCGATATCGTCGCGCTGGCAAAGGCTTTCGGGCACGACCGGTTCGCGCTCGCCGGACACGACCGCGGCGCCCTCGTCGCGGTCCGGGCCGCACTGGATCATCCGGCCGCGATCACCCATCTGGCCATGCTGGACGCCTTCCCGACCATCGACATGTGGGATGTCATGCACGGCGTCACCGCCGCGGTCGGATTCCACCTCTACCTGATGGCGCAGCCGCCCGGTCTGCCCGAACAGCTGATCGCCGCGAGCCCCGACGCCTTCTTCGGCCACTTCCTCGACATCTGGGCCGGGGACGCGACGGCCATCCCCGCCGATATCCGCGCCGCCTACCTGTCCGCCTCCCGCGCGGCGGTCACCTCGATCGTGGCCGACTTCCGAGCCTCCGCCGGTATCGATATCGATCACGACCGCGCCGATCGGGCCGCGGGCCGCACGCTGCCGATGCCGGTCACCGTCCTGCAACAGGATTGGGGCGCAGCCCTCGGCTTCCACGCCGAATCCATCTGGCGCACATGGTCTCCCGACGTCGATCACCACATCGTCGGCTGCGGCCATTTCATGGCCGAGGAGGCCCCGACCGAGGTGACAGCGGCCCTACGCCACCTCCTCGCGAGGTAACGAACAACTAGGTGGCTCAGTCGGATTCGAGTGCGCGCCGGCCGGTCAGCGGGCCCCATACCGCGATCAGCGCGGTCATTGCCGTCAGTGCCGCGGTGATGACCGCGAATACCGGTCCGGAGCCGTGGTTGTCCAGGAGCGGCAGGAGGAGGAACGGCAGCACTGCGGTGCTCACCTTCGACATGGAATATGTTGCGCCGGAGGCGGTTCCGCGCACCGCGGTGGGGAACGACTCGGGTAGGTAGGCGTGGATGGCGTCGGAGAACACATTGCTGGCCAGGGTGAAGCCGCCGCCCGCGACGAGGATGAGCGGCACGCTGGTCGCGTAGCCGAACAGCAGGCCGAACACCGCCATGAGCATGGCCGTCGCCATCACCAGAAATTTGCGTTCCACCCGCTCCATCAGCGGTACCGCGATGAGGGAGCCGAGCGGATATCCGAGATAGGTGACGGCCAGATAGCTGAGCGAGGTGACGATCGCGAAACCCTTGGCCTGCAAGACCAGAACGGCCAGCGTCCCGAAACCGTAGTAGCCGAACACCTGCAGGATCATCACCGCCGAGAACAGCGCGGTGCGGCCGAGATAGGGCGGGCGCACGATGGCGGCGAACGGCGCGGTGGCCCTGCGCTCGGCGCGCCGAGCCAGCCAGTGCGGCGATTCCGGCATCGCCCTGCGCGCGAACACCACGACGGCCGCGCCGAGACCGCCGATGACGAACAACCAGCGCCAGCCGTCGAAACCCAAGGGGTGCAACGGGACAAGCCATCGGGCGAGGAAGCCGACGGCGGGCACGGCGCAGAAGCCGATGGTGTAGGCGACGGCGATCATCCGGCCGCGCACCTGCGGCGGCATCACCTCCGAGAGATAGGTGTCGGATACGGTCATCTCCGCGCCGATGCCGAGCCCGGCGAGGAAGCGGGTGACCATCAGCACATGCACGGTCGGGCTGAACGCGCCGAGCAGGGTGAAACCCGAATACAGCGCGATATTGACCATGAACATCCGGCGCCGCCCGAAGACGTCGGAAAGCCGCCCGATGGTGAGCGCGCCGAGGAATTGTCCGGCGAAGGCGGCGGCCAGGATGCCGCTCAGCTGGAAGGACGACAGATGCAGCTCCTGCTTCAGCACACCCGTGATGGTGCCGGCCAGGAACAGCTCGTAGAGATCGAAGAACAGACCGAAGCCGACCAGCACGACGAGTTTGCGATGGATCGGGCGTATCGGCAGTTCGTCGAGCCGCAGCCCTTTGCTGCCGTGATCCACTGAGGTAGCCATCGGGTCATGCTGGATGATCGGGTGATCCGATAACAAGCCCCCGCGCTGGATTTGACCTGGACTTAAGATTTGGATTACAAGACGACCGGTCGTATATTAAAGGCATGGCACGGCCTCGGCGCAGCGATGACACTCGGCAACTCCTGGTGGAGGAGGGCGCCGCCGGATTCCTGGCGAACGGCTATCACGGCACCGGGATCAAGCAGGTACTCGACAAGGTCGGGGTGCCGAAGGGGTCGTTCTACAACTACTTCGACAGCAAGGAGACCTTCGGTCAGGCGGTGATCGAGTACCACTCGGACTGTGTGCAGCGAAATCTGGCCGCCGCCTTCGGAAGTGCGCCCGATCCGCTGACCGGCCTGCGCGCGTTCTTCGGCAGGTTGATGGACGAGTTCGTCGAATCCGATTACACCGGCGGCTGTTTGATCGCGAACCTCGGTGGCGAGCTGGAGGGCAGTGACGTGCTGCGGGAATCGCTGTCCGCCGCGTGGACGCGCTGGCGCGACGGTATCGCGGGTGCGCTGCGGGATGCGCAGGGGCGGGGCATGATTCGCGACGATATCGACGCGGCCGAGTTGGCCGATCTGCTGCTGCACTCGTGGGAGGGTGCGGTGATCAGGATGAAGGTCGACCGCACCCTGGACCCGCTGCGCCAGTGCCTGATTCGCCTGCTGGACGACTACTTCCGCCCCTGATCCGGCGAGTTCGGTGATCCGGGGCAGTTCTACCCATTTCAAGACGACCGGTCGTATCGACCGGGTCAACAGAGAGGAAAACCCATGACAGCGCAGACGGTCATCGTCACCGGCTCGTCCAGCGGCATCGGGCGCGATATCGCGCGAGCCTTCGTCGAGCGCGGCGACAATGTCGTGCTCAACGGCCGCGATCCGGACAAACTCGCGGCCGTCGCCGCCGAACTCGGTGCGCCGGAACGGGTTTCCACCGTCGCGGGCGATATCGGCACGCGGGCAACGGGTTCCGCGCTCGTCGCGGCCGCCGTCGACCGGTTCGGCCGGGTGGACGTGCTGGTGAACAACGCCGGAATCTTCGGTGTCACACCGTTTCTCGACGTCACCGAGGAGGAGCTGGACCGTTACCTGAACGGCAACCTCAAGGGCACCTACTTCACCACCCAGGCCGTGGTGCGGCAGCTGCGCGCGCAGGGTGGCGGCGGCAGCATCGTCAATATCGGCACCGTGCTGATCGATCACGCCCAGTCCGGGCTGCCCGCCTCCGCCGCGCTGGTGAGCAAGGGCGGCGTGCACGCGCTCACGGTGAGCCTGGCCGCCGAGCTCGCCGTCGATGGCATCCGGGTGAATGCCGTCGCGCCGGGCGTCATCCGGACTCCGCTCTTCGGCGACGGCGACGAAAAGGCGGCGGGCGGACTGGCTTTGCTGAACCGGGTCGGCGAGGTCTCCGAAACCAGCTCCGCCGTCCTGTATCTCGCCGACGCCACCTTCGTCACCGGCCACATCCTCCCGGTCGACGGCGGCTACGTTTCGGGACGAGCCGCCTGATCCGACCGTCGCGCGGAAGGCGCGACTGAAGCGGTGCGGCCGAGGGTGAAAAGTACTGGTCGGCAGGGTATTTCGGGAGCGTGAACGCCATCGGGCAACCGGTGGTCGGCAAGCGGGCCGCAAGATGGTTGTAAGGCGGCGGCCCTACCTTCCGAGTGACGAAGACGCGTTGCGGTCCACGCCGGTTCGGCGATCTTCCCATATCGGTACCCGGTTCAAGCTCGACGGAGGGGAGCTCGGCCAATGCCAACGCCGCTGGAAATATCCACCCATTTCTTTTTACAGATCGCGGTCATCCTGGTGACCTTCCGGCTGCTGTGGCCGCTGTTCCGGCGGCTGGGGCAGGTGCAGGTCGTCGCGGTGATGGTCGCCGGATTCCTGCTCGGTCCATCCGTACTCGGCTGGCTGTGGCCGCGCGCGCAGACCTGGCTGTTCCCGACGACTCTGAAGGTCGGCGGGACCAGCGTCGCGCATCCGAACCTCACCGTGATCTATGTGGTGGGCGAGGTCGGGCTGGTGCTGTACATGTTCCTGGTCGGCGCTTCGCTGAAACTCGACATCCTCGGCAGGCATCTGCGTTTCGCGGTGGCGCGGTCGGCGACCGGTGTGCTCGTTCCGATGTCGCTCGGTGCGGTGGTCGGTTGGTGGATGGTGGGGCAGGGCCGGTACTTCACCGGTATGGTCGCGAATTGGCAAGGGGCGCTTTTCATCGCGGCCGCGGTGGCGGTGACCGCGTTCCCGATCCTGGCCTGGATCATCTACGACTCGGGTCTGCTGAACACCCGCCTCGGCACCATGTCGCTGGCATCGGCCGCCTTCGACGACGCCTGCGCCTGGGTGCTGCTCGCCGTCGTGGTGGCCAGCACCAAATCCAGTCCGGCCGGGGTGGCCCTCGCCGCGGGCGGTGGCTTGGCGTACGTGCTGTTCATGTTGACGATCGGGCGGCGCTGGCTGGCGAAGCTGCCGAATTGGCAGCCGCGGCGCGGCGATTCCGAGCGGACCGGCGGGCTGCCGGTCGGTCAGGTGACGGTCGTGCTGCTGGTGGTGCTCGCGGCCGCGTGCTTCACCGATTTCGTCGGAATCCATTCCGTGCTCGGCGCTTTCGTCGCGGGCGTGGCGATGCCGCGTGGCGAACTGCTCGACAAGATCAAGAGCCGGTTCGAGCCGCTGGTGAGCTATCTGCTGCTGCCCGCCTTCTTCATCTACACCGGGCTCAACACCCTACTCGGCCTGATCTTGCGGCCCGCCGTGCTGCTGATGACCGGTGTGGTGCTGATCGTCTCGTTCGTCAGCAAATTCGGCGCGGTCGCGGCGGTCGCCCGCAAGCAGGGGATGGGCTGGCGCGAAGCGGGCGCGATGGGCGCACTGGCCAATGCGCGCGGAATGATGGAGCTGGTGCTGCTCAACGTCGGGCTCACCGCCGGGCTGATCACGCCGGAGACCTACACCATTCTGGCGTTGATGACCACGGTGACCACCTTCATCGCGACGCCGCTGCAGCGCATGTTCGAGCGCAGCGCGTGGAAGAACGGCATGGTGTTCGGACCGAACGGGGAGGAGCCGAAGGCGGCGGTGCCCGTCGAACAAGTGATATGAACACAGCGAAACGCACCGTCTCCCAACGGTTTCCCGTTGCGAAACGGTGCGTCTCGGTCGAATTCCCTAGACCCGCAGCGCGTGCGGCTCGATCGCTCCGCGCACCAGGGCGCGGTCGTCGATGGTCTCGGGACGGTAGGGCAGGGTGGCCAGGCGAGCGATCATGCCGGTCACCGGGTCGTCGATTTTCTCGTTGAGCCCGAACAGGAATGTCCACTCGTGCTCATCGCTGCCGTACTGGACGACGGTGCCGAACTGCTCATGGAACCGATTCCAGGACCGCTTCAGGGTTTCGTTGCGCCACATGGTCGCGCAACCGGCCTGCGCGCTCAGCACACCGCCGGGCGCGAGCAGGGCTCGACATCGGGACAGGAACTCCGACTCGTAGAGGCGGTTGTGCTGCGCCTCCTCGACCCGCTCATCGGGCAGGTCGATCACGATGACGTCGTACTTCGTACCCGCCTCGGCCGCTTTGGCCAGGAAATCCCAGCCGTCGGCGTAGTGCACGTGCACCGGGCCCTCACCCTTCACGGCCAACGCCAGCTCATCGCTGGTGTAGCCGTAGGGCAGATGCTCGGCGCACAGTTCGACCTCCAGCTGATCGATGTCGACGTGATCGACGAGCGTCGCGCCCGCCGCCACCGACATCTGGCTGGCAACGCCCTCACCGGAGCCGATGATGAGCACCTTGTCCAGCTTCTCGGCCAGCGCGAAGGCCGGAACCATCATGGCCTCGTGGTAGGTCAGCTGGGAGAACTCGGTCGACTGGCGATCGTCGTCGGAGAAGAGGCTGATGCCCTGCTCCGTCTTCGCGATCACCATGTGTTGGAACGGGGTGTTCGTGTCGACGATCACCTCGTGCAGATCCCAGATGCGGGTCAGCCCCGCGCCCACCGGTTCCTCGATCCGCGCGGAACCATGTCCGCGCTTGATCACCTGCATGCGAACATCCTTGGGGGACAAGGCATCTCGCAGTAGGTCGACGGCCTTCGTCGCGCCGGCACCGATGCTTCCGCAGGTGAAGACGTCGACGAAGATGTCGCCGGACTCCGGATAAGTGTGAATCGAGGCGTGGGACTCCGACAACAGCGCGAGGACGGTCACCCCCTGCGGATCGAACTTCTTGTGTACGACATCGCAGATGGTGACGCCTGCGCCGATCAGAGACTCACGCAACGCCGATTCGAGTCGTTCGAGATCGTCGCACAGGGCTGTGTCGACACCACCGAACTCGGCCAGCACGTGCCAGCCGGTGAATTCCGCCGTCATAGGCAAACTCACTCTCGCTCAGCGCCCGAGACATGAACGGTCAAGGGCGGAAAACCATTGAAGGACACCGACGAATAGCTCGCGGTATAAGCGCCGGTGTCGAGGATCTCGACTCGATCACCAGCTCGCAGCGTGGTCGGTAGAAGGACTTGCGTGCGTTGATACAGTACATCGTCTCCGTCGCAGGTCGGACCGGCCACCACTGCCTCGTCTACCGGATCTCCGTCACGATCGGTGACGAACCGGTAGGCGATGTATTCGTTCTCGGTCTCGGCCATGCCGTTGTAGCGGCCGATATCGAGATAAATCCAGCGCCGCCCGTCGGGCGCGCTGCGCACGCCGACCACTTCGGCGTGGATGGTGCCCGCCGATCCCACGAGCGCACGGCCGGGCTCGACGACGAGTCCGGCGGTCTCGGGCAGGAATTCGGCGGCGGCGTCGGCGACGACCGACGCGATGGCATCGAGCGACGGCGCCTGCTCGACGTACGAAATGGGAAGGCCCCCACCGATATTCACCGACGTGACCGGAATTTCCTTGTCCGCCAATGCTTTCACGATGTGAGCGGCCTGCTCGATGCCGATCCGCCAGGCGGCCGGATCGGTCTGCTGCGAGCCGACATGGAAGTACGGACCGGCGACCCGCAGGCCGAGATCGTTGGCGCGCACCAATAGTCGGAACGCCTCGGCGGGCGCGCAGCCGAATTTGGTGCCGAACGGGGTGGTCGACTGCGGGGCCGAGGACAGGAAGCGGCACTCGACCTCCGAACCCGGCGCGTGCTCCGCGATGCGCAGCAGATCGTCCTCGGTGTCGAAGGCGTAGCGGCGTACGCCGAGCGTGAAGGCGCGGGCGATGTCCTTGGCCTTCTTGATGGGGTTGCCGTAGCAGAGCCGCTCGGGGGCGACGCCGAGGCCGATGCACTGTTCGATCTCACCGATGCTGGCGACATCGAATTCCGCGCCGTGCGCGTCCAGCAGTTGAATGATCTCCGACACCGGACTTGCCTTGACCGCGAAGCGGATTCGTGCCGCGGGTAGCGCGGCGGCGAGTGCGGAGTAATTCTCACGCACTCGCATCAGGTCGATGACAAGGTACGGCGATTCGGGCATAGTTGATCTTTCGCGTGGGCAGCGGGGGAGAGAGTATCAGCGGCCCCTACCCAGATACGAATCCGTCAAACCTCGGATCCACCGGTGGGGCATCGGGTTGCGCGACCGCTCCGTCGGCAACCCCGTGACCTGGATTACCCCAGGTCGCGTCGGGCGGGAAACCTCAGCCCGCGGACACGGTGAAATCGTCGAAGACGATCTCGCCCGCGGCATCGGATTCGGCGAGGTCAACGACGGCGTCGATCGACCAACCATGGTCGCCTGCCGGATCGTCGAGCACCTGCCGTACCCGCCAGAAGCCGGGTCTTCGTTCGAGTTGGAACAGCTGGGGTCCGCGTGCGTCGGGACCGGTCCCGATCTTGTCGTATTCGGCGAAATAAGGCGAGAGTTCGGTGGCCCAATCGGGCCCGGGACTCGATTCGGACAGCTCGTCCCAGCGCTTGCGGGCCGCCAGATCCACCCGGCGGAACATCGCGTTGCGGACCATGACGCGGAAGGCGCGCTCGTTCGCGGTGATCGGGCGCACCGCCTCCGCGCCGAACGCCACCTGCTCGGTGTCGGATTCGGCGCCCGGGTTCGTGAGCTGTTCCCACTCGTCGAGCAGGCTCGAATCCACCTGTCGCACAAGCTCACCCAGCCACTCGGTGACGTCGTCGAGCTCCTCGGTGCGCGCGCTGTCGGGCACCGTGCGACGCAGCGCGCGGTAGGCGTCGGCCAGATAGCGCAGCACCACACCCTCCGAGCGGGCCAACTCGTAGAACGAGATGAGCTCGGCGAACGTCATCGACCGCTCGATCATGTCGCGCACCACCGATTTCGGCGACGGCATGAACTCCGACACCCACGGATGCCCGGCGCGATAGGTCTCATAGGCCGGCTCGATCAGCTCGGCCAGCGGCTTCGGCCAGGTCACCTCTTCGAGCAGTTCCATCCGCTCGTCGTATTCGATGCCGTCGGCCTTCATCTCCGCGATCGCCGCACCGCGCGCCTTGTGCTGCTGAGCCATCAGCAGCTGACGCGGATCCTCCAGCGTGGATTCGATGAGCGACACCACATCGAGGGTATAGGTCGGCGACTCTTTGTCCAGTAGTTCCAGCGCCGCCAGTGCGAATGGGGAAAGCGGTTGGTCCAGCGCGAAATCGCGCTGCAGGTCGACGGTCAACCTGGCCCGCCGGCCCTTCGAATCCGGCTCCGGAAGTTGTTGCACCACACCGGCATCGCGCAACGCGCGGTAGAGCCGGATGGCGCGCAGGATATGCCTGCGCTGCGCGGGACGCGGCTCGTGATTGTCCTCCAGCAGATGCCGCATCGCGTCGAAACAGTTTCCCGGCCTTGCGATCACGTTCAACAGCATGGAGTTCGTCACGTTGAACCGCGACACCATCGGCTCCGGCTGCGCGGCGACCAGCCGGTCGAAGGTCTCCTCGCTCCAGGAGACGAAACCCTCGGGCGGCTTGCGGCGCTGGATCTTCCGCTGTTTCTTCGGATCGTCACCGGCCTTGGCCAACAGGCGGGCGTTCTCCACCTCGTGCTCCGGGGCCTGCACTACGACGGTGCCCAGGGTGTCGAAGCCCGCGCGCCCGGCCCGGCCCGCGATCTGATGGAATTCGCGCGCCTTCAACCTGCGGGTGCGCACGCCGTCGAATTTGGTCAGCCCGGTCAGCAGCACGGTGCGGATCGGTACGTTGATGCCGACGCCGAGGGTGTCCGTGCCGCACACCACCTTGAGCAGACCGTCCTGCGCGAGCCGCTCCACGAGGCGGCGATATTTGGGCAGCATGCCCGCGTGATGTACGCCGATCCCGTGCCGGATCAGTCGCGACAGCGTCTTGCCGAATCCGGCGGCGAACCGGAAATCGCCGAGCGCCACCGCGATCGCGTCCTTCTCCGCGCGGGAGGCGAAGTTCACGCTCGTCAGCGCCTGCGCCCGCTCCAGCGCCGCCGCCTGTGTGAAATGCACGACGTACACCGGCGCAAGGCTGGTGGTGACCAGATCCTCCAACGTCTCGGTGATCGGGGTGCGCGCGTAGGAGAAGCTCAGCGGCACCGGACGTTCCGTGCCCGCGACGATCGCGGTCGGGCGGCCGGTGCGCCGCTCCAGATCCTGTTTGAAGAAATCGACCTCGCCGAGGGTGGCCGACATCAGCAGGAACTGGGCCCTCGGCAACTCCAGCAGCGGCACCTGCCAGGCCCAGCCGCGATCCGGATCGGCGTAGAAATGGAATTCGTCCATCACCACCTGGCCGACATCGGCGGCCGCGCCCTCGCGTAACGCCAGATTCGCCAGGATCTCCGCGGTCGCGCAGATGATCGGGGCGTCCGGGTTGACCGCCGCGTCACCGGTGACCATCCCGACCCGCTCCGCGCCGAATACCTCGCACAGGGCGAAGAATTTCTCGCTGACCAGCGCCTTGATCGGGGCCGTGTAATAGGTGCGCAGGCCGCGGGTCAGCGCGAACAGGTGCGCGCCCACCGCGACCAGCGATTTACCCGACCCGGTGGGCGTCGCCAGGATGACATTGGACCCCGACGCCAACTCCAGCAGCGCCTCGTCCTGCGCCGGATAGAGCGGCGTGCCCTGCTCGGCGGCCCACATGCCGAACGCCTCGTACAGCGCGTCGGCATCGGTCCCCGGAATCTCGAGCAGGTCGGTCAAATCCACTCGAATAAGCCTACGGCCTCCACGCCAGCGCATTTACGGCGCGTAGGCCTTCCGTAGCGGGAACCTTAACGACGTTCGTCGGATTCGCCGCCGCCGTAGCCGCCCTGTTCGGCCAGGAACCGCTCGAACTCCGCGCCCAATTCGTCGCCGCTGGGCAGCTCGCCGTCGCCGGCCAGCAGGCTCGACTGGCTCTCCTGCGCGGTGACGAAACTGTCGTATTGGCGTTCCAGGGCGTGCACCACCGTCTCCACCTCGGAGTTGCCCGCGATGTGCTCGTTGACCTGTTCGCGCACCCGCGCGGCCGCCTCGCCGAGCGCGGCGAGCGGCAATTCCAGGCCCGCGTTGTCGGCGACGTTCTCCAGCAGGGTCTGCGCGGCCTCCGGATACGCCGTCTGCGCCAGATAGTGCGGGACGTGCACCGAGAACCCGACCGATTCGTGCCCGTGCTGGGCCATCCGGAACTCCAGCAGCGACGACGCGCTGCCCGGCACCTGCAGCTCACCCGGCCAGCGCTGATGATCCGAGATCAGATCGCGGTCCGAGGAATGCGCGGTGACGCCGAGCGGGCGGGTGTGCGGAATGGCCATCGGGATGGCGCTCAGGCCGATCGTGCGGCGCACCCCCAACTGCTCGGCGAGCAGGCGGACAGCTGTGACGAACTTCTCCCACCGCAGATCCGGTTCCAGACCGGCCAGCAGCAGGAATGGCGTGCCGTCCGTATCGCGCAGCGCCCACAGGTTCAGCTCCGGCTCCGCGTAATCGGAGAAGTGGTCGGTCTTGAACGTCATCAGCGGACGTCGCGAGCGGTAGTCCAGCAGCTCGTCGACATCGAACGACGCGACCAGTTCGCTTTCCAGGCTTTCGCGCAGGTGCGTGGTGGCCAGGCGCACGGCGTGCCCGGCATCGGTGAACCCCTCCAGCCCGTGCACCAGCACCGGACCCGAGCCATCGGCGGACGACAGCTGTGGAGCGGGGAACTCCAGTTCGTACATTCGCGACTCGTAGTCCATCGCGTACTCCTTCCTGCGCGGTAACACCGAACCGCACCAGAGCGAGCGGTGCGGTGGTACCACCGTCCATTGTCCCCCATGGCGGCGACGTCTCGCGCATCGCTGGACATCGGCCACCCGTCGAGGCAACAGCCACGACACCACACACATTCCCGCAGCACGTATTTCCACACCTGGACCCTGACTCGAAATCGCCTTCGGCCGGACTCCGAGACAGCGCGCGACGGCGTGGCATCGCGGGCGGGCCTGGCGAGTTTGGCACAGTGGGGGCGTGACTGTGCCGTTTTCGCGCAGGGGGAACCCGGGGGCCGCGGTGGCGGGCGTCGCGCTGCTCACCGCGGGTGCGGCGCTGCTCGGCGGGTGCGCGTCCGAGGTGCCGGGTGATGCGGTCGCGGCGGCGCCCGCGGCGAATCGGCACATCAACGCCCAATTGGGTTCGCTGCTACCCGATCCGGGGCAATTCCCGGCACGTTATACGACGGTGGTGCTGCCGCCCGAGCAGGCGGCGCAGGCCGCGGCCGACCTCAACGGGGTGGGGCGCGGAGCGGCGGTGCAACCCGCGCAGTGCACACCGCCGGACCAGCCGGTCGGCGCCGACCGGACGGCCGTCACGGTCGGCACCGACAACGAGGCCCGCGCGACCATCACCGTCGAGCTGACCAGGACCGATAAACCGCTGTCCGGGTGGCGAAACCAGTTGCGGCAGTGCGGATCGGTGCGGGTCACCAAGGCGGGCGCCGCGACCACCGTCGCAACCACCCTCGACGCGCCGCCCCCGGTGGACGCCGACGACACCATGGCCTTCCATCGCACGATCACCCCCGACGTCGGCGGCGCCGGGCTGACCTCGGCCATGCAGACGCTGGCCGGGCAGCTCGGTGATGTGCGAATCATCGTGACCTACATGACATTCGGCGCGGGCAAAGTCGATACCGGCACGCTGGATTCGGTATTCACCGCGACCGTCATGAAGGTGCGGAAAGGTTGATCCCGCGCGGACTGTAGCAGTCCGGCCCGACACACCCCGCCCTCCGGCCCGGTCCCGGCCGGAAGTTGTCCACAACCCCGGAATTATCCACAGGGCAACCTGAATCCCCAGGTCAGCTCGATCTGCCGCCCAGGAGGGTCGGCGCACGCTCGACCCATGACGACCCACACGAACCCCATGCCCGCCGGCGACATTCCGGACACCGGCCCGCTACCCGCGCATCCCGTGCGGTGCCGCGGCGGTTCGCTCGGCTCACCCGGCGGCCTATCGAGCGGCGCCCACGTCAGCGTTTCATCGCGCGACCAGGCGCGCGCACCGGTGTGCGCCGAGAGCGCGCCGGACTATCGCGCCGAGAACGGCGCCCGCGCGACGGATACCGAGGCCGACCTCGGCAATCGCACGGGAACAGCGCCTGTCGAACAGTCCGGGGCATCGTCCGTCGGCCGGTTCCCGGCCGCAAGCTCTGCCGGTGCGGTCGAATGTGCGCAGGGCGCACCGTATTTCAGGACCGGCCGCTCGGCGAGGGAGTGGCGCGGCGCGGAATGCGGGGAGCGGCCGCCGCGGTCCCGGCCCCGCGCCGATCCGAACGCGGTGCGGATCGATGAGCCGGGCGATTTGATCGCGGCGGTGCCCGCGCTGGTGGGTTTTCCGCCGGAGCGCTCGCTGGTGGTCGCGGTGCTGTGCCCGACGCCGGTGCCGGGCGGGCCCGAATTGATCGACGCGGTGGCGCGATTCGATGTGGATCAGCGGGACGGCAGGCTGCGGGCCGAGACGGTCGCGCCCTATGTGGTGCGGATCTGTGCCGGGATGGGCGCGGCCAAGGTCATCGCCGTCTTCGTCGACGATCGGGCACGGGAATCATCCGGGCGGCGTGGGCGACGCCGGAACCGTTGCGGCGGAGGATATTTCGCGGCGATGGCGGCCGCACTGCGGCGCGAACTGGCGGCCGACGATATCGGACTCGACGCGGCGTGGGCGGTGCCCGAATGCGAACCGGGACGACGCTGGTGGAGTCTGCTCGGGCCGGAATGCGGTGGGTCGCTACCCGATCCGGCCGCATCGATGGTGGCCATGTCCCATGTGCTCGACGGCAGACCGCTGCGGCGCTCCCGGGCGGAGCTCACCGGGCTGGTGGCGGCCGATCCGATCCGCACCGCCGAGGTCGCCGCGCACCTGGACGACGCGGTCGCCGACGCCATGGATCGCTACCGGCGAGCGGTGCACCGTGGCGACCCGAACGGATACAGCAGGCAGGCGCTGCACCATGTGCTGTGGCAGATCGCGAATCTGGAATCCGGCGCGGGCCTCGATGCCGCCGAGCTCGCCGAACTCGTTGCGGCGCTGCGGGATCACGCGGTGCGCGACACCATGTTCGCACTCGCGATCGGCGACCACGCCGATGCGGCGGAACAGCTGTGGATCGCACTGGTCCAGGTGACCACCGGCCCGGACCGCGCGGAGATGGCGGCCCTGCTCGGCTACCACGCGTACACCCGGGGTGACGGCCCGCTGGCCGGTGTCGCACTGCAGGCCGCGCTCGAAGCCGATCCGATGCACCCCATGGCCCGTCTGTTGGAGACCTCGCTGTACATGGGTCTGCGGCCCGAGCACCTGCGCAAACTCGCCCACTGCGGTTTCGAAACCGCCACCGATCTGGGTGTCGACCTCGGTCCGGAGCCGCGATGACAGCCATCGCGGCCCGGCGCGGGTCAGGACTTGGCGGAATGTGCGCGCGGACCGAGCGCGCGCAGGAAATCCCATGCGTCGGAGACGATTTCGTCGAGCTCGGTGTGCTCGGGGCGCCAGCCGAGTTCGGTGACGGCCCGCTCGCTCGACGCGATCAGCACGGCGGGGTCGCCGGGCCTGCGTGGGGCCTCGACCGCGGGGATCGGCAGCCCGGTGACCCGCTCGCACGCCGAAATCACCTCGCGCACCGAGAATCCCGTGCCGCTGCCCAGATTGAAGATGCGGTGCGTACCCGGCGCCGCGGTGTCCAGCGCCAGCAGATGCGCCTGGGCGAGGTCGCGGATGTGGATGTAGTCGCGCACCGCGGTGCCGTCGGCGGTCGGCCAGTCGGTGCCGAAGATCGAGATCGCCTTGCGGTGCCCGGCGGCCACCTGCAGCACCAGCGGGATGAGATGGGTTTCCACGACCCGGTTTTCGCCGAGACCGGCGTACGCGCCCGCCACGTTGAAGTAGCGCAGGCTGGTCGCGGCGAGCCCGTGCGCGATCGCGTACGAGGTGATGGCATGGTCGATGGCGAGCTTCGACGCACCGTACGGATTCGTCGGCCGCGTCGGCGCGTCCTCGGTGATCGGCACCTGTTCGGGTTCGCCGTACACCGCCGCGGTGGAGGAGAACACCAGGCGGGGCGTGCCCGCGGCGCGCATCGCCTCCAGCAGCGTCAGCGTTTTCACCACATTGCCGTGCCAGTACTTCTCCGGCTGCTGCACCGATTCACCGACCAGCGACTGCGCGGCGAAATGCAGGACGCCGTCGAAGGATTCGGCGCCGATCAGCCGCGGCGCGGCCTCGGCGATATCGCCATCGACGAAGCGGGCGCCCTCGGGCACCCCGTCGGCATTTCCGGTGGACAGATCGTCGACCACGACGACCTCATGCCCTTGTTCCAGCAACACCTGGGCGCAGACGCCGCCGACGTAACCCGCGCCACCCGTGACAAGAAGTCGCACGCCTCAGACCAACTTCACCTGGACGGCATGGGCCATCTCGTCGGACAGTTCGAAACCCGAGTGACCGGGCACGGTGATGAGCACCGCACCGGGCTTGGTCTCGACGGTCACGCGGGCGTCGGGCACGACGCCCGCCTCCCGCAGCTGACCGATGACGTCGGGGTCGGTCTGGATGTGCTCGGCGAGCCTGCGCACCACCACGGCGTGCACCTGGCCGTGCGGCAGATCCGACAGCCGGACCAGGCTCTCCTCGGCGGTGGTCTGCGGCACGACACCCAGTTCGTCGAGGCCGGGGATGGGGTTGCCGTACGGGGAGGTGGTCGGGTGGTTCAGCACCTCGACGAGGCGCCGCTCCACATCCTCGCTCATCACGTGCTCCCAGCGGCACGCCTCGGCATGTACGTTCTGCCAATCCAATCCGATGATGTCGGCCAGCAGCCGCTCGGCCAGCCGGTGCTTGCGCATCACCGCGACCGCCATGCTGCGGCCCTTCTCGGTGAGCTCGAGATGACGATCACCGGCGACCAGCAGCAAACCGTCGCGCTCCATCCGCGCGACGGTCTGGCTCACCGTCGGACCGCTCTGCTCGAGCCGCTCGGCGATGCGAGCGCGCAGGGGCACCACGCCCTCCTCCTCGAGGTCGTAGATGGTACGGAGGTACATCTCCGTGGTGTCGACCAGATCCTTCACCTTTTACCCCTTCGTCGGGACGAATTCTACCTACGCACGCCGACACCACCGTGTGCCGGACCCGCAGGCATTGCGTCGCGCGCACTCTCATGCGCCGCGCTGCGCACGCCCTGGTTCACACCGCCGCATCCGAATCCGATGCCGTGCCGCGCGAGCCGTCGGCACACGGCAGGCCGCCGTGTTGGTACTGGGCTCTATTTCTACTGCATAGCAACGTCGCGTGGGGCCGGTAGCTTCCCGCTAGCGTTGCGGTATGGCTGTGTCGCGCAGTGCGGGAACGGTGGTGTGGACCGACCACTTCCTCGACTACACCTGGACCCCGGACCACCCGATGAAGCCGGTGCGCCTGAAGTTCACCATGGCGCTGGCCCGAAGTCTGGGATTGCTGGACGGTGTCGAGCCGTTGGCGCCGGATCCGGCCGGCCGCGCCGATCTGCTGCGCATCCACACCGCCGATTACATCGCGGCCGTCGAACACGCCCGGCAGCCCGCTGGTTCGCCGCAGTCGCCGCCCTATGGTCTCGGATCGCCGGACAATCCGGTCTTTCCGCATATGCACCAGGCCGCGTCGGTGATCGTCGGCGGAACGCTGGCGGCGGCGCGCGAGATCGCGGCGGGCCGCACCCGGCGCGCGGTAAGCATCGGCGGCGGCATGCACCACGCCATGCCCGGTCACGCGGCCGGTTTCTGCGTCTACAACGATGTGGCGGTGGCGATTTCGTGGCTGCTCGAACACGGTTACGACCGGATCGCCTACGTGGATGTCGACGTGCACCATGGCGATGGCGTGCAGCACGCGTTCTACGCGGATCCGCGGGTGCTGACGGTGTCCATCCATCAGCATCCGGCCACGCTGTGGCCCGGCACCGGTTGGCCCGAGGAGGCCGGATGCGATGCCGGAACAGGTACCGCGATCAACCTGCCGGTGCCGCCGGGGACCCGGGATGCCCAGTGGCTGCGCGGATTTCACGCGGTGGTGCCCGGCGCGCTGGCCGCCTTCCGGCCGCAGATCCTGATCAGCCAGTGCGGCGTGGACACCCATCGGGAGGATCCGCTGGCGGATCTGGAGCTGACCGTGGACGGGCAGCGCGCGGCCTTCCTGGCGATGCGGGAGCTGGCCGATCGCTACGCCGATGGCCGCTGGCTCGCCGTCGGCGGCGGTGGCTACGGCGTGGTCCGGGTGGTGCCGCGGGCCTGGACGCACCTGCTCGCCACCGCGCTGGACCGCGTCATCGATCCGGCCACCGAGATCCCGGGCGACTGGCTGGATCTGGTGCGCCGGGCCGCGCCGCGCACCGAGCCGCCGCACACCATGGGCGACGGTGGCGATACCGGATACCGTGCCTGGGATGGTCCCGGCGGCACGGGGGAGACTGGGGACGCGCGCACCGACCGCGCGCAGCGAGCCATCGATACGGCCATCTTGGCCACCCGCCGGGCCACCTTCGGGTTGCTGGGCCTGGACCCGGAGGACACCCGTGACTGATCAACCGCCCGTACCGGATTCGCCGGACACACCGGCCGTGCCGCCGCCACCGCCGCAGCACTGGTTCGCCGATGTGCTCGCCTCCGACGGCGGCGTCGTTCGGTTGCGCCCGATCACCCCGGACGACGCCGGACGGTTGCAGGAGTTCCATGCCGCGCTGTCCGACCGCACCAGGTATCTGCGCTATTTCGGTCCGTACCCGCGGATTTCGCCGAAGGACCTGTACCGCTCCACCCACGTCGACCATCGCGACCGGGTGGGGCTGGTGCTGGAACTCGGGGAATCGATCGTCGCGGTCGGCCGGTACGAACTGCTCGACCGCACCGGCCCGCGCTCGGCCGAGGTGGCGTTCGTGGTCGCCGACGAGCATCAGGGTCGCGGTCTCGGATCGGTGCTGCTGGAACATCTCGCGGGCGCGGCGGCCGAGAACAAGATCGAGACCTTCGTCGCGGAGGTGCTCGCCGAGAACACGGTGATGGTCACCGTGTTCCGCGACGCCGGCTACCAGGTGGAGCGCAGCAGGGACGGTTCGGTGCTGCATCTGGAGTTCGCCATCGATCCGACCGAAGCCCTGCTGTCCGTTCGGGATTCGCGCGAGCGGGCCTCCGAGGCGCGCAGCGTCGGCAACCTGTTGCGGCCGGGTTCGGTCGCGGTGATCGGCGCGACGGTCGGCGCGGGCCGGGTCGGCGGCTCGGTGCTGGCCAATCTGCTGTCGGGGGTGTTCCAGGGGCCGGTGTATCCGGTGAACCCGAACCGCAAATCGGTGCGCGGGGTGCGGGCCTATGCGACGGTCCGCGACATTCCGGACGAGGTGGACCTCGCGGTGGTCGCGGTGCCGCCGGAGGCGATCGCCTCGGTGCTCGACGACTGTATGGCCAAGGGCGTCAAGGGACTTGTCGTGCTCACCGCGGGGTTCAGCGAAACCGGTGTCGGCGGCGCCGCGGCCGAACGCGAATTGGTCGCCGCCGCACGGGGACACGGGATGCGGGTGGTCGGGCCGAGCGCGCTCGGCATCGCCAACACCGATCCGGCGGTCTCGTTGAACGCGACGCTGGCCTCGGTGCTGCCGGGGCGCGGCCGGATCGGTTTCTTCTGCCAGTCCGGCCCGCTCGGCGCGGCGATCCTGGGTGAGGCCGCGGCCCGCAACCTGGGCCTGTCGACCTTCGTATCGGCGGGTAACCGTGCCGACGTCTCCGGCAACGACCTGCTGCAGTACTGGGACACCGCGCCCGATACCGATGTGGTGCTGCTGTACCTGGAGAGTTTCGGTAATCCGCGCAAGTTCTCCCGGATCGCGCGGCGGGTGGCGCGCACCAAACCGATCGTCGCGGTGAGCAGCGGCCGGATGGCGGGTGGCGCGCGGTCCGATATGGACCGCTCGATCGTGCGAGATCTGTTCGCGCAGGCCGGAATCGTGCAGGTCGATTCGATCTCGGAGCTGTTCGACTGTGCCGCGCTGCTCGCATACCAGCCGCTGCCGTCCGGATCCCGGCTCGCGGTGATCGGCAACAGCACCGCGCTCGACTGGCTGGCGGTGGACGCGGCGCACGGTGAGGGGCTGGTGGTGGGCGAGCCGGTGAACCTGGGCCCGCAGGCGCGGCCCGGAGACTATTTCGACGCGGTGGCCGAGGCGTTGCGCGCCTCCGAAATCGATGCGCTGATAGTGGTTTTCGCGCCGCCGGTGCCGGTTTCGGTACCCGAGTTCGCCGACGCCATTCGCAGCGCCGCCGCGGCCGTGCCCGATGCGGCGAAACCGATTCTCACCACCTTCGTCGCCGAGCAGGGGATGCCGAATCTGCTCGCGGTGCGCGGGCCGGGCGCCAGCGTGATGCGCGGATCCATTCCGTCCTATCCGGATCCGGAGCGCGCCGCCCGTGCGCTGGCCCGGGTGCGCCGCTACGCGGAGTGGCGGAGCCGTCCGGTGTCCCCACGCGTCGCGCGACCCGACGGGATCGACGCGGATCGTGCCCGGCGGTTGGTCAGCGGATGGATGAGCGAGTCCGGGGGACGCTGGCTTTCGGATCTCGAGGCCGTCGAGTTGTTGTCCTGCTACGGAATTCGCGTGGTCGAATTCCGGGAGGTGCGCGACGCGGACGAGGCGGTGGCGGCGGCCGAGGAACTCGGCTATCCGGTGGCGGCGAAGGCGACCGGTGAAATGTGGCGTCGCAGGCCGGATCTCACCGGGGTGCGGCTGGATCTGTGGCGCCCGTCCGCGGTCCGTCAGGCATATACCGACCTGGTGGAGATCTGCGGCGATCCGGTGCTGCACGTGCAGAAGATGGCGACCAAGGGCGTCGGCTGTGTGCTGCGCGTCAAGGACGATCCGTCGTTCGGTTCGGTCATCGAATTCGGCCTGTCCGGCATGATCATCGAATTGCTCGGCGACCGCGCCTACCGCGCGCTGCCGCTCACCGGCGACGAGGCCGCGGCCCTCATCGACGCGCCCCGCGCGGCTCCGCTGCTCTCCGGAACCCCGGCCAGCCCGCGGGTCGACAAGGCCGCGCTCGCCGAACTGGCGCAACGCATTTCGGCCCTGTTCGACGATATTCCCGAAATGCGGGAGCTGTCCTTCGATCCGGTGCTGGCCTCGCCGACATCCGCCGAAATCCTCTATGCGCGAGGGCGAATCGGCCCGGAGCCCAGCCGCTTCGACACCGGCCCGCGCCGCCTGGGCTAGCCGCCGCCACCCCGGATACTCGCCGGTCCACGCGCTTCGAGCACATCGGGTAGGAAAAATCCTACGGTTGACAGGTAGGTTAATTCCTACCTATTGTCATCGCCATGACGATTTCGCAGATAGGGAAGATCACCGCCTTCGTCTCCGACCAGGACAGGGCCAAGGACTTCTACACCGGTGTGCTCGGCATGACCGTGCGCGCCGACAACACATTCGGCGACAACCGGTGGCTCGAGGTGGGCGCGGGCGAGACGGGCACCGGCATCATCCTGCACAAGCCGTTCCCGGGCGCGAGCGCGGGGAACCTCGCGGGCGTGATCGTGAACACCCCCGATATCGACGCCGTCGTCGAGAAGTTGCGCGCGGCGGGCGCCGATGTCGACGGACCCACCGACGAGCAGTGGGGGCGGCAGGCATCCTTCTCCGACCCGGACGGCAATTCGTACGTCCTGGTCGCCGATGGGGCACGGTGACAACCCTTTTCGAAGCGCACGGTGTCACCAAGCGGTTCGGTGACACCACCGCGCTCGACAATCTCGACCTGACGGCCGAACCCGGCAGCCTGCTCGCGGTGCTCGGCCGCAACGGTGCGGGCAAGACCACCCTGGTGCGCATGCTCGCCACGCTGACCGACCCCGACGCCGGAACCCTCCGGGTGCTCGGCCACGACACCGTGCGCGACCCGCGCCGAGTCCGCGGGCTCATCGGTCTGGCTGGTCAGCACGCTACCGTCGAACCGCTGTTGACCGGTGCGGAGAACCTGGAAATGATCGGCGTCCTGTTCGGGCTGACCCGTCGCGACGCCCGCGCCGCTGCGGCCGCGGTGCTGCGGCGACTCGGGCTGCGGGAGGCCGCCGACCGGCGCGTCGGCACCTACTCCGGCGGTATGCGCCGCCGCCTCGACCTGGGTGCGAGCCTGGTGGGGCGGCCGCGCCTGCTGCTGCTCGACGAACCGACCACCGGCCTGGATCCCGCTGCGCGCCACGGCCTTTGGTCACTGGTCACCGAATTGGTCACCGGCGGTACCGATGTCGTCCTCACCACGCAATATCTGGAGGAGGCCGATGCGCTCGCCGACCGGATCGTGGTGCTCGACGGCGGCCACATCCTGGCCGACGGCACACCCGGTGAGCTGAAGGACGCCCATGCCGCCGATGTCGTGACGATACGCACAAGGCGCGCAACGGATCTCGACACGATCCGGGTCACGCTGACCGCGGCCGACCCCAGCGTCGACCGCGAGTCCCGCACCATGACCTGGACCTCGTCGTCCGGTGGCGAGGACGCCGCCCGCTGCTTCGCGGTGCCGGGCGTCACCATCGAGGAGGTCACCGTTCGCAAACCGACGCTGGAGGAGGCCTTTCTGAACCTGACTGCCCCGACCGACGGCCGATTCGAGGTCTTTTCGCGAACAGAGGTGCGGCGATGACCGCGGCGACACTCGACCATCCGGTGGCGCGGCGCGCGAATCCCGTTGCCGCCACTGCGGCCATCGCGCGGCGGGTGCTGCTGATGACGGTGCGCAACCCGCCGGTGATCGTCATGGCGGTGCTGCAGAGCGTGGTGTTCCTGCTGATCTTCCGCTACGTATTCGGCGGCGCCATCGCGGCGGGCGGGCTGCGCTACGTCGACTTCATGGTGCCGGGCATTCTCACCGTCGGCATGGTCTTCTCGGTGATGGGCGTCGGGGCGGCGATGGCGGAAGATCTGCGGCGCGGCGTCATCGACCGATTCCGTTCGCTGCCGATGCCGCGGATCGCCGTACTGTTCGGGCGCGCACTCGGCGCGCACGCGCTGACCGTATTCGTGCTTCTGGTGACGGCCGCGGTCGCGTTCGCGGTGGGTTTCCGTGCGCACCAGGGTGTTACGGGTGCCGTGGCGATGCTCGGGCTGTGCCTGCTGACGGCGGTCGCGTTCACCTGGGTGTTCATCGCGATCGGGCTGGCCACCGGCGATGTGCAGTCGGCGCAGGGACTGGCATTCCTGGTGTTGCCGCTGTCGTTCGTGTCCAGCGCCTACGTTCCGGTCGACACGATGCCCGGCTGGCTGCGGGTGTTCGCCGAACACCAACCGCTCACGGTGATCATCGAGGCGAATCGGTATCTCACCCAGGGCGTGGCCGGACTGCACGGGTTCGGGCACGCCGGCGGCTACTACGTCGCGGCCGCGGTGGCGTGGTGCCTCGGTATCCTCGGCATCGCCATCGTCGCCGCGCTGGCACTGTTCCGGCGCCGGTGACCTCGACCGAACGAGAGCCCGCATGCCGCAACGCCTGAAAACCAGCAGCACCGACCTGGTGTTCGGCGCGCTGGCCAACCCGACCCGCCGCGAAATCCTGGACCTGCTGCTCGACGGTGAGCAGTCGGTCCAGGACATCGCCGAACGGTTCGATATGGCCCGGCCCAGTGTGTCCGAACATTTGAAGGTGCTGCGCGATTGCGGGCTGGTCGGTGAGGAGAAGCGCGGCCGCCACCGCTTCTACCGGGTGGAACCGCAACCGCTGCACGATCTGCAATCCTGGCTCGCGCCGTTCGAACGGTTCTGGCGCGACAGGATGCGCACTCTCGGCACGGTGCTCGATGCCATGCCGGACGACCCCGCCGATGCGGCCGCGCCGCGGTCGCCTCGCGCCGGAGCGTGACCACGGCCCAGCGTGTATCCGAACCGAAGGGAGTGTGCTGGTGATCGACGACCCGACCACGATCGTGCTCGACCAGTTCTATCCGCATCCGCGGCCGAAGGTGTGGCGCGCGATCACCACCCCGGAGTTGATGGGGCAGTGGCTGATGGAGCCGATCGGTTTCGAGCCCGTCGCCGGTAATCGCTTCCGGATGAAGGCGCGCCCGATGCCCGCCGTGAATTTCTCCGGCGAGGTCCGCTGCGAGGTACTGGAGGTCGTCGAACCCGAACGTCTCCGCTTCACCTGGAACGACGCAGCCGCCACCCGCGACACCGGTTGGACCGTCACCTGGGACCTCTACCCGGAGGGGCGAGGCACCCGAATGCTGCTGACCCACAGCGGTTTCGACCCCGACGACCCCACCGCCCAACTGTCCCGCACCATCATGCGCGGCGGCTGGCCCGGCATCGTCCGCCGCCTCGGCGAGGTATTGGACGCCGGTTCCTCAGGCGAATAGTGAACCGCCCCTGAGTATTCCGGTGCCGGGTGCGAAGTGATCCGCGCGGCGGATCGACAGCCTTCGCCTGGTGATCATGGCAGGGCGAATATGGTTGTCGCTCACTGGGCGCCGATGTTGATCATCCAGGTGATGCCGAACCGGTCGACGAGCGAGCCCGCCACATCACCCCAGACCTGCCTTTCCAGTGGAAGGGTGACGGTGCCGCCTTCGGACAGCTTCTGGAAATGGTCATGAAGTTCGCTGTCGTCACCGTCTATGAAGACCGCGACGTTATTTCCCGGCCGATATGGCGGCCAGCCTGGCCTATCCTCGGGAAAGTCCCATGCCATCAGCGTGTAGCCGGCCGGGGTGTCGAGGCGGGAGTGCATGACCTTGTCTGCGTGGGGTGCGTCCGGTGAGCCGAAGTCCGCGACGGTTCCCAACTCCAGCTCGCCGCCGAAGACCTGCTGGTAGAACTCCATCGCCTGCCGCGCGTTGCCGTTGAACATGATGCACGGATTGACCTGAGATCCCACTTGGAACCCTCTCTTGTTACGGGACCGCCGGGCTGTCCGGTGGTCGTCGAAACAAAGCTCTCAAATAATCACGACACCTCCTGTCGTGATTTCGAGGAGATTCCCGCGGGTTGTCGCCGCGGACCGGTCGATGAAAGCTGAACCGCCTGAGCAGATTTCGGGTGTCGGACGCGAAAATATCCGCCGATTCGGGAACTATTGGCTTCGGGCAGGCGAATACGCGAGCCCGGCGTGCGGATACCGGTGCGCGATCGAGGAATCCGCACCGCATCCGACTACGCCGAGGAGCTTCATGGACGCGATGAACGAGACCACCGTCGGCTGGATCGGCACCGGACGGATGGGGGCCGCGATGGTCGTGCGGCTCGCCGGCGACGGCCTGCCGGTCACGGTGTGGAACCGCACCCGTGCCAAGGCCGAGCCGCTGGCCGGGCGCGGCTGCACCGTCGCACACAGCATCGCCGAATTGCGTGGGCTCGACCTGGTTTTCACGATGGTGTCCACCCCGGCCGATCTGGAGCAGGTGCTGCTCGGACCGGACGGGTTGCTGGCCGCGCCGCCGCGCGTACCGCGAGTGGTCGTCGACTGTTCGACGGTCTCGGTGGAATCCTCGGCCGCGATTCGCGCGGCCTGCGCCGAACGCGGTGTCGCATACCTGGCGGCCCCGGTGAGCGGTAACGCGAAAGTCGTTGCGGCGGGCGAATTGACGATCGCCGTGTCCGGACCGCGCGAGGTCTACGAGCGGGTCGCGCCGCTGCTGCGGCGAATCGGCAAGTCCGCGACCTACGTCGGTGAGGGCGATGTGGCGCGTCTGGTGAAGATCTGTCACAACCTGTTTCTGGGCGTGGTCACCCAGTCGCTGGCCGAGGTGACCGTGCTGGCGGAGAAGGGCGGCGTATCGCGCGCGGCGTTCCTGGCGTTCCTGAACGACAGCGTGCTGGGTTCGGCCTTCACCCGCTACAAGACCCCGGCGTTCGTGAACCTGGATTACACACCGACTTTCACACCGGTGCTGCTGCGCAAGGATTTCGATCTCGGACTCGGCGCCGCACACGATCTCGACGTGCCGATGCCGGTGGCCGCCGCGACCGCCCAACTCGTGCAGGCGGCGGTGTCCAGCGGCCGGATCGACGAGGATTTCGCGATCCTGCTCGATTTGCAGGCGCGGAGCTCCGGCCTGCGCATCGAATCCGAGAACGTCGCGGTCGACGATGGACTCGGTGTCCCGAAACCTACTGACACATAAGACGATCGACCGGTCGTACCCCGAAATGCCGGTGAACGCGGCGGAATACAGTGGATTTCGGCTTGCCGATGGAACGGGACGCCGTTGTCTCCGGTGCCGATGGCGTGGGTTGTCAGAGAGTCGCTGTGAGAGAACGCAATTCGGTGATCACGTCTTCGCCGGAGGGCGCGTGCTCGGGGTCCACCAGCCATTGCAGCATCAGCCCGGTCAGCAAGGCCAGGGGTACCGAACCGCCGAGCCCCGCGCGTGCCTCCCGTTGTCCCTGAGCGAGGTATTCGCGGATCTCGGGCGATCTTTCGGCTTGCACGATGGCTTCGAGTTGGGCGACCCACAGGGACCGGTGGGTGGTGAAGGTGTCGATCAGGGCCTGCCAGCGCTGTTCCGGGCTGTCGGCCGGGCCGCGGTGGGCGAGTTCGGCGCCGAGTTCGTCCACCGCGAGCACCAGTGCCTGGGTGAGCAGTGCGTCCCGGGAGCCGAAGTGGTAGCCGATGGCCGCGTGGTTGACCCCGGCGGCCGCGGCGATATCGCGGACCGTCGTGCGGGCCCAGCCGCGTTCGATCAGGCACTGCTTGGCTCCGGCCAACAAGGCTTCGCGGTTTCCCATGTCCTGAAGCATAGCCGCATGCTTATCCATTTGGTTTATCCATTTGGATTGCACAAACGTCTAAACCTCGGCTACAGTTCTTCTCATGACGAAGCCGAAGGTTCTGATCTCGGGTGCGAGCGTGGCCGGACCCGCCCTCGCCTACTTCCTGCATCGCGACGGATACGACGTGACCGTCGTCGAGCGCGCGCCGCTGGTCCGCGACAGCGGGTATGCCGTGGACTTCCGTGATACGGCGTTCGATGTGCTGGCGGAGATGGGCGTGCTCGACGAGATCCGCGGGCACGAGACCAAGATGCGCGGCACGGCTCTGCTGGACGACAGCGGCGCCGAGACCGGGCAGCTGCCCGCCGAGGTGTTCGCGGGTGAATTGGAGGTGCCCAAGTACGAGCTGACTCGCATCCTGCACGAGGTCACCGCCGATGATGTGAACTACGTGTTCGGCGACTCGATCACCGCGTTGACCCAACATGAATCCGGTGTCGCGGTCGAATTCGAGCGTGGTTCGACCGCCGATTTCGACCTGGTGTTCGGCGCGGACGGAGTCCATTCGAACGTCCGCCGGCTGGCGTTCGGTCCACGGGCCGACGCGCTGCGGCATCTGGGGATGTCCGGTGCCGGGTTCAGCACCGCCAACTACCTCGGACTCGATCACCAGGGTCTGTTGCGGCCGGGGCAGGGCACGGCGATCTACCTGTTCAGCGCGGGCGATCCGGACCGGCTCACGGTGAGCCTGTCCTTCGCCACCGCATCCCCCGAGTTGGACCGGCGCTCCCGCGCGGAACAAGAACAGGCGGCGCGGACGGCGTTCGCCGGACAGGGCTGGGAAGTACCCCGCCTGCTGGACGCGATGACCGCCGCCGAGGACTTCTACTTCGCCTCGTCCTGCCAGGTCCATCTGGACCGGTGGTCCAACGGCCGGGTCGCCCTGGTCGGCGACGCCGGCTACTGCGCCGCGCCGACCAGCGGCATGGGCACCTCGCAGGCATTGATAGGCGCACGAACCCTCGCCCGCCAGCTGGCCGCAACCCCCGGCGACCACGAAACCGCCTTCGCCACCTACGAAACAGAGCTACGCCCCTACATCGCGGCGAATCAGAAAAAGGGCCGCCAGGCCGCGGCGATGTTCGGCGGCACGACCGAATAACCGTGAGACACAGTGGGATTCCATCCCATGCGGGCGCAGTCGAGGTCCGCGGCGGTGCCGCCGTGCGGGCCGATGGCAGGGGATGTTTTGTTTCCCGGGCTGATTCAGTTCAGTCGTAGTAGGCCGGCGTCGGTGGCGTTGAAACCGCAGGCTTTTCGGTAGAAGTCGCTCAGGTGCGGTTCGTAATCGACGTGGAGCCAGTCGATTCCGAGTTCGCGAAGATCGTCCGTGAGGGCGGTGACGATCCTGGTTCCGACGCCTTGGTGTTGGTGGTCGGTGGCAATCATGGTGTCGAGGAGGAAGGCGTGGCCGCCGCCGTCCCAGACCGCGTGGACGAAGCCGATGAGCCGGTCGTCGGCGAATGCGCCGACCCAGGATCTGCTGTGCCGTTCCAACCTGGCTCGCCAGGGAATGAGCTCGTATCCGCCGCCGAAGGTTTCGGCATGCAGCCGTGAGAGCGCTTCGTCGTCGATGGCGCAGCGGGTGCGCAACGTGATGGTCATGCCCCCAATCGTGGAATATCGAGTGCAACGGTGCGTCGAAACCGGTTGACGCGCACCATGATGAGCGGGCGTGCGGCGACATTCGCGGTGGAGTTCCGGTGTGCGGATCGAGCCGAGAACGTCGCGGTCGATGACCGGCACGGTGCGCTGAGTCCCGATGACGAGCAATGCAATTGATCGCTCGCGCCGAAAACGGTTGGCAGCGGGCGGAATCAGGGATAGCACCGCCGACCGGTTCGCGCGAAACCCGGAGGGGGCGGGTACGCGCGGACACCGGTCGGCGTTGGGGAGGTGACCGTGAACGGTCACCGAGCTCGACGCCGGGCCTGCCTCGGATCGGCCCGGCGTCGTCGCACGTGCCGGGGTGACCGGCACGAGTCGGAAATCAGCTGGCGTATGCGCGCAGCCGGTCGGCCCGCTCGCCCTTGCGCAGCTTGGACATGACCTCGCGCTCGATCTGCCGGACCCGCTCGCGCGAGAGCCCGAACAGCTTGCCGATCTGGTCGAGGGTGCGCGGCTGACCGTCGTCGAGGCCGAAGCGCAGCCGGATGACCTGTTGTTCCCGCTCGTCGAGGGTGGCGAGCACGGAACGCACGTCGTGGTGCAGCAGTCCGGCGATGACGGCGGATTCGGCCGAGGTGGCCTCGGAATCCTCGATGAAATCGCCGAGCGGAGCCTCTTCGTCGTTGCCGACCGGCATATCCAGGCTTACCGGGTCGCGGCTGTGGTCGAGCAGATCGGAGATCTTGTCGACCGGGATGCCGGACTCGTTGGCCAGTTCCTCATCGGTGGCCTCGCGGCCGAGCTGCTGATGCAGTTCACGCTTGATCCGCGCCAGCTTGTTCACCTGTTCCACCAGGTGGACGGGCAGACGGATGGTGCGGCTCTGGTCGGCCATACCGCGGGTGATGGCCTGACGGATCCACCAGGTGGCATACGTGGAGAACTTGAAACCCTTGGTGTAGTCGAACTTCTCCATGGCCCGGATGAGGCCGAGGTTGCCTTCCTGGATCAGGTCCAGCAGCGGCATGCCGCGGCCGGTGTAGCGCTTGGCGAGCGAGACCACGAGGCGGAGGTTGGCTTCCAGCAGGTGCGATCGCGCGGCCTGGCCCTCGCGGACCAGCAGCGCCAGATCCCGTTTGCGGGTCGCCGACAGCCGTTTGCCGGTTTCCAGCAGGTACTGGGCGTAGAGACCCGCCTCGATGCGCTTGGCCAGCTCGACCTCGTCGGCGGCCGTGAGCAGTGCGGTGCGGCCGATCCCGTTCAGGTACACCCGTACCAGGTCGGCGGCAGGGCTCTGGGCGTCGAGGTCCGATTCGCTGGTGCGCACACGAGTGGTGGCGGGGCTTGTCATGACTTGCCTCCTGTCGGTGGTGTCTCACTCCGAACAACGGACCCGACACGGAGAAAGTTCCCGTTGGCAGCTTCGGTAAACCGCTCTGAACTGCGGTTTTCGTCACTACCGTCTGAGAAGTTCCTGAGAAGTAAGGCATGCCGGAACACCGGACCGCCAATGCGTTCGCCGAATGGCGTTTTGTTGCCGAGCCGTTACGCGGGATGGATCAAACCGTGTCGTACCAGCCCCGTGACGACGCCGAGCGCATCGGTCGCGAATTCGGCCGTCACCTCGTCGGATCCGCTTGCCAGGGCCAGCAATTCGATCAGTTCGTATAACGGCAGTCCGTCCGGCCGCATTCCCGCCAGCAGCGAGATGGTCGATTTGTCCACCTCGTGCTGCCAGCGCGGGCCGTCGCCGCGGTGCAGGCGGGCCACCTCCTGCGCCCAACCCTGCTCGCCCGGCAGGAAGATCCGCTCCAGCGCCGTTGCCCGGTCGACGACGAAACGCGAACGCCACGCCAGGGTCTCGTCACCGGCGACGGCACGCAGCCACGCGGAGCGCTCGAAATACTTGGTCGCCTCAGCGCCCAGCGGGTCGTCGAATCCGTGGGTCAGATCCTCGGCGAGCAGTTCGGTGGGGCCGTCGATGGCGCGCAAATAGACGAAGCCGAAACCGATTCCCTCGACATCGGCGGCGGTGAAGGCGTCCAGCCACTGTTCGGCACGGGCCTGTGCGGCGGGGTCGCGCGGATCGAGGCCCGCGTCGCGCAGCCAGGTTCCGACGTACAGCGCCGGGTCCGCGACGTCGCGCTGCACCACCCAGGCGTCGACGCCGTACGCGGGCAGCCATGACGAGACCCGGTGCCGCCAGTCCGCGCCGTCCACATGCACCCAGGCCGCCAGCATGGCGGCGGTGCCGCCCGGCGCGAGCAGGTCCGGCGCGGTGGAGATGACCAGTTCGCTCGCGCCGTCCAGGGCCAGACCGGAATCGCGATAGGTGTGTTCGACGCGGGCCGGGCCGACCACGAACGGGGGATTGGCCACCACCTGATCGAAGCGCCGGCCCGCGACCGGTTCGAACCAGGAGCCCGCGAGCAGTTCCAGATCGATCTCGTTGAGTGCCGCGGTCGCCTCCGCCAGCCACAGCGCGCGCCGGTTCACATCGGTCCCGGTGACGGATGTCGCGTAGGAGGCCGCATGCACCGCCTGCACCCCGCACCCGGTGCCGAGATCGAGAACGGAACCCACCGGTTCGGTCGGGGTGGCGCGCAGCAGCGACAGCGAGGCGTGGCCGACGCCGAGCACATGGTCCTCGGTGAGGGTGCGCCTGCGCATCGAATCGTCCAGATCCGACAGGATCCACCGGGTGCCCGCGCCGACGTCCAGCGGCCGCAGATCCAGCGCCGCACGCAGTTCGGCGCCGGATCGGTCCAGCAGTCCGGCCGCGACCGCGCGATCGATATCGACGGGCGCGAGCGCGGCCGCCACCTCCCGCTCCGGCAGCGCGTCGCCCAACAGCAGCAGCCGGATCAGCGTGCCGAGTTCACCGGCCCGCGCGGCCGCGCGCCGCACCGGTACCGGTTCCGAACGGCCAAGTGCCGCATGCACATCCGCGCCGAGCGCGGTGAGCAGCGTATCCGCGTCGTAGCCGGTGCGGAGCAATGCCGCCCGCAGATCGGGACACAGCGTGGTGAGCAGGGTCGTTCGGTCGGTATGCACCCGACAACTCTGCCACCGCTACCATTCAGCATCCGCCCCGCCCCGCCGTCACATGTCGAACGGCAGCAACTGAAATGCCGGACCGTGGCCACAATCAGCCGGCGCGGTTGAGTTGGGGCATTCGGTCCGGGGCGCGGAAAGTCTTGCGGTAGGCCAGTGGGGCGATGCCGAGGTCGGCGCGCATGTGGTGGCGCAGGGAGGCGGCGGTGCCGATGCCCGCGGATTGCGCGACGGCCTCGACCGGGAGGTCGGTGGTCTCCAGCAGGTGGCGGGCGTGGCGCAGGCGCTGCTGTAGCAGCCAGGTGCCGGGGGCGAGGCCGGTCTCGGCCTTGAAGCGGCGGGTGAAGGTGCGCACGCTCATCCGGGCATGGGCGGCAAGGGTATTCAGGTCGAGTTCGCGTTCCAGGTGATGCAGGGCCCACGCGCGGGTCGGCGCGGTGCCGTCCGAACCCGGTTCCGGCACTTGACGTTCGATGAATTGCGACTGGCCGCCCTCGCGCCACGGCGGTACGACGCAGTAGCGCGCCGCGCGATTGGCCACCTCGCTGCCGTGCTCGGCCCGCACGAGGTGCAGGCAGATATCGATACCGGCCGCCAAACCCGCTGAGGTGCAGATATTTCCGTCCTCGACGAAGAGCAGATTCTCGTCCAGCCGCACCCGCGGATACAGCGCGCGGAAGCGGTCGGCGTATTTCCAGTGCGTCGTCGCGCGGCGGCCGTCGAGCAGTCCGGCGGCCGCGAGGGCGAACGCGCCGGTGCAGATCGAGATGATCCTGGCATCGGACCGGATGAGCGCGAGCGCCGCGGTGAGCTCCGGCGGGATGGTGCCTTGATGGAACGGGCCGGGCAGATTGTTGCCCGCGACGATCACGGTATCGGCGAGGGCGAGCAGTTCCGGACCGCATTCGGGTATGACGGTGAAGCCCTGGGTCGTCGGCACCGGGTCGGAGTTCATACCGCAGACGCGCACGTCGTAGAGCGATTCGCCCTCGGCGTCGACCGCGGCGCCGAACACGGTCGGCGGGATCGCCATATCGAAGCCGACCACCGACGGCAGCGCGAGCACGGCGACCAGATGCTTGCCGGTGCCCGCCATCAGTCGGCACCGCCGTGGATGACGTGCGGGTCGCGGCCGGTCAGGCAGTACGGCGCGCCCGTCGGATCGGCCATCACCATCCAGTGGGCGCCCTGCCGAATACGTTGTGCGCCAAGGCTTTCGTGCCAGGCTGCCAGTGCCGCGACATCCGTGCACGCGATGTCGATATGGGCGCTGGACCGCCGGTCCTCACCTATGCGCTGCAACAGGATTCGCAGCGGCTGCGGGCTGCGCGGGGTGAGGCGCAGGAATTCGGGCTCGGTCGCGGGTTCGAGCCGCCAGCCGGTCAGGTCCGCCCAGAACCGCGCCTCGTCGTCGAAGCCGGTGGGGCCGATATCGATACAGACCTGATCGAGTTTGCTGCGGGTGCCGTCCGGCGCGGCGACCGGCGCCGCGATCTCGTGCCCGTCGCCGCCACCGTGCATACAGAACGCCAGACCCTGTGGCGAAGTCAGCACTACCAGATCGGGTTCCTCGGCAACGACTTTCGCGCCGAGCCGCTCGGCGTGGTCGGCCGCGGCCCTGGCATCGGCGACGCCGAAATCCAGGTGTACCCCGCCGCGATCGCCGACGGCCTGCGCCTTGACATAGGCGTCGCCGGATTCCGGTAGCAGCGTGACGAATTGGTCGTGCGCACCGCGCCGGGGCGAGAGCCGGGTCCGGGTGACGGCGGTCCAGAAGTCGAGCGCCGCGTCGAACCGATCGGCGGGGCGATCGAGAAATGCCCAGACCCACCGAATCATGCTGCCCTCCCGAAGTTCGTATATGGCTAGATCTTTACGCATTGTGGCATTCAGGCCACTCGATCGGAAGATCCTTTTCCTGCACGCTGCTGTGGTGACTGAATTGCAGAGCCCGGGCGCGTCGGTGCGGAATGCCGTTGAACCACCAATAAGCCCACCCCGCAACAGTTTTCGCATGCCACATCCGGCGTGGACGGTGGCGGCGGTCGGCTTCGTCGCACTGCTCGGCGCGGCGGGCTTCCGCTCGGTGCCCAGCGTGCTCATGGACCCGCTGCATGAGGAATTCGGCTGGTCGCACGGCACCATCGGCAGTGCCGTCTCGCTGAATCTCGTGCTGTACGGCCTTATTTCGCCGTTCGCGGCGGCGCTGATGGACCGGTTCGGCATTCGCAGAGTGGTGGCGGGCGCGCTGGTGCTCGTCGCGGCGGGCAGCGGGCTGACGGTATTCATGACCCAGCCGTGGCATCTGGTGCTGACCTGGGGCCTGCTGGTGGGGGTCGGCGTCGGCTCGATGTCGATGCCGTTCGTGGCCACCATCACCGGGCGCTGGTTCGTCCGGCATCGCGGGCTCGTCACCGGGCTGCTCACGGCCGCGGGGACCACCGGGCAGCTGATCTTCCTGCCGCTGGTCTCGTCGGTGGCGCACGACCACGGTTGGCGGTTGCCATCGCTCATCGTGGCGGGTATCGCACTGGCCGTCGTGCCGCTCGTACTGCTGTTCATCCGCGACTTCCCCAGTGACGCAGGCGTTTGCGCGTACGGGGCGGAGCCGGGTAGTACGGTCGGCGTGCGCGTCGCCGCCGCGGGCGGCGCGGCGCGGGCGATCACCGTACTGGCCACCGTGGCGCGTAAACCCGGATTCTGGTTGCTGGCAGGTGGTTTCGCGATCTGCGGCGCCTCGACCAACGGTCTGGTCGGCACCCATTTCGTCAGCGCCGCACACGATCACGGCATGCCGACGACCACCGCCGCCGGACTGCTCGCGACCGTCGGCATCTTCGATATCGCGGGCACCGTATTCTCCGGTTGGCTCACCGATCGCGTCGACCCACGCTATCTACTGGTCGGCTATTACACGCTGCGCGGGCTTTCGCTGCTGATCCTGCCTTCGCTGCTGGCGCCGCACACCGAGCCGAGCATGTGGGTCTTCATCATCTTCTACGGTCTGGACTGGATCGCCACCGTGCCGCCGACGGTGATGCTGTGCCGCGAACTGTTCGGCGACGACGGTCCCGTCGCCTTCGGCTGGGTCTTCGCCTCCCACCAGGTCGGTGCGGCGATCGCCGCGACCGGCGCCGGTGTCATCCGCGATATGCAGGGCAGTTACGACCTGGCCTGGTATCTCGCCGGTGCGCTGTGCGGCACGGCGGCGGTGATGTCGATCGTCATCCGGCGCTTGCCGCGCGCTGTCACCGCCTGATCGCGGCTGAACCCATCCGATCGTGCTCGCTCCGCGGGTTCGGGGACGACCCGCGGCTCGGCACGGAATCGCCTGTGGAGGGGATGGGCCGATTCCGCTGTGGCGGAACGAATTCCGCCTCAGGATGCCGCACTCCGATCCCGGATTCGCGATCTGCCCGCAGGTCACGACCCGCGGAACGGGGTGCGGCCCGGTCTATTTCGGGCGAACTAGCCGTCGATCGCGTTGTGCGGGCGGGATTCCAGCGCGGGGCGCGGCCGGTCCCAGCGCGACGGTTCGTCCTTGCGGCGGGGCGGGCGGTCGTTGGCGATCAGCACCGCGATCCACGGCAGCGGGATGGAGACGCCGATGATCAGCAGCGAGATCAGCGCGCTGCCCCACACGCTGTACGCGACCGCCGCCAACAGCAGGCACGGGATCCGGAACGCCATGATGATGGTGTAGCGGCGCACCCGCGAGCGGTGCTGGTCCTCCAATGACGACTGCGCGTCGGTGATCAGGACCGGACGGTCGTCGTCGCTGCCCGGAAAGTAACCCTTGGAACTGGGCCGCTCGGGCATCGTGACGTCCGGGCGGTCGCCCGCACCGAGATCGTCGGCGCCGGAGGACTCGCCGTGCTGCTGCATATCCCTGAGTCTTCCACTCCCGGCCGATCAGCGCACATACCGTGGTCAGCCCGCCGCGGGGGTGATGGGGCATCATGGATCCGTGAGCACAGACACTCTCGTTCGTCCTGATACGACCACCGACGAGTCGACCGGTGACGACACCCCGAAGTTCTTCCATTACGTCAAGAAGGACAAGATCGCCGAAAGTGCCGTGATGGGCACCATGGTGGTCGCCCTCTGCGGCGAGGTGTTCCCGGTGACACGGTCCCCGAAGCCCGGCTCCCCGGTCTGCCCGGAGTGCAAGAAGGTCTACGAAGGGCTGCGCAAGGGCGACTGACCCGGCCCCGCCGGTGATCGTTTCCATATGAGGCGGGCGCTGCCTCGTCGGCGCCCGGCATGTCATGCTGCGCCGAGTCGTCGGCGCGCGGGATTCACTTGCGCAGGCGATGGCCTTCGCTGCCGACCTTTGCCGCCGCGGCGATGTTCGTCGGTTCGATGCGGTTCGTGTCGTTTCGGTCCGCGTCACCCGCCGCGGTTGTATCCGCCGCATCCTTTTCCGGCGAATCCGGTTCCGCCTCATCGGGTTCCGGGTCCTCGCCGAGCACCTGCCCGACGATCCAGTCGCGTACCTGCGTAATCCGGGTGGTGCGGGCGGGCCACAGCTCCTGCACGGCGGCATTGAATTCGGCGCCGAGGATGATGGCGAAGCCGAGGAAGAACGTGAACAGCAGGAAGGCGATGGGCGCCGCCAGTGCCCCGTAGCTGACGCCGGTCGCGGTGACCCAGGTCAGATATCGGCGCAGTCCGTCGCTGGCCGCCATGAAGAACACACCGGCCACCAGCGCGCCGAGAAACAGCCGGTGCCATGGCAGCGAGGTGTGCAGCGCCAGTTTGTACAGGGTGGCGAGCGCGACGATGAGCAGCAGCCCGACGCCGGGATAGTAGAACGCGTCGAGCAGCGCCAAACCTGTTGCGCGCCAAGGTGCGGGCAGTATCCGCCCGATCAGCTGCGGACCCAGCGCGACCAGCGGCAGGATGAATACCGCCGCCACCAGGAAACCGAGGTACAGCAGCAGCGCGAAGATCCGCTGCCACACCGGATGCCGGGCGTCCTGCTGATCGTGTGCCTCGACGATCGAATCGACGAAGGTGGCCATCGCCGAGGATCCGGCCCACAGCGACAGCACGAAGCCCACCGAGACCACCGCGCCCCGCCCGCGACCGAGCACATCGTGCACGGTCGGTTCGATCAGGTCGGTGACCACTTGCTGACTGGACAGTTCCCGGCCGAAGTTGACGATCTTGGATTGCACGATATCGACGGTGTCCGGACCGAACCAGCCGCCGACGTAGCCGAGGCTGCCGAGCAGGCCGAGCAGCAGCGGCGCCAGCGAGAGCGTCTGCCAGAAGGCCGCGGCCGCCGACTTCGCGAAAATCGAATCGTCCCAAGCCTTTTTGGCGACCAGCACGATCAGGGTGCGCAGTTGGCGTCCGGTGCGCAGCACCCATGCCCTGATGCGGGGGTACGCGCCTCGGCCCGGTGCGTCGTCCGGGCGGCGTGCGGGATCCGCGCCATCCGATGGCGGCGGGTCGGCGCCCGGGGGCGGAGGTTCGGCGTTCATGGTGCCTACAGCATTGCGCACCTGGGTGTTCGATACCGCGCCGACCGGGAATCGTGTCGGCGAATACGGGGTGTCGTGCGATGGACGACGGCACAACTGTGTGACGAGTGTCGCGTGCACCGCGTCGGTTTGGCGACACGCCGGTCCCGGCGGCTAGGGTCTTCTGCGTGACTGGGTCGGGTGGCGCCGCTGCGGCGGGAGAGGCAACGCCGGGCGGCACCGGGTCAACCGGGGGCGGCGCGGCGACCGGCGGGTCGCTACGCGCCTGGCAGCGCCGGGCACTCACCAAATATCTCGCGACCAAGCCCCGCGATTTCCTCGCGGTGGCCACCCCGGGCGCCGGTAAAACGACGTTCGCGCTGCGGGTGGCGGCCGAACTGCTCGCCGACCGCACGGTGGACCAGATCACCGTCGTCGCGCCCACCGAACACCTGAAGCACCAGTGGGCGGAGTCCGCGGCCCGCTCCGGTATCCAACTGGACTCCAAATTCTCCAACGCCACCGGCGGCACCTCCGGCGATTATCACGGCGTCGTCGTCACCTACGCGCAGGTCGCCTCGCATCCGGCGCGGCACCGGGTCCGCACCGAAAGACGCAGGACCCTGGTCATACTCGACGAGATCCACCACGCGGGCGATGCGAAGAGCTGGGGTGAGGCCACCGCCGACGCGTTCGGTGACGCGACCCGCCGCCTGGCGCTGACCGGAACCCCGTTCCGCTCCGACGACAGCCAGATCCCGTTCGTCACCTACGAACCCGGCGAACACGGTCTGCCGCAATCGAAGGCAGACCACACCTACGGATATGCCGAGGCGCTGGCCGACGGCGTCGTGCGGCCCGTGGTCTTCCTCGCGTATTCCGGTGAGGCGCACTGGCGCGACAGCGCGGGCGAGGAGTACTCGGCCCGCCTGGGCGAGCCGCTGAACGCCGAACAGACCGCACGCGCCTGGCGCACCGCGCTCGACCCGGCGGGCGACTGGATCTCCGCGGTGCTGCGGGCCGCCGATATCCGGCTGCGCCAGAAGCGCGCCTCCGGCATGCCCGACGCGGGCGGCCTGGTGATCGCGACCGACCAGGACCGCGCCCGCGACTACGCCGAACTGCTGGAACATATTTCGGGTGAGCGTCCGGCCCTGGTGCTCTCCGACGATCCGGCGTCCTCGGAGCGGATCGCCGAATTCAGCAAGAACACCCAGCCGTGGATGGTGGCGGTGCGCATGGTGTCCGAAGGCGTCGACGTGCCGCGTCTCGCGGTCGGCGTCTACGCGACGAGCGCGTCGACCCCCCTGTACTTCGCCCAGGCGATCGGGCGTTTCGTGCGTGCCCGCAAACCCGGTGAGACGGCGAGCGTCTTCCTACCGTCGGTGCCCGTGCTGCTGGATCTGGCCGCGCAGCTGGAAGTGCAGCGCGACCACATCATCGGCAAGCCGCACCGCGAGAAGAACGAGCTCGACGACGAACTCCTCATCGATGCGAACAAGCAGAAGGACGAGCCGGGCGAGGAGGAGCGATCCTTCGTCGCGCTGGCCGCCGACGCCGAACTGGATCAGGTGATCTACGAGGGATCGTCCTTCGGCACCGCGACTTTCGCGGGCAGCGACGAGGAGGCCGACTACCTCGGCATCCCCGGCTTGCTCGACGCCGATCAGATGCGGCAGCTGCTGCGTGACCGGCAGGCGCGCCAGGTCGCCGAGCGCGGCGAGCCGAAATCCGAGGCGTCGCCGCAGGTGGCCACGGCCGCCGAACGGGTGGCCACCGCCGACCGGCTCGGTGAGCTACGCCGCGAATTGAACAGCCTGGTCGCCATGCATCATCACCGCACCGGTAAGCCGCACGGTGTCATCCATGGCGAGCTGCGGCGCGAATGTGGCGGTCCGCCAACGGCATTGGCCACCGCCGATCAGCTCACCGAGCGGATCGCGGCGCTGCGTCGCAAGTAGGTTCCGGCCAGGCGAGCATGGCCTGATCGATGGACCGGTTGAGCTCTTCGGCGCTCGCCCCGTCGCGGGCCTGGATCGAAAGTCCGTACAGCACAGTGGTGTAGAAGACGGCCAGGGCCGCGGTGTCGGTGCCCGCGCGCAGATCGCCTTCCGCCACACCGTGGTCAAGGCGCTCACGCACGCTTTCGGTTGTCGCCCTGCGTTTTTCGGCGAGGAAATCGCGAATGTTCGTATTGCGGGTGGTGTATGTGGAACCCGCCAGCACGACCATGCAGCCGCGCGGCGTATCCGGCTGGGTGTACGCGGCGGCGTTGTCGCGCAGCATGGCCTCGATGGCGGCGCGGGCGGTGGGTTCCTCGCGTAGCGCGCGCTCGGTATAACTGCCCCCGGTGCGCCGGTAGAGCTCGATCGCCTCCTTGAACAGCGCCTCCTTACAGCCGAATGCCGCGTACAGGCTGGGGGAGTTGATGCCCATCGCCCCGGTGAGGTCGCTCATCGACGCACCTTCGTAGCCGTGCTCCCAGAACACCTCCATCGCGCGGCGCAGTGCGTCGTCGCGATCGAAGGCCCTCGGGCGTCCGCGTTCGGCCATGGTCGGCTCCATTTCTGTGTCGATCGTTAAATATACCTCTTGACGCCACGGCCCGATCTGCGCTTAGGTATTTATGTACTGATCGACACAAAAATAGAGGAGTGCACGATGACGGATCTGACCGGTAAAGCGGCGCTGGTGACCGGCGGCAGCCGGGGGATCGGGGCGGCCATCGCCCGCCGGCTGGCGGCGGCGGGCGCCGATGTGGCGATCACCTATCAGCACGCCGCCGAACAGGCGAAATCCGTTGCCGCCGAGGTGGAATCGCTCGGACGGCGGGCCGTCGCGCTGCAAGCCGACAGCGCCGACGCCGCGGCCGTCAAGCAGGCCGTCGACGCCGCCGCGGCGGCATTCGGCAGGCTCGACGTGCTGGTCAACAACGCGGGCATCTGGACGGCCAAACCGTTCGAGGAGTTCACCGTCGCCGAGGTCGACAATGCGCTCGCCATCCACGCCAAGGCCGCATTCGTCGGTGCGCAGGCCGCCGTCGCGCATATGACCGACGGCGGCCGGATCATCAGCATCGGCACCAACCTGTCCGAGCGCGCGGCCTTCGGCGGACTCGCGCTCTACAACCTCAGCAAATCCGCGCTCAACGGATTCACCAAAGCCCTTGCCCGCGAACTGGGTCCGCGTCAGATCACGGTGAACCTGGTGCAGCCCGGCTCGACCGACACCGATATGAACCCGGCCGACGGCGCACACGCCGCGCACCAGGTCGGCCTCACCGCCCTCGGCCGCTTCGGCTCCGTCGACGACATCGCCGCCACCGTCACCTTCCTCGCCGGCCCGACCGGCCGCAGCATCACCGGCGCCACCATCACCGTCGACAGCGGCACCAACGCCTGACGTCGCGCCGCCCGGTGGTCGTGGTCTGCGGTCGATTCCGGCATTGGACAGCCGCAACGAGCGCCGCCGAATTCCGGTCCTGGTCCAGTCTCCGGACGCGTCTGCGAGGTTGCGGTCATGGGTAGGCGCAGTGCTGCGGTTGCCGCACATGATGGGATCCAGGGATGAACGAGATCACCTTTCGGCCCGCGACGATCGATGACATCCCTGCGGTGGTGGCCATGCTCGCGGACGACACACTGGGCAGCGCGCGCGAATCTCCGGACGACCTGCGCCCGTATCGATCCGCTTTCGCCGAAATCGACGGGGATCCGCGGCAGGAATTGCTGGTCGCCGAATACCGCGGTGCCGTGGTGGGAACGGCGCAGCTGAGTTATCTGCCCGGGCTGGCTCGCAAGGGCGCGGTGCGGGCGCAGATCGAAGCCGTGCGGGTGGATCGGTCGGTACGTGGTATCGGTCTGGGATCGCGGTTGATCGAGGAGTGTGTGTCGCGGGCCCGCGAGCGTGGTTGCGCTCTGGTGCAACTCACCTCCGACGCCAGTCGGACAGATGCGCATCGCTTCTACGGCAAACTCGGATTCCAGGCCAGCCATGTGGGTTTCAAACTGACGCTGGCCGACGGCTCGCGCCACTGAGCCCGCAGGTAGCGGCGGACGTTCGCCGGGTCGGTTCGGCCGATCGCGGATCAAGGTCGTTCGAGTGGCATTCTCGCGTCCTGGAAGGCCCTGTCGCCCAACCACTTCGGATCGGCTGACCACCGCGGCTGCGCGGAGACGCCGCAGCGCATCTCGCTGACCGCCACGGCGGCCGGTTAAGTGCAACCGTGGGGTTGCGCAGCGGCAATGCATGTGCAACTCTGGGGTTGCACAGCAGGTCGAGTGGAGGAGCACATATGATCAGCGATCGTATCGAGCGCGAAATCGTCATCGCGGCAGCGCCGGAACGGGTTTGGTCGCTGGTCGCCGAGCCGGGATTCTGGGCGACCGACGATGAGAGCATTCGCGGAACCACCGTCGTGGAAGGCGAATCCCTCGTCGTCCGGCATTCGGAACACGGTGAGTTCCCGATGCGGGTGGAGAAGGTCGATCCGCCCCACTACCTGGCGTACCGATGGGTGAGCGCATTCCCGGGAGAGGAACTGCGCGAGGAGAATTCCACCCTGGTCGAGTTCACCCTGACGCCCGAGGGCACCGACACCCGGCTTCGCGTGGTGGAGAGCGGGTTCGCGACTCTGCCGACCTCCGACGCGAACCGCCGCAACGTGATCACCGACCACACCGGCGGATGGGAGCAGTGCTTCGCGGCACTCGTCGCCCGCGCCGGGTGACCGACATGGTCGACCGACATCGCACCGTCGACGGAGCCGTCGACGGTGTCCTGACGGCACTGGCCGACCCGACTCGCCGTCAGCTGTTGGACCTGCTCGCCGCGCACGGCCGGGCCACCGCGACGATGCTTGCCGATGGACTCCCGATCACGCGGCAAGCGGTGGTGAAACATCTCAGTGTCCTCGATACGGCCGGCCTCGTCGACAGCGTCAAGGTCGGCCGTGAAGTCCGGTATTCGGTGCGCAGCGAGGCGCTGGACGCGACTGCCCGCTGGATGGCCGCGCTCGTCGCCGACTGGGATCGGCGCCTGGCCAAGATCAAGCGGGTGGCGGAGGCTGCCGAACGAGGTTCGGAGTAGCCGAATCTCTTGTGATGGCTACTCGGACAAGAGGATTCACAACCGAAGGAATGGCAATGAACGATTCCACAGCCGCGCTGCCTCCTGTTGTCGACCGGGGTCGCTTCCAGACCCTGCTCGACGAACTGCGTGCGCGGGAGAAAGCGCATACCCGGGAAGGTGATGCGATCGCCGCGGCTCGGCGGCGCCTGCCCATGGTCGAGGTGGACGCCGGCCTCACGCTGATCGGGCCGCAGGGGCCGCGGACTCTGCTCGACGCGTTCGAGGGGCGGCGGCAACTGGTCGCCTACTACTTCATGTGGCATCCCGGGCGGCCTGCGTCGGAACAGTGCGAGGGGTGCACGTTCTACACCAGTCAGGTGACCGAGCTGTCGTACCTGCATTCCCGGGATATCACCTATGCAATCTTCTGCCAGGGGCGCAATGTCGCCTACGGCGGTGCGGACCCTGCGGTGTCCTACCAGGAGAGCCTTCGTTACCGCGACTTCATGGGTTGGCAGATGCCCTGGTACTCGGCACAACCGTCGCTGGAATCGCTCCTGACCGGCCGCGAACTCGGTTTGTTCCATCTGGTGTGCTACCTGCGCGATGGCGATCGCGTCTTCGAGACGTATTGGACGACCGGGCGGGGCGTGCAGACGATGGACTACAGCTACGCGCTGATGGATCTCACCGTGTACGGACGCCAGGAGCAATGGGAGGACTCGCCTTCGGGCTGGCCACAAGATTGCTAGAACGTCCGGACCGGCGGCGGCGCGCCGGAATGGCCACCGGTGGCCCACTGGCCGGGCGGGCGTCCCATCGGCCAGTGGTCACGTTTGGCAGCCGGACGCTCCGACGACCTCGGCACCCACCGGACCGGACCGTCACAGACCTTTGAAGCCGTGTGCGGTTGCGACGACGACGGTGGTCTCCGCGGGCCGGACGCGCCCCTGCTGCCGTAGTAGGGCCATGGCGGCGAAAGCCGCATTGGAGCTGGTTTCCCAGCAGTATCCGGCCGACCACATGCGTCGATGCCATTGGGCGGCAACAGGATCGGGGACGACTACGGCGCCACCACCGGAACCCGCGGCCGCGGCGATCGACTGCTGGGTGGTGCTGTCGCCGGCGATCGAGTTGAGCAGTTCGGTCTCCCCCGGAAAGCTCGTGCGCCAATCGGCACCCGCCTCCAGGACGGCCCGCAAACGCGGAAAAGGTTCGACGAGATACAGTCTCGGCACACCCCCGCCCAACTCGATGAATCCGCGATAGATACCGTGCGCGAGATCGCCACGCGAGCTGGGAATTACGACGGCATCCGGACATGAGCCAAGGTCGGCCACGATCTCTTGTGCGATGGTCTTGAAGTACTCGATGCCGAACGGTGAGCAACCGACGACCGGCACCGTGAAGTTGGTGGCATTGAACGCCCGCCCCGACGCACAGTGCCTGGCGACGAATTCCCATCTGGCATCGTAGGTTTCGAACATCCGCACCTCCGCCCCGAGCGCCGACACCCGCTCGGCGAGCGGCGGCGGCACATCCGAGGTCATGGCGATGACGCCCTGTACGTCGTTGGCCGCGCAATAGGCGGCGACCGCCAGCGCCGCATTGCCCGACGATGCCGCGAATATGGTGTCGAACCCGGCGGCCTTCGCCCACCCGACCGCCCCGAGCGCGAAGCGATCCTTGTGTGAGCCGGTGGGATTGCGACTCTCGTCCTTCACCCACCCGTTCGCGCCGAGCCCGAGCCCCTCGCTCAGCCGATACAGGGGAGTCGCTCCGGCTCCCAGCGTCACCGGATCCACCAACGGAAACTGCATATCGGCGGAGTCGTACACGCAGTGCAGATTCGACGGCGTCCCGGCCCGCAGGCAGTCCGGGCATCCCGACGGGTAGTGCCCCGGATCGTAATCGCGCGCACAGCAGATGCATCGCAGCGCCGTCAGCGACGTATTGATCGAAACCGTCACGCCAGCAGCCTAGTTGGGGCCGCGATCGGGCGAACGATTTGACCTCGATCAATGTCGAGGTTTTACCGTCTCCGTTCAGCCGTCTACAGGAAAGGAAACTGATGACTATCAACTCGCCGGCCGAACTTCTGACGAGGTACGAGCGCGCGTTCAACGACAACGATGCCGCCGCGATGAATGCCCTGTTCACCGAGGCGTGCACGTTCGTGAACTTCAGCGGGAAGCTTGTCGACGGCCGCGCCGAACTGCTTGCCGCACAGAAGTTCGTCTTCGACGACGGCGGGCCGCTGACCGGTGTATCGGTCAGCTATGAGCCGGTGAAAACGATCGAACTGTCTGCCTCGCTGGTCCAGATCGTCGCCAGACAACGCACCCGAGGCCACATCGGCCCGGAGCCGGATCCGATGCACGGCATCATCATCCTGACCGCTCGGCGTGACCACGCCGATTGGCGAATCCACGTCGGGCAGAACACGCCGGTACTGGCCGTCGCTTGATGCTGCTCGGCGAGCGGGTTGCTCACGGCGCGGGCAGCCCGCCGAACACTTCGATCTCTGGGTACGACAACGGATCTCGTCCTCGCGATCAACGCCCGTGCGGCGGCCGTTCACGACGTTCGGGCGCGCTCATTCGTGGAGAGGGTGGTCAAGGTGGCGAGTGGTCGCGTTTATGCTGGCTGGGCATGTTCGGCGGCTACACCACACCGCGAGCATCCGGCGCTGTGGCCCGGATGAGGAAGAGGTAGGGCGTCCGTGGCACAGGTGGTTCATGGCGTGATCGCGCGGTCGAAACAGGCGCCGGTCGAGGTGACCCGGATCGAGATCCCGGAACCGGGTCCGCGTGAGGCTGTGGTGCGGATACAGGCGTGCGGGGTGTGCGAGACCGACCTGAATTATCGGGACGGCAAGGTCGGTGACGACTTCCCGTACTTGCTCGGTCATGAAGCCGCCGGTGTTGTCGAGCAGGTCGGCGACCGCGTCGACGAGGTGCGACGGGGCGACTTCGTCATCCTCAATTGGCGAGCGGTGTGCGGAACCTGTCGCGCCTGCCGCAGAGGTAAACCGTGGAACTGCCTGTCCCCGTTCACCGCCGCCCAGTCGATGACGCTCCTGGACGGCACCTCGCTCACGCCGGTCCTCGGGGTCGGGGGCCTCGCCGAGAAGACCCTCGTGCACGCGGGGCAATGCACGAAGACCGATCCGGAGGTCGACCCGGCGGCGGCCGCGCTGCTCGGCTGCGGGATCGCCACCGGGATCGGCGCCGCCCTGCACACCGGGGCGGTCGAACGGGGTGACAGCGTCGCGGTGTTCGGCTGCGACGGTATCGGTGTCGCGGCGATCGCCGGAGCCCGCCTCGCCGGCGCCGATCCCATCATCGCCGTCGACCGCGTTCAGCGAAATCTGGAGTGGGCGAAGAGTTTCGGTGCGACAGACACCATCGATGCGGGTTCCGCGGACGTGGTTTCGCGAATCCTCGCCCTGACCGGCGGTCTCGGTGCGGACGTCGTCATCGACACGACCGCACGACTCGAGACCTGGAAGCAGGCGTTCCGTGCGCGCGGCCCAGCCGGGACGCTCGTCATGCTCGGCTTGCCCGCATCCGACGAGCAGCTCGATATTCCACTGCACGAGCTACGCGTCCGCGGCGGTTCGATCAAGTCCGCCTGGTACGGCGACACCTTGCCCGCACGCGACTTCCCCGCCCTGATCAGTTCCTACCGGCAGGGCATGCTCGACCTGGATGCCTTTGTCACCGAAACGATTTCATTGAGCGAGGTAGAACAAGTGCTGTCGAAGCTGCGCCGACGTGTTGTGCTGCGCTCTGTCGTCCGGCCGTAGTGCGGGCCCGAATCCTGTACTCGCGGCCGTCGGCGGACGCTGCTGAATCGGTGTCGACGGTTGGGCTGTGTGGTGGACCCATCAGGCGGCGAAGTAGCGGCCGGGTGCGGTGCCGACGGTGCGGCGGAAGGCGGCGACGTAGGCGCTGGGGGAGGCGTAGCCGACGCGGGGCGCGATGCGGGCGATCGGCAGGCCCGCGGCGAGCAGGGGGAGTGAGGCGGCGAGGCGGATCTGAGTTCGCCACTGGCCGAACGGGATTCCGGTTTCGGCGACGAAGAGACGGGCCAGTGTGCGCGGACCGGTGGCGACCGCGGCGGCGAATTCGGACAGGGTGCGCGGATCGGCCGGGTCGGCGATCAGGGCGGCGGCGACCTGTTCGGCGCGCGGGTCGGTGGGCGGATGCGCGCCGATCGGGATCACGTCCACCGGCTCGAGCAGATCGAAGATCACCGCCTCGGCGCGGCCGCGGCGGTCGGGTGTGGTGCCCGGCGCGCCCAGATGGTCGAACAGTTCGCGCAGCAGCCGGGTGACGCGGATCATCGTCGGCGCGGCGAACGAGACCGGGGTGCGGCCGGGTTCCAGGTAGATGCCGCGCATTTCGGCGCCGTCGGCGGTGCCGGTGCGATGCGCGGTGCCGCCGGGAATCCACAGCGCCCGCGTCGGCGGCAGCACCCACCGGGATTGCGCCACCTCGACCGCGAGGACTCCTCTTGCGGCCCAGGCGATTTGGTGCTGCGGATGTTCATGGGCGGCAAACCAGTGCCCGGCGGGCAGCACCCCGGCGCCGAACACCATCGCGGTGGCGCCGGGCGGCACCCGGTGCACCGGGATCTGGCCGTTTCGCGACACGATTTGTCACCGTAGCTTGTCGCGGCCACCGGTGTCGCGCCCATAGCGTGCGGTCATGGCAATGAACTACTTTCACCGCATCCTCTGCCGCTCCGCGATGTGGGAGCGGGCCAGCGCGACGCGGATCGTCCCGTGGGCGCTGTCCGGTCTCGAACTCGGCGACGAGACCCTGGAGATCGGTCCCGGTTACGGCGCGAACGTGCGCGCCCTCGGTGCGCGCACCGGCTCGCTCACCGGTCTGGAGATCGATTCCGCGCTGGCCGCCCGGCTGCGCACCCGGCACCCGGGCGCCATCACCGTCGTCGACGGCGACGGCACCCGAATGCCCTTCCCGCCGAGCGGATTCGACTCCGTTGTCTGCTTCACCATGCTGCATCACGTCCCGACGCCCGCCGCCCAGGACGACCTCTTCGCCGAGGCCTTCCGCGTCCTGCGCCCCGGCGGCGTCTTCGCGGGCAGCGACGGACTCGACAGCCGCATCTTCCGCCTCATACATCTCGGCGATACCTGCGTACCCGTTCCGCCGGACACCGCGACCACCCGCCTCGCCCGAGCGGGTTTCACCGATATCGAAATCGAAATCGGCGAGGGAAGTTTCCGCTTCCGCGCCCGTCGCCCATGACTCGGTGCTGGTGTGCGACGGCTGATCTGCCGGATTCGACGAGTCGTCGGTGCGTCGTACGGTGACCGGAATAGTCCGAGTTCGGGAGGTGCCGACCGGTTGAGCGGATCGTCGCGCCGCCACGACGGCGGAAACACCGAGATGGGCGCGGCGGCATGCGACTCCTCGCTTCGGAAAACGTTGTTACGGCCCAGTTTTCGGCTTCCCGCGCATGAAATAGTAGGCGTCGCGAAGCGACTCGTCGGGTGACGGGAGAGCGAGCGCGGGAAGCTGATCGGTGTACCGGAATGGCTCAGCCCAGCGGGATCACCTCGCCGAAGTACTCGGCCGGGTCGAGGCTGTTGATCGGAACCCACTGTGGCATCTCGACAGGTATATCCGAATCATCCTGTGCCGCCTCGAAATAGCCCTGGAGTTCGAGGGCCAGTCTGGGGTTCTGGTCGACGCGGCGGGTGATCTCGTAGAGCAGGGCGAGCAGGTGCAGGCAGCGCGGGTTGCGGGCGGAGCAGGAGCAGTCGGTGCTCGCGATGGCGGGGGCCGGGGAGATATCCGCGTCGCGCAGCATGCGATACATCTCGTCGGTGAGCACCGTGGTGTCCGGGATCAGGGTGGCGATGGCGGTGACGGTGGCGCGGGGCAGCGGCGCGATCTCCAGGTGGGTCACCGACGCCTGGCTGCCGCGATGGATGGTGACCCGCACGATGCGCCCGTCGACCGTCGCGGGCACGCCGTTGTTGCGCGCGACGCTGCGGGCTCGGGGCAGCAGCGGATCGGGGCGGTCCTGGCGCAGCGGCTCGGCGAGCCGGAGCCAGTCCTTGCCCCATGCGGTGTAGCCGAATTCGTTGTCCGCCACTAGTTTTCCCGCTTCCGTCGGAGGATTTCGATGAGTTGGTCGTCGTCGAGTCGGGCCAGCGCCGCGATGCCCGCCGTATCGCCGAGATCGGCCAGCGCGGACTTGCGGTCGTGCATGCCCGCGATATGTTCCTCGACGGTGGTGCTCGAGGTGAGCGTGGTGATGGTGACGGTGCGGGTTTGGCCGATGCGGTGGACCCGATCCGATGCCTGCGCCTCGACCGCCGGATTCCACCAACGGTCGAAGTGGATGACGTCGGCGGCGCGGGTGAGCGTCAAACCGGTGCCCGCCGCCCGCAGGCTGAGCACCAGCACCGGTGGCCCGTCCGAGGATTGGAAGCACCGCACGATCTCGCCCCGCTCGGTCTGGTTCAGCCCGCCGTGGAAGAACGGCGCCCGCACCCCGAACTGTTCGGCGAGGTGCCGGACCAGCAGCTCACCGGTCTCCCGATATTGGGTGAATATTAGTGTGGGCGAATCGGTTTCGAGATTGGTGGCTACGATGTCGGTGCACAGGTCGAGCTTTCCGGAGCGCCCGGCGAGTTCGGTCGTATCCCCGGTGATCAGCCCCGGATGGTTGCAGACCTGTTTGAGCGCGGTGAGCGCGGCGAGTACCCGGCCCTGCCGCTCGATGCCGGAGCCGAAGCCGTCGTCGACGGCGCGGTCGAGCAGTTGATCGTAGAGCTTCTCCTGTTCGGCGGTCAGATCGCAGAGCAGATCGATGCCGATCTTCGGCGGCAGCGTGGCCGCGACCTGAAACTTCTTGCGTGCCAGCAGCACCGGCTCGATCGCGGCGAGCAGCCGGCCGGCCGCGGCGGCCGAGCCCTCCTGGATCGGCCGGGCGAAGCGGCGACGGAACTGTGCGCGGTGCCCGAACAACCTGGGCGCCACCAGGTTCAGCAACGCCCACAGCTCTTCGAGGTGGTTCTCGACCGGTGTTCCGGTGAGCGCGATCCGCGCGTCCGTCTGGAGGGCGCGCGCCGCCTTGGACACCTGTGTCCGCGGATTCTTCAGGGCCTGCGCCTCGTCGAATACGGTTGTGGCCCAATGTCTGCCGCCGAGATCGTCCCCGTGCAGCCGCAGCATCGGATAGCCCGTGACCACCACATCGCCCGCGGCGGCGGCGAGTTCGCCACCGCGCCAGGCGATCACCCGCAGCGTCGGCGCGAACCGGGCCAATTCGTGACCCCAGTTGCCGACCAGGGAGGTCGGGCAGACCACGAGCTGCGGTCCGTCCGCCGCCCGGCCCACCAGGAATCCGATGGTCTGCAGCGTTTTTCCGAGACCCATCTCGTCGGCGAGTACGGCGCCACCGTATGCCGCGGTGGTCTCGCGCAACCAGCCGACGCCGCGCACCTGGTACGGCCGCAGGTCGGCCCGCAGCGCGGAAGCCAATTCCGATGCCGTAGAACGGGTTTCCTGTAAAATCCGCATCGCCCGCGCGGCCGAGACGATCGCGGTCCCGGTGGCATCGGGTACCGCGTGCGCCGCGATCGGCAGGGTCGCTTCGGATTCCACCGAATCCGTCAGCAACGCCCGCCAGGCCTGAACCGATCGCGCGGCCGAACCCGACGGGGTCGGAACAGCCTGTGCCGCTGGCGTATCCACGTTCCCCAGGTAACCGGCATCGTCGATTGTCAAGGCCGCGAAGGTATCCGGGTCGACCAGTGCGCAGTCGACCTCGGTGATCTCGATCGCACCCGCGTCGCCGGCCGGCACGGCGAGCGGGATGGTCGCCGATTCGCCGAGTTCCGGGGCGGGTCCGAGGGCGGTTCCGGTCCATGTCCACAGCGCGAACATGTGCCGGTCGGGCAGGTAGGTGGCTTGTGTCGTTGGCAGAGCGGACCCCTCATATCGGCGTATGGTGTACGGAGTATCTTTTCAACGTACGCCGTACCGACTTTGTTCCCGAGGGGGCAGCTTGTCCGAATCCGCGGATCCGGCGCGGCAGTTGCTCACGCTGCTGTGGCGGGAATACCTGCCGCCCCGGCGTCGCGGGCGCGGCCCGAAGCAGGCGGTGAGCGTCGACGCGGTGGTCGCCGCCGCGATCGCGCTGGCCGATCGGGACGGCTATGCGAAGGTGTCCATCCGCACGGTCGCCGCCGAACTGGGCCTGCGGCCGATGAGCCTGTACACCTATGTGCCGAGTAAGGAGGCGCTCACCGCCCTGATGGCCGATGCGGTGGCCGAGGCGGACGCGCCGATCCCGCCGGAGCTGCCGGTGCGCGACCGGATGGCGGCTATCGCGCGACAGGTCAGGGCGGAGCTGCTCGCGCATCCCTGGCTGCTGGAGGTTTCGCCGTGGCGGATGGTGCTCGGCCCGGGCCGGATGCGCCGGTACGAGCGACAGCTGGCGGCGCTCGACGGCGCCGGTCTGTCCGATCTGGCGATGGACCGGGTGGTCGCGGTGCTCTCGGAGTTCGCGACCGGCAATGCCCGCATGGCGATCGCCGGGTCCCGCGCGACCGCCGAGCTGTCCGATGCCGAGTGGTGGGCCGAGCACGGTCCCGCGCTCACCGAGCTGATGCCCGCCGACCGCTTCCCGCTGTCGTCCCGCGTCGGCGCCGCGGTCGGGGAGTTCTATCAGGCGCCGGCGGATCCGGCGGGCGCGTTCGAATACGGTCTGGCTCGGCTGCTCGACGGCATCCTCGCCGATACCGGAGGCCGGGCCGTGAATACCGAGCCGTGACCACCGAGGCCGGAAACGCCGACAGCGGGCGACCCGTGTGAGGCCGCCCGCTGTCGCGCGCTGTTCTGTTGTCTGATGCTGTTGTAGTAGGACGCGAGGAGTTGGTCAGAGCGCGGGAGCCGACTCCGTGTCGATCACGGCATCGAGCTCACGCAATCGATCCATGTGTTCGTTCGCGTGGTGCTGGCAGAAGAGCAACTCTCCACCCGCGGGCAATACTGCACGCACTCGGGCAGCCGCCCCGCAGCGGTCGCAACGGTCGACCGCGGTCAGTGGGGTGCTTGTCAGGGTTCCTGGCATGACTCCTCCGTCCTGGCTCCCGGCACTCGGGCCGTTCGCCTGGTGTGGGGCCCATGGTCACTCACCATGAGCTCGCTACCGCTACTTCCCAGCAGTGGTATGACTACTCTGTCAGACGTTCGGGACGGGGGCTTTGTTCCCGCTGGCGATTCTTTGTGTTTTCGCTAACACGACCAGGGATTTCGCTACCGGCGAACACCGCTGGTCAGGTAACGGACACCGTAGGATCACCACCTCGAACTACCGATCCAGTTGTCGTACGGGCAGATTACCCGTGCCCTCCGACACCCACACGCGGGTTCAGCATCTTCTCAGCTCGATACCATAACGGCCCCAGCCGGACTGAGCCGCGCCGCGGCGGAACCCCTACGGGGTGAGCCGAATCCGGGGCTCCGCATCGGGACGGTGCCGACACGCGGTCGGTTCGCGCCCGTGTCGATCCCGATGCGGGAACGGTCCCGGGCCGATCCGGGCTTCTCACCGATATCGGCACGTCAGCTGGGGTGGCGTGCGAATCGGCGATCGGCCGATGTGCCTTCCGTCACATATGTATCGGCCGTGCAGGTGTTGGTGTGACTACCCGAGCCCAACGGATCACAAACCGTCCAGTATCCGATTTATCCGGAATGCCCCCAATTCGAGATGTGATGCACGCCACTCCCTAAGGTGCGGACCTCGACCCGAGCGGCGCCCGTACGTGGACACCGGCGACCCGGCCCGAACGGGCGCGCCCCGGGTCGTGATCGACGTGTTACCGAATTGGATAGGGGTTCAGCCGGATTCCCGATCGAGTCGCCGGAATCGGATGTGCTCGAACGCGGTTGGTGTCGGCGAGCAACCCGCACCGGGGTCGGCTACGTTGGGATTCGATGAACGACGAGCGAACCACCCAGATGCCGGACACGCTGGTGCACATCTGCACCACGGCGGAGTGGCTGTCCGCGCGACAGGCAGGCGAATATCGTCCACCGTCGCTGGACGAGGTCGGGTTCATCCACCTGTCCGCGCCGGAACAGGCGCATCTGCCCGCGAATCGGCTCTTCGCCGGACGCGGCGATCTGGTCCTGTTGCGCCTGGACCCGTCCCGGCTCGGCTCGCCGGTCGAATGGGAGCCCGGCGTGCCGACGGATCCCGAATCGATGCTCTTCCCACACCTTTACGGCCCGCTGCCGGTCGATGCGGTGACCGCGGTGGTCGAATACCGGCCGGGTCCGGACGGCAGCTTCGCCCCGCTCGATCACTGAGCACGAAAGCCGAACCGGCCGTTCCGGTTTCCGATGCCCGCGTTTCCGGACTACTTGTCCCGAATCTCGCGTGCCACGATCGCCGCCTGAACCCGTGATCGCACACCGAGTTTCGTCAACACCCGGGACACATGCGTCTTCACCGTCGTCTCACCGATGAACAGCCGCTGCGCGATCTGGGCATTGGACAGACCGTCGCCCAGACAATCCAGCACTTCGCGTTCGCGATCGGTGAGTTCGGCGAGCCCGGAGGGAGCCGGTTCGGCCTGCTCCGTGGGGGCCGTCGCGAATGCGGTGATCACCGCCCGCGTCACCTCCGGGGCCAGCACCCCGTCGCCCGCCGCGACCCGGCGCACCGCGTCGACCAACTCCCGGCCCGACGCCGATTTCAGGATGAATCCGGACGCACCGGCCCGCAGCGTCCGGAAAACGTATTCGTCCAGGTCGAAGGTGGTGAGGATGAGTACGCGGGCCGGGCCCTTCTCGGTGATCCGCTCGGTGGCGCTGATGCCGTCGACGCCGGGCATTCGCACGTCCATCAGCACCACGTCGGGGCGCAGCGCCCTGGCCTGCGTCACCGCGATATCGCCGTCGGCGGCCTCGCCGACCACCTCGATATCGTCCTCGGCGTCCAGGATCATCCGCAGCCCGGCCCGGATCGCGCCGTGATCGTCGGCGATAAGTACCCGGATCATGCCGTCTCCCTGGCGTTTTCATCGGTGTCGGCGGTAATCGACAGCGGCAGTGTCGCGCTCACCCGCCAGACTCCGGAATCCGCCCCGGCCGTGAAGGTTCCGCTCAACGCGGTGGCCCGCTCGCGCATGTTCACCAAGCCGTGCCGAGGGCTGTCGCCCGGTCGATCGCGCACCGCGCCAAGGGGATTGCGCACCGTCAGGGTCAAAGTCGAATCCTCCGTCCGGATATCGATGTCCACCGGGCTGCCCGGCGCGTGTTTCATGGCGTTGGTCAACGCCTCCTGAATGATCCGGTACGCGGCCTGATCCACCGCGCGCGGCGGTGCGACGGTGACCGGATCGCGATGGATCCGCACGGCGATGCCCGCCGACCGCGCCGCGTCCACCAGGATCGGCAGCTGGTCCAGCCCGCGCGGCGCGGCGATGTCCTCGCCGCCGTCGTCGCTGCGCAGCAGCCCGATCATGGTGCGCATCTCCTGCAGCGCGCCGACGCTGTTGGCGCGGATCGACCCGAGGATGCCCGCCATCTTCGGATCCACGTCGGTGCGGGCCAGCACGCCGAGCGCCGCCTCGGACTGGATGGCGATCGCCGACAGATGTCCGGCGATCACGTCGTGCAGGTCGCGGGCCATCGTCTTGCGCTCGTCGGCGATGGCGGCGCGCCGGTCCAATTCGGCGATCATGGTCATGGCCTGTAGCCGGGCCCTTTCCGCATCGGCGACATCCTTGTGTGTGCGCACCGAATTCGCCCACCAGATCGGCGTGCCGACGAAGCTGAACACCGCGATCACCGCCGCCGCGACGGAACGCATATCCTGCGTCAGCACCAGTGTGAGCAGCACCATGGCACCGGCGAAAACGAACCAGACCACCGCGACGATCCTGGACGCGCGCGGCCCGGCGTACAGCACGGCCGCATAGATCAGGTCGGCGTAGATGACCCATACCGACACCGTCGGGCCGAGATGGGTGTCCAGCGCCAATGGGATGAGCCCGCCGAGCATGGCCCACAACGGTTTTCGCCGCCGGAAGAAGGTGGCGACGCAGACCGCGGCCAATATGGCGAGCCGCACCGTGAGCGGTATGCCCTCGCCGCGATTGGTCATCGTGGACAGGTGGGCGAGATACAGAGCGGTGCCGCCGAGGAACGTCGCCAGCGCACCAACAGTGTCCCGCGCCGTCCCGGACAACTCCGACCAATGCCTCACCGCACCATCTCAGCACACCCGGCGCGGCGGGCGGGTCCGCCGAAATGATGAGCGCCCCGAACCGCTGACGTGCGTTTTCGTGCCGGATGCCGAACAAAGTAAAGCAACCACTAGGCGAGTGCCTCGCACAGGAGCTCGGCCCGGCGCGGGCTGTGGACGGCTTCGCCGGCAGCGCCTATTAGGCTGGTTACGTGAACGTCGACGTGACCGCTTTGCCCGGAATTGGTGTGCGGAAGGACTTCCAGGTGCGGTCCGGCCGCCGGATCGGCGTGGTGGACCACCGCGACGGCGCCATCGATCTCATAGTCTCCAAATCCGACGACCCGGATGCCTGCGCCGCACAGATCCAGCTGACCTCCGACGAGGCCGCGGTGCTCGCCAACCTGCTCGGTGCGCCGCAGCTGGTGGCCCAGCTGCGCGAGGACCACCGCGACCTACCCGGGATCACCACCCGCCAGCTACCCATCGCCGAGAGTTCGCCGTATGCGGGGCGCACCCTCGGCGAAACCCAGATGCGAACCAGGACAAAGGTATCCATCGTCGCGGTGATGCGCGCCGGGCAGTTGCATCCGTCGCCGGGCCCCGATTTCACCTTCGCCGACGATGATCTGCTCGTGGTGGTCGGCACACCCGACGGACTCGACGCGGCCGCGAAGATCCTGACCCACGGCTGAATCTCGTGCAGGAAACCGCGCTCGCCTTCATAGAGCTCGGAGCGGTCCTCTTCGCCCTCGGAATGATGGGGCGAGTAGCAGGTCGCTTCGGCGTGTCCCCGATTCCGCTCTACCTACTCGGCGGCCTCGCCTTCGGTAAGGGCGGCATCATCGAACTCGACGCCGCCGACCAATTCGCCCATCTCGCGGGCGAAATCGGTGTCGTCCTACTGCTTTTGCTGCTCGGCCTGGAATACACGGCCGCCGAGTTGATGACCGGCCTGCGCCGCTCCTGGGCGGCGGGTCTGGTCGATATCGTCGCCAACGCGACACCGGGAGCGGTGGTCGCGCTGATGCTCGGCTGGGGCCTCAACGGCGCCATCACGATGGCCGGGGTCACCTATATCTCGTCATCCGGGATCGTGGCCAAGGTGCTCAACGACCTCGGGCGGCTCGGTAACCGGGAAACCCCGGTGATCCTGTCGATCCTGGTCTTCGAGGATCTGGCGATGGCGGCATATCTGCCGATCCTCACCACCGTCCTGGCCGGGCTCAGCTTCCTGACCGGGCTGAAGGCGGTGGCCATCGCGCTGGTCACGGTCACCGTGGTGCTCGTGGTGGCGTTGCGGTACGGCCGCTACGTCTCCGCGATCGTCGACAGCGCCGACCGCGAGGTGTTCCTGCTCAAGCTGCTCGGCGCGGCGCTGCTGGTGGCCGGCGTCGCCTCCTCGTTGAACGTGTCGGCGGCGGTCGGTGCGTTCCTGCTCGGCATCGCGATCTCCGGTTCGACGGCGCACGAGGCGACGAAACTGCTGGAGCCGCTGCGGGATCTGTTCGCGGCGATCTTCTTCGTCGCCTTCGGTTTCGGCACCGATCCGCGTGCCATACCGCCGGTGCTCGGCTGGGCGGTCGCGCTGGCGATCCTGACCGTGCTGACCAAGACGGCGACCGGTTGGTGGGCGGCCAGCAGGCAGGGCATCCGGCGGATGGGCCGGGCCCGCGCGGGCGCCGCATTGATCGCGCGCGGCGAATTCTCCATCGTCATCGCCGGATTGGCGGTGGCCTCCGGCACCGTCAGCGGTGATCTGGCGGCGCTCGCCTCGGCCTACGTCCTGCTGATGGCGATACTGGGTCCGGTCGCCGCCCGCTTGGTCGAGCCGGTCGTGCGGTTGGCGCAGCGGCGGATACGGCCCACGGTCGGTTCCTGACGGGTTCGGGCGGCTTCGGCGAGCGGGATGACCCGGCTCAGCCGGATCCGTTCGTCCCGATGCCGCCCCGCACCGCACCGACGCTGTTCTGATCGAAGCCGTCCGCCGACACCTCGCCGGTTGCGGCCGATGCGACCTCGCGTGACTGCCTGGCCTCCCGGCGCCGCGCCGCCGCCCGATCGATCCAGCGCCAGAACGTCACCGCCAGCAGTGCGGCGAGGAATCCGATCGCCGCGGCGCTCAGGTGGCCGTAGTTGGTGAAATTCGGTGTGCGCCAGGCGGAGACGACGAGCACGACGAACAGGGTGCCCGCCCAGGCCAGCCGGACCAGCCCGGTGAAGCGGAAGGCGAGCGCGGCGAGCACCGCGGTGAACCCGTAGCTGGTGCCGACATCGGAGGCGTAGCTGATTTTGTGCGGGATCAGATTCAACTCGATGGCCCGCGCGATACCGGTGACGGTGAGCAGCGTCGCGCCGACGTGTCCGGTGGCGAACAGCAGAATCCAGCGGCTGGTGCCGAGCCAGCGTTCGGCGGCGGCCATCACGATCAGGAAGCTGATGATGGTGGTCCACGGGAAGCCGCCGTCGGTCCAGAAGGCCGAGGCCACCAACACCTGAATCGGGTTGTGCCGCATGTTGTAGAGGTTGGTGGACGCGGAGAAGATCAGCCTGCGTTCGATGGCGTCGCCGAGTCCGCGCAGCGTCCACCAGGTGACGAACAGCGTGAACGCGTACGCGGTGCTCGCCGGCGCGGCCGAGAGGTGCGTGCGTATAGCCGGCAGCACCCGGCGCCACAGGGCCGGACGGCGCAGCCATTCCTGAGCGGCCTGCAGCTCCGCACCCAGATCGATGGTCTGGGTCCAGGGAGTCCGAAGCCGTGTCGAAACGGGGGCAACCACTCTGCCAGTGTGCCGCGTTCGCGGCGTCGCGCCACCCTCGACGCGCCCCCGCTGTGTGCCTCGTCACCGACCTGGGACCTCGCCCGTAACCTCGGGTCACGTCCGGGCAACAAACGCCGCGAAGAATCGATTCGATCTTGCTCGCGGATCTAGGAGTTCCATGACCCGGTATGTGCAGCGACTCGGCGGCACCGCATACGTTTTCAACGGACTGGTCGAACTGCTCGCCAAGGCGACCCCGCTGCGCAGCGGCGATCAATTGGCGGGTTGCGCGGCCGGATCGGATGCCGAGCGGGCGGCCGCGCAGTGGGCGCTCGCCGACCTGCCGCTCACCACATTTCTGCACGACCCGGTGGTGCCCTACGAAACCGACGAGATCACCCGGCTGATCATCGACAGCCACGATCGTCTTGCCTTCCAACCGATTTCGCATCTGACGGTGGGCGGGCTGCGGGACTGGCTGCTCACCGTCGCCGCGCGGGACGACGGGGCGGCGACGCTGGCGTCGGTCGCGCCCGGACTGACACCGGAAATGGTGGCCGCGGTCAGCAAGATCATGCGCAACCAGGATCTGATCGCGGTGGCCAGGGCGGTCGAGGTGCGGTCCGGTTTCCGGACCACCATCGGCCTGCCCGGCACGCTCGCGACGCGATTACAGCCCAACCATCCCACCGACGATCCGCGCGGTGTCGCCGCGGCCATCCTCGACGGGCTGCTGCTCGGCTGCGGTGACGCGGTGATCGGCATCAATCCGGCCACGGATTCGCCGAGGGCCACCGCCGATCTGCTGCGCCTGCTCGACGAGGTGCGGGTGCGCTTCGACATCCCGACCCAATCCTGTGTGCTTTCGCATGTCACCACGACCGTCGGGTTGATCGAAGCCGGTGCGCCGGTGGATCTGGTGTTCCAATCCGTCGCCGGGACCGAGGGCGCGAATGCCGGTTTCGGCGTGAACCTTTCGCTGTTGCGGGAGGCCGACGCCGCGGGCCGGTCGCTGCGCCGCGGCACCGTCGGCGACAACGTGATGTATCTGGAAACCGGCCAGGGCTCCGCGCTCTCGGCGGGCGCGCATCTGGGCACCGACGACAAACCGGTCGACCAGCAGACCTTGGAGGCGCGGGCGTACGCCGTCGCGAGGGAGCTGCGGCCGCTGCTGGTGAACACCGTCGTCGGCTTCATCGGCCCGGAATACCTCTACGACGGCAAGCAGATCATCCGGGCCGGGCTGGAGGATCACTTCTGCGGCAAACTGCTCGGCCTGCCGATGGGCGTCGACGTCTGCTACACCAACCACGCCGAGGCCGATCAGGACGATATGGATACCCTGCTCACCCTGCTCGGCGCGGCCGGTGTCGCCTTCGTCATCGCGGTGCCCGGCGCCGACGACGTCATGCTGGGCTACCAGAGCCTCGGTTTTCACGACGCCCTCTACGCCCGCCGCGTGCTGAACCTGCGTCCCGCACCGGAATTCGCCGCATGGCTGGACCGTCTCGGCATGCTCGACGCGAGTGGGCGGGTGGTGCCGATCGAACCGCACGTCTCGCCGCTACGGGCACTGGCGGGTGCCCGATGAACGCGAAAGTGTCGCTGCGGCCCCGTTTTTCGGACTCACACGCGGGAGATTTGTCGGGTGCGTCGGCGGAAAATGTCGCAGCACAAGACTTCTGGCGAGAACTACGGTGGACCACCCAGGCCAGGATCGGGCTCGGCCGCTCCGGTGACGCGGTGCCGACCGCCGGGTTGCTCGAGTTCCGGGCCGCGCACGCGGCGGCGCGGGACGCGGTGCACACACCGCTCGATGTGACCGGGCTGGCCGAACGCGTCGCCGCGCTCGGACTCGGCAATCCGGCGCATGTGCGCAGCCGCGCCATGGACCGCGCCGAATACCTGCGCCGGCCCGATCTCGGCCGGTTGCCGGTGGAACCGGGAACCTTTCCGGGACGCGGACTTTCGGCGGTCGGGCGCAGCCGGGCCGAGATCGGCTTCGTCCTCGCGGACGGATTGTCGCCGCAGGCGCTGGCCGAGCACGGTGTGCCGACGCTCCAGGCATTGATGGGCGAGTTGGGCCGCCGCTACACCCTGGCGACACCGGTTATCGCCACTCAGGCGCGGGTGGCGCTCGGCGATCACATCGGTGCGGCGATGGGCGTCGATACGGTGCTCGTCCTCATCGGGGAACGCCCGGGCCTGTCGGTGGCGGCCAGCCTCGGCATCTACCTCACCCACCGTCCGCGGCCCGGCCGCACCGACGCCGAGCGCAACTGTGTCTCGAATATCCATCCACCGGCGGGCCTCGACTACACGCACGCCGCGAAAGTGGTGGCGGGCTTGGTATCCGGTGCGCGACGGCTCGGGCGGTCCGGCGTCGATCTGAAGGACACCTCGGATCACGCGGAACTGTCGGCAGGCTATGCGCTGGAAGCCGACGACGCCGTCGCTTAGGTTGCGGCCATACCCGGGGAGCCGACGGCGGTGGTGCGAGTTCGTTGGCCCGCAGTGCCGTCACCCGGTTACCGTCGCCTGGTGAGCAAGAGTCGAGCGACGCTGGCGGGAAGTTTCGCCGTACTCGTCGCGTGCACCGTCGTGACCGGATGCGGCGCGACCGATCAGCATGCCGATGGTCCGGCGAAATCTGTTGTCACGCGGTCTGATTCGCCAGTAGTTAGGCCGTCCGGCAGCGCCGCGGTGACGATCGGCGAGGTACCGGGCGATGCCGATGCCGTCAAAGCGATACAGCCCTGGGCGCGTGATCTCGCGGGCGGCGATATCGACCGGCTGATCCGCAACTGTTGGACCATCGAACCGGATCTCGCCCGGAAGATGTACGCGGACAGGGACGGTATTCTCGACGCGCTGGCCAGGCGTGGCGTCGACGGGCAGTTCGCGGTGATCTGGCGGGGTCCGGCGGAGACGGTTCACGTGCAGCGCAACGAGATCGCCTCCGGCTACGCGTGCCCACGGGTGATCCGAGCCGGATCCGATGCGATCTACGGCGAGGCCGATGCGCGCTACGTGGTCCGCCGGTATCTGTCCCGACTGATCGGCGCACCGGTGAACCCCGACGATGTCGAGGCGAAGTATCGGCTCGTCTGCCCCGATTCACCGCTGCTCGGCAAACCCGGAATCCTGCCGGGCATAACCGCTTTCGCGGCCGACGGGATCACCTCGCGGCCCGGCCCGAACGCCGAGGTCGCGGTGACCGTTCCGGTGACCGATGCGGCGGGTACGGCGCAGACGATCACTTTCGCGTTGACTGTGAGCCAGGACGGCTACTGCATCAAGGATCTCGCCGCCTGATCCGATATCCGTTGCGGGCCGGAATGTTAACGACCGGATCACCCGATGTTCCTTTGTCATCAATTATATAGTATTGTGGCGCAACGCATTTCGCGAATACCGTCGGTCCATGAAGAGCATCCGGAAAATCGGTCTCCCTGCGCTCGCGGCCTGCGCGCTGCTGACCGCCTGCGGCTCCGGCAGTCACCCGACCACCGAATCATCGACCGCATCGACTCGGCCGCAGCCGGATTCGGCCGTGCAGGGCGCGCCGCAGGCCACCGTGCCGGTCGGTGCGGTGCCCGGCAATCCGGCCGCGGCGCAGGCGATCCAGCCGTGGGCCCGCGATCTCGTCGGCGGTGATTTCGACCGGCTGATCCGCAACTGCTGGACCATCGAACCGTCGCGCGCCCGGGAGATGTACGGCGACAAGGACGGAATCCTCGCGGCACTGGCACAACCCGGACGCGACGGCCAGTTCACGGTCACCTGGGAGGGTCCGACCAAGACCGTGCACGTCTACCGCGACGAAATCGCCTCCGGTTACGCGTGTCCGAGGGTGAGCGCGACCGGAGCCTTCACCACGCTGAACGAGATCGACGCCCGTTACGCGCTGCACCGCTACCTCGGACGTTGGACCGCGTCACCAGTGAACCCGGACGACACCGAGGACAAATACCCGCTCGTCTGCCCCGGTTCACCATTGGCCGACAATCCCGGAAAGGTCACCGGCGCCGACGCATTCGACGAGGGCAAGTCGACCGTGGCAGCGGCGGATTACGGCGGTTACGACATCACGGTTCCGGTCAGCTCCAGGTACCGCCAGTCGCTGACCTTCCGGCTCGCCATCGGCCCGTGGGGGTACTGCGTCAGCGATGCCAACTGATACCACCGTCACGGCATGCCGCCGCCCGCACGCAGGTCGAGGCGGCGCATGACCCGGTCGACCACATCCGGTGGGACACCGGGCTCCCGCCGGGCCGTCAGCGCCTCGGTGCGTCCGGCCTCGAGGACATCGTTGGTGATGGCGCGCATCCGCTTGCTGAAGCGCAGGGTGCGCTCGGTATTGAGTTTGGCGTTGGAGTCCGCGGCGCCGGGATCTGCTTGGGCGAGCCTGCGTTCGAAGCCGTCGCGCAGGCGTTCGTAGACCTCGTCGGGCAGCCGCTCGGTGGCGGCGATCTCCTTGAGCCGGTCCAGTTCGGCGCCGAGTACCCGATTCCACAAGCGCCGCTCCAGTTCTCGCTCGGCCTCGGTGTCGGCGTGCACGCCGGTGATCCGCACCACCGCGGGCAGCGTCGTGCCCTGGACGAGCAGGGTGAACAGCACGACGGCGAAGGCGCAGAACAGGATTTCGCTGCGGTGCGGAAACGGCGCACCGGCATCGGTGCCGAACGGGACGGCCAGCGCGAGCGCGACGGTGGCCACCCCGCGCATACCGGCCCACCAGGTGACGATGGTCTCCCGCCAGGTGTACGGTTCGTCGGCTTCCCTTCTGCGCCAAGCGGTTCGGAAAATGGCCCAGGTGGTGAGCAGCCAGGCCAGCCGCAGCAGCACCACGACCGCGATGACGAGTCCGGCGGAGCCGAGGAAGCGCGGCCATTCCGGTCCGGCGTCGCGCAGCACCGTGCTCAGCTCCAGCCCGATGAGGCCGAATGCGAAACCGGTGACCAGCATTTCGGTGATCTCCCAGAACGAGTCGCCGACCAGCCGGTAATCGCTGTCGCTGAAATCCGTTGCGGCATCGGTCAAATAGAGTGCGCACACGAGCACCGAAAGCACCGCGGAGCCGCCGAACGCCTCGGCGATGCCGTACGCGGCGAAGGGCAGCAGCAGCCCGAGCGCCACCTGCCAGGTGGCCTCCGACAGCCGCGCCATGAGCCTGCTGCCGGTCCAGCCGAGCACCAGCCCGACCACGACGGCGACCACCGCCGACACCAGGAAATCCCAGAGCGCGCCGGCCACCGAGAATTTCCCGGTGACCACCACCTCGATCGCGATGGTGTAGATGACGATCGCCGTCACATCGTTGAACAGCCCCTCGCCCTCCAGCACCGAGACCAGCCGCCGCGGTAGCCCGAGCCGGCTGGCGAGCGCGGTGACCGCCACCGGATCGGGCGGGGCGACGAGGGCGCCGAGCGCGACGGCGGCGGCCACCGGAACCGTCGGCACCCCGGCGTGGAAGGAGATCCCGACGCCCGCCGCGGTGGCCAGCACCAGTCCGACGGCGCGCAGCGAGATCGCACCCCAGTTCTCCGCGAACTGCCGCCACGAGGTGCGCCGCGCCGCGGCGTAGAGCAGCGGCGGCAATATCAAGGGCAGTATCAGTTTCGGCTCGATCCGGATATCCGGTACCACCGGGATCAGCGCGAGCACACAGCCGAACGCGGTCATCAGCACCGCGGGCGCGAGCCCGGTGCGTTTGCCGAGTGGCTGCGCCAGGATGGTGGCCAGCAGGACGACGAAGAGCAACGCCAACTGATGCACTCCAGCCAGTTTGCTCAGCGTATGCGCGAATGTCGACCGACCGGTCCGCGTGTCGCCAGGCGCAGGGCCTAGTGGCGCGCTCCCGAATTGATCGGCCAGCTGCCCGTGGTGGTCGACTCGGTCCAGGACCGGTCGGCGGGCCGCCGCGCCGGGGGAGCGGTGTACCGCCGCGGTCGCGAGGCATACGGCCGGTGCTGTTCGATGTCGTCGTCCGGATGAACGGCGGCGTTGACCGGCACCGGCGCGTCCCGCCACGAGGGTTCGGCGGACGGCTGTTCCGTTTCGGCGGCGCGCCGGGCCGGTTCGGAACGGCGGGAGAACTTCAGCGGCGGCAGATCCATGGTGCTCTCGATCTCGGTCAGCCCGACGCTGATCAGCAACAGGATGGTGATCATGCTGAAGGCCACGATGATCGGTGCGAGCACCTCCATCGCGCCGGAGCCGCTCGGCGGCAGCACATGGTCGGCCCGCCGCGCGCTGATCGAGGCCATCCCGGTGTAGTGCATCCCGGTCACCGCGACGCCCATGATCAGCGCCGCGGCCACGGTCGACAGAAATCCCTTGACCCGCAACGTGAACCAGAGCGCGACGGTGGCCGCGACGACCGCGATCAGCACCGAGAGCCCGACGATCGCGCTGTCGTAGTGCAGCATCGCATCGGTCTGCATGGCGTACATGCCGGTGTAGTGCATACCCGCGACGCCCAGGCCGGTGATGGCGCCACCGGCCAGCAGGCTGACCCAGGTGGGTTCGGGCTTGTTCACCAGGAACAGCCCGATGCCGACGACGATGATCGCGGTGAGCGCGCTCAACAGGGTGAGCGGCACGTTGTACCGGATCTCCGAGCCGCGGATGGTGAAGCCGAGCATCGCGATGAAATGCATGACCCAGATACCGGTTCCGCCGATGGCGATGGCGGCGCCGACGAGCCAGCCGACCCGTCCCTCGTCGGAGCGGGCGCGGGCCGCGCACTGCAGGCCGAGCAGCGATCCGGTGACGGACATCGTGTAAGCGAGCACCGGCGTGAGCCAGCCGTAAGTGAAGTGATATACGTCGAGCACCTAAGCCCCCATTGCCGAACCGGGGTGCGGCGTGAGAAATAAAAACGATTCAGACCATACGTCAGTACGCCGGGGTACGCACCCCAGTCCGCGTGTCGCGCATGGAGTTTCGCGATGAAGGCCCCGAAATGTAGTGCACCCGGCCAACTTTCGTCGGCCGGGTGCTCAAATGTTGAACCAGTTGCGGCTAATCCAGGTAGTCCCGCAGCACCTGGGACCGGCTCGGATGACGCAGTTTGCTCATCGTCTTCGATTCGATCTGCCGGATGCGTTCGCGGGTGACCCCGTACACCTGGCCGATCTCGTCGAGGGTGCGCGGCTGGCCGTCGGTCAGGCCGAAGCGCAGCCGGACGACGCCGGCCTCGCGCTCGGACAGCGTCTCCAACACCGACTGCAGCTGATCCTGCAGCAGCGTGAAGCTCACCGCGTCCACCGCGACGACCGCCTCGGAGTCCTCGATGAAATCGCCGAGCTGGCTGTCGCCCTCGTCGCCGATGGTCTGATCCAGCGAGATGGGTTCACGCGCGTACTGCTGGATCTCCAGCACCTTCTCCGGCGTGATATCCATTTCCTTGGCCAGCTCCTCCGGGGTGGGCTCGCGGCCCAGATCCTGGAGCAGCTCGCGCTGGATGCGGCCGAGCTTGTTGATGACCTCGACCATATGCACCGGGATACGAATGGTGCGGGCCTGGTCGGCCATGGCGCGGGTGATGGCCTGCCGGATCCACCAGGTGGCGTACGTGGAGAACTTGTAACCCTTGGTGTAGTCGAACTTCTCCACCGCGCGGATCAGACCCAGGTTGCCCTCCTGGATCAGATCGAGGAACGCCATGCCGCGGCCGGTGTACCGCTTGGCCAGCGAAACCACAAGGCGCAGGTTCGCTTCCAGCAGATGGTTCTTCGCGCGGTTGCCGTCGCGGATGATCCAGTTGAAGTCACGGCGCTGCGCGACGGGCAGCTTGTCGCCGCCCTCGGTGAGCTCGCGCACCTTCTCCGCCGCGTAGAGACCGGCCTCGATCCGCTTGGCGAGTTCGACCTCCTCCTCGGCGTTGAGCAGCGCGACCTTACCGATCTGCTTGAGGTAGGCGCGCACCGAGTCGGCCGAGGCGGTGAGTTCGGCGTCCTTGCGGGCCTGCCGCAGCGCCTCGGATTCCTCTTCGTCCCAGACGAAATCGCCGGAGGCCTTATCCGCGGCCGACGGCTCGTCGGCCTCCTCGGACTCGGCCCCTTCCTCTTCCTCGGCGACCTCCTCCGCGGCGTCGTCGACCAGATCCTCGGTGAGGTCGTCCTCGGAGACCTCCAGATCGTCGAGATCCTCGAGATCGAGATTGTCGTCCTCGAGATTCTCGTCGATCCCGGGCTCGCCCTCGGCGGAGGTCGCCTTCTTGGCGGCGGCCTTCTTGGCGGGGGCGGCTTTCTTCGCGGCGGCCTTCTTGGCGGGGGCGGCCTTCTTGGCGGCGGCCTTCTTCGCCGGAGCGGCCTTCTTCGCGGCAGCCTTACGGACCGGCCGTTGTGCGGTTACATCTGCGGAGTCGGCCTCGGCCGAGTCGGCGGTCTGACGGGTATTCGTGGCTACCACGTACGCCCTTTCGTGACGGTCTCGTGCGGCGTCACGCCAGAGTAAAAGTTCCGGCGGAGCGGGTTCTGTCGGGTTTCACCGGCGAAAGGCCGGCTGGGGGTTTACCGGCTAACCGCCGGGCACGTTCCATTGTAACGATCCAACCAGCCTACCTAGGCACGATGCCCCGTTGTCGCAGTTCGTGGTGGAAACGCGCTGCCCTCTTACAATGCCCGGCCTAGGGGGAGATGCCCTGGTCGATGGCCATCGCCGCGCCGACGATCCCCGCGGTATTCCGCAGGAAGGCCGGGATGACCGGAGTTCGATTGGTGAGCAATGGAATCCACTGGTCGGCGTCGCGGCTGATGCCGCCGCCCGCCACGAACACCTTCGGCCAGAAGAGATTCTCGATCCCGATCAGCACGGTGCTCACCGCCTCGGCCCACTGCGCGTAGCTGAGCCCGTCGCGATCCTTCACCGAGGCGGCGGCCCGATGTTCGGTCTCCATTCCGCCCACCTCGAGATGGCCCAGTTCGGAATTGGGTACCAGCGTGCCGTGGTAGAGCAGCGCCGAGCCGATGCCGGTGCCGAAGGTGAGCAGCAGCACCAGGCCGTCGAAATCCTTTGCCGCGCCGTACCGGTCCTCGGCCAGCCCGGCCGCGTCGGCGTCGTTGAGCACGGTGACCTCGCGCCCGTCGAGCGCCTTCGCGAACAGGGTGCGCGCGTCGGTGCCGACCCATCCCTTGTCGATATTCGCCGCGGTCTGCACGATGCCGTCGAGCACCACCGACGGCAGGGTGATACCGACCGGGCCGTCCCAATCCGCCTGTGCCACTACCTTGGCGACCGTATCGGCCACCGCCTGCGGCGTCGAGGGATGCGGTGTCGCGATCTTGATGCGCTCGTGCAGCAACTCGCCGGTGGCCAAATCGACCGCGGCGCCCTTGACGCCGCTGCCACCGATATCGATCCCGAATGCGTGCCCCCGAGCGGACATGACTAACCCCTCGTTCTCTGTGCTTGGCCGGTGTGGTGCGCGACCGCACCAGGCCACGCGCCCTCGGCGGGTGGTGCCCGACGCGGCGCTGTGTCGTGCACGACAAGAGTAATGCGCAACCCATACCCCATAGGTCACCGGATCTGTGATGCGATGGAGACCGTGCCGCAACCTTCATCGCAAGTTTTCGAACCGTCCGGTACCGACTCCGTCATCCTTCGTGGTGACGAGGCCGAACTGCGCCGCATCGCCGTCGAACTCGCCGAAACCGCCGCCGCGCACGTGCGCGCCCGGCGCCCCGAGGTCTTCGGGCCCGCGGGCGCACGGGCCGACGACGCGGTGCAGACCAAGGGCCATCCCACCGACCCGGTGACCATCGTCGACAAGGAATCCGAGGAGCTCATCCGGCGACTGCTCGCCGAGCGCCGCCCCGCCGACGCGATCCTCGGCGAGGAGGGCGGCGGCAGCATCGACGTGACCGATACCGAGGTCGTGCACTGGGTGGTGGACCCGATCGACGGCACGGTCAACTTCCTCTACGGCATCCCCGGCTACGCGGTCTCGGTGGCGGCCATGCGCGGCGGCCATCCGGTCGCGGGCGCGGTGGTGGACGTCGCGCTCGCGGCCACCTACAGCGCGGCGCTCGGTCAGGGCTCGACCCGTACGGACGCGGACGGTTCGGTCGAGGAGTTGCGCTGCAATCCGGTGACATCGCTGCCGATGTCGTTGGTGGCCACCGGCTTCGCCTACTCCACCAAGCGGCGCACCCGGCAGGCCGAACTCATCGGCGATGTGCTGCCGCATATTCGCGATATCCGCCGCTTCGGCGCCGCGGCACTGGATTTCTGCCACGTCGCGTCCGGCAGGGTGGACGCGTACTTCGAACACGGCCTCAACGCGTGGGATTGGGGCGCTGGCGCGTTGATCGCCGCCGAGGCGGGTGCGCGGCTGTCGGTTCCGCCCGCGACGGCGGGCGGTGCGGACGGGGATCTGGTTGTCGCCGCCGCGCCGGGCATCGCCGAGGAACTCGGCAAGCTGCTGGATCGGATCGGCGCCACCGAGCCGATTCCGGAGTAGCGTGATTCCCTGCGGGGCAAGGGATCCGGAACCGGTGACCTTCAATTGCCAACCGACACAGACTATCCCAGCTCCTGCACGAAAATAGCTGACCTACAAAGACATTCGGCCCGCGCCGCGATCTGGGTCGCGGGTCGCGGGCCGAGTGATGATGGAATTCGATCGTTTCGTAACACGTGATTTGGTAAGGACATGGGTAACTCGCCGGGTACGGGCTGACTCAGCCCGTACCCTGACCGTCAGCCGCCAACGTTACTCGAGTGGCACCTGAGTCTGGCCCAGAAACCCGGAGAGGCGGAACAGCTCAGCAGCGGGCCTGCCTCGCCGCGGCGAGCAGCTTCGAGTCGATGGCCGGGGAGCCGCCCGGCGCCGGATTCTTCAGCGACCGCAGCACCTCCTCGGCATCGGCGTTCGGGCGCAGCGATTCGCCGAACACCGAGCCGAGCACCAGATCGACGGTGTCGTCCTGGCGCTGGTCCTCGATGAGCTCCGCGCACGGTGCCACCAACTGGACCGAGGCGGCGGCCGGGCGGCCGTTCACGCCGAACCGGATCTGGCCGGTGCAGTTCAGGTCGCCGTTGACGTAGACCGGATCGTTACCGATTTGCACTCCGGGCGCGCTCGCGAAACCCAGATCGCCGAGCAACGAGGCGATATGCGTCGCCTGGCCACTCTTGTTGTTGGCGTTGAGCACCCGCACCTTCGACTGCAGCAGCGGTGCGGGATCCACATCCTTCAGGCGCGACTGCCCGACCCGCTGACCCAGCTGCGCCGGCTGCGGTGATTTCGTGTCGGTGGCCGGGGACGGCGAGTTGCACGCCATCGCGGTGTGGCTGGTGTCCTGCGTGAGGAACGCCTTGAACCAGACGATCGCGCAGATCAGCGCGAGCACCAGGACGAAGATTAGCCAGGTCTCGGGACGTCGGCGGATGAACGGTCGCCCGCTCGGATCGGTCGCGCTGCCCTCGGTGATCAGTGAAACCACGAGCACACTCTACGAAAATGTCGCCGGTTCCGTTGACGGCGGGCCGATGCGAAACGGGCCGGCGGGCGGATTATGTTGCGGAAGGTCTCGGCGAGCTCCAGCGATGGTGTCGATTACCCCTCAGTTTCGACTCGTGCGGGTTTTGGTTGCGACTTTTGCCGCGCCGTCCGCTATTGTCTGGCGGCCCAGATCGAATCATCGAGATGAATATTGGTGCTCGGTCGCGGGAACAAGAAGGGCATGTCCAGCGTTTACCCAGCGCTATCGGGTGTCGGTCAGCACGATCCGCCCTGATAGGCGAGCGGTGTGCGTGTGATGTGCACCACCGGCGGGGCGGTGCGGGTCCATCGATTCCGAGCAGGAGTCGAGGTTACCCGGACCGGTCCGGGATATACGGAGTAAGGACGAGGGGAAGACGACATGGCAACCGACTATGACGCACCTAGGCGCACGGAAACCGACGATGTGTCGGAAGATTCGCTGGAGGAGCTGAAGGCTCGTCGCAACGAGGCGCAGTCCGCCGTCGTGGATATCGACGAATCCGATACCGCGGAGTCGTTCGAACTTCCCGGCGCGGACCTGTCCGAGGAAGTCCTGACCGTTCGGGTGATCCCGAAGCAGGCCGACGAGTTCACCTGTTCCAGCTGCTTCCTCGTGCACCACCGCAGCAGGTTGGCCAGCGATGCCGGTGGCCAGCTGATCTGCATGGATTGCGCGGCCTGAGAACATAGGCGTCGAATCCGATCCGCGGCGCGCGGATCCGGGGCGGATCGATACCGAGGGGGCATCGATCGCACCGTGCGAATTGATCAGCCCGCGTTCGGCAAGCCGAGCGCGGCGAGGACCCGGTCCGGCCGACGCGTACTGACCAGCCAGTACGGGGTCGGATCGTCCGGGTCGTCGAGCACGAGCAGAACCATCGGTCCGATCCAGGGCCGATGCTGGACGTACGCGGCGGGGTCGAGCTGGCGGCCCAGCGCCGCGCTCTTGGCGGTGGGCGCCACCACGGCGGCGCGCGCGATGAAGTTCACCGGTAGATGCGCGCGACCGACGCGCAGTTCCGGCGTACCCGAGGCATCGGGGCCGACCTCGAGCCGGTGCCTGCTCAACCAGATCAGCGCCCAGGCGCCGAACGGAATCATCGCTACGACGGGTATCCAGATGCCGACCTTGGGGATCCCCATTTGGATTGTGGCCGTGATCAATCCGATGAACGCGAGCGCGATCGGCCACCAGTAGATGGGCACCCACTGGCGTTCCTGGTACGACTGCTGCTCTTGATCCATCGTCACGTCGCTGCGCTGGTCCGACACGAATCAACACTAAGTCACAGCGACATCGACCGTACGCGTAGGCTCGACAAACGTGAGCGACCTTCCACCGATTCCGCTTATGCGGCTCGATCCCGGCATCCCGATGCCGACCCGCGCCCACCACGGTGACGCGGGCGTCGACCTGTGCACCACCGAGGACGTCATCCTCGAGCCGGGGGAGCGGGTGCTGGTCGGCACCGGTATCGCCGTCGCGCTGCCGGTGGGCACGGTGGGGCTGATCCACCCCAGATCGGGTCTGGCGGCCAAGGCCGGACTCTCGGTGGTGAACACCCCGGGCACGGTGGACGCCGGATACCGGGGCGAGATCAAGGTATGCCTGATCAATCACGATCCGCGGACGCCGATCGAGCTGCGCCGGGGCGACCGGATCGCGCAGCTGCTGGTGCAGCGGGTGGAGCTGGTCGACTTCGTCGAGGTCGAGCGGCTCGACGAGACCGCAAGGGGAGCAGGCGGTTACGGGTCCAGCGGCGGGCATGCGAGCCTGGCCGCCGCGGGCGATGGGGCGGGCCGGGTGGCCGGCAAGGAGGCATGACGGGAAATGTTCGGTAAGCGAAAGAAGGCGTCGCGCCGCGACGCGGATGAGCACTACGACGAATACGAATCCGGCGAGTACGCCGACGATTACGCCGCGACGGACTACGTCGACGATCCGCCCACCGACGAAAACCCGATCGTCACCGGCGATTTCGGGGACGACGAGCAGGCGGGCCCCTACGACTACGACGATGTCGCCGAACTGCTCGCCGCGGTCGCCGAACAGCGGCTCGATCTGGGTTCGGTGATCCTGCCGGTGCCGCCGGGCGGGCAGCTGCAGGTGGAGATGTCCCCGGACGGCACACCGCAGGCGGTGCACCTGGCCACCGAATACGGGCGGATCACCGTCGCCGCCTACGCGGCGCCGAAATCGCCCGGCCAGTGGCGCACGGTCGCGGCGGATCTCGCCGAATCGCTGCGCAACGACGGCGCCAGGGTCGCGGTGGAGACCGGTCCGTGGGGCCGGGAGCTGCTGGCCATCACCGAGGGCGCGGATCTGCGTTTCATCGGCGTCGACGGATACCGCTGGATGGTGCGGCTGGTCGCGGCCGGTCCGTCCGGCGCGGCCAACGACGGCACCCCGCTGGTCCAGGCGGCGCGGGCCATCCTGCGCGAGACGGTGGTCCGCCGGGGCACCGATCCGCTGCCCGTCCGCGACCCGCTGCCGGTGGTCCTACCTCAGGAACTCGCCGAGCAGTTGGCCGCGGCACATCAGCAGCAGGTACTCGCCGCCCAAGCGCAGTTCGAGGCGCAGCAGCGCGCCGCCCAAACCGGCGCCCAGCCGGTGGTCCCGCGCATGCCCGAGGGCCCGCGCCGCGGTGCGGACGGATCGGCCATGCAGCAGCTCGGGCTGAATTAGCCTGCCGCGGCGACGATTCCGGGTGGAGGCAGCCCGAAATCCGTTATTTCCGAAGGATTTCGGCGAAGGAAGCGAGACCGCGGCGCCCGAGAATCGCTGGGTCGGTTCCCAACTCGTCCAGGGTGATTCGGTGGAGCTCCGACCGCGGCACGAGCCCGGCCCATTCCTCGGCGACGCCGACGGGGTGCACCGGATCGTCGACCGCGGTGACGATCGACACCGGCGTCGGCAGCCCGCGCAACAGTTCGGGCTCCGGCCACTTGTACGAGGCCGCCTCGTCCAGCGCCTGCGGCAGATCGGGCCACTGCGCGCGCCATGACTGGGTGAGCGCGTCCGCCAGCCAGCGCGGGCTGCTGGCCCGCATGCGCTCGGTGACCGCGTCCAGCCCGTCGGCGCGCAGCTGTTCGGCCGTGACGGCGGCGCTCAGGGCGGCGGGACAGGCCGCGGTGTCCGGGCCGGTCCAGCCCGGTAGCGCGGCGACGACCCCTATCGTCTGTTCAGGGTGCTCGGCGGCCCATTCGACGGCGATGGCGGCGCCCAGCGAGATTCCGGTCACCAGGACGGGGCCGGTGCGGGCGGCGGCCTCGATGGCGGCGCGGCAGCTGGCAACCACGGCACGCGGATCCGGTTCGACCGCGACGAGTTCGAATCCCCGTGCGGTGCAGGCCGGTTCGAAGGCGCGCCGGACGAAGTCGGCGTCCGATCCGGTACCCGGCAACGCGAGGATTACCGGGGTATGGCCGGGGGTATCCGGGTCAGTATGTGGGGAGACGAACATCGGACCGAGCGTAGCGGGGGTGCCACTGCCCATCTACAGTGGCGGTGTGCGACCAGCGAACTGGTCGTCACTTCGGAACCACGACGGCGTGCGACCCACGCCGTCTGCTCTAGCAGGAGAGCGTGAAATGCCATCCGCAGCCCTAGGTTATTTTCGCCGTCTGGGCCGCAGACTGACCGAGGATATCGATCGGTTGGACGCCGAGGAACTGGCCGAGACGGTCGACGCGTCGGGAGCGTGCCGGGCGTCGGAGTGTCAGCGCGGCGCCGAAGTGACGATGCTGGGTAGGCTGCGCAGTGTCGAGGCGTGTCCCAAGTCGGCGGGCGCGAGCCTGCAGGCGGAATTCTTCGACGGCACCGATGCCATCACCCTGGTGTGGATCGGCCGCCGCCGGATTCCCGGAATCGAGCCGGGCCGCCGCATCATGGTCCGTGGCCGGGTCGGCGAACGCGACGGCCGCAAGGTGATCTACAACCCCTACTACGAATTGCGCGGGAACAGCTGACATATGCCATCGAGCGAGGACAACGGCGCGGATCTGCGCGCGACGCAGCATCCCGACTTCCGGACGGCCGACCCGGAGCTCGTTGCGGCGGTCGACGGCACGTTGAGTGAAGCGTTGGACGCGGTCGTCGAGGACGAATCCGACGACGAGGCCGAGCAGACGCTCCTCGAGCAGCTCGGCGGGTTCAGCGGCCTGATCTACTCGACGCTGCCGGTGCTCGCATTCGTTCCGGTGAATTCGTTCTGGGGTTTGGCCGCGGCGATCTGGTCGGCGCTCGGCGTCGCCGCGGCGGTGCTGGTGTGGCGGTTGGTGCGGCGCAGCCCGATTCAGCCCGCGATCTCCGGATTCCTCGGCGTCGGTGTGTGCGCGTTCATCGCCTACCGGATGGGTGAGGCCAAGGGCTTCTTCCTGTTCGGCATCTACACCAGCCTGGTGTACGGCGGCGTCTTCCTGGTATCGATCCTGGTGCGCTGGCCGCTGGCCGGTGTCATCTGGGGTGTGTTGAACGGCCACGGCAACGCGTGGCGTTCGGACCGGCGGGTGGTTCGGCTCTACGATCTGGCCACGGTCACCTGGGTGGTCGTCTTCGGCGCCCGCTACCTCGTGCAATCCCAGCTCTACGACACCGATAAGACGGGCTGGCTGGCCGTCGCGCGCATCGGCATGGGCTGGCCGTTGACCGCGCTCGCCCTCGCCGTCACCATCTGGGCGGTCCGCCGGGCCGGGCATCTGCCCGCGAGCACCGTCGCGGCCTGAAAATCTCGGCCGCGAAATCTCCGCTGCGGCAAGGGCGAATCCATCAGGGTGCAAGACTCACCCAGGGAGGTGGGGGACTACCCACCCTGGGGTGTCTGGTTGGTGAGCCGGGTTCATATGACGATCGTTTGCGAGGCCAGAAACGCAACGATCGGAAAGGAACTCGGACGTGGCAACCGAGCACTCCCCTGCGGCACTGTCGCAGAAGAACCCCAATCCCGCGCACTCGGAGAGCAAGCGGGTCTCGGCCGAGCTGGACAAGCTGATCGGCCCGGCCGCGGCGGGCGACCGCCGCGCCATCACCGAGATCGTCCGGATCGTGCATCCGCTGGTGCGCCGCTATTGCGGTGCCCGCCTCGGCAATACCTCACATCTGCACGTGACCGCCGACGATGTGGTGCAGGAGATCCTGCTCGCCACGGTGAACGCCATTCCGCGCTACCGCGATCAGGGCAAATCATTCCTGGCGTTCGTGTACGGGATCGCGGCCAACAAGGTGGCCGACGCATTCCGCCGGGCCCAGTTGCACCCGATGTACCCGACCGCCGATGTGCCGGATGCGGCGTCCAGCGCGCCGGGTCCGGAGGAGTGGGCGCTGGCCGACGAACGCCGCATCGCCACAAGGGAATTGATGAAGGTGCTGGCGCCGGCGCACCGCGAGGTGCTGGTGATGCGGATCGTGCTCGGCTGGACCGCGGCGCAGACCGCCGAGGCCATCGGCACCAGCCCCGGCGTCGTCCGGGTGATGCAGCACCGCGCGCTGAACAAGCTGCGCGCGGAGCTCAAAGCCGCGTCGTAACGCTCAAAACGTATCGGGGTGTTATGTTTTGAGCCCTTGACCGGCCAGCGCGGCGCGCAGCTCCTCCTCGGCTTCCTGTGCGGTGACGAACAGCAGCTCGTCCTCGCCCTCGAACGGGTCGTCGGGCTGCGGCACGATCACCCGCCCGCCGCGCAGGATGGTGACGAGCGCGGTATCGCGCGGCAGGGTGAGCGCGCGAACGGGCTTGCCCGCCAACGCCGTATCGGCGGGCAGCGTCAACTCCACCAGATTCGCCTGGCCCTGCCGCAGCGTCATCAGGTGGATCAGATCGCCCACCGAGACGGCCTCTTCGACGAGGGAGGCGAGCAGCCGCGGGGTGGAGACGGCGACGTCGACGCCCCAGGAGGCGTCGAAGAGCCATTCGTTGCGCGGATCGTTCACCCTGGCCACCACGCGGCGCACGCCGAATTCGGTTTTGGCCAGCAGGCTGTGCACGACGTTGGCCTTGTCGTCGCCGGTGGCGGCGATGACGACCTCGTAGGTTTCCAGGCCCGCCTCCTCCAGCAGCGCGAGTTCGCAGGCGTCGGCGTGCACCCACACCGCGTCGGGGATGGCTTCGGGTTCGATGTGGTCGAGCTGCCGTTCCAGCAGCATCACCTCGTGCCCGCCGCGCAGCAGTTCCCGCGCGATCGATCGGCCGACTGCGCCGGCTCCGGCGATGGCCACTTTCATGTTCAGTCCTCGCTCACGGGTGGCTTGCCGGCCAGCGCGACGGCCTCGCCGACGCTGCCGGAGGTGGCGGCCACGTAGACGGTGTCGTCGGCCTGGACGATGGTTTTGCCGTCGGGCAGCAGGCCCTGGCCGAATCGGATCACGAAGGCCACCCGGGCGCCGATGGCCTGCTCGAGATCCCGGACGGTACGCCCGTACCAGTCCTCGTGCAAGGGCAGCTGGGTGACCGCGACCGTGCCGGTGGGGTCGCGCCAGGTGGTGGTGCTGGTATCGCCGATGAGCGTGCGCAGGAACCGGTCTGTGGTCCACGGCACTGTCGCGATGGTCGGAATGCCGAGGCGCTCGTACACGGCGGCGCGTTTGGCGTCGTAGATGCGGGCCACCACCCGCTCGACGCCGAACATCTCCCGCGCCACCCGCGCGGAGATGATGTTCGAATTGTCGCCGGATGACACCGCGGCGAAGGCGTCGGCGCGTTCGATTCCGGCCCGGGTCAGCACATCCCGGTCGAAGCCGACGCCGGTCACCTGCCCGCCCGGAAAATCCTGGCCGAGGCGCAGGAATGCGCTGGGGTCCTTGTCGATCACGGTGACCTCGTGACCCACCCGGACCAGGGCGCGCGCGAGGGATGAGCCGACGCGGCCGCACCCCATGATCACTACGTACACCGTGGAACCTCGCTCCTGGAACATGGCGTTCGGTCTGGTTGTCTTCCGGCAGCACGGTACCGGTCAACTCTCACCACCGCCCATGTTCCCCCTCCCGGGCGCGACGAAACAGGCTGGCCGCGCCCTTGCGCCGAACGCCGCTAAGCTACCTCCAGTGTCGAAGTTGACGACCGCCGCCAAGCGCATGCTCCTCGGGCGGCCCTTCCGCAGTGACTCCCTGGGGCACACGCTGCTACCGAAGCGGATCGCGCTGCCGGTGTTCGCCTCGGACGCCATGTCGTCGGTCGCGTACGCGCCGGAAGAGATCTTCCTGGTGCTCTCCGCCGCCGGACTCTCCGCCTACGTCTACGCGCCGTGGGTCGGGCTGGCGGTGGCGTTCGTCATGGCGGTGGTGGTGGCCAGCTACCGGCAGAACGTGCACGCCTACCCGTCCGGCGGCGGCGATTACGAGGTGGCCACCACGAACCTCGGGCCCAACGCCGGGCTGACCGTCGGCAGTGCGCTGCTGGTCGACTATGTGCTCACCGTCGCGGTGTCGATCTCCTCGGCCGCATCGAATATCGGGTCCGCGATCCCGTTCGTCGCCACCCACAAGGTGCTGTTCGCGGTGGTGGCGATCCTGGTGCTGACCGCGATGAACCTGCGCGGCGTCCGCGAATCCGGCACGGCGTTCGCGATTCCCACCTACGCGTTCATCGTCGGCATGTTCATCATGCTCGGCTGGGGGCTGTTCCGGATCTTCGTGCTCGGCGACCAATTGCGCGCCGAATCGGCGGGTTTCGGATTGAAGTCCGCGGACGAGAACGTGTACGGGCTGGCCTTCGTCTTCCTGATCGCGCGGGCGTTCTCCTCCGGCTGCGCCGCGCTCACCGGTGTCGAGGCGATCAGCAACGGCGTGCCGGCGTTCCGTAAACCCAAGTCGCGCAACGCCGCGACCACCCTGCTGCTGCTCGGCAGCATCGCCGTCACCCTGTTGATGGGCATCATCGTGCTGGCGCGCAAGATCGGAGTCGTCTACGCGCACGACAACTCCGACCTGACCGGCGCGCCCGCCGGCTATGAGCAGAAGACGCTGATCGCGCAGCTCGCCGAGACGGTGTTCCACGGATTCCCGGCCGGATTCTTCTTCATCACCACGGTCACCGCGCTCATCCTGGTGCTCGCCGCCAACACCGCGTTCAACGGATTCCCGGTGCTCGGTTCGATTCTCGCGCAGGATCGCTACCTGCCCCGGCAGCTGCACACCCGCGGCGACCGGCTCGCCTTCAGCAACGGGATCCTGTTCCTGTCCGGCGCGGCCATCGCATTCGTCGTGCTGTTCGGCGCCGAGGTGACCAAGCTCATCCAGCTCTACATCGTCGGTGTGTTCGTCTCGTTCGTGCTGAGCCAGACCGGCATGCTGCGGCATTGGACCCGATTGCTGCGCACCGAAACCGATCCGTCGCAGCGGGCGCGGATGATCCGCTCCCGGGTGATCAACGGGGTCGGGCTCACCGCCACCGGCGCGGTGCTCGTCATCGTGCTGGTCACCAAGTTCTTCGCGGGCGCCTACATCGCCATCTTCACCATGGTGACGATCTTCGTCATCATGAAAATGATTCACCGGCACTACGATTCGGTTTCGCGCGAGCTGGACGAGCAGGAATGGGACGGTGTGCTGCCCAGTCGCTCCCACGCGATCGTGCTGGTATCCAAACTGCATCTGCCCACCCGCCGTGCGCTCGCGTACGCCCGCGCCACCCGGCCGGACGGGCTGGAGGCCGTGACGGTCAACGTGGACGACGCCGACACCAGGAAGCTGGTGCGGGAGTGGGAGCGCAGCGATATCACGGTGCCGCTCAAGGTGATCGAATCGCCCTACCGCGAAATCACCAAGCCGGTACTGGAATACGTGAAGCGGGTGCGCAAGGATTCACCGCGCGATGTGGTGACCGTGTTCATCCCCGAATACGTGGTCGGACACTGGTGGGAACAGGTGCTGCACAACCAGAGTGCGCTGCGGCTCAAGGGGCGGTTGTTGTTCGAGCCCGGTGTGATGGTGACCAGCGTGCCGTGGCAGTTGAGCTCGTCGGCGCGAGCCAGGACGCCGCGCGCGGTGAACGCCCCGGGATCGGTGCGGCGCGGATTCGAGGACCACAGATGAGGTCGGCAGCTCCTCCGCCTTGTCAGGCGACGAGCTGGCCCACGGAGGCATCCGGCCGGACTTCGACACAGGGCCTGACGACATGACCGACTGGTTGGGCGCCGCCTTCGAGGTGCGGGTCGGGCCGCCGGGGCACGGCGGTTTCTGCGTCGCCAGGCACGACGGCCGGGTGGTGTTCGTCCGGCACGCGCTGCCCGGCGAACTGGTGCGGGTGCTGGTGACCGAGGACCGCGGCGGATCCTTCTGCCGCGCCGACGCGATCGACATCCTGGAGGCCGCCGCCGAGCGAGTGCCCGCCACCTGCCCGGTATCCGGGCCCGGCGACGCCGGATGCTGCGATTTCGCACACGCGACACCCGCGGCGCAGCGCGGGTTGAAGGCGGCGGTGGTCGCCGAACAGTTGCGCAGGCTCGCGGGCATCGAGCGAGAAGTGGTGGTGGAGCCGATAACCGGCGCGGGCGATGCCGTCGGCGGTTGGCGCACCAGAGTGCGTCTGGTCGTCGACGATGCGGGCCGAGCGGGCGTGCACCGCTATCGCAGCACCGACATCCTGCCGGATCTGCGCTGCCCACAACCGGTTCCGGGGATGCTGGACGGCATCGCCGACCGAACCTGGACGCCCGGAGCGGATTTGGTGCTCGCCCTCGACGGTGCCGGGGTGCGGCACGTCGTCGAGCTCGCGCCGACGGCGGTGAACTCATCGGAAGCTCGTGCGGCGCAACGAAACCGCAACGACCGCCCCGGAAATCACCGGGAGCCGCGCCGGAAACGCGACCGCCCGACGACGGTCGAGCCGCCCGAACATCGCGGGCGTGGTCGCCGTGCGGACGATTCAGTGGATCCGACCGCTGGTGGAAAGCCTTGGCGCGCGGCGGATTCGGTGGGCCGATCCGGTGACGAGCGGCGGCGCAGCGCGGCGGCGCGGCGGGCGGCGACGCATGCGGCGCGGGACGAATGGGTGGTGATCGGCACCGGGCGGGCCGTGGAGTATGTGGCGGGGCGTCGGTGGGAGTTGTCGGCCACCGGGTTCTGGCAGGCGCATCGCGGTGCGGCGCAATGCTATTCGGATGTGGTGGCGGAGTGGTCCGGGTTGCGACCGGGCGATGTGGCCTGGGATTTGTACAGCGGTGCAGGGGTTTTCGCGGCTCGCATGGCCGAGATCGTCGGGCCGACCGGTGCGGTGCGCGCGGTCGAATCGGCCCGACCCGCCGTCGCCGACGGCCATGCCGCCCTGCACGACCTGCCCTGGCTGGATCTGCGGGCGCAGCGGGTGGAGCGCTGGGTGCGCGAACAGTCCGGTGCGACACCGGATGTCGTCGTACTCGACCCGCCGCGCGCCGGTGCGGGCAAGGATGTGATCGCCGCGGTGACCGACGGCGCACCGGACCGCATCATCCACATCGGTTGCGATCCGGCCTCGTTCGCCCGCGACCTGCACCTCTATCTGACGGCCGGATATCACCTGACCGAACTGCGCGCCTTCGACGCCTTCCCGGCCACCCACCACGTCGAATGCATCGCGCTGCTCGAACGCTGACGCGGTGCGCGCTGCCGACAAGATCAGGTGTAACGAACCTGCCGGTGTCAACCGATTTTGTCGGCAACGGCATCAGGCGCGGGTGAGGGTGGCATGGTCGAATCGGTACGGCAGCGGGCGTGGCAGGGACGCGCCCGATGGTGGCTTTCGGTGCTACGTCAGGTGGCCGGTGCCGCCGCGGCGCTCGCGCTCATCGTGGTGCTGCTGCAGTTGCGGGCGCCGCAGCCGACCGACCCGGCCGCGCCGGTGATGCAATTGCCCGCCGTATCCGCGCCGATGGACGGATCCGTCCGGGGCTGAGCCCGGCGGAGGCCACCCCGCAATCGATGCCGTGCGGTCGCCGTGGCCCGCATGCGATGCTCTTGCGGTGACTTGGTCGATGATTGGTGGGTTCGCGGTAACGGTATTCATCGGTGCGATGGTGCCGGGGCCGACGACCGCGCTGATGATCCGGCGCAGCGCACTCGGTGGCACCCGGGCGGCACTGCCGATCATCGGCGGGATGGAAATCGGAATCCTGTTCTGGGCGTTGGCCTCCGCGCTCGGAGTCTCCGTGCTGGTGGCGGCCAGCGATGTGGCGTTCCTGGTGATCCGGGTGGTCGGGGCGGTGGTGCTGATCGGGCTCGGCGTGCAGGCGTGGCGGGCGATCCGGCGGCCGGTCGCGACGGAGGAGGTCGACGAACAGGCGGTGCGGGCCACCAAGTGGCGAGCGGCGTCGATCGGGTTGCTGACGAATCTGGCCAATCCGAAATTGGCGGTGTGGGCGTTCGCGTTCTATCCGCAGTTCGTCTCGGCGGGCAGCAATATCCTGCTCACCACGGTGCTGCTCGGGCTGCTGCACATGGTGATCGACGCCACCTGGTTCACCCTGCTCGCCACCTTCGTCGGCCGCGCGCGCAATTTCTTCAACCGGACCCGGGTGCGGCAGTGGCTGGAGGGCGTCACCGGAACGATCCTCATCGGGCTCGGACTGCGGCTCGCGGTGAGCGAGATCTGACCGCCACACGGTGCTTGAATCAGGTATGACCGTATATGCCGTAGTGCAATTGAAGTTCACCGACCGGGCCCGCTACGACCGCTACGTCGAGCGATTCATGGACGTATTCGGGAAATTCGACGGAACCCTGCTGGCCGCCGACGAGGCGCCGAAAGTTGTCGAGGGCGAGTCCGACCGGGAAAAGGTGGTGATCATGTCGTTCCCGGACGAACCGTCCTTCCGGGCCTGGGCGGAGTCACCCGAATACCAGGAGATCGCGAAAGACCGCTACGCGGGCGCGGATTCGGTGGCCTTCCTGGTACAGGGACTCGGCTGACGCGCCCTCAGTCGAGCAGCCAGGTGGCGCGGACCGTCGCGGAGATCTCACTCTCGCCCAATTCCACCGGAACCGGCGCCGCGCCATACCCCTCGGCGAGCGACATCGCCCGCACCTGTGTCTTCGGCGCGAAAACCGGTGCGGACGCGGTATTTTCAGTGATCTCCAGCACTGATCCCAGTGTCCGCCGCGCCCGTTCGGCGTATTGGGCGGCCTTGGCGAGCGCATCGTCCCATGCCGCGTCGCGCGCCTGGGCCAGCAGCCCGGCCTGATCGGCGAAGGTCAATGTCAGCCCGCCGAGCCGGACATCGTCGCCGCCCGCCTCGACACAGTCGGCGATGACGGCGGCGGGTCCGGGATCGGCGTCGTCACCGATTTCGCGCAGCACGACCGTCAGATCCGTCGTCGCGAGATAGCCGGTGATCCGGTTGCCCTGACCCTCGGTCCAGACGGTTTCGGTGTGCACCGATAGTCCGCTCGTCGCGATATCGGCCGAGCCGACGCGGTTGGCGCGCAGCGAGCGGGTGACGGCCGCGACCCGCTCACCCGCCTGGCCGTAGGCCGCCGCGACCTTGCCGGCCCGGCATTCGACGGAGATCGTGACCCGCATCAGGTCCGGGGTGGCACGCACCGAACCGTGCCCGAATGTGGTGACCGTCGCGCGATCGGATTCGTGCTTCTTGCCCAAGGTGGCCTCCTACTGTCGTTGCCCTGCCAACGAGCGAACCCGTTCAATAGTCCCCGCCGCGCACCGCGATCGCGCGCACCGCCGCGTCCATCTGCGCGTACGCCCCGGCCGCGAGCCGTTCCAGCAGCGCGAGTTTCAGCTCCGGCGCCCGCTCGGTGAGCTGGTCGAACCGCGCCGGGCGCAGTACCGCGACCCGCACCCCGGATTCGGCCCGCGCCTCGTTGACGAACGGGCTGCCGATCAACATCGGAATCTCACCGAACGACATACCCGCCGACAGCGAAACCAGCCGGTGAGCGCGCCCGTCGGCGCCGGTGAAACTGATCCGCACCCGGCCCTCCAGGATGAGGTAGAGCCCCGACCGCGCACTGCCTCGCTCGGCGATGGTCTCGCCGCGCGCGATCGTGCGGACCTCGAATTCCTTGGCGAGCCTGGCTCGGTCGCCGGGGTCCAGCGCGGCCAGCGCCGGATGATCCTCCAGCGCGATCGAGGTGCACACCGGATCGTCGGCGGGGCGGTAACGCGCGAGCACGATGTCCTCGCACCATTCGGTGGCGGTGTCGCGGTCGATGAACACCCGCCCGCGCGGATCGGCCGGGTCGAGGCTGGACACCAGGTGTCCGAGCTTTCCGTCCGGGTCGACGATGGCCACCTGGCAGCCGGTCGCGGCGAGTTCGCTCTGCAGTTCGTCGAGCATGCGCACCGCGATCGAACTCACCTCGCCGACCCGGCGCAGATCCACCACCAGCGCGACCAGTTCGCCCGCCTGTTCCTCGATGGTGCGCACGGCCCGCTCGGCGCCCGCGAACAGCAGGTCGCCGTGCAGTTCGTAGATCCGCGCCCGATATCCGTGCTCGGCGAGCACCGCCAGCTCGTCCGGGTCGCGCCGCAGCCGCGACGGAACCTCGGCCACCGTGTATTCGGAGCGGATCGCCGCCCGCGCGGCCCGGGTGACGTGCAGGAAGTGCAGTTCGAGCCGCTTCGACAGCTCCCGGCACGCGGTGACCCCGCGCACGCTGTTGCCGTGCGGATCCAGCCGGGGCGAATACACCGCGATGCCGATCTGGCCGGGCAGCACCGCCAGGATGCCGCCGCCGACACCGCTTTTCGCGGGCAGCCCGACGGTACTCACCCAGTCGCCGGCCGCGTTGTACATGCCGCAGGTGGTCATCACGCTGAGTACGCGTTCGGTGAGCGCGGCCGAGAGGGCCCGCTCCCGGGTGATCGGGTTGACTCCGTTGTTGGCCAGGGTCGCGGCCATCACCGCGAGATCGCGGCAGGTGACATCCACCGAGCATTGGCGGAAATAGCGGTCCACCGCCTCGTCCGGATCGGAATCGATGATGCCGAACGAGCGCAGCATGTAGCCGATCGCGCGGTTGCGGTATCCGGTGCGCGCCTCGGAGTGGTAGACCGCGTCGTTCATGGTCAGGTCGCGTCCGGCGAAGCGGGAATAGCAGTTCAGGATGCGGTCGAAGCGTTCCGCCGCGTCGCGGCCCTTGATCAGCGATGCCGCGGTGATGGCGCCCGCGTTGATCATCGGATTGCGCGGGCGTTCGGTGACCGGGTCGAGGCTGATCTCGTTGAATGCCTCGCCGGATGGTTCGACATCGATGCGGTCGGCGACGGCGGCCAGTCCGCGGTCGGCCAGCGCCAGCGCGTAGGTGAACGGTTTGGAGATCGACTGAATGGTGAACGCCGTCGCGACATCTCCGGTGCCGTATATCCGGCCGTCCGCGGTGGCGAGGCAGATGCCGAACGAATCCGCTTGCACCGCAGCGAGTTCCGGAATGTAATCGGCCAGCTCGCCGGATCGGTCGGCGCGGCAGCGGGCGTACACGTCATCGATGATCCGGCCGACGACACCGGCGGACGGCGGGCGCCGCCCGGCGTCGGGCGACTGCGGAACCACCTCTTCGGGCTCGGCCACCCGCTCACTCTATGCGGTGCGCGTCGCGCGCCGCGCGGCGGCATCGCGCCCCAAAGGCCCTGCGTCGAAGTCCCATCCGGCGCCTCCGTGGCCCAGCTCGCCGCCTGGCCGCGTTGTCGTCGCCGCCGATACAACCCCGGTATCGGCGGCTCCTCCGCCTTGCCAGGCGACGAGCTGGGCCACGGATGCATCCGGCCGGACTTCGACACAGGGCCTAGTGGCGGTGCAGTGGCAGCGCGAAGCCGCCCGCGCGTAGGGGTCCGGCCGCGTAATGTGTTCGGACACAGCCGCGTAACGTGTGTCGAGAGTTACATTTCCGCGCGATGTCGGCTGGTGGGATCGCGCGGGGCGGCCGGGGCCATCCGACCGCTCCGTAGACTGTTCGGATCAAGATGCGCTATCCGGAGGGAGCGAGTTCAGGTGGGAGTGCTTTCCCGGGTCGATACGCCCGAAGATCTGCGCCGGCTGACCGTGCCGCAAGTGCGCGAGCTGGCGGCGGAGATCCGTGAGTTCCTGGTGGAGAAGGTCGCCGCGACCGGCGGGCACCTCGGCCCGAACCTCGGCGTCGTCGAGTTGACCATCGCGCTGCACCGGATCTTCGACTCACCGGCCGACCCGATCGTCTTCGACACCGGACATCAGGCCTATGTGCACAAGATCCTCACCGGACGTAAGGACCAGTTCGACGGGCTGCGCACCCGCGGCGGACTGTCCGGCTACCCCAGCCGGTCCGAGAGCGAACACGACTGGGTGGAGTCCTCGCACGCGTCGGCGGCGCTGTCGTATGCCGACGGACTCGCCAAGGCCTTCGGGCTCACCGGTCAGCACGACCGGCATGTCGTCGCGGTGGTCGGCGACGGCGCGCTCACCGGCGGCATGTGCTGGGAGGCGCTGAACAATATCGCCGCCGCCGAGCGCCCGGTGGTGATCGTGGTGAACGACAACGGCCGCTCCTACGCGCCGACCATCGGCGGCCTGGCCGACCGGCTCACCGCGCTGCGCACCCAGCCCGGCTACGAGCATGCGCTCGACGCGGGCAAGAAGTTGCTGAAAAGCATTCCGCGCGTTGGCGAATCGGCCTATTCGATGGTGCACGCGGTGAAGGCCGGGATAAAGGACGCGGTGAGCCCGCAGGAGCTGTTCAGCGATCTCGGGCTCAAATACGTCGGCCCGGTGGACGGGCACGACGGGGTCGCGCTGGAGGCCGCGCTGCGCCGGGCCAAGGATTTCGGCGGGCCGGTGATCGTGCACGCCGTCACCCAGAAGGGCCACGGGTACGCGCACGCGGAGAATCACGTCGCCGATCAGATGCACGCGTGCGATCCGATCGACCCGCTCACCGGGCGGGCGCTCGGCGGTCCGAAGGCGCTGGGTTGGACCAGGGTCTTCTCCGAGGAGCTGATCGCGCACGCCGAGCGGCGCGACGATATCGTCGCGATCACCGCGGCGATGCCGGGCCCGACCGGGCTCGCCGCATTCGGTGAGCGCTTCCCGGACCGGATGTTCGATGTCGGCATCGCCGAACAGCATGCGATGACCTCGGCGGCCGGGCTCGCGCTCGGCGGGCTGCATCCGGTGGTCGCGATCTATTCCACCTTCCTCAACCGCGCCTTCGACCAGTTGCTGATGGATGTCGCGCTGTTGAAGCAGCCGGTGACGGTGGTGCTCGACCGGGCGGGCATCACCGGTCCGGACGGCGCGTCACACAACGGGATCTGGGATCTGTCGGTGCTCGGCATCGTCCCCGGTATCCGGGTCGCCGCGCCGCGCGACGGCGCGACGCTGCGCGAGGAATTGGCCGAGGCGCTCGCCGTCAGCGATGGTCCCACGGCCATTCGGTTCCCGAAAGGCAGTGTGGCCGAGGACCTTTCGGCGGTCGAACGGCTCGACGGGGTGGATGTGCTCCGGCTGTCGGAGAGCGGGCCCGCGCAATCGGTGCACGGCGACGTGCTGATCGTCGCGGTCGGGCCGTTCGCGCACACCGCCGTCGCGGCGGCGGAACTGCTCGGCGGCGAAGGCGTTTCGGTGACCGTCATCGACCCGCGCTGGGTGCTGCCGGTCTCGGACACCATCGTCAAACTCGCCGAGAACTACCGGATGGTCGTCACCCTGGAGGACGGCGGCCTGCACGGCGGCATCGGCTCCACCGTCTCCGCACGGCTGCGCGCCGCCGGCCTCGACGTGCCCACCCGGGATCTCGGTGTGCCGCAACAATTCCTGGACCACGCCTCGCGCGGCGAGGTACACGCGGACCTCGGGCTCACCGCGGAAGGTATCGCCCGGCGCATAGGTGGCTGGCTCGACGCTCGGTAGGGCTTCCGGTGGTTCGGGTCACCTGGTGACCCGAAGTGGTACCACCGTAGTACCATGGTTGGCATGGCGATGAACCTGCGACTGACCGAACAGAATGAGCTCGCCTTGCGCGCCCAGGCTGAGGCCGAAGGCCGCAGCATGAATGCCGTCGTCAACGTGGCCGTGGCCGAATACGTCGAGCGATGGCAGCACCGTGACGCGGTGCGGACCGAGATCGCCTTCATGATGGACGAGCATCGAGAGCTGTTGGACAAGCTCAAGTGAGCGAAATCCGATATCTCGGGATCGAAGACGTTCTCGAAATCGCCTACCAGGTGACCGAGGGCGCTGCCGTCGTGCGTGATCCGGGTCTGCTGCAGGCGGCCGTGTTCAGGTACCGCACAACAGTATTCGGTGAAGACGCATACCCGACTCTGTTCGACAAGGCAGCGGCATTACTCGAATCGCTGGCACGCAATCACGCACTGATCGACGGCAATAAGCGAACCGCCTGGGGCGCGACGGCTGTGTTCCTTGGTATCAATGGGCACCGTGTCACCTTGCAAAACGCGCCTCTGTCCGAAACCTACCCGTTCATGATCGCGGTCGCGACGGGTGAACTCGGGTTGGACGAGATCTCCACCACGCTCGCCAAGTTCGCTGGATCGGTTTGATCGACGCGTCGGTGCAGTCGACTTCGGCTGCGGCGATGTGCCAGGTCTCGTACGCGTCACAGTCGGGTAATGCATTAACCGCATGACGAGCTGGATCGGATGCCAGGTGGGACGCTGTCCATACGATGTATTGGGTCAAGGCTCTACGGGCATTGCGGATGCCCGCTCTCGCGGTCGCGGCGGCGTTGCTGGTGTCCGGGGTTCCGTCTGCCGCCGCCGGATCGAATTCGGACTGGACGATGTGGCAGTTCGATCTGCGTGGGTCGCGCTACAACGCGAACGAGTCGACGTTGACGCCCGCGAATGTCGGTTCGCTGCAACTGAAGTGGGCTTTCGCCTTTCCCGGCGCGATCGCCCAGTCCAGTCAACCGGCGGTCGTCGACGGCACCGTCTATTCCGGCGGGCGGGACGGGAAGATGTACGCGCTGGATGCGAAAACCGGTGCGACGAAATGGATTTTCGATACCGGCACCGCGCTGGAACACATCCCGGACTACGGTTTGCGCGACGGGCCCGCCGTGGCGAACGGCCTGGTCTACTTCGGTGATAACGGGGCCAATGTGTGGGCGGTCGACGCCGCGACGGGCGCGCGGCGGTGGATGACGCAGGTGGAGACGCACCCCTTCTCGATCATCACCAGCTCACCGCTGTACTTCGACGGCCATATCTATATCGGCGTGTCCAGCCAGGAGGAGGGCCCGGCGGGGGTCGATCTCTACCCGTGCTGCACCTTCCGCGGCAGCGTCGTATCGTTGGACGCCGCGACCGGGGCGGTGCAGTGGAAGTACTTCACCCTGCCGCCGCAGCAGGATCTCGGGCCGTTCGCGAGGCCGGAGTTCGTGCCGAGCGGTGCGGCGGTGTGGTCCTCGCCCACCATCGACCCGGACACCAGGACCCTCTACTACACCACCGGTAATCCGTACAGCGGCGAGAATCCGCAGGGCGCCGAGGCGATCGGCGCGGTGGATATCGATACCGGTCAGGCCCGCTGGATACAGCGAATGACGCCGGGCGATACCTGGAACGTCCGCTGTGTGCTGCCGCCATCCGGCGGGAACTGTCCCACTCCCGGACGCGATTTCGATTTCGGTACCCAGCCCAATATTTTCGCGATCAACGGCCGCACCGTCGTCGGCGCGGGCCAGAAGACCGGTATCTACCATCTACTCGACGCGGCCACCGGGGCGATCATCTGGCAGACCCAGCTGTCGGTGCCCACCTCACCGCTGCCGACGCCGGGCGCCGAGTCGCTGGCCGGAATCCAGTGGGGCGCGAGCTACGACGGCAATCGACTCTATGTGGCGACCTACGGCGCGAATCCCGGCACCCTGTTCGCGCTGAATCCCGCTACGGGACAGCTCATTTGGAGCACACCCAATCCGGCCAACGGCTGTCTTATCAATCTGCCTCCGGTGCCGATGGATCCGTTCTGTCAGCTGTCGATGCCCAATGCCGTCTCGTCCTCGCCGGGCCTGGTCTACGAGGGCAGTATGGACGGCAAGATGCGGGTGTTCGCCGCCGACACCGGGGCGATCCTGTGGGAATACAACACGGCCGGAGTGCATTTCGACACCGTCAACGGTGTTCCCGGTGTCGGCGGCGGACTCAACGGCAACGGTGCGGTGGTCGCGAACGGCATGCTGTACACCAATTCCGGCTACGGACATCCGATCACGACCGGCATGCCCGGCAATATGCTGCTGGCATTCGGGCTGCCGTAACCGAATCCCGTTCAGCTGCCGGGGAATTCGACCTCGGGCTCCTGGTCGGCCGACAGCGGGAAGTAGGCGAGGAACACCACATCCTCGTCGAGGGCGTCGAAGCGGGCGATTCGCACGCCCTCGGGTTCGAAGAACACATCGCCGGGGTGCAGGACGACTTCCGGCTCGCCGTCGATCTGGTAGGCGACCGAACCGCTGACGATACTGCCGACAACGGGACCGTTGTGCACATGGAGTCCGGCCGCCGCACCTGCCGGCATCCCGATCCGCCGCACCTGAATTCGCTCGGTCGGCTTGGCGGGGGTGAGCTCGGTGTCGAGCACGATGGTCCGAGAGAAAGCGGCGAGCTGTTCGGTCGATTCAGGCACGATCGCCAGAGTAACCTATTCAGCCGGTTACGCAAAGGTTCACGGCTGTGGCATCAGCGCCTGAGTGAGCCGCGGTACGGCGAGTTCACGCTGCCAGGGGCGGGCGCCGCCGGATTTGAGGAATCCGTCGATGGCGGTCGCGAGATCGTCGGGGGAGTCCGGTATCCGGTCATAATCGGGCAGGCCGTCCCAGCACAGTCGCCGCACCAGATCCGGTGAGAGCAGGTTCTCCACCGGGATGGACACCTCCGTCGACAACTCACCCATCGCCGCGCGCGCCTTGTTGAGCCGTTTGGCGGCGGCCGGGTCGCGGCGCTCCCAGCGGTTCACCGGCGGCGGACCGTCGAATGGCTGGGTCAGCGGCGGCAATTCGCCGTCCGGCAGGGCGCGCGCCCGATCGACGGCGCCGAGCCAGTCGCGGGAGTACCGGCGTTGCCGCGGCCCGCCGAACACCGGCAGCGCCCGCAACTGCGCGACCGAACGCGGCTCCGCGGTCGCCGCCGCGATGATCGCCGCGTCCGGCAGGATTCGCGCGGGCGCCACATCACGGGCCCGCGCGAGCGCATCTCTGGTGTGCCACAATTCGCGCACGGTGGCCAGCTGTCTGCTGCGGCGCAGCGTGTGGATACCGGAGGTGCGCCGCCACCGGTCGGCCTTCGGCGCCGGCGGCTCGGTGATCCGGATGTGCTCGAATTCCTGTGCGGCCCAATCGGTCTTACCTTGCAGCTCGAGTTCCACCGCCACCGCGTCGAGCAGTTCGAGCAGCAGTTCCACATCGAGTGCGGCGTAGTTCAGCCAGTCGTCCGGCAGCGGTCTGGTCGACCAGTCGGCCGCGCCGTGCCCCTTGCGTAGCGCCCGGCCGAGCAGCCGCTCCACCATGGCCGCCAGCCCGACCCGCTCGAATCCGGCCAGCCTGCCGCCCAATTCGGTGTCGAACAGGCGGGCGGGCCGTAAACCGAGTTCGGCGAGGCCCGGCAGATCCTGATCGGCCGAATGCAGCACCCATTCCAGGCCGTTGATCGCCGCAGCCAGCGGTTCGAGCGCATCGGTGACCGGGATCGGATCGATGAGGAAGGTGCCCGCGCCCTTGCGGCGCAACTGGATCAGATAGGCGCGCGCCGAATAGCGGAAACCCGAGGCGCGTTCGGCGTCGACGGCCAGTGGACCGGAACCCGCCGCCAGTGCCGCGGCGGCCGCGGCGACCTCCGCGGCGGTGTCCAGAACCGGAGGAACACCCTCGGCGGGTACGAGCAAAGGCTCGGCTGCGTTCTCTGGTTCTTCTGCTACCGGCATAAGCCTGAACTTTACGTTGCGGTCAGTTGGGCTCGCCGGTGGTATGGGACTGCGGCCGCAGATGAGTTATCCCGGCGGGCGGCAACCCCGCGGCATAGGCGAGTACTTCACAGAACGCTTCGACATGCGGGCGCATTTCCGTCGTCGTCGCCGTCCACGAGGCGCGCAGCTCCAACTGGTGTGCGCGCGGCGGCCCGGCGATATCGCCGTAGCGCACCGAACTGGTCGCGGTGACCGTGCCGCCCAGCGCGGTGAACGGCTCCGATCTCGATTCCAGCGCGTCGACCAGCCAGCTCCACGCCACCTCCGGCAGCAGCGGATCGGTGGCCAGCGCCGCATCGATATCGGCCTGGATGTAGGCCACCAGCCGGAATGTGCCGTGCCATGCCTCGTCGCCGTCCGGATCGTGCAGCAGGATCAGCCTGCCGAACGCGTCGCCCTCCGAATCGGCGGGCACCACAGCGGTTTCCGGATGTTTGACCTCGGCGCCGACGGCATACGAATACGGTGCGAGGCGTTGCGGCGGCCGAATCGGTGCGAGCTCGATCCGGGGGTGCACGGTTGCGGTGCCCATCGCATCGACCGCGGCGCGAAAGCGTGCCGGCTCCCCGTTGGGTCCCTCGGTCGGTGCGGCGCCGTCGCGGAAGTCGAGCGGTGTCACAGAGGGGACGGTAGACCCTGGGCACCCGGCGCAGTCGGAGGCGCGCCGCTCAGTGCCGCATAGTGATACAGCGGGATATTGCCGCGACATCGCGGACGCCGCCGGGATACGGCCGCAGGCACGCCGCGTGGGGCGCCGCATACGATGACGGGTGATGAGCACATATACGCGCCGCCGGTTGTCCGACGCTCCGTTCCTGGCCGCCGCCACCGGCGCCACACCGTCGCGGCGTCCGGTGTGGTTCATGCGACAGGCCGGACGTTCCCTGCCGGAATACCGCGAACTTCGCAACGGCATCGGGATGCTGGAATCGTGCTTCGATCCGGAGCTGGTGTGCGAGATCACCATGCAGCCGATCCGCCGGCACGGCGTCGACGCCGCGATCCTGTTCTCCGACATCGTCGTTCCGCTCAAGGCCGCCGGAATCGATCTCGATATCGTCCCGGGCGTCGGGCCGGTGATCGCGTCGCCGGTGCGCGACGTCGCCGATGTGCGTGCGCTGCCGCGGCTGCGGCCCGAGGAGGTCGGCGCGGTCGCCGAGGGTGTGCGGCTGCTCACCGCCGCGCTCGGTGACACCCCGCTGATCGGATTCGCCGGTGCGCCGTTCACGCTCGCCTCGTATCTGGTCGAGGGCGGGCCGAGCAAGAACCACGAGCGCACCAAGGCGATGATGCACGCCGACCCGCAGACCTGGCATGCGCTGCTCGGCGCGCTCACCGATATCACCATCGTCTTCCTGCGCGCGCAGCTGGCGGCCGGTGTCGACGCCATCCAGCTGTTCGATTCGTGGGCGGGTGCGCTGTCGTTGGCCGACTACCGCAGGTTCGTGCTGCCGCATTCCGAGCGGGTGTTCGCCGAGGTCGCCGACGCCGGCGTGCCGCGGATCCACTTCGGCGTCGGCACCGGCGAACTGCTCGGCGCGATGGGGGCGGCGGGCGCGGACGTGGTCGGCGTCGACTGGCGGGTGCCGCTCACCGAGGCGGTGCGCCGGGTCGGACCGGGAAAAGCGTTGCAGGGCAACCTCGATCCCGCGGTGCTGTTCGCGGGGCAGGAGGTGATCCGGGCCGAGACGCGCCGGATCGTCGGGGAGGCCGACGAGGCGATCACCATGGGCGCGGCAGGACATATCTTCAACCTCGGGCACGGGGTGCTGCCGGACACCGATCCCGGCGTGCTGACCGAGCTGGTGGGATATATCCACGAACTGTGAGGTTCGGTTCGGGCGGAAATCGGTCCGAGCGGTCGGGCGGACACTCGCGGGACCGGTGGTGGGCGCGGCCGGGGCGAGGGGTTACGGTCGGGACATGAGAATCGCGGTGATCGGCGGTGGCATCAGCGGGCTAGTCGCGGCGTATCGGTTGCGCACCTTGCTGGGAGCCGGGGCCGAGATCCTGGTGATCGAGCGCGGTGATCGGCTCGGCGGCATTCTCTACACCGGCGAATTGGCCGGGGAGCCAATGGATCTCGGTGCCGAGGCGTTCGTCGGGCGCCGGCCGGAGGTGCCGGGGCTGCTCCGGGAGCTGGGTCTGGAACCGCAGCTGGTCGTGCCGTCGGGGGTGCGGCCGTTGATCTGGTCCGGCGGGCAGACGCATGCGCTGCCGGAGCGGACGCTGATGGGCATCCCGTCCAACGCGGAATCCGTGCGCGGACTGGTCGACGAGGAGACGCTGAAAAAGATCGCCGCCGAATCGCATCGGCCGCTGGAATGGCTGCCCGGATCCGATATCGATGTGCACAGTCTGGTCGCGGAACGGTTCGGCGCGCAGGTTGTCGAGCGCAGCGTCGATCCGCTGCTCGGCGGCGTGTACGCGGGCAGTTCCCGCACGATCGGGGTGCGGGCCGCCCTACCCGGGCTCGCCGTCGCGCTCGACGGCGGCGCGCCGAGCCTCAGCCACGCGGTGGCCGCCGCCATGCCGCCGCCGTCCACCGCACCCGTCTTCGGCGGCATTCGCGACGGTTACCGCGTGCTGCTGGATGCGCTCTCGGCCCGGTCGGGAGCGAAATTCCTGACGGCGACGGCGGTTTCGCGGCTCGCCAGGACCGAACACGGCTGGATCGTCGACCCGGTCGGCGCGGTGGACGCGGTGGTACTCGCCGCCCCGGCGCCGGTGACGGCGCACCTGCTGACCAGCGCGGTACCCACCGCCGCCGCGGCCGCCGCGGAAATCCAGCTGTCCTCTTCGGTGGTCGTCGCACTCGCCCTGCCGAAGGACACCGCGCTACCGGAGCACTCCGGCATCCTGGTCGCCACCGGAGAACCGTTGCGCGCCAAGGCATTCACCCTGTCCAGCCGGAAATGGCCGCATCTGGCCGCCCGCGAAACCGCCCTGGTTCGCGCCTCGTTCGCCAAATTCGGGGACGACAGCCCGCTCGGCTGGTCCGACGCCGATCTCGTCGCGGCCGCCGCCGACGACCTAGCCACCGTCACCGGTATCCCCATCACCCCGCTATCCGCCGCCGTACAACGCTGGCCGGGCGGCCTCGCCCAATACGCCCCCGGCCACACCGAACGCGTGGCCACCATCGAATCCGCCGTCAACGACTCCGACCGTCTCGCCGTCGCGGGCGCCTACCTCCACGGCGTCGGCGTCCCCGCCTGCGTCGCCTCCGGCACCGCCGCCGCCCAACGCATCGCCGCCATGCTCAGCTGAACCCCAACGGTTTTCGAGCGTCCGGTGGCAACCCAGTGGGTGAGTTCGCGCAGCCTGCGCATAGCAAATAGCTTGCCGCGCAAGCGGTCGCGCGTCATGGGAGGGTGATCGCTATGCGCGAAGCCGAACCTGCGGAACTGTTGCCTCTGATTTGCTAACAGGATTTCCGGGTGGGGTCGGTAGGGGCGGAGGTCCCTGGGTTTTGTTGCCTTCGGCCACCGGGGTGTTGTCGGTAAGTCCCTCCTTGGCTTGATCATCTTCGAATAGCCTTCTGGTGCAGCAGTTTTGAATAGATCAGCGGGTGCGGTGAGCCTTGGATCCATCGTGGAACACTGCCGGCGGAAAATCCGCAGCGGATGGCGTAATTAAGCACACGCCGGTTTGCTGCTGAGTTTTCGGAATGGCGTGGTTAGCGTGCTGGGTATGCAGCTTTCGCGATTCACCGATCTCGGGTTGCGCGCGATGATGCGACTGGCGGTGAGCGGGTCGGCGGAGCAGCGGGTGACCACGCGGTTGATCGTCAGACAGGTCGACGCCTCGGAACATCATGTGGCCAAAGCGGTTACCCGTTTGGTCGAGCTGGGGTTGGTCGAATCGCAGCGCGGGCGCACGGGTGGTCTGTTCATCACCGAGGCCGGGCGCTCGATCACCGTGGGCCGCTTGGTCCGCGACCTGGAAGGCGATCGAGAAGTGGTGGCGTGCACCGGAATTCCGCCGTGCCCGCTGGTGGGTGCCTGCCGGTTGCGGCGGGTGCTCGCCGACGCTCAGGACGCGTTCTATCGCGAACTGGACCGGCACACGCTCGCCGAACTCGTCTCGGGTCCCGCGATCGGACTGCTGCATATGCTCGCGGGCCCTTCCGGGAGCGACGACGACGAAAGAGGAGTACCTGTGCACACCGAGATCGTGACCACCGAGCCCGCGCTGGAACCGGAACACGCCGAAATCATCCGCGCCACACTGCCTTTGGTCGCCGCCAACATCGATCGGATCACCCAGGTCTTCTACCGGACCATGTTCGGCAACCATCCCGAGTTGATTCGCGACCTGTTCAACCGCGGCAATCAGGCGCAGGGCGCCCAATCCCGGGCGCTGGCCGCATCGATCGCGACCTTCGCCACGCACCTGGTGGATCCGGAGCAGGCTCGCCCGAACACCATGCTGAGCCGGATCGCCAACAAGCATGCCTCCCTCGGCGTCACCGCCGACCAGTATCAGGTGGTGCACGACAATCTCTTCGCCGCGATCGTCGAGGTGCTCGGCGCCGACGTGGTGGACGCATCCGTCGCCGCGGCATGGGACCGGGTGTACTGGCTGATGGCCGACGCGCTGATCGACGAGGAAAAGGGCCTGTATGTAGCGGCCGGTGTGGAACCGGGCGACGTGTACCGCCGGGCCACCGTCGTCGCGCGCGACGACGAACCGAGCGGTGTCGCCGTCTTCACCGTCGAATCCGCCGATCCCGCCACGCCGCTGCCGGATTTCGCTCCGGGACAGTATGTTTCGGTCGGTGTCCGGCTGCCCGACGGCGCCCGGCAGCTGCGGCAGTACAGCCTGGTCGACGCGCCGGGCGCCGGGCGGTTGTCCTTCGCGGTCAAGCGGATCGATGCCGCGGGCGACTGCCCGGCCGGTGAGGTGTCCACCTGGTTGCACGAGCGGGTCCGGCCGGGCGATGTCGTCGATGTCACGGTGCCGTTCGGCGATGCGGGTGTCGACCTGGCCGATGACGCGCCGCTGGTGCTGGTGTCCGGCGGTATCGGCGCGACGCCGATGATCGGCATCCTCGAACAGCTGGCCGCGCGGCACCCGGGGCGGCGCACGCTGGTGGTGCACGGCGACCGCTCGCCCGATACCCATCCGTTGCGAAATCGCCTACGGCAGTTGATGTCTCGACTCCCGGAGAGCGAACTCGAGCTCTGGTACCAGGACGCGGTACCCGGCGCCCATATGGGCCTGGTCGATCTGACCGAACTGGAGTTGCCCGCGGGCGCCGATATCCACGTGTGCGGCCCGGTCGGATTCCTGCACGAGATGCGCACTCAGCTGCACGCGCTCGGCGTCCCTGACACCCGCATCCACACCGAACAGTTCACGCCCACCGACTGGCGGCTGGACGCCTGCCCGCGCTGATTCGGTTCCGGGGCCGAGTGGCAGGATGGGGTGTATGGCCAGACTCGATTACCAGGCGCTCAATTCGACGATTCGCTACCTGATGTTCTCGGTGTTCGAGGTGCAGCCGGGGGTGCTCGGGGACGATCGGGAGGCGGCGATCAAGGAGGCGCGGGCCTTCTTCGACGGGCTCGCCGAACGCGGTGTCGTGGTGCGCGGACTCTACGACGTCGCGGGTATGCGCGCCGACGCCGACTTCATGATCTGGTGGCATGCCGAGCAGATCGAGGAACTGCAGGCGGCCTACGCCGACTTCCGGCGCACCACCGAATTGGGCCGGGCGAGCGCGCCGGTGTGGAGTCAGGCCGCGCTGCATCGGCCCGCCGAGTTCAACAAGAGCCACGTTCCGGCGTTCCTGGCCGGTGAGGAACCGGGCAAGTACATCTGCGTCTACCCGTTCGTCCGCTCCTACGAGTGGTATCTGCTGCCCGACGACGAGCGCCGCAAGATGCTCGCCGACCACGGCAAGGAGGCCCGCGGCTACCCGGACGTCCGCGCCAACACCGTCGCCGCGTTCGCGCTCGGCGACTACGAGTGGATCCTCGCCTTCGAGGCCCCCGAACTGCACCGCATCGTCGACTTGATGCGCGACCTGCGCGCCACCGAGGCCCGCCTGCACGTCCGCGAGGAGGTCCCCTTCTTCACCGGCCCCCGCGTCGAAATCGAAAAACTCGTCGCCGCCCTGCCGTGATCCGCTGGTCGGGTACGCCCAACGTCGGCATACTCGACAACCATGCACTGGACGTCGACGAGACTCGTTGCGGCGCTGGTTATCCGGCTCCGCAGGATGATCGGGCGACCAGGTCGGATGTCGCTCACATCATGGCGAGACGATGCAGTTCGGCCGGGCCTGATCCGCATCATGGGTGCAGCAGAAGCCGGAGCCAGCGGCCGAAATGACATCTCTGCTCGGGTGGATGAGATTCTGGCGGAAGAGTGGCTGTCGTAGAACAGCCACCTGGGGACCGTCCGATAGCCTAGGTGTCAATGGTCTCGTTAGGAGGTGCCGGTGACAACGTTGGAATTGCCACCCATGTTCGAGTGGACGCCGGATGCGTTGGAGCGGTTGCCGTCCGATTATCGGTATGAGGTGCGGGAGGGGAACCTTGTCGTGATGGCGTCCGCAATGCGTCCGTGGCACGCGCGTACCCAGTCGCGGGTGTGCCGCCTACTAGAGGACCAACAGCGAGAGGCATACGCCGAACAGGGCATCGTCTTGTGTGACGGCGAGATTCGTACCTGCGATGTCGGTGTGTTCCGCGCGCCTCCGATTGGGGAACGAGCGTACAGGTCCGCCGACGAATTCGAGATGCTGGTCGAGATCGTCTCCCGAAGTTCGAGGCGCGAAGACCGCGAAATCAAACCGAAACTGTACGCGGCTGCCGGTATCGCTGAGTATTGGCGGATCGAAGAGGATACGTCCGGCGAGCCGATCGTCTACCAGTACCACTTGGCGCGCCTCGACGACGGTACCGCTGTATATGTCGAGACGCGCGTTGTGGCTCTTACCACCCTCGAAACAGGAGTTTCCTGAGCCTATTTCGCCGGGTTCAACCGCAGGGCAATGGAATTGATGCAGTAGCGCTTGTCGGTGGGGGTTTGGTAGCCCTCGCCTTCGAAGACGTGGCCGAGGTGGCTGTGGCAGTTGGCGCACAGCACCTCGACGCGGTGCATGCCGAGGGTGTCGTCGGCGCGCAGGATGACCGCATCCGATTTCGCGGGGTCGAAGAAAGAGGGCCAGCCGCAGTGCGAGTCGAATTTCTCGGTGCTGCGGAACAATTCGGCGCCGCAGGCCCGGCAGGTGTAGACGCCCTCGGTTTTGGTGTCGGTGTATTCGCCGGTGAAGGGGCGTTCGGTGGCGGCCTCGCGCAGCACCGCGTACTCCTCCGGATTCAGCTTGACCCGCCACTCCTGGGGAGTCAGCTGAATTCGCGGCGCGGGTAGGGATGTGTCGGCGTCGGTCATGATTCCACGCTAACGGGTTTCGCGGCGGGCGCCGACCCGTTGCGCCGATCGTCATCGGCGGATTCCGGCAGCATCCACGCCGGGTCGATGCTGCCGGAGCCGAGCCGCCCTTCCCGGCGCGCGTTCAGGTACCGGTCGCCGAGCACACAGAACACCACGATGAGCAGCAGCCCCCACCCGAAGGTGACGCGCAGGTATTCGAGCGCGCGCCCGGTGCTGGGCCAGCGGTACGACAGCCACTGCTCGCCGAACATGAATCCGAAGACCGCCAGCCACGCGGGCCAGTTGCGCAGCACCGAATTGCGCAGCACCACCGTCATCAGGAATGGGAACAGCATCATCGAGTAGTACTGCTGGCCGAGCGAGAGCAGCAGCCACGATGCGATGAGGATGATGCCGGAGCTGGTGCAGACGAAGAACAGCTCGTCTTCCCGGTAGTAGCGGTAGAGCACCCAGAGCGAAATCAGCACGAGCACGGCCATCACGATGCGCATGCCCCAGGTGAGCCAGACCGGCAGCCCGTAGTATCCGGCATTGCCGACGATCGCGCTGTTGAAGTAGTCGCGCGACTCCAGAATGTATGGCCCCGTGCGCTTCACGAAGTCCATCGGATCCTTGATCAGCGGCCAGGCGATGGCGTTGAGCACCAGCGGCACGCCGATCGCGGTAATGAACACCTGCCACTGGCGGCGGACCAGCGGGATCACCAACAGGTAGGCGAGCGTCGGTTTCACCGCGATGGTCAAACCCATGACCACACCGGCCCACAGGTCCTTACGCCGCAGCAGCAGGTGGATGAAGATGACCTCGGCCAGCAGCACACATCCGTTGACATTGCCGAAAACCAGTGTGTTGACCACGGTTTCGGACATGAACATGGCCAGCAGCAGTGCGGGCGCGACCACCGAACGCAGCGTGAACTTGAACAGCCGCAGCAGCAGATACCAGGCGATGATGATCGCGACGGCGTTCAACAGGATGAAGCACCAGCGCGATTTCTCCGGGTCGAGAATGGCCAGCGGCGCGATCATCAGCGTCCCGCTCGGCGGGTAGAGGTAATGCGGGTCGACGGAGTCGAAGTTGTCCGTATACACCGGACGGTGGTTCAGGAACGCCAGCGAGGCATCGTACACGGGCCTGAAGTCGTCGGTAACGTAGCGGTTGACAGCCCTGATGATCACCCGATGCACCACGGTCATGATCGCGATGGGCCAGAGGATGAAATTCAGCGCCTCGGCGGTGGTACGAGCGGTGCGAGGCTCGAGCTGTCGAAGGAACACTGGGGCACGGTACACCGAATGCGATCCCGGCGCGTTGCCCGGACCACATTCGGCGTGCCGTCGACCCGGAAAGTCAGGCCGGGCAGGCGGTTCCGTCCTGCGGCAGCTTGGCGTCCTGCAGATAGGCCAGGATCGTGGTCTGCGCACAGCCGGAATGGCTGAACACCGGATGCCCGAAGCCCTGCCAGGTGATGGTCGCGGTCCGCGCGCCCGCACCGGCGAGCGCGCCGGTGACCGAGCTCTGCGCGCCATTGCCGACCACCGGGTCGGCCACCGAATCCAATACCAGCACAGGCAGATTCAACTTCTCCGGCAGCGGCGGCACCGTCGCGATCGGCCAGGCGACGCAGCCGATCATCCCGATCGCCGAGACCCGGCCGAATACCGGATACTTCTTGGCCCAGGTCTCGGCGAGGTCCTTGGCCTGGTTCGGCGTCGGCTGCTGCTGGGTGTCGGTGCAGCCGTTGACGAATTGGCCGTCGCTCGCGGTGGCCGCGTTCTCCCGTTGGATCAGCCCGGTGAGCGGGCCGCGGTCGCCGCGTCGGGCGGCGGACAGCGCGTCGGCGAGTTCGGCGGTGCGGTCGGGCTGGTCGGCCCGCGGTTCGCCGAGGTAGCCGGTGATGGTGTCGAGCAGCGCGCTGGCCGAGATATCGCCGAGCGCGCCGGTGCTCGCCTTGCCGACCAGATCGGTGATCGCGCCCTTCGGATCCGCGCCGAGCGAACAGCCGATTCCGGTGCAGCGCTGGATGAATGCGGCGAGCGCCGCCTCCGCGCCCTGCACCTGCTGTTCGACGCGGGTGACGGTATCGGTGTTGACGGCGACGGGTGAGTCGAGGACGAGCCGGGCGAGGTGGTCGCCGTAGCGGCGCGCGTAGCTGAGCGCGACCTTTGCACCGTTACCGGAGCCGAGCAGCATGATGTGGTCGACCTGCCACTGTTTGCGCAGCTGCTCCAGATCGTCGGCGGCGTGCGGTGCGTCGAAGGTGCCCTCGTACGGTTGCAGGAAGTCGCGGCAGGCGATGGTGGCGTTCTGGCTGAGCGTGGTCATCGCGACCGCGGGATCTTTTGTGTCCGTATTGAATTGGGCGTTGTCGGCGAGCCCCTTGCGCACCTCGGGCGGCATGCAGTCGATCGGCTGCGAGGTGCCGATACCGCGCCGGTCGACCGCGACGATGGGCCGGGCGGCCAGCAGCGCGTTGCCCTGGCCGACGGCGAGTCCGGCCAGCGTCGCGGTGGATGACCGGTCGACGCCCGAGGTCAGCACCAGCGGCGCGGCGTCGAGCGGGGTCTGCGGGACGCGGGCGCGCAGCGCGCCGGTGCGGAAGGTGCCGAGCACCTGACCCGCCGCATCGATGGGTGTGGAGAATTCGGCGCATTCCAGCACCAGCCCGGCGGGCGCCGCGCCGAGACCGAACGTATTCAGCGTCTGCGCGGTGCAATCGCGCCACGGGAGATCGGTCTTCGGCACTTCGGCCTGCGGTGGCGGCGCGGCGGCGGCGGTCGTGGTCGGTTTCGCTCCGCCCGCCGCCGGCCGCTCGACGGCAACACCGGGGCGGTCGGATGGTCCGGCACCGCATCCGGCGAGCAAAATCGAGAGTGTCGCGGCCGACACGACGGCCCGAGTCCAGCGCATGCGCTACAGCCTGCCAGGTTCGGCCCCTCGTTTCATCGACGGCCCGCCTAGGCCCGCCCGTCACCCGACCACCACCCCCCATCGGATCGCTGCGCGATGCTCAGTATCTACGCCACCTGGTCAGCACCGTGCCGTCGTCGGCGAGCAGGATATGCGCCCGGCGCATCGGCCGCCGGAACTCGTGCGCGGACAGCGCGATTCGCCGCGCCGACCCGCCGACCAGCAGCGGAGCCGTGGTGAGGCAGAGCTCGTCGACGGCGTCGGCGTCGAGCAATTCCCCGAACAGATGCGGCCCGCCCTCGCACAGCACCCGAAGCATCTCGCGCTCGGTGAGCACACCGAGCAGGGCCTTCGGGGTGATCGCGATATCGCCCGCCTCGACCACCTCCCCGCCCGCGTCGGCGAGTGCCCGCTTGCGCTCGGCCGGCGCGCCCGCGGTGGTGATGATCAGCGGCGGCACAACGGTATCGGTGAAGAGGCGGCTTTCGGGTTCGAGTCGGGCGCTCGCGGTCACCACCGCGATCCGCGGCGGCGTGCCGTGCCGGTCACCGCCGAAACCGCTCGCGTACAGCGCGCGCCTGCGGTCCGGATCGGTGCGCGCGCCGCCGTAGTTCTCGGCGCGCACCGTGCCCGCGCCCACCAGGATGACGTCGGCGAGATCGCGCAGCAGCAGGAAGACCGTCTTGTCGGCGGGTGTGCCGAGCCCCTCGGAGAGTTCGCCCGCGGTGGCGGCGCCGTCGACGCTCGATACGAAATTCGCCCGCACCCAAGGGGCTTGGAGCCCGACCGGGTAGGCGTACAACCGGGCGAGTTCCTCCCGATTCAGCGCTGTGAGCTGGATCGCATTGTGACTACGCTGCATGACACCCGATCTCACCACGTCATTACGCTTCATACATGCCAGAACGCCTCGTCGACCGCCACCCGGAGGTCCCGGCCGACCAGCTCGTCGCCCAGATGGTGCCGCCGCCCATGTTCGACGAGGTCGCCTTCGCAACCTACATCCCGGATCCGAAGGAGCCGTCGCAGGCCGCGGCGGTGCGCAAGGCGGAGAATTTCGCGGATCAGGTGGCCAAGATCCACCGTGCAGCGGGTAAGAAAAGCCTGTTCGGGAAGAAGAAGCCGATCAGCGGCGCGGGCCTGTATCTCGACGGCGGCTTCGGCGTCGGCAAAACCCATCTGCTCGCCTCGATCTTCCACAGCTCGCCCGCCCCGAAATCGTTCGGCACCTTCGGTGAGCTCACCAACCTCGTCGGCGCGCTGGGCTTCAACAACGCGGTGGAGCGGCTGTCGGCCAACAGCGTGCTGTGCATCGACGAATTCGAGCTCGACGATCCCGGCGACACCATGCTGGTCTCCCGGCTGCTCACCGAGCTGACGGCGCGCGGCGTCTCCGTCGCGGCCACCTCGAATACGCTGCCGGGTCAGTTGGGCGAGGGACGTTTCGCCGCACAGGATTTCATGCGCGAGATCAAGAAGCTCGGTGCGATCTTCGAAGCCGTCCGGGTCGACGGACCCGACTACCGGCATCGCGATCTGCCGCCGGCCCCGCCGCCGACCGCACCCGAACTGCTCGCCGAGCGGGCCGCCGCGACACCGGGTGCGACCCTCGACGATTTCGACGCCCTGCTGAAACACCTGAGCACCCTGCATCCCTCGAAGTACGGCGCGCTGATCTCCGGGGTGTCGGCGGTATTCGTCGCGGGCGTGCATCCGGTGGTGGATCAGGCCGTCGCGCTGCGGATCGTGGTGCTGGCCGACCGGCTCTACGACGCGAGCATTCCGGTGACCGTATCCGGTGCGAAGCTCGACGAGATCTTCTCCGCGGAAATGCTGGAGGGCGGGTATCGCAAGAAGTACCTGCGCGCCATCTCGCGCCTGCTCGCGCTGTCCCGGTTCGAGGTTTCGGCTGCTTGACGTGGCCCGACCGGGGATTGTGAATCCCCACAGTCACGTGAACGGCGGCCGGAGGTAAGCGGTAGCGTTAGCATCCGGTGGTGCGGGTCCGGCGTGACCGGTATCACACCGAACTTGCTTGCCGCACACGACAACTGATTTGCTCGAACCGGCCCGGACGTCTGTCGAAGCTCGGCGGACCGGACGAAGGGAGTGCCCACCGTGAATCGTGACCGCGCGTTACGCGCCTCGGTGGCCGCCGCCACCGGTTTGGCCCTGGTGTTCGGACCGGTGGTCACCACCGTCGCGTCCGCCGATCCGACGGCCACCGCGGGCACCGCGAACTTCGACCGGTCGCTGCTGCTGCAGGGCGTGCAGAACGCCCGCGATGTCGGCGGCTATCGAACCGTCGACGACCGGATCGTCCGCCTCGGCCTGGTCTACCGCACCGGACAGCTGAACAACGCGACCCCGGCCGATCTGGGCGAGCTCACCAGCCGCAGCGTCCGCTACGTCGACGACCTGCGCACCGTCTTCGAGCGGACGATGGCCCCCGACCTCATCCCCGGCGGCGCCACCGCCAACTGGGACGATGTGATCGGTCACGCCTCGCCGGAGGTCATGGCCACCACCCTCACCGGCGGTGTCGGGCTCTACAGCGCGTTCATCACCGCGCCGGGCGCGAACGAGGCGTTCGCCGCCGTGCTGCACGACATCATCAATACGAAAGAGGGTGCGGTGCTCTACCACTGCACCGCGGGCAAGGACCGCACCGGCTGGGCCACCGCCGTCCTGCTGACCATCCTCGGCGTCGACCGCGGCACGGTGACCCAGGACTACCTGCTGTCCAACCAGTACCGCAATGCCAGCCCGCAGGATCCGCTCAACGGCGTCCAATCCCAGTGGCTGGACGCGGCTTTCGATCAGGCCAACGCGACGTACGGCAGCTTCGACAACTATGTGCGCGACGGTCTGAAGCTCACCGACGCCGATATCGCGGCACTCAAGGCGAAGATGCTGGCCTGACTGTTACGAGCCGTGTTCGGCGTACCAGCGGTCGATGAGGGCGGGCATTTCCTTGCCGATCCAGGCCAGGAATTCGTGCATATCGCGAACCCGGCTGGCGTCCTTGCCATTCGGATCGCTGAACAGTGCGAGGCCGCGTGCGGTGACGCCGGTGATATCGGTGTACATGGCGCTCTGCTGACGCATCAGCTCCGGCAGGATGCCGGGCCGGATGCTGTAGTAGTCGCGGCGATCGCCGGGTTTGGAGACCTTGTCGACCCAGCGCATGGTGACGAGGGTCTTCAACGCATTGGAGATGGATCCCTTGGATGCCTGTAGCGCCTCGGCGATCTGACCGAAGGTCTGCTCCGGCGGATCCGCCACCAGCAGCCATCCGACGGTGCGGCCGACCATTCTGACCAGGCCCATGCGCTCGAGCACCAGCGCGAATTCCTCGACGAAGGCCAGCGCTTCGGGTGACCGGTCGGTTGCCGGATTGTCGCGCTCGGTCATTCCCGCGCCTCGCCGGGTTCGGTTCCGGCCGGTGCCGCGTCGTCGGTGGGCGCGCTGTCGTCGATCATCGGTCGAGTATCCCTTTCGGCCGTGCGGATATGAGAAAGCGGGGCAGACCGCGCGGCGCCACGGAACCTAGACGGCGATATCGCGGCGATCGAAGGCGGCGATCGCCACGCCGACGGCGAGTGCGGTCAGGCCGAACAGCACCAGCAGGTGCGCGCTCCACCCGTTGAGCAGCGGCGTGTTGCCGTTCGCGTAATAGACCGGCGAGAGCCTGCGCAGCCAGCGTGCGCCGTCGATCGTCCCGCCCAGATTGTTGGCGAGATAGCTGCCGAGGCCGACGACCGCGCCGATTCCCAGTGTGCTGGAACGGCTTCCGGTTATCGCACCGGCGAGCAGCGTGATCGTTCCGATGGTCAGGGCGAACAGTCCGAGTCCGATGCTCGCGGCGACGATATTCCCCGCCGCAACGCCCAACCCGCCGGAATTCGCGCCGATCAGCACGCCGAGGGTGAGCACGGCGGTGACGACGCCGACCTGGGCCGCCAGCGCGCCGAATCGCTGTGTCAGTAGCTTTACCCGGCTGATCGGTTGTGCCAGTAGCAGATCCAGCGATCCGTTCTCCTCCTGTGTCGCCGATCTCGCGGCGAAGGTCACCGCGAAGATCAGCATCATCACCAGGCCGAACATGGCGTAGATGGTCGAGCCGAGATAGCCTGCGCCGCTGGCGAAGTCGCTGAGTCCGAGGGCGTCGTAGAGCTTGTTCTGCTTGACGTTCAGCGAGCCCTGGTCCCGCAGCGTCCGATACGACGGCAGGTACAGCATGGGTACGAGGGCGAATGCGATCGACCAACCGATCAGCCCCCGTCGCTGCTCCCGCAACGTTTGCGTGAATATTGTCCGTGTCATGCGAAGGCTCCTGTATGTCAAAGGTTTTCGGTTCATCGGCCGTACAGGCTGAAGAAGATCTGTTCCAGGTCGGGTTCGGTGGAGAGCACGCTGGTCAGGTGGTATTTGGCGGCCGCCTTGAACAGCGCGTCCACCTCGCCTTCGGTGGTGCAGCGCAAGGTATCTCCGATCAGCCGCACATCGCGGACGTTTGGCAGGCGAGTGAAGTCGTCGACGAAAACGTCCTCGGCGAAGGCCAATTCGACGCTGCGCGGGGAGCGGCGGCGCAACTCGTCCACGTTCTCGGTGCCGAGCAGTTGTCCCGCGCGCATGATGACGGCGCGGTCGGCCACCTGCTGTACCTCGCTGAGGATGTGCGAGGACATGAAGACGGTCTGCCCGTTTCGCTTCGCCTCGGTCACCAGATCCAGAAATCGTTGTTGCAGTAGGGGATCCAGCCCGGACGTCGGTTCGTCGAGGATCAGTAGCTCGGGCCGGTGCATGAAGGCGGCGATGATGCCGACCTTCTGTTTGTTGCCCTTCGACATGGCTCCGACCTTCTTGGTGAGGTCCAGGTCGAGTAGGTCGGCGAGTTCGGTGACGCGTTGCTCCGACACCGCGTCCTCGCGCTGGGCGGCGAGGAATCCGAGCAGGTCACGGGCGGTGTTGCGGCCCTCCATGGCCAGTTCGCCCGGCAGGTAGCCGATGCGGCGGCGCAGCTTCGGTCCGCCCGCCCTCGGATCGACGCCGAGCACCTCGACCTGTCCGGCGGTGGGCCGGATGAGGTCGAGCAGGATGCGGATGGTGGTGGATTTGCCCGCACCGTTGGGGCCGAGGAATCCGAAGATTTCGCCCTGTGCGACTTCGAGATTCAGCTCGGTGATGGCGGGATGCCTGCCGTAACGCTTGGTCAGGCCGGTGGTGCGGATGGCGATGGTCATCGGATCTCCAACGTTCAGGTAAGGTCAATGTGTTCAGTAAATACTGAACACAGAGAACATGTCAATCATGGCGATGAACTACCATCTGCCCGCATGACGAAGTTCAGAACCTGGGACGGCCTGGAGCTCAACTACCGCGTCTGGGAGGGCTCGGGTACGCCGGTGATCCTGCAGCACGGCGTGGTCGCCGACACCAACGCCAACTGGATGAGCCCGGGCGTGGTCGCCGCGCTGCAGACCGCGGGGCACACCGTCATATCCCTGGACGCGCGCGGGCACGGCCGCTCCGACAAACCGCACGACGCGGCGAGCTACTCGTGGGCGGCCATGGCCAAGGATGTCAGCGCGCTGTACGACGAGCTGGGGCTGGACAGCGTTGTGCAGGTTGGGTATTCGATGGGCGCGATCATCTCGCTACTGGTCGCGGCCGCCGACGAGCGGGTGACCCGGCTGGCGATCGGCGGCGTCGGCTCCGGCGTCATCGACTGCGGCGGCGTCGACCGCCGCGTCATCGAGCTGACCGAACTGCAAGCCGCCATGCGCGGCGAACAGGCCCCGGATCTGGCGGTGATGTTCCGCATCCTCGCCGACGCGGTACACGCCGACAAGACCGCCATCGAGGCGGTCGCCACCGGCCTCGACGATCGCCCGATCCGCGATCTATCCGAAATCACCGTTCCCACACTGGTTCTGGCGGGCGACAAGGACCCCTTCGCCGCCGAACCCGAGCGCTTGGCCGCCGCCCTGCCGAACGCGAAACTCGAACTCGTCCCCGGCGATCACCTGCTGGCCGTCACCGCACCGGCCTTCGCCACCGCCCTGGTGGACTTCGTCGCGGCGTGATCACCGACGCGCCGCACGGCGATGAATTCCTGCGCTAGAACAGCTTTCGCATGATGAAGTCGTTCTGCGGCTGAGTGCCGACCATGAACGTCTTGGTGCCGACGACGACGAACCCGTGCCTGGCATAGAAGCGCTGGGCGCGGGTGTTCTCCTGATTCACCCCGAGCCACACCCCGGGAAATCCGTCCGCGGCGCAGCGCTCCAGCACCGCGCGCATCAGCGCCGTCGACACCCCGGTGCCGTGATGACCCGGCAGTACATAGATTTTGCTGAGCTCGATCGCCGGGTGCAGATCGACCGCCTTGGCGATCTCCGGATCCTCCGGATCGGCCGCGTGCAACATGACATAGCCGACGATGTCGTCACCGGACACCGCCTTCAAGACCGTGCGCGCCGGATCGCTCAGGTATTCGCCGAACCGCTCGCCCGAGAGCGCCTCGGCGATGTAGATCTCGATATCGTCGGCGGTGGCATCGGGCGGGCACGCGAGCGGGAACGTCGCGGCTGCGACGTCACTGAGGGCCTCGGCATCCCACAGGCCGGCCCGGTCGACGGTGACCGGCGTATCGCTCAACTGATTCACCCATCCAGTACAGCATGGTCTGTATCCGTGGCGAGCGGCCTGCCCGCTTCGGAACGCGAATGGAATACCCGCGCGATGAGAATCAGCGACGCCGCGAAAACCAACGGGATCACGAAGCCGACCCGATGTCCGAAGCCCGCCGCGATCGCGCCGACCACACCTCCGCCGAACAGCGTACCCGCGTAATTGAACAGGTTGAGGCGCGCGATGAGCGCGTCGAGTTCCCGTCCGCCGGTGAGCCGCCCCGCCTCACTGAAGCACAGCGGCGCGATCACCGGCATCCCGAGACCGGCGACGAGGAATCCGGCGATCGCCACCACCGGACCCGGTGCGGCGACCACCACCGCGAGACCGAGCACGCCGATGGACGCGGCGACGCGCACCACCCGGCGCGGCCCGTAGCGGCGCACCCACCAGTCGCCGGTGAGCCGGGCCAGCAGCGAGGTGCCCTGGTAGGCGGCCAATCCCAGCGCCGCGCCCGCGGAGCTGGCGAGCAGATCGTCCTTCAGGTAGAGCCCGGCCCAGTTGCCCACCGCCAGATCGATCGCGAACACCAGCGCCATCGCGACGCCGAATGCCGCGTAGCCGCGGAAGGCGAGCGAGCCCACCGCCGAATCCCGTTCCGCCGGAGCGGCTTCCGCCGTATCGGCGCCGAGCAGCCGCGATCCGGCGAGCAGACCGAACAGCAGGACCGCACCCGCCGCGCCCACCAGTGATTCGCGCGGTGTGACGCCGAACTTCTCGGAGGCGGACACATACAGCGCACCGAGGATCGATCCGCTGCTCCACGCCGCGTAGAACGAGGAAAGAATGAATGTGCCGTACCCGTGCTGGATGAACACCGCCTGCATATTGGTGCTCGCGTCGACGATGCCCACCGCGATGCCGTAGCAGCCGAGGCAGCACATCAGCACGATCACGTTGGGCGAGAACGCGATCGCGCATCCGGTGACGGTGATGAGCAGCAGTCCGATGCGCAATGTCATGCGGCTCGTCAGTCGGGTGGCCAACTGTTCGGCCAGCACGCTGCCCACCCCGGCCAGCACCGAGACCAGCACCACCGCGCCGACGATCAGACCGTCGGACATGTCGTAGCGGTCCTTCATCTGTGGCAGCTGCGTCAGGATCACCGCGAAGAAGAAGCCCTGCAGGCCGAAGGCGACCGAATTCGCGCTGCGCGCGCCGCGCAGGACCGGTGACACCGTACTCATGCCCGGAGACTAACGGCAGCAACCACGGCGTGATACCCCGAATCGCTGGAAATCGCCCGATAAGTCGTCGCTATCGCGCGAGGCGCTCCTACCGAGAGTGGTGGCCGGGCTCGGTGGCGCGTGCCACTATCGAAGTGGCGCAACATAACTCGCAGAGGGGCTTTCCGGCATGAAACGTTTGACGCAGGACTTCTTCCATACACCGCACGCCATTTACGACGAGCTACGCGCCGAGGGGCCGGTACACCACGTCATCCTGCCGACGGGTCTGCCCGCCTGGTTGGTCGTCGAATACGACGCCGTACGGGAGGTATTGCGCAATCCGACGGTCCGCAAGGATCCGTATTCGCCCGAGGGGATCGCCGCGCGGGAGGCGGCGTCCGGGCTCACCGTCTCCGACGCCGTCGTCCGCAAGCTGAACAACCACATGCTCAATGCCGATCCGCCGACGCATACCCGGCTGCGCAAGCTGGTCACCCCGGCCTTCGCACCGGCCAGGATGGAGGAGCTGGCCCCGCGGATCCGCGCCATCACCGACGAACTGCTGGACCGGATCGCGGATACCACCGGGACCGTGGATCTGTTGGGGGAGTTCGCTTTTCCACTGCCCGTCACGGTGATCTGTGAACTGCTCGGGCTGCCCGTCGAGGACCGTGACGACTTCCGCGAATGGTCGGCCGCCGTCATCGATTCGCCCGCGCTGCACAAGGACGACGTGGAGCGCATCACCGTGACCATGATCGAATATTTCGAGCGGTTGATCGCCCGCCGCCGCGCCGAAGGCCTCGGCGACGATCTGGTCTCCCAGTTGATCGCCGCCACCGACGACGGCGACCGGCTCAACGACGAGGAATTGATCTCGACGATCTTCCTCATCCTGGTGGCCGGGCACGAGACCACGGTCAACCTGATCGGCAATACCGTGCTCACCCTGCTGTCCGATCCGGCGCGCTACCGCGCCGTGCACGACAATCCGGACGCGGTGCCGCAGCTGATCGAGGAGATGCTGCGCTACAACGGCCCGGTGAACATCGCGACCTGGCGCTACACCACCGAGCCGATCACCTTGGGCGGCACCGAGATTTCGGCGGGCGAACTGGTGCTCGCGGCGCTCGGCTCGGCCAACCACGATGAGCACCGCTACGCCGATGCCGCCGAATTCGATCCGGCCCGCGGCGCGGCGAACCACGTCGCCTTCGGCTACGGTATCCACTTCTGTCTCGGCGCCGGGCTGGCCCGGATGGAGGGACGCATCGCGATAACCCAACTGGTGCAACGTTTCCCGGATATGCGGCTGGCCGCCGACGCGGATCCGCGCTGGCGCGAGAGCACGCTGATCCGCGGCCTGCACGACCTGCGGGTGGAATTGGCGGGAGCGCCCGCGCTGCGCTGAGCGGCGACCCGGGGCCACGGTGCGGCGAAAAATCCGCCCGTGGTCCCTTTTCGGAACGGCACAGTCGTGCAAGAGTGAGGGTGCCGGTGCAGGGTCGCAGCGGCGCGGCGAGTGGAGGAGAGCAATGACCCCGACGTACCCGCCCGGGCCGGCACTGCCCCCATTCGTGCAGAGCTTCCTGTACCTGAACCGCCGCGCCCGATGGCTGCCCGTACTGCGGCGCCGCCACGGCGACGTTTTCGCGATGCGGGTGCCGCCGTTCAACGACAATGTCGTCGTCTTCCACCGCCCGGAACACGTGAAGGAGATCTTCGCGGGCGACCCGCGCGATATGCACGCGGGCGAGGCGAACAACATCCTGCGCCCGATCATGGGCTCGCATTCGGTGCTGCTCACCGACGAATCCGAACACGCCCGCGCCCGCAAACTGCTGATGCCCGCGTTCAACGGTGCGGCGCTGCGCGGTTACGAAAAACTGGTCGAGCAGATCGCCGAGGCGGAAACGCAACGCTGGCAACCGGATTCGACGCTAGTCACGCTCGACCGGATGAACGCGCTGACGCTGGAGGTGATCATGCGGGTGGTCTTCGGCGTCACCGATCCGGGCACCCGCGCCGCGCTGGCCCCGCGCCTGCACCGCGTGGTCACCATCGGCCCCGTGCAATACGCCGGTTTGCAATTCCCGCGCCTGCAGCGGCTGCGGCCGTGGAAAACCTTCCACGACAACCTCGATGCCATCGATGCGCTGCTCTACCGCGAGATCGCGGCCCGCCGCGCGGTGCCCGATCTCGCCGAACGCACCGATGTGCTGTCCAGACTGCTGCAGGTGGGCGGCGACGACGAGCGTCCGCTCTCGGATGCCGAACTGCGCGACCAGTTGGTCACGCTGCTGCTGGCGGGGCACGAGACCACCGCGGCGGCACTGTCCTGGGCCCTCTACGAATTGGCGGCGGATCAGCGGATCCAGCTGCGGACCTACGATGCGGTGCGTTCCGGCGACGACAAATTCGTCGAGGCGGTGCTGAAGGAGGCGATGCGGCTGCATCCGGTGATTCCGGGCGCGGTGCGCCGCCTGACCCACGACACAACCGTCGGCGGCTACGCGTTACCCGCGGGCACCACGGTGAGTTGTTCGATCATGCTCGCGCACGGCAGCGATGCGAACTACCCGGATGTCGCGGCATTCCGGCCGTCCCGTTTCCTCGACGGCGAGGTCGGGCCGAATATGTGGCTGCCGTTCGGCGGCGGTGTGCGCCGCTGCATCGGCGCGGGCTTCTCGTTGATGGAGGGCACGGCCGTGCTGCGCACCGTGCTTTCGCGGTTCGCGCTCGCCCGGCCGAGCGGCGCGAAACCCGAACGCGGGCATGTGCGCAACATCACCACGGTGCCGCGCGGCAAGGCCAGGATTGTGATCACCAAGCGAGGGCCGTAGTCTCCTGCCCATGACGAGCGGGAGCCGTATCGCCATCGTCGGTGCGGGATTCGCGGGCTTGGCCTGCGCAAAGGTGTTGGGAGAAGCGGGTTTTGCGGTCGAGGTGTACGACAGGACACCCGATGTCGGCGGTGTGTGGAGCGCGACGCGGCGCTATCCGGGGTTGCGTACGCAGAACAGCAAGTCCACCTACCACTTCCCCGGCTATCCGATGCCCGCGGACTATCCGCGCTATCCCGACGCCGCGCAGATGCAGGCCTATCTGGAAGGGTATGTCCGGCAATTCGGGCTCGGCGACCGGCTGCGGCTGAACACCGGTGTGGTCGCGGCCGATCCGGTGGACAGCGGCTGGCTGCTGGAGATCCGCGACGATATGGGCATCCGGCGCACCTCCTGCGATCACCTGGTGATCGCCAACGGTGTGTTCAGCGAACCGTACGTGCCGGATTTCCGCGGCGCGGAGCTGTATCGCCAGCAGGGCGGGCGAATCTGCCACGCCACGGAATTGGGCGACGACCTGGACGCGGTGCGCGGCCGCAACGTGGTGGTCGTCGGCTACGGGAAGTCGGCGTGCGATATCGCCGAGGCGGTGAGCCACGTCGCGGCCTCGACCACGGTGGTCGCCCGGCGGTTGCTCTGGAAGATGCCGCGCAAGCTGGCGCGCGTCGATTTCGAGACGCTGATCCTGACCCGTATGGGGGAGGGGCACTTCCGCGATCTCGAGCCGAAGGGCTTCGCCCGTTTCCTGCACGGGCCGGGCCGGTCGTTCCGCGAGGCCAATATGGACGTGATGCAGGAACTGGCCATCAAGAACATGCATCTGCGGGAGCTGGGGCTGGTGCCGGAGGGCCGGTTCGAGGAGATCGCCGCCAGTTCCGCCGGACTCACCACCGAGGGCTTCTACGAGCAGGTCGGCATGGGCCGCATCACCGTGTGCCGGGATACCGAGATCGCGGAAATGCTCGCCGCGCCCGAGGGTTTGGCGGTTCGGCTGACCGATGGCGAGGTGGTCCCCGCCGATGTGGTGGTCTGCGCGACCGGATATCAGCAGCGGGTGCCGTTCCTCACCCCGTTCGTGCAGCGTCAGCTCACCGACGACCAGGGCAATTTCCGCCTGTACCGGCACATCCTGCCGGTCGACGTGCCGAATCTGACCTTCGCCGGATACAACGCCTCGCTGCTCACCGCCGTCGGCGTCGAGATCGGGGCGCAGTGGATCGCGGCCCTGCTCACCGGCCGGCTGACGCTGCCGCCGGAGGAGGCACAGCGCGCCGAGATCGATACCCGGCTGCAATGGATGGCGGACCGCACCGGGGGTAACCACGCGCACGGCACCGTCGTCACACCCTTCTCCATCCGCAATATCGACGAGATGCTGGCCGACCTGAATGCCAGGCTGCCGCTGAGAACCCGTATCGCGCAATGGTTCCGGCCGATCCGCCCGGCCAGCTATCGCGGATTGATCGCCAAGCCCGCACCCGCCGCGTTACCGGAGGCGCCGAAGCCGCCCGCGCAGCCGTCCGGCGACCAACCCGCCTACTCGACACGTGAATCGGGCCCGACCGAGGGCTGAACCTCGGGCGGGCCCGGCCGCCGCGTGAAAGATATTTCGAGACAATCGATTTCACCGGCGGTTGTGGCGGGCGGCCTCAGCGGGACGTCAACCACGCGCGGAACTGCGCCGCGTCGAAGATCCGGCCCTGCACTCCCGGATCGGTATCGGATCTGATTGCGACCACCCGTGTTTCGGTCCAGCCGAACCAGGTGTGCGAGGGATAGTGCAGCAGCAGCCGCGTATCGTCCGCCAGCAGTCGCGCCGTCTGCGCCTCCTCATTGCCCTCCGCGACCGCGCGCGGAGTGTACGGGGGAGCGGGATCGAGTTGCAGCGTATCGGTTTCCGCCCGCGACCCGACGCGCACCGGGACCGCGATATAGGCGGGCGCCCCCGCGTCGCGCAGCGTCGTGCGCGGATCGGTGACGAATCCCGGTGCGGTCGCGTAAACCGTCACCGCTCGCTCGACCTGTCGTAAAGGCGCTGTGCCCGAACTACTTTGGGGCGAAAACTGGGCGCGCAGGAAGGAGCCTGCGAGTTGTTCGGCCGCGGGCGAGGCGAGTACGCGAGTTATCGCGTCGGCGTCGGGATCCGGAGCCCACGGGGTGTCTGCGTGCGCCTGGTTCGTCGGAACATGTTGTGCGGCAGTACATCCAGGGATCGCGAGCGCGGCGAAGAGGAGCATCGCCAGCGCGTGCAGGGTCGGCATTCTCATTCCTTCGGCGCGATCCGGTAGTCCTCGCCGAACCAAATCCATTGTGGATTCTTGGTATACGAGGCCAGCGTCTGGGTGACCTGCCGCTGCGAGGTCGGCCACGGGTCGCCGTAGGTGATCGTCCCGGCGTCGGCGTCGTAGCCGTAGACCACTTGGGCGTGCCCGCCGCCCGCGGCCCAGGCGATGCCGGTGAGGATCGGGCGGTTGGCCGAGATCTCCTCGACGATCCTGGTCATCGAGAACGGGCTGCCCACCTTCGCGTCGAAGCCGATCTTGCCGAAGGCCTTGGCGATATCCTCCAGCGAGGCATTGTCGTTGGGGCATACGTCGTTCGCGTCGGCGCCGTGCACCAGCTTGCAATAGTCGTTCTGGTCGATCCAGTGGCCGAGGTAATTCGCGATCGACGCGCCGTCGGCGGCCCAGCACCACTGATCCCACTCCTGCTCCTGCTGCAAATACGGCAGCACCAGCCAACCGAATACGGCATCGCGCGGCTCCATTACCCCGGGCAATCCCGGAGTGACCCGCAGACCGGTGGACCGGCCGGTGAACGTTTTCCCGGCGGGCAGCGGATCGGCGGCCGAAATACCGTGGCCGAACGAGGAAGTCGCCACCATGGTCAGACACAGCAGAATGAAGAGGATCCATCTCGGCCGCACTTTACCGATCCTTTCGAAACGCCGTATCCGGCAACTGAATTCGCGCGATTCCGGACTTCGCAAATCCAAGGTAACCGATCGGATCGGCGAGCACATCCGTGAACATATTGAACGCACTTGCCCGAATCCGCTGCCGGGCCAATTATATGTCTCATCGCGAACGAGCGTCCGGATGGGGTTCCACCGGTTCGGCCGGGTTTGTTCCGGATGACTCCGGCGATCGGGCACAGGCCCGGGATTCAGCACTCATTTCAGGAGAACCCATGCGTTACACACGTTATTCATGCGTGCCCGCCGCGGCGGCATTCGTGCTCGGCGTCGGACTCGTCTCCGCCGGATTCGCGGTCGCGGCTCCGAGCCCATCGGCGCCTTTGCCGAAGCCCGTCCTGCCCACGCACGGCTTCGGTTTCGACGCCAACGCCGCGAAGGCCGCACAGACCCATGACACCAGCAGCGGCACCGCGCTGCCGGTCCGGGTCGGCTCGCTTACCCCGCCGTCGTCGTATTCGCTGCAGCAGTATGCCCTTTCGCCGGGTGACCAGGGCCAGGTCGGATCGTGCGTGACCTGGGCCACCGGCTACACCGGGTACGGCGTGCTGATGAACGAGCAGGGCATCAGCGGTGGCCCGATGGCGCCGATGTTCATCTACTCGCAGATCGCGAAGGGCAACGATCAGGGCACGTACGCCTCGGTCGCATTGCCGATGGAGCAGGAACAGGGTATCGATACGAAATCGGATTACTGGCAGGGCGATTTCGATTACACCACCCAGCCCGATGACAACGAGCGGGCGAATGCCGCGCACTACAAGCTCTCCGGCTCGCAGGATCTGACGGGCGGAGATGTCATCAGCAATATCAAGCAGGCGATTTCGTCCGGCCTGCCGGTTCCGATCGGGTTCGAGGTTCGGCAGAGCTTCATGAACCTGAACCAGAGCAATTACTACTACAACCCCGACCCGAGCGAATCGGTCGTCGGCGGGCATGAGGTGACGATCGTCGCGTACGACGAGAACGGTGTCACCATCGAGAATTCGTGGGGTGCCGGTTGGGGCAACGGTGGATACTTCACCGCGCCGTGGTCCTTCATCACCGGTGGCGATGTGGACGAGGTCCACTCGATGGGCCGGTTGGTCACCGAGTAATCGGCTGAATGGTTCCCGCCGATGCGCGCATCGGCGGGAACCATTGCGTTTCAATACATTCCGCTCAATTCGCGCGGCGCTCCAACTGCGCCGCGAATCTCCGCCAATCTTCGGCGAACCAATAGGCGAGTTGCACTATCAGGCCCAGGTTATGGGCGGGCAACGCATCGGCCATCGATTCCAAACCGGCATTGGCGGTCGCATATAAATCCAGTCTGCGCAGTAGGGCGCGGCCCGCTTCACTGAATCGCAGCGAGGGATCGGCGCGCAGCCGGTCTATCACGATCCGGGGATCCTTGATCTGGACGGGCTGGGTCGTGCCGGGCTGGGCGGTCCCGGACGGCCACCGCGCCGGGTCGTCGGATGTTCGCGTGAGCGAATTGCGGTGCTGCCGTGGGGGAATCGGATCGTCACCGCGCCGCAGCCGCTGTCGCACGTCGTGCGCGGTGCCCAGCGAGACGCCCGCCACCTTGGCCACCTCGCGCAGCGGGGCGTCGGGTGAGCGGAGGAACAGCTCGCATGCCAGCCTGCGACCGTCGGTGGCGCTGGAGGTGTGCGCTCGGCCGTCCCGGCCGATCCGGGTGTTCGGCTGGGAATCCGCGCCAGCCGAACGGCGCAGCGCCCCGATGGTTTTGTGGGACAACCCCGTTGTCGCACCGATCGCCCGATCGGACCACTCCGGGCGTTCCCGCAGTATCCGGGCGGCCGCCGCCTTGCGGTCGGCCAGCGACAGCGGCAGGCCGTGGCTGATGTTCAGCCGGACGGCGAGGATGAACGCCTCGCTGTCGGTGCCGTCGAAGAATTGCGCCGCGATGGTGGTGTCGCCGCGCAGCCGCGCCGCGCCCACCCGGTGCGCCCCGTCGACCACTCGCATGCTCGGCCGGTGTACGAGGATGGGAGGCAGCGGCTCGTCGGTCTCCGCCAGCGCGTGGATGTGGGCGTAGTCCTCCCCGGTCAACCGGGGCGAACCGGCCAGAACCAAAGCGTCCAACCGTATTTCGACGGTCTCGTCGCCATCTGGCATGCGGTGGCACTCGGACATCTTTGTCGTCCGCATGGAGTCCTCCCTGCCGCGGGGGATGTCCCGGCCGCCCACGCCGGCCCGGCGCCGTGCGGTCGAGTCGAAAAGCGTTTGCAAAGAAGGAGGTTACCGGCCCGCTGCGGCCCCGCCAGGTTCTGCTCTGGGGAATTCGCGGTGCCGGGCGCGATCTCACCGGCCCTGTACCGATCGCGAAGATGACCGGCGGCATCGCCCGCGAAACATAGACAAATCAGCCAGTTTTCGCGGGAATCAGCCGTGAACATGTTGCAGCGCAACGGCGTATGGGCAATCCCCGAACGGTTACATCCGGTAAATATGTCGTAAAGGCGAATTCACAATTGCGACCATCGATCAGCAAATGGTTACGCCGTTTACGGCTCGTCGCCGATCGTCCGGGTTCGGGCTCGTATGCCGCTCTCGGTGTGGTCGGCACCTGTGTCGTCAAGCCCGAACAGCCTGCGCGGATTATCAGGAACGGAACTTTGCCGAGCGATCATTCCGATGGCGATAATCCAGGGGTGGACCCGCTGGATATGAATCTGTTGGTGGCGCTGGACGCGCTGCTGGAGACGAACAGCGTGACCGCGGCGGCCGAGCGGCTGGGGACCTCACCGCCCGCGATGAGCCGCACACTGGCGAAACTGCGGCAGGCGCTCGGCGATCCGCTGCTGGTACGGGCCGGGCGCGGGCTCACCCCCACTCCGCGCGCCGTCGAATTGCGGTATGAGGTCAGGGCGCTGGTGGAGCACGGCCGCACCCTGCTCGCTCCGCGCGCGCCCGTCGATCCGCTCGCCCTGAAGCGCACCTTCACCGTCCAGGCCGACGATATGGTGCTCACCGATCTGGCCGCGCCGCTGCTCGCCGCCATCGACGCCGAGGCGCCCGGTGTGACGGTGCGCTTCCTGCCGGACGATCGCGACGGCGCCGCCGCCCTGCGCGCCGGACATATCGATATCGAGGTCGGCGTGCTGGAACATTCCGATCCGGAGATCACCGTGCAGCGGGTGCTCGGTGACCGAATGGTCGGCATAGTCTCGGCGCAGCACCGGTTCGCCACCGGACGCGTCTCGGTGGCCGCCTACGCCTCCGCGCCCCATCTCGCGATCTCCCGCACCGGCCGCGCACAGGGCGCGATCGATGAGCGGCTCGCTCTGCACGGTCGCACCCGCCGGGTGGTCGCGACGGTGCCCACGTTGTCCGCGGCCCTGTTCGCGGTCCGGTCGGGCAATCTGGTCTGTCCGGCCCCCGCGGCGCTCACCGCCGCCGCACTGCCCGCGATGGGCCTGTGCGCCTTCGAGATTCCACTGCCGCTGCCCGAGGTGCCGATCGGGATCGCCTGGCATCCGCGCAATTCCGCCGACAGCGCGCACCGGTGGTTCCGGGAGTTGGTGCGCGCCACGCTGAATCGGCCCGCCGAGCTCGCCCGGCCGCTCCGGATCACCCCGCGGACAACGGGTTCCGCGCGGTCGGCGAGCTGATCAGTTCGGGTCGCAGTCGAGGTCGGCGGCGGGGATCGTGCCGTCGCGGAAGTAGGCGTTGGTGGTTTCCAGGATGCAGGTGCTCAGCTCCGTGCGGAACACCATGTGAATCCTGGTGTTGCGCAGGGTGATCAGGCGCGATCCCGTCATCTGCCGATGCAGCGCGACGGCGTTCCGGTACGGGGTGCGGTTATCGCCGGTGGCCTGCAGGATCAGCGCGGGGACCGCGTTGCGCACCACCGTCGGCGGTTCCAGCGGCGCGGGCCAGAACGCGCACGGCTGAATATTGTTGGCCAGCGCGCCGAATATCGGCTGGGTGGGCCTGGCTCGCTGGATGGCATCCCAATACCAGGCCGGATCGCGCGGCATCGGCGCGTCGGCGCACCAGATCTGCGCCATGACCGAATACTCGTCCTCCTTCGCCGAAACGATCCATTGGTGCAATCGTTTCGGCACATCCGGAGCGCGTCCCTCGGCCGCGTCGGCGAGGGCGCGCATCATCTGCGCGACGGGCTCGTTCAGCCGGGCGTCGCGCAGCATCTCCCACAGCAGATTCGGTATCAGATGGTCGTCGAAGGCGAACCCCTCCACCACGATCGGCGTCTCGGCCGCGTGCGCGATCAGCGCCTCGACGGTGTCGCGTACCTCGGCCGCCGACGCGCCCAGGTGATACGTCTCGTCGCGGTCGGCGGTCCACGCGGCCCAGTCGTCGAAGCCCGCCTCCACCGCGGGACCCCAATCCTGTTGCAGCCCTAGCCAATAGCGGTCCGGATCGATGACGCTGTCCAGCACGATCCGGTCGGACCGTCCCGGGAACAGCTGGGTGTACACCTCGCCCAGATATGTTCCGTAGGAGAGGCCGTAGTAGCTGAGCCGTGGTTCACCCAGCGCGCCGCGGATCACATCCATATCCCGCGCCGTGTTCCGGGTGGACAGATGCCGCATCCAGTTCTGGTCGCGCTGTAGACAACTCGCCGCCAGATAGGCTTGCAGTAAGGTCTCGCTGACGAATCCGGCCCGGTCGACACCCGCCGACCGGATCGGGTTGGCCACCGGCCAGCCGCACCGCTGCTGTTTGCCCGACCGTTCGACCCCGCGCGGATCGAATCCGATGAGGTCGTAGCGGGCCAGTACATCGGGTTCGAGCACATCGCCGATCAGGTCGAACGCGTCCATCCCGGAACCGCCGGGCCCGCCGGGATTGCTCAGCAGTATCCCGCGCCGATTGGCCTTGTCCCGCGCCGCGATCCGGGAGATCGCGACGCTGAGCGCCGGTCCGCTCGGATTGCCGTAGTCCAGCGGCACCATGACCTCGGCGCAGCTGGCGCCCTCTTTCGCCAGGCCGTCGTCCTTGCACGCATGCCAGTGCAGGCGCTGCTGGTAGTAGCGCGCCAAGCCGGTGGTGTCGGCCGCGACGCACAGCGCCGCGACCAAGATCAGCGCAGCGCCGCCGCACCATACCGCGGTGCGGCCGAATTTCCCTGTCTTCCAGGCATTTCGCCGAGCTGGGCGGTCGTCCACCAGAACAACGTAGACCAGTCGGAAGTAACTACCAACCCCCCGGTTTGGGAATAGTCATCCCGAGTCATCGGTTATCGTGCGCGAGCTCACGGGTGAGCGGGCCGCGATTATCGGACACCCAGCGGTGTGCGGCGCGGATTCGTTCCGGAACTCCGGCCGCCCGCAGATGCGCCAGCGCCGGGTCGTGTTCGATGCCGCGACGGCACCGGTCCTGCCACCAGAGCACGGTGTGGATCAGCTCTGGTGGGTCGATCAGCTCTGCCCGGCCGTACGCGTCGCGGATCACCCGCATGCGTTGTGCCACAACGGGTACCTCGGCGCCCGGGCCGGGATCGCCGTACTGCCAACATAAATGCGCGACGTCGTGGATGCGGCGACCCGGCGCCGCCAGATCCCAGTCGATGAGCGCGACGGGTACGGCCAAGCGGTAGATCGTATTCTTCGGCGATAAATCGTTGTGGCACACCACCTCACCGGATCCGGCCAGCGGGTGCCCCGCGGTCAGGTCGTGGAATTCGCGCACCAGTCGCGCGACCGCGGCGAGCGCCGCCGTCGACCGCACCTCTTCGGTGAGTTCGGATCCGGCGAAACCGGGTATGTGGGAGAGGATTTCGCGGCCCTGCGAGTCGCTGCCGAGATATCTTGGTGCGTGGAGCCATTCGGCTTCGGCGAAGTATTCGAGCAGTTCGTGCACGAATGCGGCGCGTGGCGGTGGCGGGCGGAATACCCGGTCGCCCGCCACCACGATGCCTCGGTCGTACGCCGTCATTCGTCAGCGCTGATCCAGCAGGAATCGCTGGACCGCATCGGTCTGCTCGACGATGGCGTGCCCGACGCCGGGCAACACCCGCACCGTGGCGTTCGGTATGAATTCCCGTGCCCGGCGGGCGGTTTCGGCCGAGTCGAGCAGCACATCGCGCTCGCCGACGATGACCAGGACGGGCATGGTCAGCCGCCGCAGCGCGGTATCCGGGAGGATCGGCAACCGCCCGGTGCGGGGCCGGTAGTGGGTGAAGGTCAGCACCGAGGTGTCGAGCGCGGATTCGTATCGCGGTCCGTCGAGTCCGGTGACGAGCCGGGCGATCCGAGGTAATCCGTTGCGCCCCAACAGCCGCAGCGGCAGCGCCTTGACAACCCATCCCATTGTCTGGCGTCCGATGCCACTGGGGCACAGTAGCGCCAGTCGATGCACGCGTTCGGGATTGCGGGTCGCGTAGTGGGCCGCCACCAGCCCGCCGAGCGAAATGCCGACGATCGCCATACCGGTGCAGCCGAGCGCTTCGCGCACCTCGTCCAGCCAGTCCACCATCGCATCGGAGTCCAGCGGCGGGCGCGTCGGCGCGCTCCGGCCGGGTTCGCCGATGATGTCGATCGCGTAGACGCGGAAATGCGTTGCCCACGAGGCGATATCGCCGCGCCACATCGCCGAGTTCCCGCCGGATCCGTGCAACAGCAGCAGCGGCGGCGCATCCGCCGGGCCGGAGGCGATCACGAAGGTTTCGCCCTGCCGCGTCGGCAGCCGCAGGTATTCGGCGGGCACCGGCCACTCGCGCAGCCCTTCCGCATACCGCCGTTGTAGCTCGGCCGCACCCGCGTCCGACTTGTAGATAGTGCTCATGTGTCGAGTACCCCCTCCATATATTCCAGCAGCCGCGCCGTATCGGCGAGACCGCCGAGGATGATGACCTTCATCCGGCCACGCTCCTCGTCGTAACCGGTTTGGACGCGCAGCGGCTGGTCGGTATTGCCGCCGTTGGCCGCACCCGTCACCAGCAGCGCCAGCCGACTGGCCAGCTCCCGATCGATCGCGTCCACCTCCACGATCGCCGACACCTCGCTGTGCCGTTGCCGCGCAACCGTTTCCCGCACCGCCGCCGGAACCGGTCCCCCCGTGAACGCCTCCAGATCCGACTGCGCGATCCGATACTGCTTTCCGATCCGCACCGCCTTGAGACGTCCATCGCGCACATAGTTCCGCACGGTGCGTACGTGAAGTCCGAGCCGCTCGGCTACCTGGTCGACGGAGTAAAGGGGTTCTGCCATGAAAATACTCTATCACTCCCTATTGATTCGGAAAATAGAGAAATATAGAGATAATTGTGGAGTACGTTCCTAGTTCGCCGCGCCGCATCGTCGACGATTCGGTTTCTCCGCCGACCCGGTCGAGGGCGGCACCTCGGCAACCGTGTTCTCGCCGATGTCGCGACGCCCACACTTGAACACGTTCAAGAATCGCTCTAAGCTCATAGTTGAACACGTTCAAATCAGCAAGGAGCTGGGACAATGAACTTCATCGTCGTCACATACGCGGTCTACGTAATCGTCAGCTTGGCGGTCACGTTCTGGGTGGCACGCACTCTGCACCGGACCGGGGCGCGCTTCCTGGTGGATGTCATGAATGGCGACACCGACCTCGCCCAAGCCGTGAATCATCTGCTGGTCATCGGGTTCTGGCTGGTGAACGCGGGCTTCGTGGCGCTGGCCCTGCGCATCAGCGGCCCGGTCGGCGATGCGCGCGTCGCGATCGAGGAACTCGCGATGAAGCTCGGCATGGTCCTGCTCGTGCTCGGCGGTATGCACTTCGCAAACCTGATCGCGCTGAACAAGATCCGCCGCGGCAGGCATCAGGAGAAGCAGGCCGCGGTCGCCACGATTCCGGTCGATGCCGCCCGGCTGGCCTGAGCCGCATGACCCGCCCGGAGCCCACGACCGCGCGCGGTGAGGAAACTCGCCGGCAGATCATCGATGCCGCCCTTCGCCTGTTCGAGCAGAACGGCTATACGAAGACCACCATGCGCGCGATCGCGGGCGAAGCCGGTGTCAGCGTCGGAAACGCCTACTACTACTTCAAGTCGAAGGAACACCTGGTTCAGGGGTTCTACCAACACATTCAGACCCTGCATCAACAGCGGGTCGAGCAGACCATCCGCGGCGATTCCCTCGCCACCCGATGGCAGACGATGGAACTGGCCTTCGTCGACGTCGCCGCCGCCTACCACGAATTCGGCGGCAAGTTCTTCGCCATCGCCGCCGAACCCACCAGCCCGCTCAACCCGTTCAGCGACGAAAGTCGGCCCGCCCGAGAGGCATCCACCGCCATCATCGCCGACCTGGTCATCGGCGCCGACGTCAAGGGCGACAAGCGGTTGCTGGCCGAGCTGCCGGATCTGCTGTGGTTGGCCCACATGGGCATCGTCCTGTTCTGGGTCCACGACCGCAGCCCCGGCCAGGAACGCACCCGATTGCTGATCCGCCGAACCGCCCCACTCGTCGAACGCGTCGTTGCGCTGTCGAGACTGCGTCCGCTGCGCGCCGTTCTCTACCCGGCCCTGGACCTCATCAAGGACCTCGGCAACTAACGGATCAGGCGCTGGGCGGTTCGAGACGGGGTGGCGGACCGGACAGGCGATAGTCGCGGCGAGGTTCGCTGGTGTCGCGGGTCGGCAGAGGAGTCGGGTCGACGGCGGGTGGGCCGAAGACGTCGGAGCGGCCGATGGACATGCCCGCCGTCTTCTTCAGTTCGTCGAGCATGGCCTGGAGTTTGTCGACGTGGCTGCGGTCCTCGTCGGCGGCGCGGTGCGAGCCGGTGAGGGCGACCCCGTTCTGTTCGGGCGCGACGAAACTTTCGTAGGAGCCCTGGCTCTGGCTGTCGTAGTTGCCGGTCAGATTCGTCGACCCGGTGCCGTAGGAGGTGGTGAGGCCCGGCTGCGTGTTCTCGTAGGTGAGACCCTTTGGCGTCGAGCCGTTTTCGTAGCCGACCGGTTCGGACTTGCTCTGGTAGGTGGCCGCCGAGAAACCCGAGCCGGAAAGCCCGCCGCCGGAACCCTGCGCGGGATTGGACAGCGTGGACTCACGCGTTCCGGATTCGCCCGAATTCGATTGTGCCGCAGCGCCCGACAGCCCGGTGAAGCCGGTGGCCGCGCCGTTGGTTTCGGCATACGACTTGGGCGCGGCGAATCCGGTGTTCTCCGAAGGCGTCTCGACGCTCGGGAAGCCTCCGCTGTTCTCGGCGGTGCGATGCGCGCCGCTTTCGGACACGGTGAATATCTCCGGCCCGGTGGAGATCGGCTCCCGCGGCACCGTGGTGTCCCGCGCCGAACTCTCCCGCAGGCTCGGGAACGGCTGGCGTGTCGCACCCGGCCCGAGCTGCGGTGCGCCGGATTCCCGCGGCGCCGGGCCCGGCTCCGGTTGCGAGTCGGTGGAATCCCGGTGCGCCGCACCGGTTTCGCCCGTCGCCGCGCCGGATTCCCGCTGGGCCGAACCGGTCGGGTAGGCGTCTCGTGGCGCGTGCGGCGCGGTGGGTATCCGGTCCCGCGCGTTCGGGAACGGCTGACGCGCGGTGGCCCGCGTCGCGGCGCCCGGCTCGCGGACAGCCGGAATGCTCTCCAGCGCGGTGGTCTGCGGTTCGAGCGGCGCGGGCGCGGATTTGCGCGCATCGGCCTGCTCGGCCTTGACCGGCGGTGTGAAGAGATTGCCGCCCCGGGTCGGCACGGTCTCGCCGCGCCTGGTGAACGGACCGGTGTCGGCCGCGGGTTGCGGGCCCGCCTCGCCCGGCCCGTCGGACTCGACTCGGTCCAGCCGCGAATCTATGCCCGAAATGTCTTGTCCGGCACGGAATGCCCACGCCTCCAGCTTGGCCAGCCGAGCCTCGACACCGCGGTCGCCGTCCACTCGGCCCGCCACCTCGTCCAGCTTGTCGCTGAACTCGCGCAGCGCCGCCGCAATGCTCGACAACATCGCACCGACCGACTCGGTGCCCTGCTGACCGTGCTCCATCCAGTTCCTCTTCCCCGTATCGCCCGGGCTCGCGCTCGGCCGCCCGATTCTATCCGCGTATCCGGAAACAGGTCGTGCGCGCGACGACCGCTGAACACCCCAGGTATCGGTTCCTCGCCGCCGCACGCTACTCGCCACTTTTCGCGGACCGCACCGGGGTGGCCAATCCTTGCAGACTGTGCAGTCTTACGGGCAAATATCGAGCGATTAGCGCGGATTACCTCGGGTGTCGGCTGCTGGTCGGTTGACCTGGGCTGCACGTACCGTTAATCCGGACCTAGAGCACCATTCCGGATACCCATCGGGCGACCCGTTGAAAACAGCGGCGATCGGTTTGTCCGACAACTCGCAGCGAATTCGTGGAATGTTCGAAAAGTCGGCCGCCACCGCCGAATCACGCCCAGATCAAGGTGATTCCACGCGACGGAACTTTTCGCCGGGCCGCTCAGGAACGCGTCTCGATCTGCGCACCCCTGCGGCGGACCGCGTCGACGAGCCGGGCGATCTCGCCCGCCATCATCTTCGCGTCCATCGGCTTGGCGACGACCGGATCACCGGATCTGATGTAATAGCGCCCGTCGTCGACGTAATCCGACCAGAGGAATCCGCGCCCATCCGGCATCGGCCTGGAATCGACTGCGGCGCCGGGGAATACGGTGATCTCGCCGACCGCCGACCGGTCCCGCCCGAACACCCGGTGCAGCTGCTCGGTGACGCTGTACTCGTCGACCCGCCGGACGTAACGCCGCCTGTCCGCGGCGATCTCGGTGCGGCGGAAGCTGATCGGCGCCCGCTTACCCGCGGGCGCCTTCGGCAGTGCGGCCACCGCGGCCGCGGCCACCTCGTCGGCGCGGCACAGCGTCATCAGCACATCGCCGCCGGTGTCCTCCGTGACTCCGGGGAGTTGTACCAGCGTCGCGCCGATCTCGTCGCGCAGCACCCCGTGGAACCGGAAAACCGCGACCAGCCCCGAACCGCCGAAACCCTTTGACTCCACCCGTATTTCCGGTTCCAGCAGCACCGAAAGCGCCCGATCCAGATTCAGTGAGTATCGGCCCAGCAGTGATCTGGTCGCCGATTCCCGTTGCCGCACGAGATCGTTCCAGTCGACCGCGGACCCGGGTCGGTACGCCAGCGGATAGGGCAGGCGGTCGCGGTCGTATGAGCTCCAGAGGATCTGGAACTCCTGTCCGGTGAACCTCCAGGTGCGCACCGTCAGTCATCCCCGATCACCGGCGAAATATGCGGACTGTCCACAACTTTCGGACTGTCCGGCACGACGGGCACCCCGGCGTCGGCCAGGTTCGCGGCCTGCCAGTACACCGTCCGCAGCACCCGTCTCGCCTCCTCGACGGCCTCGGATCTGCTGTGGTCGTCCGCCTTCATGACACCCTCCGGCGGCAAAGCCTTGTCCTTCAGGACCGGTACACCGTCGCCGGTGCGCGGCATCAGCGCCCGGGTTCGCAGCAGTCCGGCGCCGAACTCCGCCAACGCGGTCGAGATCCGTTCGGCCGCCAGCGTCAGTTGCTGTGACTGATCGACGTAATTGGTGATCGCCTCGGTGGCCTGATTCGCCGCCGCGCCTCTCCAGCCGTTCGCGATGGTGGCTCTGATCGCGGCGCCGAACGCCGTCGACTTCTCCCGGAAGGCCGCGCTGATGTGCTGCCACTGCTGCGATACCTCCAGCGCCGAACTCGGCCGCATCGCCTCGACCCGCTGAACGAGGTCATCGAGCGTCGCCGTCTCGATCACGTACAGGTCCTGATTCGGATCGGTGATCGATCGTGGGTCACAACCGTTTTCGAGCTCGCGCGCGCCAGGGTCGTCCGGGACGGCGACCCGGTCACGGCGCCACTGGTCTTGTGCCGCAACGATTCTGCGCGCGTACTCCGCCTGGCTCATCGGCCCCCTTCGCGCGGAATCTCGATGCCGTCGAGCCGCACTGCGGTGCTCCGGTCCGCCTCCCGGTAATTCGCGATCGCCTTGGCGAAGACCTGGCGCATCAACTCGACCTGATCGATATGCGTATCGAGCGATCTGCACAATGCGCTGTCGGGTCCGTCGACCTTGCCCGCGAACTTGGCTTCCAGGATCGGTCCCGATGGCATCGTGCCGAAGCCGGTCAGGTGTTCGGCGGATCGGGCCGAGGCGCGAATGCTGTCGAGCTCGTCGAGGTAGGCCGCGCATTGGGCGTCCAGATCTCGGCCGATTTCCGGATCGAGTTGCAGCTCACCGGAATTCGCGAGATCCAACAGTTGCCGCCACCGCGCGGTCGGGTCCATCGTTCAGTGCCCTCTGTCGGGCATCCGTCTGCCGGTCATTCGCGCCCCTAACGTCTCGGTGCTCCGAAATATCTGCGACGAGTCCCGTGAACTGCGCAAACAGTACCTTTGGCGCGCGGGCTCGGCAAGGAGAACCGGTTTCGGCCGCCTTCTCGGCGGAGTCGAGATGTGGCTCCGAACGGTATCGCATTTTGCCGCATACCGTGGTGGTATGCGGACCGAGAGTGCGGAATTCCTGGCGGCGTTGCCACGTAAGCGCATGGGTTCGGGTGCGCTGTTCGTCGATGAATCGGATCGGATCCTGCTGGTCGAGCCGACCTACAAGGACCACTGGGAGTTTCCCGGCGGGGTGGTCGAGGCCGATGAATCGCCCTATGCCACCGCCGTCCGCGAGATCCAGGAGGAGTTGGGGATGGCCGTGACGCTCGGCCCCCTACTGGTGTTCGATTGGATCCCGCCGCGCGGCGACCACAGCGAGGGCGTCATGCTGCTCTTCGACGGGGGCGTGCTGACCGCGCGAGCGGCCGCGGCGATCGAACTCCAAGCCGAGGAACTGCGCAGCTGGGCGTGGAGCGATGACGCCGAAATCGCCCAGCGCCTACCGGATTTCATGACCCGCCGGGCCCTGGCCGCGCGCCGGGCCCGCAACCTCGGCGCAACCGCATACCTCGAGTACGGATTCCCCGTCGGGTAAACCATTGGCAGGCCGAACCATTGCCGGGATACCGTGTGCCCCATGCTGATCCGGGATTTCACCGAGGCGGACTGGCCGCAGGTCTGGCCGATCGTGCGCCAGGTGGTCCGGGCCGCGGACACCTTCGCGTACGACCCGGCGATGACCGAGCAGCAGGCGCACGATATCTGGGTTGTCCGCCCACCCGGCGCGACGGTGGTGGCCGTCGCGGGCGATCGTGTGCTCGGGACCGCGAACTCCTACGCCAACCGTCCGGGACCGGGCTCGCACGTGGCCAGTGCGAGCTTCATGGTGGCCGCCGACGCGCGCGGCAACGGTGTCGGCGCCGCGCTTGTCGAATACGTTCTCGCCTGGGCGAAGGAATCCGGTTATGCCGGAATGCAATTCAACGCGGTGGCGGCCAGCAACCGGCGGGCGGTCGAGCTCTACCGCCGGCTCGGTTTCCAGATCGTCGGAACCGTGCCGGGCGCGTTCCGGCATCCGGTCGAGGGACGCGTCGGCCTGCACGTCATGTACCGCGAGCTCTGAGCGGTCGACACATCGCGGACGAGCCGAACCGAACCCGACAAACCCTCCTACGCAGCATATTTGGTCCGATACCATGGATTTGCGGAGGAGGCAGATATGGCAACTGGCCCGGACGGAACCTCGCAACAAGATCAATTCGACAGGCTGGCCGAGCTGCAGGAACGACACAGACGGCTCGACCGCCAGATCGAACAGCTGCAGTCCCGCCCCGACATCGACGATCTCGTCCTGCACCGCCTGAAAAAGGAAAAGCTGCTGGCGAAAGATCAGATCGTCATGCTGCAATCCCAACTGGGCACGCACTGAATCAGGGCGTGAGCACCTCGTCGGCGATCGTGGTGAGCAGGCCGGGATCCAGCCGGGCCAGCACATCCAGCGGCCGGTACCATACGGCGCCGTTCCAGATCTCGGCGAGCAGGCGAACGATCTTGGGGCGCAGGACAAGTCGATCGATCTCGGCGGCCCGCCGGTATTCGGTCACCAGCACCTGCGCCACCTGAACGAGCGCCTCGGCACGGGCAATCGGCGAATCGGCGAGCGCCGCAGAGGCGGTGGCGCGCGCCGTATCACCGAGCCGCAGCGCGGTTTCCACCAGGTGCAGCGCGACCTGATCCCGGTTGTGAATATCCCGCGCGGACCGCTCGGCCGTTTCGAAACGCTGCCAGGCGGCGGCGCGACCGTCGCGTTCGGCGATCGCCGGGACCAGGACGAGTTCGGCGTGAATATTGGCGTGTACGTAGCTGATTCGCGCCGCGAGGGCTGATGCGGCATCGATATCGCCGGACCGGACCAGGGCCGCGACGATCTCGGTCTGGATCTGCGCTCGACCCGGCACATCGTCGAACCCGCGCGCGGTGCGATCGGCCCGTTCGATATCGCCGATTCGGGCCAGCGCGATGCCGAGATCGGTGCGGGCCGTCGGCTGAATGTCCTCGGGTAGTTCGGCAACCAGCGGCTCGACCGCGAGGAGGAGCTGGTGCAGTTGGTCACCCGCGCCCGCGGCTGCGAGCGGGGCGGCCAGTTCGGTCATGATCCGAATCCGTTGCGCCACATCGTCGATGCGTGTGAGCAGTTCGATAGCGCGCTCGGTCCGCCCGACCTCGACCAGTACCGCCGCCAACCGCGACAGCACCGTGCCGTGCCCGCGCCGCAATGTTCCATCGATGGCGGTATCGATACACGATTCGATTTCGCGTGCCAGATCGCCCGGCGACCACGCGTACAGGCGGATGAGTTCGGTCGTCTGCATCAGCCCGGAATCGAAGTCTTTCGACGCGTCCGCGACCCAGTCCAAATCGAGGTCCGCGGACGGGACACCCAGATGTTCGGCGAGCCGGGCCAGTTCCCGGGCGGGCCCGGAGCGCAGATGCTTCGCCAGCTCGGCCAGCGCGCGGATCCGATAAGCCGTCGGCTGGATGTGCCCGACGGCCGCCCGCGCCAGATCGAGCGCGTCGGCGTCGATGAGTGCTCGCACGAGTCTGCTCAGCATTACGGCCCGCGGGCCCGGATGGTCGAGCCGATTGGCGAACGCCTCGACCGCATCCGCCAGACGTCTGCCGTCCGCCCGGCGGCCCGCCGCCAGAAAGGCGGGGATGAGATCGGTGAGAACGTCGGCCCGGAGCGGGAAGGGCAGGATTTCGTTGGCGCAGCGTTCCGCGGTGTCCAGCGCGCCGACCATGACGAAGACCGTGACGTATTCCGGCCGCGGCGAGCCCCATTTGCGAACACGCATGGTTCCGGGCTCCGGTTCGTGTTCGGTGACGATGCGCCGTGCGTCCTCGGCGTGATCCGCGTCGATCATCGCCGAGATGATCGCAGGAAAGGCCGGGCCGCTCAGCTCGAACAGCGGCCTACCCTGTGCGAATTCGGCGAGTCCGCCGAGCATTTCCCGGACGCGATCGCGCTGTCCGGCTCGGGCCGCCCACCGGATCACCCCCGCAAGCGCCTCGATTCGGCCATTCTTGTCGGCGATGGCGCGCGCGACCGATTCCGCGCGCCGGTACTCACCGATCACCGCCAGCGCCTCGGCCGCGAGCACACGCGCGCGATCCCGGCTTTCGACCGGGAGAAACCGCTCGGCGAGGAATTCGATCCGTGCGGCCGTCTCCCGCGCCTCCTCCTCCCGCCCGGCGGCCAGCCAGACCGGCACGAATCCGCTCAGTGCCCGGGGTAGGTGCGGCGCGTACGCGACCTCCTCGAGCAGCTTCTCGGCATTTCCGGTGTCGCCGGCCGCCAGTAGCGCGCCGATGAGGTCGGTATACAGGCTCTCCCGGGTAACCGCGTCGCCGATCTCCCTGATCAGCGATTCGGCGAGTACACGGTCACGCTCGTGCTCGGTGGCGGCGCGCGGCACGGCGGCGAGCGCGATATGGGCGCGGGTCCGGCGAAGCTGATCCGGGATGCTGATCGCCAGGCTCGCCGCGCGATCGCATTCGCCCAGGCGGGCGAACGCCGCAGGCAGCATGATGGGGATATTGTCGCTGCGCTGTCGGAGCCGGTCGCGCCGCATTGCCAGTCTGCACAGCGTGAGCAGATCCGGATCGGGTTGCCGCGCAACGATTTCCGCCGCAGCGGCGATTTCGGTGCGCGCCGTGATGTCACCGCCGGTGAGGTGAAGCATCCGATCGTGGCGATCGGCGTCCAGCGCCAGCGCGGTCATCCTCGGCGCGTCCCCGAGTGCCTTGAGCATCGAAAAATAGCGCGTCAGGAGATAACTCGGTGTGTTCCCGGGCCAGCCGTCCGCGCGGTAGCGATCCGCCCATGCGTGGATCTCGGCCCGATAGCGGTCCAAAAGATGTTTGCCGAGAGCGTTTTCGGATTCCTGCTGCAATGTCTCGTGGGCCAGCAGGTTGATCTGGTCCGGGACGAAGGCGCTCATTCTGGTGCGGAAGGTGCGGCCCGTGACACCGTCGAGTATCTCCTCGATGCGGAATGGCGGCAGCTGGGTGAGGTCCTCGAGTTCGGGATTGGTGAGACCGCCTGCGGCCGTGACCAATCCGAGCACCCGGCGGGTGTCCTCCGACCCGGCGAGCAGGCGCCGCAGTTCCCACTGCGCGGCCCGGATGATGCCGCTGGCCCACGGTGAGCGCTTCAGCGTCAGCTGGGTGCAGGTGCGCAGCGGATGGTCATCCGGAACATCAAGGGGGATGGGCGGATTCGGGCGGCTCGCGACCAGGACGCGTAGTCCGGGGCCGGGATTGCGCGGCAGCAGCGAGGCGATACTCGGAGCACCCTGGTCCTCGTCGAGACCGTCGACGATCAGCACGATCCGTTTACCGCTTTCGATCGCGCGCCGCTCCGCCAGATCCAGCAGATGCCTGCGCAACGCGTCCCGGTTGCCGACCGCGCCGGTCACCGTGGTCCGCTCGGCCGGTAGCAGCGCCGAAAGCTGTTCCAGCACCGCATCATCGAAGGCGAGATGATCGGCCTGCGCGGCCAGCCGCGAGGTGATGAAAAAGGCCACCACACGCACGTTTTCGGGCGGATGCAGTGCGAACCAGGACAGCAGCGCCGTTTTTCCGGCCCACGGCCCGGCCCGGCACCAGAGATACGGCTCGCCGCCCGCGCAGAACGCCGCCAGGGTCGCCAGTTCCTGCTCACGGTCGCGCAATTCGTCCGCCGGTGCGATATCGCGGATCTGCGCGAAATAGGCGGTCGTTTCGGTGCCCGGTAATGCCGGTGCCGCGCCGCTGCAGCCCGCGTTCACCGCCAGCGCCAGCTCCGCCGCCGTACCGCGTTCCAGCGCCTTGGGTTTCGGCAGGTTCGCCGCGGGCAGCCGCGAGCGCAGCTCGCGGAACAGCGCCGACATGGTGAGATAGCGCTCCGCGCCGGGTATTCCGGACGCCATGATGTCGAGCAGTACGCCGGTGAACGCCGTCCGCCCCGAACCATCCTGGGCCACCGCGAATTTCGTCTTCTCGTCGGTGGCGGTGAGCACGAAGGTCCCGTCGATGTCGGCGGCCTCACGCAGCACCTCCGGCCCGGCGAGCACGTCGCGCCCGAATGCCTTTCCGCTGTGGCAGCAATCCAGGATGACGATCTTCACCTTGGCCCGCGATGCCCTGATCTTCGCGCGGACGGCCGGATACGGGACGGTCGTGAAGGCGACGTGCTCGGCGTGTGATCCGCTGTGCGCCAAGTGCAGTTCGTTGCCGACCGCGACGCCGTGGCCCACGTAGTAGAACAGCAGCAGATCGGTCGCGGCATCGGCGGCCGCGGTCAAGGCCGTCGCGAAGGACACCGGGTCGGGCGGATCCACGATCTCCACCACGTTGGTGAGTCCCGTTGTGTTACGCAGGAATTCGCCGAAATCACGGACGCTGCGGGTGATGGACGAAAAGGAGGGGAAGCCGGAATCCGCGCCGTAGCGGGCCGTTCCGATCAGTACGGCGTACGAGCGATCCGGATCAGGAAGCCTCATCCTGTGTTCCGCGAGCGATATCGATCGCCTTCTGCACCTGGTCGGTCTCGACGACCTGTCCGTCGTCGGCCTCGATCTCGGCCGTCGAGCCGTCCGGCCGGGTGAATTTCAGGCGCAGGCGCGGCCTGCGCAGCTGCAGCCAGGCCGCGACACAGGTGGACAGCGCCGTCCACAGGGCGGGCGAGTCCAGCACGATCCGGATGATCTCCTCGGCGCCGAGCGTCTGCGGGTGGGCCGCGCCCGGTTCGAGGCGTTTGCCCGCCGCCCGCAGCTCGTCGTCCTCGATCAGCGCCTCGAACAGCGAGTGCAATTCGGCGATATCGTCGTCGGCGCCGTGCACCGCGACCAACAGCTCCACGATCCGTCCTTCCCCACGGGTGTGCCGCCAGTGTGACATGACAATCGTCACGTCGTACCGATATTGTTTCGCTGCGACACGAGATTGTGTTGCACATGACGCACCGACTACCGCGCGTCGGAGAATTGGCGGTAAAGGTCAATGTCTCGGAACTTATTGTGGTGAAGCTCTCCCTCGGCGCGTGAAAGCGCCTGGTGTGCACCATTCTTCGGCAGGTCACCGGAGGTTTTGCGGCTCCGCCGCACCCGAGCGCGGGGTATAGGGGGCTGGCGAGGCCGGGAAGTCTTATGCACTCTTGATCTATGGCGTGGGTATTCGCGCCTGCGGTGGTATGGGCAGGGGAGTGGTCGTGAGAACGAAGCAGCGGGCGGATCCGGCTTGCGGGCGTCGGGCGGTGCTCGCCGAGTTGGGTATAGCGGACGGACAGCGCCGAACGCCGGGCGACCAGTCGGGTTACAGCTGTCGGTGCGCCGAATGCGTTGCGGCGCAATGGGATGTGCGGCGTCTCAAATACTGGTTGGTCGGCAGGCTGCTCGCGTACGGCGCCGAGGTGGCCGAGGTGGACCATCGCGTCGGCCCGCTCCCGGTGGATATCTACTGGCGAATGGGTGAGCGGCAGTACGCCATCGAGGTGCGCACCGCCCCGCTCGACCGCGGCGCGGCGCAGGAACACACCGCCCGGCTGCGCGCCCAGGGACTCGACGGCGTGCTGTGGCTGTGCCCGCCCGGCTACTGGGTGGATCATCTGCCCGCGCTCGGCCTCGCCGATTTCGCGCCCTCCGGTGTGGATTATCGGGTGGAACGGGGCATAGTCGATGTGGAATACACCTCGGTGGTCTCGCCGCGCCGGGAGCCGTATGAGCTCCGCGAGTTCATCCAGAAGTGGATGTCCGGCGAAATCGTCTGGGGTTATCGCGATCTGATGACAGGAGGATGGGCCACCGTGACCGACTGGGAGCACCACACGCGAACACAGTCCGCGGTGATCGCCCGCCAGCAGCAGGAGTTGGTGAACCAGCGCACCGCATTGGCGCTGTCCCGGAAATCGGTGCGCGACAAGCAGAAACAGCTCATCAAGCTCACCACGCGGCTGGAAAGGGCGGAGCAGACGGTCGAGGAGCAGGCCGAATCGCTCGACGAGGTGCGGCGCAAACTCGCCGACCACCATCGCGTCGACAACGCGTTGCGCGGCACCATCCGCAGCATGCAGACCACGATCGGGCATTGGCAGCTCGTCACCGTCTGCGCGATGCTGCTGATCGTCACCTTCGTCGCGGGTGCGATGTTCGTGCGCTGAGCGGCGTTGGCAATCCCGGTCGCTGGGTCGTTCGGCGGCCGGGATCGGCGATCAGAGGCTGAACGCGATGGCGCGCAGGATCAGCACCGCGATGAACACCGCCGTGAACGCCAGATCGATGGACAGTCCGCCGGCCCGGATCGGCCGCAGCACCCGCCGCACCGGCGCGATGACCGGCTCGGTCCAGGTATGTGTGAATGCCCGCGCCCTGTTGGCCCAGCTGGGGCTGTCGGCCAGCACCGCGACCCAGTCCAGCACCACCCGGGCGAGCAGCAGCAACAGGAACAGCGTCAGCGCGTACCCGAGCAGAGTCCCGATAAGGCTCATGACCAACTCCTTCGTGATGGCCGATCTACCTGTATAAACGCCGCGATGAGCGCCGAGGTGCCCGGTTCGCCCGCTTCTCAGCCGACTATCAGCTCGGGGCCTCGTGTCCTGCGTTGCGGCCGGATGAGGCGGTGAGCGTAAACGGACCTCGATCCCAGCGCCATTCATGACGCAATGTGAGGGCGATCAGGTCCAGGGCGGTGAGGTCGCGGATCCCGCGCAGCGCGTGCCAGTACACCGGACCGGTCGTGATCAATTCGCCGAGCTGTGCCTCCACGGCCGCATCGACCTTGCGGTGCAACAGATCCGGGACGCCGAGCCGACTGCCCGTCCAGATCGTCCAGCCCCAGCCTTTGTCGTGGGCGTAGGCCCGGGCCGCGGCGGATCTGGCGCGGTTGGTGTGAAATCCGATGTGGCCGAGCGGTTGTACGTCGATCAGCAGTACGCGGCCATCGGTCAGGCGGGCCGCGACGGTCGGGTAGGCGACCCGGTCCGCGCCGTCCAGCTGATAGGTGACGGCGCTCGGCGTCTCCTGGAAGGTCTGCACCGCTTCGCTCGCGGTGAGTAGACGCAAAAGCCTTGCCTCCAAACCGGAATCGAATGCGACGTCCCGGCCGACCTTGTCCAGGTAGAACCGGCCGCGTCCGTCGTCGTCCGCGTCGACTACCCGCGCCGACTCGCCGGGCAGCGGAGCCGATGTGCCTGACGGCCAATCGACCTGTGCGAGAGCCGGTTCCAGCTCGCCGGTGGGTGGCGGCGGTTGCAGTTTGGTGAGGCGGGCGTTGGTCTTCTTGCGCCAGGCCAGGATTCGCTGCATGACGAATCCGGCGATCCGCTTCGCGTCCTCCGCCGCGTGCCCGGCCAATCGCAGCTTCAGATAAGACAATTCGTGCGCGGCGATATCGGTGTCGGTGGCGTAGGTCTCCATCAGAAGTGTTCGCAGCAGCTGGGAATCGCGTGCGCCCAACGGATATCGCTCGGCGAAGACCCCGCCGCGCCGACCGGTGAGCTGGGCGTGCCGCAACAGCTGCCCGACCGCCTTCGTGTGCACTTGGCGGATGCGGTCTCGGGCCAGGTCGAAGCGCGCACCGATGGTCGCAAGGGTTTCCGGCCGGTCGCCGCGGATGCCGAGCCGCAGCGTCAGGATTTCGGCGTCGCGCGCCCGCCGCTCCGCATGCTCGGCGATGAGCGCGGCCAACACCTCGTTGACCTCCTCCAGCTCCAGCGACACATCGTCGCGGATATCGTCGAGCTCGGGATCGCCCGCGTCATCCCCGACATCCCGCAACACCGTCACCTCACGACCCCTGCCTCGACTATTCGGCCTGTGCCGCAAGAGCGTATCGCCGTCGGCCGACAAATCGGGCGAAGCGCGGGCGCGGTCAGGTCGCGGGTGTCCGTGCGATCTCGCCGGGTTGTTCGGCCCGCCGCCCGGCCGCCCAGGCGGCGATGATGCCGAGCGCCGCGGCGCTCACCGGTTCCTTGACGGCACGGCGGTATCCGCGCGGACCGGCCGGTTTTGGGTCCGGGCGCAGGATATGGCTGAGATCGCCGACGATATGCCCCTCGAACGGACCCTTGACCAGGCCCTCGATAACCCGTACGTCGTCCGGCGGCACCTGTAGGTCGTTGCCGCCGGTCAGCGCGAGCACCGGGACGTCGATGCGCGCCAGCGCGGGCCTCGGGTCGTAGGCAATGAATTCGCGGAGCCAGCGGGCGTTGAGGCGGACCCCTTGGATCCGGATCACGTCGGCGGTGGAGTTCTTGATTCGTTCGATCCGCTTGCGCTGTATCGCAAGCGGATTCACGCGCAGGACGCGCAACGCGGCGTTGTACCACTTCGGCAAGGTGCCGAAGATCTTCTCGCCCTGCCAGATAAGCACTTCTTCGCCGCCCCTGGCGCCGCAACTGATCAGCCCGGCGCCGGAAACGCTGTGTTCGGCCGCCAATTCGATGGCGTGCAGCGAACCTTCGCTATGTCCGATCGCCAGCAACGGTACGCCCGGCGCATGGTCGGCGAGCCAACGCACGGCGGCCCGCGCGTCGGTCAGCTGCTGTGCCAGGCCGGTCGGCAGATAGTCGCCCGTGCTGGCACCGACCCCGCGCTTGTCGTAGCGCAGCGACGAAACGCCGACCCCGGCAAGGGCTTCGGCGATCGCGGCGGTGACGTCGAACCGCAGCCCGCGGTGATTGGAATCCCGGTCGACCGGCCCGGAGCCGACGATGAGTACCGCCGCCGCAATGGGATTCGGCACCTCGGCGAAGGTTCCGGCGAGCCGGCAGCCCTCGCTGTCGAATGCGATATCCGCCATATCAGTCGCGCCTACCCCAGTGGAACAGCCGGTAGAGGTTCAGGTCGTAGCCCCAGCCGAAGGATTTCGGCGTGAACAGGCGCGGGTCGTCCGGATTCCACCAGCGCGCCTTGATCCGCGCACCGGTGGGACGCCGCCAGTCGTAGGGGATTCCGAGCACCTTGCCCTCGGGTTCGGGTTCGGGAACGCGATCGCTGGTCATCGGGCTCACATCCTTTCGGTTCGGCCCCTCCATTGCTAACAATACCGCGATTATTATCATCGATGATAGCAATCGTGTTACGGTTGCCTGTGTGGATGCCGTCGAGCTGTTGTTGCACCCGGTCCGCCTGCGTATCGTGCAGGCCTTCCTGGGGAAATCGTCGCTGACCACGGCAGCACTGAACGCGGAACTCGATGACATTCCGCCCGCGAGCCTCTATCGGCATGTCGCTCGGTTGGTCGAGGGCGACGTCCTCGAGGTGGTATCCGAACGCCGCGTCCGCGGCACCGTCGAACGCACCTACCGGCTGCGAGTCGAGGCCACTCGAATAACACCCGCCCGGCTCGCCGCCATGACCATCGACGAGCACCGCCACGCCTTCATGGCCTACCTGGCCGGTCTCGTCGTCGACTTCGACCGCTACCTGACCCGCGGCGATATCGATTTCATCCGCGACGGCGTCGGCTACCGGATGGTCGGAATGTGGCTCGACGACACCGAATTCGCCGAACTACAAGCCGGCCTGGGCCGAATCCTGGCCCCCCGTCTAGCCAACGAACCCGCTCCGGGCCGAAAACTGCATATCCTCCGAACAATTCAACTCCCCGCCGAAAGCCATACGGAGCCCCCGGCCGCCGAGCAGCCGGACTGATCCCCTGCGCCGAACGCCATAGGCCTGGCCCAGAAGCCCGATGCCGCAACATATTCTGCCCCAGTTGCGCGATCTGGATGCGAAATGCCGACCGCCACAAGAGAATCGGCTCAGCCCAAACTAGCGACACCCTTCGCGGGTGGTGGGATCAGCCGACGACGGCACCTTGGGCCGAATCCCAAGAAGGCCCGGTTCAACCGAGCCTTTCGGTGGTGTGCGGGTCAGCCAGATCGACTACGTCGTCGACCGATCACAGCTGTTCGGGGTGATCGGGCCGGTGCTGGAGTCGCTGCGTGAGGTCGGAGTGATCGTCGATGACATCGACACCGCCGACGAGTCGATCGTGGACGCGATCCAATCCCGTTGGACCGTCTACACCGATTCCCCGGAGGTTCCGGCATGACCGGGGACCGAAATTCGGTGCAAATGCGGTGGGTGCGCCGTGGCGCGGTGGTAATCCTCGTGACTATGGGGTCCGCGGCGTTCACGCTCAGTTTCGCAGCGTTGCGGGAATTGGCGCTGATGGCGCACACACCACGGGCGCTGGCGTGGTTGTGGCCGGTGATCGTGGACGGCACCATCATCCAAGCCACCGTCTCCGCGCTGGTGCTGGCGTCGACACCGCAACGACGCTGGTTTGTGTGGGTGCTGGCCGCTGGTGCGCTGGTGTCGATCACCGGTAATTCGGTCCACGCCGCGTTGGCGGGGGTCGGGTTGCCGTGGTGGGCTGCGGCGTTGGTCGCGGCCGTGGCGCCGGTGTCGCTGTTGGTGGACACCCACGGGTTAGCGGTGTTGTTCCGTGCTGCACAACAGGATTCGGTTCCGGACTCGAGCGCTGCGGTCACGATCGTGGCACCCGAACCGGCCGCCCCTGTGACCGAGCCCGAACCCGAACCGGTCGCGGTCGATGTGGCTGCGGTCCGGCAGGGTCCGGCTCGGCGAGATCCTGCCAAGGTCGCACGGGCTGTCGCGATGCGCGCCGAAGGCAGCTCGTTCGCCGAGATCGGCTCCGTGCTGGGTGTGTCACCGAAAACCGCGGCCAAGTACGCGGCTACCGGCCAGGCGGATCGTCGTGACGGGGCAGTGCGGCCCATCCACGCGGTACGCCCAGCACAACAGTCGCTGCCGCTCGCGGTGCCCGCGCTCGCAGGGGGTGTCCGATGACGGCGACCGGCGAAACGGGCGTGACCGGACTGCTCGAGTTCCAGCAGTGCGCCTGCCCCGACTGCACCGATACCGGCATCGTTCGACCCTCCGTGCTCTGCAACGGATGCGAGAACGCCGGATGCCTTCCAGGCCACGGTAGGTGTCAACGCGACGACGCGTACGACGGCTACGCGCGCCGGGAGGCGTTGGTGACCGGTCAGCGGATCCAGCAGCAATACGACCAGGGCCGATCGTGGGCCGTGATCGCTGACGAGTTCGAGATCTCGAAGTCGAAGGCGCAACGGCTGGCGAAGGTCTATCGGGCCTACCGCGACTGGCAAACCCACCACGACCAGCTCAGCTTGCTCGGCTGAACTTGCCCTGGACACAACCGAATACCAACTGAATATTGAAAAAGCGGAGTCCGTGCCTGCTAGACCCAGGCGCGGGCTCCGCCCCATTTTTCTACCAGATCCACCGGGATCACACTCAGGTCTGCTTGAACCCCTGAGCGTTCTGCTCGTCCTGGGCTTGGAGCTTGTCGATGGACTTTTGCATGGTGTCGCGGATGAGTGTCACGACCTCGATGTGTGCGTCAAGAGCTGAGGCGACGTCGCCGTCGCCGCCAACGGCTTTGGCTCCCAGCATTTTTGCGAGCTCGTCCGCGCAGTCGAACCGGCCGAAGCCGGTGACGCGTTCCATGTACTTCAGATCTTCGCGGAGGTTCTTGTACAGCTCAATTTGTTTGTTACACGCATCTCGGCAATCCTTGGCCACCGAAGGATCAAGAAACAGTCTTCCGGCTTCGGCTTCTCCCGCAAGGTACTGCCAGCGATTTTGTTCCTCACGCATGTTGGTGGACATCGAAGGGTCTCTCGGTTTTACTTCGGGAAGGTCGGTACGAGAACTTGAGCTGCGGCCATTGCCTTGTCGCACGCAGGGACCGGCTTGCTCGAAGTAGCGCTGAGGACGGTTATCTGGAATGCACCCTGACTCGACGGAAAGACCAAGTCGCAGTCTGCTTTTGCTGTGTCGGTCACGGTATGGAAGCGAAAACCTTCGCGCCCGCCGACTGAAATGCTAGCGAAGTCGACATTATCGGGCTTCTTTTTGAATTCTTCGACCGTATGAATGGTCGACCATACGCCAAGCGAATAATTCCAATCGGAGGTCGAGTCATGCCACGCGCATACTTTCCACCCTGGTTCTGCGACGCCTGCCACGTCTGACTTCCGTGTAGAGGGGACGACTCCGAGCCCCTGCAAAGTTCCGTCCGAGATCTGAGTACACGGGTCCCATAGCGCCGCGGTTGCAGCCGAGGTGTTGACCGTGGTCGGTGTTGGTTGGCCTTGTTTGTCGGGACCGCACCCGGACGTCAGCAACAACACCGCCGTCAACGTCGAAGTCATCACTGCCGCCTGTCGCCCCACCTGTACCTCCGCTCAGCTGCCACTACCGGCTCAAGGTCTATGACGCACCCCGCCACTGTTCGGTTCCATCAGACCACGACCGCCAGCGGGGCGGGTAACGGCAACGCGGGGTGGGGGCGCGCGGCTCTGCGGGCAGGCCCCGCCTGCCCGGCACCAGCTGCCCGCGGCGGCGTCGCAGAGGCTCGCGACCAAGGACGAATTTCCGATGCAGCAACCGGGACAATGGCTGTCGGACCGCCGGAGGAAATTCGTCCTTGGTCGCGAGAGGCGACGCCGTTACACTCGCGCGCCCCCACTCGTAGCAGCGGGCGCGGCGGGCACTCGATTACGGCACCAACCGCTGTCCCTGCCGCGTCGACCGGCCGATGGCGCCGGTAGTGACAGTGGATCGACACCGGTTCGCCCCCGGATACGGCGGCCTCCGCATCGGAAATCTCCCGGAAGTGCCTGATCATGATCGGAAACGCCCCGGAAAGGATCCATATCTCGGCTCAGGGGTTTTCCGGTCCGGTTTTCCGTTCGCCCGCCCCTGATCAGCGGCGATGCCGAAGTGAAGGCTCCACCCACCGAGATCACCAAATACACGCTTCGCTGCATATTTGGTGATCTCGGTGGGTGGAGCAGTGTGGAGAGATCAGGGGCGGGAGAACGGAAAACAGTTGATAGCGAAGAGGTTCAGGGGGAGTGGGTTGCGTTGAGTGCGAAACGTTGCGGTTGGGTGCGTGGTTACGTCCGGCGACGTCAGGTGCGTATGCGGCGGTAAGGCAGGTGGTTACGTCCGGAGCCGCGTGGCAGCGTCCGGTGCGAAAACGTAGGCGTGCGTGGCTGGTTCGGGTGCGGATGGTCACGGTCGTCGTGTAGGTGGTGCGGTCGCGCCGGTACCTAGCGGTCGTGTGAATTTCCCTGGGCGCGCGCCGCAGTGTCAGGGCACCGCTCCTCACGAGCAAGGACGAATTTCCTTGTGGCGGTTGATTTGTCACGGCGGAGGTCCGGTATCAGGAAATTCCTCCTTGCTCGCGAGCCTCTGCGGTGCCCTGGGCAGGCGGTGAGGGCAGGCCGCGGGCCTGCCCCGGAGGAGGCGCGGCGCGCGCCCAGGGAATCCACGCCTCTTCCGGATTTCCACTCATTGACACGTACGTGTCAAACCGCCTGCCCGTTGACACGTACGTGTCAACGCTCCCGGAAGGACACCCGGAGATCATGACCGATTCCGATTCGATCACCGGCCTGCTCGTCGATGCTCTCGAAACTACTTGGGCCGCAATCCGATCCCAACACCCCGATGTTCCCGACGTGGTGCTGTCCGTGGGATCAGGCTCCGCCAGCGGTAGCGAACTGACCCTCGGGCACTTCGCGCCGAACCGGTGGATCCGTGGTGAGTACGAATTGCACGAACTGTTCATTGGCGGCGAAGGACTTCAGCGCGGTCCGGTGGACGTGCTCGGCACGCTCCTCCATGAGGCCGCACATGGCGTCGCGGCCGTCCGGAACGTCAAAGACACCAGCCGCCAAGGTCGTTGGCACAACGAGCGATTCCGCGCCATCGGCGAAGAGCTCGGGCTCACCCTCACTAAGCACCCCAAGATCGGCTGGTCGCTTACCGCGGTGCCTACGGAGACCAGCGAGGCATACCGTGACGAACTCGAAGAGTTGGCCTTCGCGCTCGTTGCTTACCGTCGCCGCGAGCCCAACCAACGCGGCGGACGGAAGTCCAACAACAACGGGCTGTCGGTCGAATGTGACTGCGGTCGCAGGATTCGAGTTTCCCCAACCGTTTTCGAGGCGGGAGGAATTCGCTGCGAGCTGTGCGACGGTCTGTTCACGGTTGCCGACGAGAGCTAGCTCGGTATCCCAAGACCTTGGTGGCACCAGCGATCGTTTAGATAGTCGTCGACGTTGGCTTTTGGCTACCTACGAGATTCTGTCGATTTCCTTCTCGAGTTGAATCAGAGATTCGTAGTGCCCGTGTCGGCCGTGGACAAGTTGGTAGGCAACGACTTCGTGCTTGTCCAACCTACCGAGCTCCTTCAGCTCGTTGAGATACCAACGGAGGTCTCGCTTCCCAGGATCATCGGCCCAACCGTTGTTGCCAGCGAAGTCGATTCATTCCAACAGCTTTTGATGTTGCATTGACCGCTGCGTGGCGTGGATCCTGTGCTCGACCAGGTTAACCGCGCCGATCTCATCGGCCCAACGGGCACAAGAGTAAACGGGGTGTTCGACCACCGCGACAGGGTCACCACGCGTGTACCTCATCGCCAGTTCCAGTTCCTTCAGCGCTGGCAGGTAAACCAGAGCTGGACGGCCGTAGCCTATGTGGGATTGGTTGGAGTTCCTTGGTGTCAGGACCACGCGGTTCTGCACGTACTGCTTCAGCAGTGTCGAACAGCTGACAGCGCAGATTTGGGGGGCGATGACGATCATGTCCACGCCAGCGCCGACCTCTCTTAGGAAGGCCTCGGCCAGTTGAACAGCCGGATCGAATCCTGCTGCATCTGCGCAAAACGGAACGTACGCGGCGCGGGGGAGAACGCCTGCCATACCATGATCATCGCGCTGATCAGTCGCATCGTTACAACTTAGCTTCAGGTCACGGATAGCCCACGACGCAAGAAAGGCCCGGTGAAAACCGGGCCTGACCTGCACCAAAGGTGGTGCGCGATACTGGGATTGAACCAGTGACCTCTTCCGTGTCAGGGAAGCGCTCTCCCGCTGAGCTAATCGCGCGAGGTGGAGACGGGAATCGAACCCGTGTGCACGGCTTTGCAGGCCGTTGCCTCACCACTCGGCCACTCCACCGCGCAAAGGGGGACGGCGTTTTAGTGCCAAACCCTACCTCTCGAGCGGATGACGGGATTCGAACCCGCGACCCTCACCTTGGCAAGGTGATGCGCTACCAGCTGCGCTACATCCGCATTTCGCTCCCCGGGGGCTTGGCTGCCCTCCGTGGTGCGAGACAGAACATTAGCCGACGCCCGGTGAAAGGTACAAATCCGCTGGTAGAACGGGGGAAATCCGCAAGGTTGCGAAAGTGACGGTGGTGGCGGGTGTGGCTGCGGGTGTTTGTGGTCCATGCGAGGGAGCAGCCGACCCTGCCCTCCCTGCCCAATCGATCCGACCCAACATCGACGACCACCGGATACATCCCTATCCGGGTGGCGATTTGGTGAACCGGGGGTGGCCCGTGCTAATGTTCCATCTCGTTCGAAGGGCCCCGCAGCCCAACGAATCGCCCGCTCAACCGGGCGAACTTCAGGTCTCATAGCTCAGCGGGAGAGCGTCCGCCTCACACGCGGAAGGTCGCTGGTTCGATCCCAGCTGGGACCACATTATCCCCTCGATATATCGCCTGGTCGGGGGGATTTTCGCGTCTATACCCTCCGGGAGCATGTGTCCGTCGTTGACCGCTGTTGACCGTCCGATTCCGGTGGTTGGGGCACGTTGGGGGCACGGCCCGAGAGTGGTTCTTGACCCCCTGCGGATAGATCGCCTATCCGCCCGCCACCTACTTCCCTCCCTGCTTCCTCATACTTGCCAGCCTCAGCGGAGGGAGGGCGTGTCAAGGATGCCGTAGGCACCGCGTAGCGGACACCGAAGGTGGTCCTTGACTCGTCCGAGTGCAGCGAGACAATCGGGCAATGAGGAGGCAGGGCTTTGTCAACTTCCTGATGTGTCGGGAGTGGTTGTCCGCTACTGGGTTTGGGTTCACCATCGAGGGATGAGCGAGTCTCGTCAGCAGCGTCGTGCCCGTGAACGTGCCGAGCGGAAAGCGTCCGGTCGTCCTGGCCCGAATATCCGGTCGGCTCCCGACCTTCCGGCGGTTGAGCGGCGATCCGTGGCCGTAGATGTCCGGGTGTCCTGGTTCGACGATGGCGGCAACCTCGACGATGGTTTTTGGCATGCCTCATGGGAGGAGACGGAGTCTGAATCCGAGATCTTTCCGAATGGGCAGGACCTAGCGGACTTGGTTCAGATCACGACTACGGCTCAGGGCGAAGATCTCGGCGAGCTTGTCGAGGAGATCGTCGAATCCATCGGGCAGGAGTGGCCCGACAGCGACGTGACGATTGTCAACGGCAGCTGAACCCTGGACACTTTCCGGCAAATGAATCGTGACCCCTTTCCGGTGGGTTGGTTGGTTTCAG
>NZ_JAIRBR010000040.1:0-29466 GCF_020361265.1 Nocardia sp. JCM 34519.1
CGCGCCTGCGGCGCATGCGCTTCGACCGCTGAGACGCGAGACGGGCCGCGAACGTCGCTCGTAAGACTCGCTCCCGAGTGGTCGGGAGATCCTCGCAGCCTTACGTTTTACGACATATTCAGCGTCAGTATTTGATCAGAGGTTGCCGCGTGCCTCTTGTTCGCGCTCGATCGCCTCGAACAGCGCCTTGAAGTTGCCCTTGCCGAAACCGAGCGACCCGTGCCGTTCGATGAGCTCGAAGAAGACGGTGGGGCGGTCGCCGATCGGCCTGGTGAAGATCTGCAGCAGGTAGCCGTCCTCGTCGCGATCCACCAGGATGGCGCGGCTCTTCAGTTCCTCCACCGGAACCCGGACCTTGCCGATGCGGGCGCGCAGTTCCGGATCCTCGTAGTAGGCGTCCGGTGTTTCGAGGAATTCGACGCCCTCCCGCCGCAGCGCGTCGACGCTGGCGAGGATGTCGTTGGTGGCCAGCGCGATGTGCTGGACGCCGGCGCCGCGGTAGAACTCGAGGTACTCGTCGATCTGCGATTTCTTCTTGCCGATGGCCGGCTCGTTGAGCGGGAACTTCACCCGGTGGTTGCCGTTCGCTACGACCTTGCTCATCAGCGCCGAGTATTCGGTGGCGATATCGTCGCCGACGAATTCGGCCATATTGGTGAAGCCCATGACGCGCCGGTAGAACTCCACCCACTCGTCCATCTTGCCCAGCTCGACATTGCCGACGACGTGGTCGATCGCCTGGAACATCCGCTTGGGCCGTCCGGCGCGCGGCTCATAGCTGGACTTCCTGGTGATATAGCCGGGCAGATAGGGCCCGTCGTAGCGGGAGCGGTCGACCAGCGTGTGCCGGGTCTCGCCGTAGGCGGCCAGCGCGGCCGAGCGGACGGTGCCGAACTCGTCGGATTCGTCGTGCGGTTCGACCAGCACGGTTGCCCCGTGTTCGCGTGCCCATTTCACGCAGCGGTCCACATCGGGAACCTCCAGCGCGATATCGACGATGCCGTCGCCGTGCCGGTCGTGGTGGCCGACCAGCGGGCTCTCCGGATCCACCGCCCCCTTGACAACGAAACGCGCTGCGCCGCTGCTCAATACGAACGACTTGTGATCACGGTTGCCGGTCTCCGGGCCGGAGTAGGCCTCCAGCCGCATGCCGAAGGCGGATTCCAGGAAGTGAGCGGTCTGTGTCGCGTTGCCGACCACCCAGACCAGCGCGTCCCAACCGATGACCGGGAACGGGTCGACGCTGTCGTCGTGGTCGACCAGCCCGACAAGTTTGCGCAGCTCACCTTGGGTGGGCAGTTGCTCGATCGTCATGCACCAAGGTAATCGCCGCGCATCGACGATAGGCAACAGCGAGATTTTTCGATAGACAGTGTGGCGAATTGGACTAGCTGAAGGCCCCGAATGCTGGACAATTTGAATAGATATGCGCTGTACCACACCAGGAGGGCCCCCGATGTCGCGCACCCCGGCGAAACTCGACGAACTCGATCTCGCAATCCTCACCGCAATGCACGAGTACCAGAAGGCGGGGATTCTCGAGCTGTCGCGCCGAACCCGGGTCGCCAGAGCCACCGTACAGTCCCGCATCGGCCGGATGGAGGAATCGGGGGTGATCGCCTCCTATGATCCGCAAATCGACGTCACCGCAGCCGGTTTCGATGTGCAGGCCTTCGTGACGCTGGAGATCGCACAGGGCGCGCTGGATGCGGTCGCCGCGGAGCTGGAAGCGATTCCCGGTGTGCTGGAAGCGTATGCGACCACCGGATCCGGAGATGTGTTGTGCCGCATCGGCGCCGACTCACACGCCGGTCTGCAATCCGTGCTGCTGAGCATCGATCGGACCACTTCGGTGGTGCGCTCGCACAGCGTGATCGTGCTGTCGACGGTGGTGTCGCGACGGACGTTGCCGCTACTGCGCACGCTGACACCAGCGGGCACCAGCAAAGCTCCCGCATACCGCGAGGTCCGCGAGGGCTGAGTATTACGGCCGCAGATCCGCGTTCACCTCCAGGATTTCGACACCGGGCTTCCGGTCCGATTCCAGGAAGGCAAGCAGCGCATGGGCTTCCGCTTCGACCTCGGCGCGCTCGACCCGGGTCCACTTGCGGGATGGGACGATTCGCAGCCGGGCGACTCCGTTCTTCGGGAAGATCTTGTAGAAGCCGCCGAGGTAACCGTCGACCAGAATCGGGGAGACCATATTGGCGAAGGCACGCAGCGTGGGCGCCCCGCCGTCGGGCACGATCCTGGATCGGTCCTGATGCGACAGGATCGCATTGTCGTACCAGCCGAGCAGGCGGACCGGGGCGGGTAGTTCGGGATCGGCCAGTTCGCCGTCGGCGACGTCGTAGAGGGTGCGGCCGCGTTCATCGGTGTAGGTGCGCAGGCGGTCGCCGAGTTCGGTCACCGCACCCTTCATCCCGGGCAGCTTCGACCAGGTCTGCATATCCATCGTGCTGGCCGGGCCGAATGCGCGCAGATACCGAACGATCAACTCCCGCAACGGATACGACGGGTCGAGAGGTGCGCCCAGCCACGGTTCGACGCGCGACCACACCGGCCTGCTGTTGTCCTTCCAGCGACCGCGCGGCGGCGTCTGCAGCACCGGCAGTTGATACAGCCACGTCTGCACCACCGCCCCCGCATCGCGATCCGGATAGCGGGCCGCGGCGTGGGTGCGCAGATCGGCGGCCGACATCGGCGCGTCACCCAGCACCGCCTCACCGTGCGCGCGGACCTCGACGGGATCCAGCCCAACCATCGCGCCGTGGTTGAAACCCTTGCGGAACGGGATCTTTTCCAGCTCCGGCTGCAGATGCGGTGCGATCCGCAGCGCATCCGGCGGGGTGACCAGATGAATCGTGCCGCGCATCAAGGTGATTCGCACCAACGATCGGTCTTCCAGGCCCGTCGAGACCGTCGCCGGATCGAAATCGGCTATCCGGCTCCACAGCGCGACGAACGGCGGCGGCACATCCTGGGCCTGCAGACCGACCAGATGATCACACATCTCGGGCACGGTCAGCGCGGAACGCCGCAGCAGATGCTGGCGGGCCAGCAAGGTGCGGTTCAGGATTCGATTGGACAGCGCCATATTTCGGTCGATCAGCGCAGCGTGACCACGACTTTGCCGGTGGCCGTGCGGTTTTCCAGCGAGGCGACCGCTGCGGCGGCCTGCTCCAGCGGATACAGCACCGGCTGCGGCGGTGCGATCTTGCCGGACGCCAGCAGCGGCTCGACCTCGGCCCACTGCTCGGCGAGATAGCCGGGATGGGTCATCACCCACTCGCCCCACGCCGCACCGACCACCTCGACGTTCTTCAACAGCAGCCGGTTCACCTTCACCGTCGGAATCTCGCCCGCGGTGAATCCGACCACCAGCAGGCGGCCCGCCGAGGCCAGCGACCGGATGCTGTCGGTGAACCGGTCACCGCCCACCGGATCCAGCACGATATCGACGCCGCGCCCACCGGTCAGCTCCCGCACCGCCGCGAGCCAACCGTCGGCCAACACCACATCGGTCGCGCCGTTGGCCCGCGCGACCGCCGCCTTCTCCTCGGTGCTCACCACCGCGATCACCCGGCCCGCGCCGAGCGCACCCGCCATCCGCAACGTCGACGTGCCGATCCCACCCGCGGCGCCGTGCACCAGGACCGTCTCCCCATCGGCAAGCCTGCCCCGATTACGCAGGCAGAAATGCACGGTCAGATCGTTGAACAGCACACCGGCGCCCGCCTCCAGCGAAACATTGTCCGGCAGCCGGAAAACCATCTGGGCGGGCGCCACCGCCACCTCCGCCATCGCATTGCCGAGCATCGTCAACGCCAGCACCCGATCGCCCGCGCGGACATGTGCGTCGGCGGGCGCCTCCCGGACAATCCCGGCAATCTCACCGCCGACCACGAACGGCAGCTGCGGCTTCATCTGATACAGCCCGCGCGTCATCAGGACATCCGGAAACGCGACACCGGCCGCATGCACATCGATCACCACGCCACCCGGATAGGACGTGGGCTCCGGAATCTCCACCACCTCGACCGACCCCGGTCCGTCCAGCTTGCTCACCTGGGCTGCGCGCATCCGCCGACCTCTTTCGTCCACATCGACAACACCGTTATCGCCGATCGCACTGCGCCCAACCTAATACGCACTGTCGGCGAAGGCCGTCCTCAGCCGCGAATGCGGCAGTACGCCTGCCAACCAACCCACGCGCCCTGTCCAGACGAACCGATTTTGGCTATGCTGACCCGGACTTATGGTGGGCGGGAAGGGGGATTTCCGTGGTAGAGCAGACACCACAGCCGGTAACGGGTGTGCAGGTCGAGCCGGACGCGTTGCGCAAATTCGCCGATATGTTGCGCGCGGAGGCCAAGACGATCACCGATCTCAACGCGGGCGCCGAATTCGGCAACGCGGTGAACGCGTTGCCCGGCACCGATTTCGGTGGCGCGGCCCAGCAGGCCAAGGACGCCGTCGAGAAATGTGTCGGCCGGATCGGCGATCGGTTCACCACCCTCGCCGAGAGCCTGCACACCGCCGCGGGCGCCTACGAGCTCACCCAGGACGACTTCACCGCCAAACTGAAGACGATCGGACTGCAGTAATGGCACTCACCATCCCCGATGTCGAGAAGTGGAAGCCCGAAGACCTCACCGCCGCGGGCAAGCACGCCGGCGATATGTCCGCCAAACTCGACTCCGCCGAAAACGACGGCATCAAGAACGCCGGCGAGCTCAAGTGGAACGGCGCCGCGGGCGCCGCGGCGAACACCCGCATGACCGCCGAGCAAGCGCGAGCGTCGAAGGTCAGCCAGGCACTACAGGCCTTGCAGAAGGCGTTCAACGACCACGCCGACAATCTGAAGAACGCCAAGGACAAGGTCATCCAACTACGCGACCAGGCCCAAAGCGATTCGAAGCACCCCGGCCTGGAGGTGAACGCCGACGGCACCGTCTCCGCCGCCAAGCGCATCGCCCAACTCGGCAACGCCAGCGATCGCGTCGTGCTGGAGGAAGAGCTCGCCGCCGCCCAGTGGGAATTCCAGATCACCAACGCCCTCCGCGACGCGGAAACCCTTGCCGGACAAGCAAAAACCGATGTAAGCCAAGCGGCTACGAGTCTGGACACGGCATTCAACGATTTGGGTGACCCGAAGGCCGAAGCACCCACCGCACCGAAAACCCAAACCCAGCCCGCGACAACGGTCCCGCAATCGACGGATTCCCCCACCACCTACGTACGCTCGAATTCGGGCTCGCCGAGCAGCAACAACGGATCCCAATCGCACTGGACCCCATCGGTCCCGCACATGGGCACACCGATGACCCAAACCCCCATCGGCCCGATGCCGTCCGGGGATGTGGCGGATTGGATCAAACAGGCCAAAGAAGAACTGATCAAGATGGGCTACAGCCCGGACGATATCGATGAGCGAGCGCTGGCACTCATTATCGAGAAAGAGTCCGGCGGTAATCCACAGATCGTAAATCAATGGGACAGTAACTGGGTTGCGGGGCATCCCTCCAAAGGACTTATGCAGACCATCGATAGCACCTTCAACGCCTATAAAGCGCCTGGTCACGACGATATCTATAATCCAGTCGACAACATCATCGCCGGAACTCGGTATGCCATCGCGACCTACGGTTCGCTGAAGAACGTTCCTGGTGTGAAAGCGGTCGACACGGGCGGCTCGTACGTCGGCTACTGAGACATCGTCATCCCTGGCTGTTCGCAAGCAAAGCGTATTGCGCGGCGGCGCGCTGCTGGGTCTCCCACAGCCGACCGCCGAGTTCCAGCGCGGCATAACGCCGATAAGCGACAAAGCAGCGGAACTGGGCCTCCTTGGCGGCCGCATAGTCCTGGAGACACGCAGCATTGGGGATACCGTCCGGAGGATCGACCGCTCTGCGATCCACCGCATCCCCGAGCTCCGCCGACTCCTTCACGAATTGCGCTGCGGCCGCATCGTCCCGGGCGCGAAAGACAAAGGCAGTGGGCGACATTGCCACCCGATCCACCCCGGCGCGCGACATGACCGGGAACCGACTCGACTGGTCCTGCACATAATTCAGATAACCCCGGAGCGTGTAGACGACCTCTCCCTGACCGTCGGGCGCGGGCACCACCCCGTTGTCCTGCAGCAATCGCGCGAGGACGCCGTCCGGATCCTGCCGTAGGGTGTCGAATTTTCCAGGCGGAGTCGCTACGTACCCGTCGAGTTCCGGAATTTCCGCGTCGAGGTACTTCTGGGTGACATCGACGAGGTGATTCACATCGGTGTTGCGCGAATCCGCGAGAATACTGATCACATAGGGACCGTGCGGCGTGGTGCTGCCCAATGTCGGCACCGTCGGACGCCAATGGGCATGCGCATCAGCATATTTCGGCAGCTTGACAGCCACGTTCTCCGGATTGAGCGAGGAATCGACCGCATCCAGTTCCGCCGCAGCCGAGTTCGCCGCCGCCGCATCCGGAAAGCGCAGGACGGTAACCGTGAGACCTTCACGTTTCCGCGTGCCGTACAGCGCCTTCTTCAATGGCACACGCTCATCGGCCGAACCGGTGGAGAACCCGATGAGGAAGCCGTACTTCTGTAATGTCGGAACAGTTTGGTCGGCCAAGAAGTCGGTCACCGTCTGCGCATCGGTGTGTATCTCCGCCGAGGCCCCGATCGAATAAACGGCGGCATCCACCTCATGTGGACTCAGCACAGCCCCTGCCAACCGCGCCGCCTCCAACCGGGCATAGCCGACACTGTCCAGACGTGACGCGAACTTCGGTGGCGTGGTGGGGAATCGACCGGTATCCAACGTTCGTACGTCGATCTCGGCCGGAACACCGGTGCCGGACAGTGTCGCACCGCATCCCGCCACGACGATGCCGGTCATGACGACGGCCAGGATCGGCGGGATTCGCCGTTTCCAGTTCATCCGCCCACCTGCGGAAGATTGACCATGATGTTGGCCAGGATTGTCTGCGCGGCTAAACACCGAAACTCCGGATGCTGCGACAGCGAAGCATTGTCGATGTTCACCGTGACGATCTCGGCGTCCACATTGTCGATGGCTCGATACTGCCCCTGCCGAATACAGGTTGTCGACTTGAACTCCGAGTCATCCATATTTATGACATTGCCCCCGCCGAGATCTATCTGAATCGGTTTATCTTGTGGCACCAGGATTTTCGCACGCTCGAAGACGACGGTGACGGTACCCGTCGCGACCCACTTACAGGAATGCAGCAGATCGGGAGTGCCGCGTACCTGATCGCCGATATTGAGTTTCACCACGATATTGTCGACGGAGGCACACGGGTCGAGGCGAGCGAGCGAGTTCCGAATATTCGGCAGCATCGGTGTTCGCTCGGATATTCGCCGTGTCAGCTCATCGGATGCATCGTCGGCGATGCCGCACAGTTTGTCGGACTGCCCACCCTTCACCCGGACCGTAATACCGAACTGCGGATCGGTCTTCGCGGGCAGCAGAGCGCGGCCACAGCCATCCGATCCGGCGGTCACGTCGTCGAGTATCGGCACGTCATCGAACCGACGGCCGTTATCCCGATAGCCCTCGATACGTTTGATGTCGATCACGAACTGATGGCCACCCGCCGCCGCGGCGCAATTGCCCCACTGGGCGGATTCGGGCTTCGCCGTCCACCCGCCCAGCGACGGCACCAGGGGCTCATTGATCAGTGCACATACGTCGATGGACCTGAGCTTTGTCATATTCAATCTGCCGAGCGGATTGCTCGCGCTCGGTGTGGGTTCATCCGCCCCGCCGAATCCGACGACTCCGGCGATAACGCCGCCGATCAAGATGAGTACTCCGATCAGAGCTCCCACCAACAGGCGCACTCGACGCCCCCGTTCGGATTCCGTCCGCGACTGCTCGACGAGTTCCTGGAGCCGCTGCTCGAAATCAACGGGAGGTGGTGCTACGACGGCCGATTCGCCGCCGATGACCTGGGTGGTCTCCGGATCGGACTGCAGCGCCGACAGCTCGGCGGCCTGCGCGCGGATGGCCTCGTGAACAGCGTCCGACCATGGGCGAGTGTGCGGTGGCAGCGGCCCGAGATAGTCCAGAATCTGAGCCGGCGTCGGACGGGCCTCCGGCTGCTTCGCCAGACAAGGTTCGACCAATTGGCGCACGTCCGGCGGCAGCTCACTCAGGTCGGGCTCGGTGTGCACGATGTTGTACAGCGTGTGCGGCATCGAATTCGCCGCGAACGGGCTCTTTCCGGTCGCAGCCAGCACCAGCACCGTACCGAGCGAGAAGATATCGCTGGCCATCGTCAACGGCAGCGATTGCGCTTGTTCCGGTGACATGTACGAGGGCGAGCCGATGACCGACCCGGTGTGGGTCAGCTCGGAGCGCTCTTCGGCGGCTCGGGCAATACCGAAATCGATCACCCGGGGGCCGTCCTCGGCGAGGATGACATTGCCCGGCTTGAGATCTCGATGGATCAAGCCGACGCCGTGGATGGCCGCCAGAGCCGAGCTCAAACCGACCGCCAGCGTGCGGATCTGCTCCACGGTCAGCGGGCCATAATCCGTTACCGCCCTGTCCAACGGCACACCGGGAACGAAAACTGAAGCCAACCAAGGGATTTCGGCATCGATGTCGAAATCGATCACCGCTGCGGTGTACGCACCGGAAACTTTGGCCGAGGTCCGCACCTCCCGCCGGAACCGAGGAAGAAAATCCTCTTCGGCCACCAGATGCGGATGAACCTGTTTGATCGCAACAAGACGACCGTCCGGACCGACACCGAGCAGTACCCGTCCCATACCACCGGAGCCGAGCACCCCGAGCAGCCGATAGCGTCCTATTCGGGACGGGTCGCCTGGTTCCAGCGGCGTCGGCATCACAGCTCCCGGAGCCGGGCGACGACCCCGGTCAGCACCGCTTCGGTCGACGCGCAGGCGGTTTGCCCGGCCTCGGCCGTCTTCGGCAGTACGGTCACCGTGATCATCTCCCCTCGATCCTCGATGGTCGGGCGTACCAAATAGTAGGTCGCACATGTTCCGTCGGCATCGATGCGGCGACGCGACTGGAAATCGCCCTGCTTTCCGCCGTTGACGATGACCGGCAGATATCCGGGATCCGAGTCGACACGTTTCGACTCGGCGGTGTGCACCGTGACGACGGCTGTGGTCCCGGTCCACATACAGGTGTGCGCGTCGACCGGTGACGGCGAAACGTTCGACCCCGATGCCGCGGCGATGATCGCCGGATCGACCGACGTGCACGGGTCCATTCGCACTACCGACTGTTTCGGCGGATTGGCACTCGGGAAGTTGGTAACCAACCTGGTGACAACAGCTTTCAGCGCGGAGATAACCAGCCCACACGAATCTCCGTCGACCTGGGTGATTTTCAGGTCGACGCCGTGCGGGGGCTGGTCGCCGAGCACGACCGCTCTGCCGCAGGAACGCTTTTCGCCTGTGGTGTCGACGACCGGTCGGCCCGCGATGCGGTCGGATGTCGGTCCGGCGGTGGCCGCGATCGGAGTTCCCACGGCGACGGTCAGCTTTGCCTGCATACCCACGCCGGTGACGAAATCCGTTGTGCACATGGCGGAGTCGGTCAGCCCGGGCTTGACCGGCTGACCCAGTTTGCCGATGACATCGGTGCTGAGGAGTTGGCATGAATCGATAAGACGCAGCTGATCGTCGGAGAGCTGGAGGGTGCGGCCCGCGAGCGGGTCGGCCGGAGCGGCGGCCCGTCCGCGGGTGAGGACCACGGCCGCGATACCCGCGCAGGCGAGCAGGACGACCGCTGCGGCGACAGCGACCCATCGCCGTGAGCGACGGGGCTTTTCGAGATCCGGCAGTTGCCCGTCGAGTTCATCCCAACGCTGCGCCTCCGCGCGCCCCTGCGCGATGGCGGCCCGCACCGAACCGGGCCACCCGGACCTCGCTGTTATCGCGTCGACGGCTTCCAGCAGTTGGGTCGGGGTCGGCCGGTGGGACGGGTTTTTGTCGAGGCATGCGTCGATGACGGGGCGGAGTGTGGGTGGGACCCGGCTGGTATCGGCCCGATTGTGCACGACGTTGTACAGGGTCTGCGGTGTCGAAGACCCGAGGAAGGGGCTTTGGCCGGTGGCGGCGAGGACGAGCATGGCGCCGACTGCGAAAACGTCGCTGGCGGGGGCTAGTTCGTGGCCGGAGGCCTGTTCGGGGGACATGTAGGCGGGGGAGCCGATGAGCGAACCGGTGGCGGTGAGCTGGAGATCGGCCTCCATGGCGCGGGCGATGCCGAAGTCGATGACGCGCGGGCCCTCGTCGGCGAGCAGGACGTTGCTCGGTTTCAGATCGCGGTGCACGATTCCGGCGCGATGGATCTCCAGTAGTGCGCCCGCCAGCCCGGCGGTGAGCAGGCGCAGGCCGCCGAGTGGCATCGGGCCGCCGGATTCGATGGCGTCGCGCAGTGCCGGGCCCGGTACGAAAACCGATGCGAGCCAGGGTGATTCAGCGTCCGGATCGGCGTCCATCACGGCCGCGGTGTACGCGCCGGTGACCCGCCGTGATGCCTGCACCTCGAGCCGGAATCGGTTGCGGAACTCCGGATTCCGGGCCAGATGCCGATGCACCGTCTTGACCGCGACGAGCCTGCCGTCCGGTGCGCGGCCGAGGAATACTCGGCCCATCGCGCCCTGTCCGATGACGGCGAGCAGCCGATGCCGCCCCACGATGCGTGGATCGCGTTCACCCAGCGGCTTCACCGTATCCCCTCCCTCGATACCTGCCGGGATATTACCGGCGTCACCGCGCGGGCCTGATGCGAAGGCGATTTCCGATATCCGGCTGCCGTCAGGCGAAGTTCAGCCCGCGCTCGGCGAGGGCGGCGCGCAGGGCGTCGACAGCGGTCGGGCCGATGCCGTGCAGGGCGGCCAGGTCGCGTTCGGTCCAGGTGGTGAGGTCTGCGAGACAGCGTATTCCGGCCGCATCGAGGGCGCGCCGCGCGGGTCTGCTGAGTTTTACCGGCAGATCGGATTCGGTCATGGTGTGATCTTGCCCGCCCGAGTGGCATAACGGTGGGTAGAGACGACTCGACGCGAGGGGTTGACGTCAGCCCCGTAAAGTCGTGTCACAAAGCACCGCACGAAGAACGCGGCACCACGTGCAGCGCGAGGAGCACAAGTGTCACTCGATCAGCCACTCGCCCCGCTTCCCGAGGAGGGCATGGGCTTTGCCTCGTCGTGGCCCATCCGCGCCGGTGACGTCGACCCCTATGATCGGCTGCGCTTCGACGGCATCGCCCGGTACCTGCAGGACATCGCGTGGGAGCAGCTGCATCAGACGTTCCTCCACAAGACGGATCCGAATTGGATCGTGCGGCGCACGGTGATCGACGTGGTGCGGCCGGTCCACTGGCCCGATCAGGTGCGTCTGCTGCGCTGGTGTTCGAGCATGTCGACCCGGTGGGCGAATATGCGCGTGCGGATCACCAGCGATAAGGGCGGTTTGATCGAGACCGAGGGTTTCTGGATCAATATCAACGGCTCGACCAATATGCCGACGCGGATCAGCGACGACGGCATGGCCTATCTGGCGCAGACCACCACCGAGCAGCGGCTGCGCTGGCGACCGTATCTGACCGACGCCACCCCGCCCGAATCGGACACCGATCTGCCATTTCCGGTGCGCGCCACCGATATCGATCAGTACAACCACGTCAACAACGCGTGCTACTGGCAGGCGGTGGAGCAGTTCCTCGTCGAATACCCGAAGTTGTTGGCGAGCCCGCATCGCGCGGTGATCGAGTACATCGCGCCGGTGTGGGCACGCCAGCATGTGACGGTGCGCAGCCGATTCGAGGCGGGCGATGTGAGCGGCCGGCCGGTGCTGCGGTTGTGGTTCGTCGTCGGTGACACCACGACCACCGTTGTGCGAATTATGCCGCTGCCCAATTGATTCGCGGCATGAACACCGGCCGTTGGATTTCCGGCCGGTGTCCGTGCGAACGCTCAGCCCCGCGCGGCCTTGAGCAAATCCTCGCGGGTGGTCAATTTCACCCGCGGCCGGCCCGCCGATTTGCCCGCGGATTTCTCGGCCAGATCGATGGCCCGCCAGCCGTCCCGGTCGACCAGGTCGGGCTGCCGCTGCCCGAGCAGGGTCCGCAAGGCCGCCCGATCCGCTTGCGGCACAGCGAGTTTGCCCGCGGTGAAATCGGCGATCAGGTGCTCGACGGTTTCCTCCGAATCGAGCCGGTTCGAGCCGATGACCCCGCGCGGCCCACGCTTGATCCACCCGGTCACATAAACGCCGGGCAGCGGCGTCCCGTCCGGCCCGACGACCCGGCCGTGCTCGTTGGGCACGGTGCCGCGCCGTTCGTCGAACGGCAGACCGGCCACCGGTTCACCGCGGTAACCGATGGACCGCAGCACCAGCGATGTGTCGATCCGCTCGGTGCGGTCGGTCGGCCGGGCGGCCAATTGCCCGTTCTCGGAGACCAATTCGTTGTGCGCGAATTCGATCGCGTCGACCTTGCCCGAGCCGAGCAGCGCCGTCGGCGATGCCAGGTAGCGGAAGACGATGCGCCGGTGTGCCGGATCGCGCGGTGCGGCGGCATACTCCTTCGCGAGCGTGTATTTGAGCCGAAGCGACGGCTCGATATCCGGATCGTCGAGCAGCCCTTGACTTTCCGGATCGAGATCGAGCTCGGCGTCATCGATCACCACGTCGACGCCCCGCAGATGCGCCAGCGCCATGAATTCCGGCGAGGAGTAGGCGGCCTGCAGCGGCCCGCGCCTGCCGAGCACGACGACCTCGCGAATATTGCTGGTGCGCAACGCGTCCAGTGCGTAGTCGGCGATATCGGTCCTGGCCAGCTCGGCCGGATCCATGGTGAGCACCCGCGCGACGTCCAGCGCGACATTGCCGTTGCCGACGATCACCGCCCGCTCGCCGGACAGATCGAATTGCCGGTCCGCGTAATCGGGGTGCCCGTTGTACCAGGCGACGAATTCGGTGGCCGAGTGGCTGCCGGGCAGTTCCTCACCGGGTACGCCGAGGTGCCGGTCGGTCGCCGCGCCGACCGCGTAGATCACCGCGTGGTGGTGCGCGAGCAGCTCTTCATGCGAAATATGCTTGCCCACTTCGACATTCAGGTAATACTGCAGTGTCTCGCGCCGGAACGCCGATTCGAACATGCCCGCCACCAGTTTGGTTTCCGCGTGGTCCGGCGCGACGCCCGCCCGCACCAGACCCCACGGCGTCGGCAGCCGGTCGAACAGCTCGACCTCCACATCGCTGCGCCGCAGCAGCTCGTCGGCCGCGTAACAGGCCGCCGGGCCCGCGCCGACGATGGCGACCCGCAGCGTGCCCAGTTCCTTCGGCGGGCGCGCGGGCGTGACGATCGGATCGAAATTCGATTCGAGCGGATGCCGCTGGAAGTACTCTGCGTTGACCTCGCGGTACCTGGCCAGCGACGCGGTCAGGTCGTCCTCGGCGTAGATCGCCTCGACCGGACAGGCATCGACGCAGGCCCCGCAGTCGATACAGGTGTCTGGGTCGATATAGAGCATCTCGGTGGTCGCGAACTCCGGCTGATCCGGAGTCGGCCGGATACAGTCGACCGGGCACTCGGGAACGCAGCTGGCATCGTTGCAACAGCGCTGCGTGATTACGTAGGCCATATTGTGCAGATCCTCGAAAAGGTACGTGGGCTGGGCGACCCGTGGGTCCCGCATCTGGGGCTGCGGGCGCGCCGGTTGTGACGCCGCTTTCAGTTTGCCTCGAGTGTGGTCCAGACCTCTGCGTTGGACGCTCTACGGTATCCCTATGGTGCGGACCTTGATCCTCATGCGGCACGGCAAATCGGCGTATCCGGACGGCGTCGCCGATCACGAGCGGCCGCTGGCGCCGCGCGGCGAACGCGAGGCCGGTCTGGCCGGGCAGTGGCTGCGGTCCACGCAGCCCGCGATCGACGCGGTCCGCTGCTCGACCGCGACGCGGACCAGGCAGACGCTTGCGGCGACGGGCATCGACGCGCCGGTGGTGTACGAGGCCGGGATCTACGAGGCCTCGCCGCGCACGCTGATCGAGCTGATCCAGCTCAGCGACGACGACGTGCATACCCTGCTGCTGATCGGACACGCACCGGGAATGCCGTGGACCGCTTGGGAATTGGCGAGCAACCGGGATTCCGCGCAGGCCACCGAGCTGAGCCGCAAGTTCCCCACCTCGGCGCTGGCGGTGCTGGAGTTCGACCGGCCGTGGGCCGATATCGATCCCGGCACCGGCGAGCTCGTGCGGTTCCACATCCCGCGCTGAGCCCGCGCTACTGCAGCAGTCTGCCGCCGACCACCGCGACGACGCCGAGCACCACGAGCAGCACGAAGGCGGCGAATCCGCCGAACAGCCACCACACGACGCCGAGCGCGACCAGGAACGGGGCCACCGCGATGGCGGTGATCACCGGGCTTTCCTTGACGGTTTCCAGGGCCGAATGCGCCCTGACGCGTTTGATTTCCTTACCAGGCATGGCACCCAGGGTAGGCCGGTTTCCCACCGCGCAGAATAGTTCTTGCTTGGAGTGCACTCCAGGTGACTAGCGTCGTCAGAGGTACGACGAGGAGGGCGAGGGCGATGACTGCGGTGGCACCCCGGAGCGCGGATACCGAATGGGATCGGCCGCGGTATTCGATCGGCGAGGTATCGGAGCGATCCGGGCTCAGCCGCGACACCTTGCGCTGGTACGAGCGGATCGGCCTGATGGGCTATATCGGGCGCGACCATGCGGGCAAGCGCCGCTTCAGCGACCGCGACCTCAACTGGCTGGAGCTGATCGGACGGCTGCGCACCACGGGTATGTCGGTGGCCGACATGGTCCACTACGCCGAATTGGTCCGCGAGGGTGAGCACACCTCGCCCGAGCGGCTGGCGATGTTCCGCAACACCCGCTCGGAGGTTCTCGCCAAAATCGCCGAACTGCAACAGACCCTGGCCGTGCTGGATTACAAGATCTCGGTGTACGAGGGCAAGACCAGCGGTGGCCGGACGGTCGCGGAGATAACGCAGCACTGCTGAAAGGACGCGGGATATGACCGCAAAACTGCCGACCACGAAACTCGGTGCGAGCGGCATCGATGTGGGTGTGCAGGGACTCGGCTGCATGGGCATGAGCGACGCGTACGGCACGGCCGCCGATCCGGCCGTCGCGCGCGAAACCCTGGACAAGGCTTTGGAACTCGGTGTCACGCTCTTCGATACGGCCGATGGCTACGGAATGGGCCGCAACGAGGAACTGCTGAGCGATTTCGTGCGGGCCAACCGCGAGCAGGTGGTGCTGGCCACCAAATTCGGGATCGTGCGCAAGGCCGACGATCCGAGCTATTTCGGAATCGACAACTCCCCCGGCTACATTCGCACGGCCATCGAGGCCAGCCTGCGCCGCCTCGGCATCGACACCATCGATCTGTACTACATGCACCGCCGGGATCCGCAGGCGCCCATCGAGGAAACCGTCGGCACGCTGGCGGAACTCGTGCGGCAGGGCAAGATTCGGGCCATCGGGTTATCCGAGGTGACCGGACCCGAACTGCGCGCGGCACATTCGGTGCATCCGATCGCGGCGGTGCAGTCGGAGTGGTCGCTGTTCGCCCGGGATGTGGAGAACGCCGTCGTGCCGACGGCCGCCGAACTCGGTGTGGCATTCGTACCGTATTCCCCGCTCGGCCGCGGGTTCCTCAGCGGATCATTCACCACCGCAAGCGAATTGGGTGAGGATGACTTCCGGCGGCAGTTCCCCCGGCTCAGCGGCGACAATGCGGCACACAACCATCAGTTGTTGGAGCCGCTGCGCGTCATCGCGGCGGACCGGGGCCGCACCCCCGCGCAGATCGCGCTGGCTTGGGTGCACGCCCAGGCGAAAGTCCATGCGCTGCCGGTAATTCCGATCCCGGGAACGCAGCGGGCCGCGCGCGTGGTGGAAAACGTCGCCGCGGCGACGATCGAACTCACCGACGCCGAGCTGGCGACACTGGAACCGATCGCGGGCAAGGTGGCCGGAAACCGTTCCTGGAATATGAATTTCATCTCCGCCGGTCGCGAATAGCGGTCAAGACCAGATCGGGCCCGCACACTGCCTCGGAGCGTGCGGGCCCGATCCCTTTCAGCGTTTGGCGTGCCCGCCGAGGGAGGCGGTGATCACCGCGGGCGGGGTCCAACTCGCCAGCATGTTCGCGCGCTCCTGCGGGGTCAGATGATGCCTGGCCCACATCCGTCGCGCACTGCGACGGCACGCGGTGACGAGCTCGGGCGCGGGGCGGTAGCGGAATGCCATGACTTTTCTCCTTCTCGAACTTGCCATTCTCGACCGGATTCGTTGGGCCGCGCGAGCTTTCGACGATGATCTCTACGAGTTCCATATACCGTCGTAAAAGCCGGTTCCGGCTGGGATCGGCGCCGCCGCCGGAGCGCGACTCGCACGAAAAAGGTAGACTTGTCAACCATGAAGTCCTGAGCGCTGTGCTGGCGCTCGCCGAGATAACCACGACATTGCCCGATGAATTCGATATCGACCGTGAGTACGCTTTCGCCAGGAAGCATCTCAGCGAAGACCAGATCTCGGCCGTCATTTGGGTGGCCACCACGATCGGCGCATTCAACCGCGTATCGATCCTCAGCAAACACCCGGTAAAGGCACGGAAGGAACGTACAGCCATGACCGATCCGGCGACGCAGACCAAGGTCGCGAACAATGGCGCGGCGAGCCGATACGAGATCCGCTACAACGGCGAACCGGCCGGCTTCGCCGAATACGACGAGCGCGACGACGAAACGATATTCGTGCACACCGTCATCGACGACGCCTTCTCCGGTAAGGGCCTGGGCAAAATCCTGGCAAAGGAGGCGATCGAGGATGCCATCGCCCGTGGGCGGGCCATCCGGCCGCTGTGCCCGTTCATCCGGACATACCTGGAAAAGCATCCGGAATACGATGCGCACGTCATCGGTAAGGGGATTGAGCGATGAGTGATCTGGAGGCCGATCCCCCGGTCGCGGTATGCGAACCGACGGCCGGGCCCGGCCCCGTCGCCGAACTCTATCCGGCCCGCGAGGTCCCACTCGGCGGCGTACGCGGCGTCTTCGTGGAACGCGTACTGCCGCAACGGGATCTGCCGACCGTCGGCGCATGGTGCTTCCTCGACCACTTCGGCTCGCCGACGGTGACCAAGACCGGGGCGCCGCCGGATATCGATCCGCATCCGCATATCGGCCTGCAGACGGTGACCTGGCCGTTCGAAGGCCGGATCCGGCACCGGGATTCGGTGGGTTCGGATGTCCACATCGAACCCGGCCAACTGAACCTGATGACCTCCGGCCGCGGTATCGCGCATTCGGAATACGCCGACGCGAGCGCACCCGCCGGACACGGCCTGCAGTTGTGGATCACGTTGCCGGGCAGTGCAACCCGGATCGAGCCGCATTTCGAACAGCATCGTGAGCTGCCGGTGTACACCGCACCCGGCATCCGTGCCGTCGTGCTCATCGGAACGTTCGCCGGACTGACCTCACCCGCCATCGCCTACACCCCGATCGTCGGCGCCGACGTGCGGCTCGAGCCCGGCGCGGATGTGCGGATTCCACTCGAAACCGGTTATGAGCACGCCCTTTTCGTGATCGACGGCCAATTGGACGCGGCAGGTACCGAATTGACTCCCGGCCCGCTGCTCTATCTCGGCACCGGCCGCGACGAACTACGGCTCACCAGCGGCGCGGGCGCGCATTTCGCGCTGATCGGCGGCGAACCGTTCGGCGAGGAGTTGGTGATGTGGTGGAACTTCGTCGGGCGCAGTCACGAGGAGATCGTCGAGGCCCGAAACGATTGGGAGAACCGCGATATCGCCCGCTTCGCCGATATCGCGGGCCACCCGCCGGACCAGCGCATCCCCGCCCCGCCCCTACCTGGCCTGCACCTGAAACCGCGCAAGCGCCGAATCGGATCAACCCACGACTGACACACCGATCCGGCTCCGCGCCACAGCTGACCCAGCAATCCGAATTACGGTGCCGCGGTGAAGAATTCGTAGCTGTGCCCGTCCGGCGCGCCGACATAGACACCGCGGCCGCCCGCCAACTGGTTGATCGTGCGATCCCAACCGTGCTCCGGCCCCGAACCGTAGTCGACGGCGGGCCACTTCGACAGCCGGAACAGCAACCCGTCGAAGGTCTCGTCGTCGACGAGGAAGCCGAAGTGCCCCGGCCGGACCGGTCCTCGATCGTCGAAATCGAAGGTCAGCTGATCGTTCACCGCCACCGGCACGAACGGTCCGGTCGCCGTGCCGACCGGCACATCCAGTAACTCCGCGAAAAACGTTGCGGCAGCCTGCTTATCCGATGCGGGCACGATCGTGTGGTTCAGGACGATGGGCATGTCAACCTCCAAACTATGTGCGATACGCATACAAATATACATGCGGATCGCATACATTACACTGATGTCGTGTCACCGAGACCCACCGAAACCCACCCCGACGGCGGCCCCGCGCTCTTCCGCCTGGTCCGGTTCTGGTCGCGCCGCTGGGTCAATCGGACCGCGGCGGACCTGACCGGCGAAATGCGCGAAGCCCTGCACGTCCAAGTCGTGGAGGCGATCGCGGCGGCCGGTGCGGGCACCACCACCATCACCGGCGTCGCCCACCAACTCGGGCTCGACCATTCCGGCGCCAGCCGGATGGTTCGCGACGCCGTAGCCGCCGGATATGTCGCGCGCGCGCCGTCCGAATCCGACCGCCGCAGTGCCGTTTTGCGGCTCACCGCGCGCGGGCGGCGGCTGCTCGCCGATGCGCACGAGTGGCAGCGCACGGTTTTCGACGAGCTCACCGCGGACTGGAGCGAAACGGATCGGCGCAGGTTCGCCGATTACCTGCAACGGATCAGCAATCAGATGCGCGCCTGAGCGGCACGAAAGCTGCGGCACCGCAGCGGATCCCAACCGGCGTGCGGCAATTGGGCCTTCCACAAAAGATCACGAAACGGTATCGTCGGCGGGCAAACCGGACAATCGGGGGCGACGGAAGTAGCACGATGAGAATTTCGAAATTCACCGCGACGGCCCTACTCGCCATTGCCGCAATGGGATTCACCAGCGGCGCGGCCCACGCGGACCCGGCACAGGCTCAGGTCAACCCCGCCGATCCACTCGCATTACGCGGCTCCTTCCACGAAATCGCCTACCAGGTAACGCCTTCCACGGATCGTCGAGCCACGGTGGCCGCGGTGCAGAACGGCCGGTTCGCGGTGGCGCACGACGGCAAGATCGTGACGTTGACCGACGAGTCGGGCAATGTGGTCGCCGCCATCCCGATGGCCGTGCACCTGTCCGGCCACCGCGTCGGCCTGCTCCCGACCGTCGACGAGACCGGCAGCACGCTCACCATCACCCCGGTGAACGAGGCCGAGGCGCCGGTGCGCGACGTCGACGCGCAGGAACGGCTGATGGGCGAGGTCCAGCAGGCCATGCCAACCATCCTGGCCGGCGCGGGTATCGGCGCCGCCATCGGATTTCTGCTCGGCTTCCCGCTCGGCCTCTTCATCGTCGACGTGATCACCGTACCGATCACCACGGTCGCCGGCGCGGCCATCGGCGCGGCGATCGGCCTCGCGGTCGGCGGCGGTCAGCCCGCCGTCGACGCGGCACTCGCCTACTTCGACGCCCAGCCCTGATCCACCGCCGCGAGCGTTTGGGTTCCGATGACGCGCAGCAGATTCAGCTTCTCCGCGGCATCGGTGCCCGGACGCGGCAGGTAAACCAGCACGCGCTGATCGGCATTGGGCGTCAACAGGCTCTCGCAGATGGTGTCGATCAGCCCGACCTCCGGGTGCAGAATGCGCTTTTCATCCGAAATACGCACCGCCACTTCATGTTCGTTCCACAACTCAGCGAATTCCGAACTGACCGAGCGCAATACCTTGATGTATTCGATGACATCCGGGTCACCGGAGCGGCGGGCCGCGGTGGCGCGTAGATCCGCGACATGCTTGCGGCCCAAGCGATCCCAGTCCTCCTCCGGGAAAATCGCCTTGGACTCCGGATCGGTGAACCAGCGGTAGGCGTAGTACCGCTCCCAACCGCGCCGATTGCCGTGATCACCGACCAGCAGAGTATGCATCCGGTTCTGCACCAGCACCTCGCCGAGATCGGAGATCACCGTCGCCGCGGTGTCGTCCAACTTCGCCAGCACATGCATGATGCCAGGGCCGACATGTCTGCTCGCTCGGCTGCGCGCCGTCACACCGTGCCCGACGAGGTGATAGAGGTGGTCGCGCTCGTCGCTGCTGAAGCGCAGCGCCCTGGCCAGCGCGTCCAGCACCTGCACCGACGGACGCGGCCCACGCGCCTGCTCCAGCCGGGTGTAGTAATCCGTGGACATCCCCGCGAGCAGCGCCACCTCGTCGCGGCGCAATCCCGGGGTACGGCGGCGTACGCCCGGCGGCAATCCGACCTCGGCCGGGGTCAGCTGCTCGCGGCGTCTGCGCAGGAAATCGGCCAATTCGGAGCGGTCCATGACACCACTTTCCCGCACCGCCGTCCGGTAAGCCAGGGATCGGCGATCCCCCGATAGACAATCTCTCCCGGCGGCGTTATCCGTGGTTCAGGCTTGAGCCATGACATCGAAGATCCCCACAGTTCAGCTCGGCAGCACCGGCCCGCGGGTGGGCCGCATCGGACTCGGCGCCATGGGCATGTCCGGCATATACGGCGCGACCGACGACGCCGAATCCATCGCCACCGTGCACGCCGCCATCGATTCGGGCGCCAATCTGGTCGACACCGGCGATTTCTACGGCATGGGCCACAACGAGATGTTGATCGGTCGGGCCATCGCCGAACGGCCGCGCGAGGATGTGGTGCTGAGCGTCAAATTCGGCGCGATGCGCGGACCGGATTCCGCGTTCGTCGGCGTCGACGGTCGGCCCGCCGCCGTCCGCAACTTCTTGGCTTACTCGCTGCAGCGGCTCGGCGTCGACCACATCGATGTCTACCGGCTGGCCCGGCTGGATCCGGCGGTCCCGATCGAGGACACCGTCGGCGCCATCGCCGAACTCATCGAACAGGGCTATGTCCGGCATATCGGGCTCTCCGAGGTGAGCGCCGAAACGGTGCGCCGGGCCGCCGCGGTACATCCCATCGTCGATCTGCAGATCGAATATTCGCTGATATCCCGCGGCATCGAGGCCGAAATCCTGCCTGTGTGCCGGGAACTCGGCATCGGCATCACCGCGTACGGCGTGCTCTCGCGCGGCCTGCTCAGCGATTCGGTGCGCGCGGGCACCACCTTCGCGCCCACCGATTTCCGTGCGCACAGCCCGCGGTTCCAGGGCGAAAACCTCAACCAGAACCTGAAATTGGTCGAGGCGCTCGCCGAAATCGCACGCGCCAAGGGTGTTTCGGTCGCTCAGCTGGCCATCGCCTGGGTGCTGACGCGCGGCGCGGATATCGTCCCGGTGATCGGCGCCCGCCGTCGCGACCGCTGGTCCGAAACCGTTGCCGCACTGGATGTTCAGTTGTCCGCCGACGAACTCGCCGCGATCGAAGCGGCCATCCCGGCCGACCAGGTGGCGGGTGAACGCTATGCCACCGCGCAAATGGCGATGCTCGACAGCGAACGCTGACGTGCGTGATTGACGAAAATCGGTGACGGCAGGTCGGAAATCGAACCGACGAGGCTCCCGAATGAAAGTCAAGAAAAAGGGCCGCTACGGATTTTTATACTCCGCGGCGGCCCTTTTCGAGTTTCACCTACGGATCACCGGCGGCGCGGCCGAGCCGTTCCGCCGACGATGCGGAAATCGCCTGCAGGACACGACGTTCCACGGCGGCGCGTAATACCCGCAACCTCCGTCTGAACCCCATCTCCATAGCCATCATCCGCAACCTCTCGTCACTTTCCGGTCAACCGACGGTAGCAACAACCGCCGACATGCGAAACCGAATTACCCACTCGGGCGGCTGTCAAACGCCGCTGTTGGCCCGTACGACGGCGTAAATGATCACGAGAATGAAGCCGATCACATCGACGACCGCACCCGCGATGACCCATTTCTTGGTCCGCTCGGAAGCCTCCTGCGCACCATGGAAATCACCCATATTCCACTTGGATTTCACCTGGTTGGCGTTCACGATCGACGCGATACCGAGCCCGAGACCGAGCAAACCGCAGCACAGCACGCCCATGATGGTGACCGCGATCGCCCACCCGAGGTAATTCTGCGGCGGCTCCCCCTGATAGGGCTGGTATCCCCCGGGCTGCCCATACCCCGGCTGATATCCCCCCGGCTGCTGCCCATATCCGGGCTGATAACCCCCCGGTTGTCCACCACTGTTCGGATACGGATCGTTCGGCCACCCCGGCGTCTGCCCGTACGTCATTTATCCACTCCTTTTCAGGGGGATTTACCAACCCTCCCCCACGTGAGCAATCTAACCGCCCGATCTCCCCGAGTCGAATCGGTCAACCCGCCCCGACGGCGATCAGAACCACTTGCACGATTATCTGGATCAGCAACGAGCCGGTCCCGAGCAAATTGTAGAAGATCGTCACGCCACCGATATCCCACTCGTAGGCATTCGGAATCTCATCCCCATCCGCCCGAAAAGGAATGACGCCCTTGGCAAATCCCTACGGCCGGTCGAAGACGTCGTCTCGAAGCAGATCCCCATCACGTGAAACGGCCCCCGCACCTTTCCGGTGCGGGGGCCGAATCTTGTTGCTACGCAACGACTACCGGTAGTCGCTGAAACCGTAGTCGTCGAGCGGGACCGCGGCGCCGGTGGTCTGGCCGAAGCTGTCCGGGCTGTAGTAGGTGTCGTCGTAGGACGGCACCGCGTACGCCTGGGCACGGGCCTCCTCGGTCGGCTGCACCTGGATGTTCCGGTAGCGGTTGATACCGGTACCGGCCGGGATGAGCTTACCGATGATGACGTTCTCCTTCAGGCCGATGAGCTTGTCGGAGCGGCAGTTGATCGCCGCGTCCGTCAGCACCCGGGTGGTCTCCTGGAAGGAGGCCGCCGACAGCCACGAGTCGGTGGCCAGCGACGCCTTGGTGATACCCATCAGCACCGGACGACCCGACGCGGGCTCGCCGCCCTCGGCGACAACCCTGCGGTTGGACGCCTCGAACTCGGCGCGCTCGGTCAGCGAGCCGGGCAGGAACTCCGTCGCACCCGAATCGATGATCGTGACGCGTCGCAGCATCTGCCGGACGATGACCTCGATGTGCTTGTCGTGGATGGACACACCCTGCGACCGGTAGACCTCCTGGACCTCGTGGACCAGGTGGACCTGCACCTGACGCGGGCCCATCACGCGCAGCACCTCGTGCGGATCCGCCGCGCCCTCCAGCAGCTGCTGGCCGACCTCGACGTGGTCGCCGTCGGCGAGCAGGCGCTCGGAGCCGTCGTCGTGCTTGAACACGCGCAACCGCTGACGCTTCGAGAGCTTGTCGTACACAACCTCTTCGCCACCGTCATCCGGGATGATGGTGATCTTGTAGAAGCGGTCGTCGTCCTCCAGCCGCACGCGACCGGAGACCTCGGCGATCGGCGCCTTGCCCTTCGGCACGCGGGCCTCGAACAGCTCCTGAACACGCGGCAGACCACCGGTGATGTCGTCACCCGCGACACCACCCTGGTGGAAGGTACGCATGGTCAGCTGGGTACCGGGCTCACCGATGGACTGCGCGGCGACGATACCGACGGCCTCGCCGATATCGACCAGCTTGCCGGTCGCCATCGAGCGGCCGTAGCAGACCGCGCAGACACCGGTACCGGTGGTGCAGGTCAGCACGGAGCGGACCTTCACCTCGGTGATGCCCGCATCCAGCAGCGCCTCGATGGCCGGGTCGCCGAGATCGTGACCCTTGGCCACGATGACATTGCCCGCCGCATCGACCGCATCCGCCGCCAGGGTGCGCGCGTAGGTGGAGGTTTCCACATGCGCGTCCCGGATGAGCGAACCATCGGCCTGCTTCTCCGCGATCGGCACGATGATGCCGCGCTCGGTGCCGCAGTCGGTCTCGCGCACGATGACGTCCTGCGAGACGTCCACCAGACGACGGGTCAGGTAACCCGAGTCGGCGGTACGCAGCGCGGTGTCGGCCAGACCCTTACGAGCGCCGTGGGTGTTGATGAAGTACTCCAGAACCGTCAGGCCCTCGCGGAACGAGGACTTGATCGGCCGCGGGATGAACTCACCCTTCGGGTTCGTCACCAGGCCCTTCATACCGGCGAGGGTACGGGTCTGGGTGAAGTTACCGGTCGCGCCCGAGTCGACGATCGTGATGATCGGGTTGTCCGGCGGGTAGTGCGCACGCAGCGCCTTACCGACCTCTTCGGTCGCCTCCTGCCAGATCTTGACCAGGGCGTTGTTGCGCTCCTGGTGGTCGAGAGCACCGCGCTGGTACTTCTTCTCGATCTGGTCGGACTGCGCCTCGTAGCGCTCCATGATCTCCGCCTTCTCCGGCGGCACCAGGACGTCCGACATGGAAACCGTGACACCCGAACGCGTTGCCCAGTAGAAGCCCGCGTCCTTCAGCTTGTCGACGGTCTGCGCGACCACGATCATCGGGTACCGCTCGGCGAGATCGTTGATGATCGTCGCCTGCCGCTTCTTCGGCATCGGCTCGTTGATGAACGCGTAGTCCGTCGGCAGCAGCTCGTTGAACAGCACCCGGCCCAGCGTGGTTTCGATATTCCAGGCGTCGCCGCGCTGCCAGCCCTCGGGGAAGAGCTCCGCCTCGATCTCCTTCGGCGGACGCTGAGTCGTCAAGCGCACCTTGATCTTCGAGCGCACGGTGAGCTCGCCGCGGTCCACCGCCATCTGCGCCTCGGCCGGCGAGGAGTACACGCCGAACTCCGGCTCGTCCTTCGTGGCGGGCCGGTACTCACCCTTCGCGCCCTCTTCGAGGCGGGTCAGGTAGTACAGACCGGTCACCATGTCCAGACGCGGCATGGCCAGCGGGCGGCCCGACGCGGGCGACAGGATGTTGTTCGAGGACAGCATCAGGATGCGGGCCTCGGCCTGCGCCTCCGCGGACAGCGGCAGGTGCACGGCCATCTGGTCACCGTCGAAGTCGGCGTTGAACGCCTCACAGACCAGCGGGTGCAGCTGGATGGCCTTACCCTCGACCAGTTGCGGCTCGAAGGCCTGAATACCGAGGCGGTGCAGGGTGGGCGCACGGTTCAGCAGCACCGGGTGTTCGGCGATGACCTCTTCGAGGACGTCCCACACCTGCGGCCGCTGCCGCTCGACCATCCGCTTGGCGGACTTGATGTTCTGCGCGTGGTTCAGATCCACCAGGCGCTTCATCACGAACGGCTTGAACAGCTCCAGCGCCATCAGCTTCGGCAGACCGCACTGGTGCAGCTTCAGCTGCGGACCGACGACAATGACCGAACGGCCCGAGTAGTCGACGCGCTTACCGAGCAGGTTCTGGCGGAACCGGCCCTGCTTACCCTTGAGCAGATCCGACAGCGACTTGAGCGGACGGTTGCCCGGCCCGGTGACCGGACGGCCGCGGCGGCCGTTGTCGAACAGCGCGTCGACGGACTCCTGCAGCATCCGCTTCTCGTTGTTGACGATGATCTCGGGCGCACCGAGATCGATCAGTCGCTTGAGGCGGTTGTTGCGGTTGATGACGCGGCGGTACAGGTCGTTCAGGTCGGAGGTGGCGAAGCGGCCACCGTCGAGCTGAACCATCGGGCGCAGCTCCGGCGGGATCACCGGAACGGCGTCGAGCACCATGCCCATCGGCGAGTTGCCGTTGGTCTGGAAGGCCGCGACGACCTTGAGCCGCTTGAGCGCGCGCAGCTTCTTCTGGCCCTTACCGGTGCGAATGGTTTCGCGCAGGTTCTCGGCCTCGGCGTCGATGTCGAAGTTCTCCATCAGCTTCTGGATGGACTCCGCACCCATGGCGCCGGTGAAGTACTCGCCGTAGCGGTCGATGAGCTCGCGGTAGAGCACCTCGTCCACGATCAGCTGCTTGGGGGCCAGCTTGGTGAAGGTGTTCCAGATCTCCTCCAACCGGTCCAGCTCGCGCTGGGCCCGGTCGCGGAGCTGGCGCATCTCCCGCTCGCCGCCGTCCTTGACCTTGCGGCGGACGTCGGACTTGGCGCCCTCCTGCTCGAGCTCGGCCAGATCGGCTTCCAGCTTCTGGGCACGGGCCTCGAGGTCGGCGTCGCGCTGATCGGCGACGGCCTTCTTCTCGACCTCCATCTCCGCCTCGAGGGTGGAGAGTTCGTTGTGCCGCAGCTCCTCGTCGACGGCCACGATGACGTAGGCGGCGAAGTAGATGATCTTTTCCAGATCCTTCGGCGCCAGGTCGAGCAGGTAGCCGAGCCGCGACGGCACGCCCTTGAAGTACCAGATGTGAGTGACCGGCGCGGCCAGCTCGATGTGGCCCATCCGCTCACGCCGCACCTTGGCGCGGGTCACCTCGACGCCGCAGCGCTCGCAGATGATGCCCTTGAAGCGGACGCGCTTGTACTTACCGCAGTAGCACTCCCAGTCGCGAGTAGGACCGAAGATCTTCTCGCAGAACAGGCCGTCCTTCTCCGGCTTGAGTGTGCGGTAGTTGATGGTCTCCGGCTTCTTGACCTCACCGTAGGACCACTGGCGGATATCTTCTGCGGTGGCCAGGCCGATCCGGAGTTCATCGAAGAAGTTGACGTCTAGCACGTAACTTCCTTTCCCCTGTTCGGGTCGAATTCGAGCAAAAGTTCACTAGTGGGTCGAGCGCGGAGGCCGGATGTCGTTGGCGGACAACAACATCCGGCCGACCGCCTAGTTCGCCAAATCGTCGACGGTTGCGGCTTCGTTGCGGGAGAGGTTGATGCCGAGGTTGGCTGCCGCGCGTTCGAGGTCTTCGTCTTCGCCTTCGCGTAGTTCGATGGCGGCGCCGTCGGAGGAGAGTACTTCGACGTTGAGGCACAGTGATTGCAGCTCTTTGAGCAGGACCTTGAACGATTCGGGGATGCCGGGTTCGGGGATGTTCTCGCCCTTGACGATGGCTTCGTAGACCTTGACCCGTCCGACGACGTCGTCGGATTTGATGGTGAGCAACTCTTGCAGGGTGTAGGCGGCGCCGTAGGCCTGCATGGCCCAGCACTCCATTTCCCCGAACCGTTGGCCACCGAACTGGGCCTTACCACCGAGCGGCTGCTGGGTGATCATCGAGTAGGGGCCGGTGGAGCGGGCGTGGATCTTGTCGTCGACCAGGTGGTGCAGTTTCAGGATGTACATGTAGCCCACGGCGACCGGGTACGGGAACGGTTCCCCCGAACGCCCGTCGAACAGTTGGGCTTTGCCGTTGGCGTCGACCATGCGTTCCCCGTCCCGGTTGGGCAGGGTCGACCCCAACAGGCCGGTGAGTTCTTCCTCGCGGGCGCCGTCGAACACCGGGGTCGCGATATTCGAGTCGGCGGGGGCGGCGAGCATTTCCTCGGGCAGGGCTTTGGCCCAGTCGGGGCGGGTGCCGTCGGCGCCCGCGCCGACGTCCCAGCCGGCTTTGCCGATCCACCCGAGGTGGGTTTCCAGGATCTGGCCGATGTTCATCCGTCGCGGCACACCGTGGGTGTTCAAAATAATGTCGACCGGGGTGCCGTCGGGCAGGAACGGCATGTCCTCGGTGGGCAGGATCTTGCCGATGACGCCCTTGTTGCCGTGGCGGCCGGCGAGTTTGTCACCGTCCTGGATCTTGCGTTTCTGGGCCACGTACACGCGCACCAACTCGTTGACGCCCGGCGGCAGGTCGTCGTCGTCATCGCGGGAGAACACCCGGATCCCGATGACCTTGCCGGACTCGCCGTGGGGCACCTTCAGCGAGGTGTCGCGGACTTCGCGGGCCTTCTCCCCGAAAATCGCCCGCAACAGCCGTTCCTCCGGGGTGAGTTCGGTTTCGCCCTTCGGGGTGACCTTCCCGACCAGGATGTCGCCGTCGCGGACCTCCGCACCGATCCGCACGATCCCTCGCTCATCCAAATCGGCGAGGACTTCGTCGGAGACGTTGGGGATGTCGCGGGTGATTTCCTCGGCACCGAGTTTGGTGTCGCGGGCGTCGATCTCGTGTTCCTCGATATGAATCGAGGTCAACACATCCTCTTCCACCAAACGCTGCGAGAGGATGATGGCGTCTTCGTAGTTGTGGCCCTCCCACGGCATGATCGCCACCAGCAGGTTCTTACCGAGAGCCATTTCACCGTTCTCGGTGCACGGCCCATCCGCCAAAACCTGCCCGGCCTCGACGCGTTGGCCCTCGTCCACGATCGGACGCTGGTTCGAACACGTGCCCTGGTTGGAGCGGTTGAACTTCCGCATCCGATACGACTTGCGGGTGCCGTCATCGGCCATCACCGTGACATAGTCGGCCGAAACCTCCTCCACCACACCGGACTTCTCGTTCACCACCACATCACCGGCGTCGACCGCGGCCCGCAACTCCATGCCGGTACCCACCAACGGGGCCTCCGACCGAATCAACGGCACCGCCTGACGCTGCATATTCGCACCCATCAGCGCACGGTTCGCATCATCATGCTCGAGGAACGGAATCATCGCCGTCGCCACCGACACCATCTGACGCGGCGAGACGTCCATGTAATCCACCTCGGCGGCGGAGACGAACTCGACCTCTTCACCGGCGCGGCGCACCAGGACGCGGTCCTCGATGAACCGGCCTTCGGCGTCGACGGGCGAGTTGGCCTGCGCCCGGATGTGGCGATCCTCTTCGTCGGCGGTCAGGTACACGACCTCGTCGGTCACCCGGCCATCGACGACCTTGCGGTACGGGGTCTCGATGAAGCCGAACGGGTTGACCCGCGCGTACACCGACAGCGAACCGATCAGGCCGATGTTCGGGCCTTCCGGGGTCTCGATCGGGCACATGCGGCCGTAGTGCGAGGGGTGCACGTCGCGGACCTCGAGGCCGGCGCGCTCACGGGACAGACCGCCCGGGCCCAGCGCCGACAGGCGGCGCTTGTGGGTCAGACCCGAGAGCGGGTTGTTCTGGTCCATGAACTGCGACAGCTGGGAGGTTCCGAAGAACTCCTTGATCGCGGCGACCACCGGGCGGATGTTGATCAGGGTCTGCGGCGTGATCGCCTCGACGTCCTGAGTCGTCATCCGCTCGCGAACCACGCGCTCCATGCGGGACAGGCCCACCCGGATCTGGTTCTGGATGAGCTCGCCGACGGTGCGCAGGCGACGGTTGCCGAAGTGGTCGATATCGTCGATCTCGACCGGAACCTCGACGCCGCCCGGCGCGGTCATCACCCGGTCACCGGTGTGCAGGCGCACCAGGTACTCGATGGTGTTGACGATGTCTTCCTTCGTCAGCACCGAGCCGGTGACCTGCTCGCCCATGTGGATGCCGAGCTTCTTGTTGATCTTGTAGCGGCCGACGCGGGCCAGGTCGTAACGCTTCTCCTTGAAGAACAGGTTCTCCAACAGCGT
>NZ_JAIRBR010000041.1:0-27802 GCF_020361265.1 Nocardia sp. JCM 34519.1
CACACCCCCTTACGCGGGGGGGGCGCCCGGGGTTTCTTTCCCGGCCCCCCCCCCGCTTGGGGGCCTATGCCTCTGGGCCCGCTGGGGCTTTTTCTGTTTTGGGGTTTTTTGGGGGGGGCCCCCCCCCCCACACCCCCACCCGGCGGGGCTGCGCCCCCCGGACCCCCCTTGGGGCTCCGCCCCTTTCCCCCTGATCCTTGTGGTTGCGAGGTGTTGGGGGGTTTCGTTTTTTTGATGGTGGGACGGGGTTGTTGCGTTTCTCTGGGTTGTCTTGTGGGGTTGTGGGACTTTGTGGTTGGTCCAGTGTTGAGTTGTTCCAAGTGAGTTGGCGGCTGTTGGCTGCTGATTCGGGTGATGTGGTGTGGGACAGGGGGTTTGAGGTTGGTGGGGGACAGGGTGGTCAGTTGGCGGGTCGGGTGTTGTTCTTCAGCGGGAGGGCGGTTTCCTTCGACGACGTGCCTGTGGGGCGGGGCGGTTTGGGGTGATCTTTTGGTGTTGACACCGGGTTTGGTGTCGGTAGTGACGGTCAACTGGTTGGGGATTGTTGACGTCGGTCTCTGAGGTGAGAAGGCGAGCGCTTGGTGGGCGCTCGCCTTTTTTGTTGGTGGGGTTGGGTTTTCGGGGTCGGTGCTTAGGGGCGTTGGTTGGGTTCCACTGCGAGCAGTGAGATCAGCAGGGCTGCTGTCCATAGGAGGGCGGCGCAGATGGCCAGGGGAGGTAGTGCGTTTGTGAAGTGGGGGGTGTGTGGGGTGCCGGCTATTGCGCCGAAGATGGCTACACCGGTTGCGGTGCCGATTTGGCGGGAGGTGTTGGAGACGCCGGTGGCCAGACCGGATCGGTCCTGTGGGGTGGCGCGTACTACGGCGGCTACGGCGGCGGTGGTGGTGAAGCCGGCGCCGCAGCCTAGTAGTGTCAAACCGGCTAGTAGCCAAGCGATTCCGCTGTTGGTGTGCAGCTGGGTCAGCAGGGTGGAGCCGGTTATGGCCAGTAGGCAGCCGAGGACGAGGGCTGGGCGTGGGCCGCGCTGGGCGGTGAGGCGGCCGGAGACCGGCGCGAGAATTACTAGCGGGACGGCCATCGGCAGTACCGATGCGCCTGCGGCGAGCGGCGAGTAGTGCAGCGTTTCCTGTAGGTAGCGGGTTATTACGAAGAGCAGGCCGTTGAAGACCAGGTTCATGATCAGTGCGACCTCGTTGGGGGCGCGAAAGGCACGGCGGCGCAACAAATCCAGCGGCAGCACCGGATGTGGGGCGTGTCGTGCGGAGAACAACGCGACTGTCAGTGCGGCACAGGTCAGGGCCGCGGATATGGCGACGACCGCGATATTCGCGCGGTGACCGACCGAGATGACGGTGAAGACCAGCCCGCCGAGCCCGACGACGAACCCGGCCAGCCCGGCGATATCGAGCCGGTCGCCGTGCCTGCGGCCCGGCCGGTCCGGCACCACCAGCAGTGCGGCGGTGATCGCCAGCGCGGTCAGCGGCACATTGAGCCAGAAGACCGGGCGCCAGCCCAGCCAGCCGACCAGCAGGCCGCCGAGCAGGGGTCCGGCGGGCAACGCCAGGGAGGAGATGGCCGCCCAGGTGCCGATCGCCTTGGCCTGTGCGTTCCGGTCCGGGTAGACGTCGACGATCACCGCCATGGTGCTCGGCAGCAGCAGTGCACCGCCGACGCCCTGCACGATGCGACCTGCGATCAGCACGCCGATGGCCGGGGCGAGTGCGCAGATCAGCGATGCCGCGCCGAATATCGCGAAACCGGTCAGCAGCACCCGGCGATGCCCGATCCGGTCGCCGATCGTGCCGCCCGCCAGCAGTAGGCCCGCGATGGCGACGACGTAGCCGTCCACTACCCACTGCAGCAGCGGGGTGCTGGCATCGAAACCGTTGCGGATGCTGGGCAGGGCGACGTTGACGATCGTGACATCGAGCAGCACCAGGAACATGCCCGCACACATCACGGCCAGCACCCGGCTCGGTCGCGCGACGGCGGTCGGTGATGGATGGGTGGTCGTAGCAGTCATGACCGCAGTCTGGCGCGCGAATCGTTCGGTCCCCGCCGAACCAAATCCTCGGGCGAGGTGTAAGCGGGTGGAAATCAGGTGGCCGATGACCGGACCGATAGGCGGAAAACAGCGGTTGACGAGCGGCGCGGGTCGGCTATCGTGACGGCGTGATCCACTGCCGGGTGCTCGGCCCGATCCAGGTCGAGATCGGCGGTAGCCCGATCGAACTCGGCGGCCCGGTGCCGCGCAGGCTGCTGGCCTCGCTATCGCTCGGCGGCGGGCTGCCGGTATCGAATTCGGTACTGGCCGAGACCGTTTGGGATGCGGAACCCACCGCGGAGGTGGTCAACGCCATCCGGGTGGTTGTGCACCGATTGCGGGCCGCGCTCGGCCCGGAGGGACGTGCTTGCGTCGAATCGGCGAGCTCCGGTTACCGTCTGGCGCTGACGCCGGAACAGACCGACAACGGTCGGTTCACGCGTTTGGTCGGACAGGGCATCGAGCAGCTGACGGCGGATCCGGCGACCGCCGCGGCCACCTTCGAATCGGCGCTGGCGCTGTGGCGCGGCCAGCCGTGGGCGGAACTCGGTGATTCGCTGCATGTTTCGGGTCCGCGGGCGCGTTTGGTGGAATTGCGCGGCGTCGCCGTCGAGGAATTGCAGGCGGCGCGGCTGGCCTGCGGCGACACCGCCCGTGCGATCGCGGAGCTGAGCGAGGCGGTGATCGAGACGCCCTACCGCGAAAGGCGTTGGGAACTGCTGGCGTTGGGGCTGTACCGGAGCGGTCGCCAGGGTCAGGCGCTGGCGGAGCTGCGGCGGGTGCGCGATCTGCTCGTCGACGAACTGGGTGTCGAACCTGGTCCCGCACTGCGCGAGCTGGCGCGCCGGATGCGCGAACACGACCCGGATCTGCTGCTCATCGCGGCGCCCGGCCGCACCGACCGACAGGTGAGCGCGCCGCCGCCACCACCGCGGCGGATCACGCGGCCACTGTCCAGGTTCATCGGCCGTCAGGTGGAATCGGCTCTGCTCGCCGAATTGCTCGCCGATTCGCGCATGGTGACGGTGGTCGGCCCGGCCGGGGTCGGAAAGACCCGTCTCGCCATCGAATTCGCCGCCGACCGGTCCGATGCCTGGCTGGTGCGGCTGGCCGACGTGCACGATCCACAGGTCATCGCGGCGACGGCCGCCGCGGCGATCGGTGCGATCGGTGCCGATCCGGTGGCGGCGATCCGCCGCACCCTCACCGAGCGGCCCGGTCTGCTGGTGCTGGACAACTGCGAACATCTGGTCGACGATCTGGCCGGATTCGTGCTATCGCTGCTGACGGAATGTCCGGGGCTGCGGGTGCTCGCGACGAGCAGACGTCCGACCGGTATCGAGGGTGAGCAGGTGCTGCCGCTGGCGCCGCTGCCGATCGACGGGGACGGTGCGCTGGAGCTGTTCTTCGACCGGGTGCGGGCCAGCCGCGCCGACTGGCGGCCCACCGCGGCGGACAGAGTATCGGCGCAGGAGATCTGTGTCGCCGTCGACGGGCTGCCGCTGGCGCTCGAGCTGGCCGCCGCACGGGCGCGCTCCTTCGGTCTGGCCGATATCGCCGCGCGGCTGCGCGAGCGCCTGGACGTGTTGGGCGCCACCCCGCGCGGTTCGGTCTCGCCGCACGCCTCGCTGGACGCCGCGATCGGCTGGAGCATCGACCAGCTGGCCGATCCGGAACGCGCACTGCTGCTGCGGCTTTGGCCGTTCGAGGGCGGATTCACCTGGCAGGCAGCCGAATTCGTGCGCGGCCCGGATGCCGGTGTCGCCATCTTCGCCGGACTGGCCGCGCTGGTCGACCGTTCGGTGCTGACCGCGGATGTGACCACCGGGCATGCCCGCTACCGAATGCTGGAGACGATCCGCCGCTACTGTGCCGCAATTGATCCGGATCCGGCGGCCACCCGCGCGACGCATGCCGCCTGGGTGCGGAGTTTCGTTCGCGAGCAGGTGGCGCTGTTCACTGGGCCCGGCCTGGCGGGCGCCCTCGTCGCGCTCGCGGCCGAGCTGGCGAATATTCGCGCGGGCTTCGCCGAAGATCTGGACCATGCGCCGCTGCACGCGCTGCGCACCGCGGGCGGGGTCGCCTACATGTGGGTCACCGCGGGCGCGGTGCGAGAGGGTGAGCGGGTGTTGCGCCAGGCCCTATCCGGTTGTCCCGATGCGGATCCCATCGACACGGCCCGGGCGCATATCGGATTGTCGCTGGCCGCGGCGCACACCGGTGCGCCGGAGCGGGCGTTGCACCACGCCGACTCGGCGCTGCGGTTGCTGGACGAATCCGATCCCGCCCACGATGTCTCGCTGCTGGAGGCGCATCTGCGCCGCTGCAACGCGTTGGCGGATCTGCACGATGTGGCCGGTCTGCGCGTCGCGGCGGCCGACTTCGTGACGGCCTGCGAGCGCCGCGACGCACCGGAGTACCTGTACGCCACCGCGTTGTGGGGGATCGGCGTCGTTCGATTCCAGGATGGCGATCTGGCCGCGGCCGTCGAAAACCTCACTCGGGCACGCGAACTCAGCGTGCAATGCGGATTCAATTCGGGCGCGGGCATTTCCGATGTGCTGCTGGCCTGGTGCCTGCTCGCCGACGCCCTCGCCGACCGGTCGGAAGTCGTTCGGGCACTGGAGTTGTCGCGCCGCGCGCTGGCCGTCTTCCACGCGGAATCCAATGTCTCTGAGGCCCTCTCGGCGGTGTATACCGTCGCGTACGCCCTGGCCCGGCTCGACGCGAAAGATACCGCGGCCCGCCTGCACGCCGCCGTCACCGACCACGCCGAGCGGCTCGGCACCGATCCGCGCCGCTACCTCGGATTCGCCGGGACGGATTTGGCCGAACGGGTGGACGGGGAATTCGCGAAGACGACCGATTCCGTTGCGCCACAACAGCTGTCGTGGTCCGCGTTGATCGAGCTCGCCGCCGCCGAGCGGCCGGATCTGTAAGCCGATTGAAACCGGCGGCGGTCAGGCTTTGCGGGTGCAGCCGATCCGACCGCCCCGGTCCACCGACGATCTGCGCGTCGTCGCGGACTGGTACGACGCATTGGCCCGCGGCGATCTCGATCGGGTGCGGGCCAAGCTCACCGCCGATTTCACCATGCGGCAGTCCTCGCGTTTGCCTTGGGGTGGAAGCTATTTCGGCCCGGATGGCTTCTTCGAGTGTTACGGCCGCCGGATCAGCCACCTGGATACCACCCTGTGTATCGATCACCTCTTCGACGCGGGTGACCGGATCGTGCAGTTGGGGCGGCTAGAGGGCACGGTGCGCGGCACCGGCGTCCCGGTGTCCGTCCGGGAAATCGACACGGTGGAACTGCGCGACGGCGCGGTGGTCCGCTACACCGCGCTGGTCGATGTGCCCGCGCTGCTCACCGCGCTGGAGATTCCGGTGTAATTCCGGTGAAATGTCGGCCGCCTAGCGTCTGACCTCGGCAGATATCCGACGAACTGGGGTCACGACGATGACGTACACCGCACAGGACCTGCGCAGCACCGCGACCAGGGCGATCCAGCTGATGGCTTCGGGCGGCGAGGACGAGTTCGCGGCCGTCATCCACCCGGACGCGATCAATCGGGAGAGCAAGGCCGAACCCGCGGCCTGCCGCGGCCGCGGGCCGTCGGCCTGCTACGCCAGCGCGCTGTGGTTGCGCTCGGCGTTCTCCGATATGCGCTGGGATATCCACGAGGTGGTCGTGGAACGCGACCTGGTGGTACTGCATACAACGGCATACGGCACCCATACCGGAACATTCGTCGTCTACGACGCGGATGCCCGTCCCGCACAAGCCTTTCCGGCCACCGGACGATCCTTCGCGGCTACCCAGACGCACTGGTGCCGGATGGCCGACGGGCTGCTGATCGAACACTGGGCCAATCGCGACGATATCGGCCAGTCCACCCAACTCGGCTGGGTGCCACCGACACCCGTGTACATCGCGCGGATGTGGATGGCGCTGCGGCGCGCCCGGCGCAACGAAAAATGAGGGAGCGGAATATGGTTCGGACAATCCTGCTGGTCGCCTGCGTGGTCTCGCTCAGTGCCTGCGGCAGTTCGGATGGCGGATCGAAACCGTCGAGCGCCGCCGCGCCGTCGGTTCCCGGTGCGCCGGCGCAGGACAGCGGCGTCAAGCCGAGCGGCGATCCGTGCTCGGAGGTCGCATTCGAGGTGGCGACGGTGCGCGCCATCCAACAGGGGACCAGCCCGGGCGAGGTGCACGCGGTGGCCCAGCGCCTGTACAACTTTTCACAGGCGGCGCCGCCGGAGATCAAGCGCGCCGCGCAGGGCGCGACGGGTCCGGCGATCATCGCCATGCAGCATCCCGACCGGCGCGGCGAGGTCAGCACCGACGCCGTGCAGGCCGATGTGCAGGTGCTGGAGACCTGGCACAAGGGCCATTGCTGACGGGTCAGGGCGCGGGCGGCCCGTGCCGGTCCAGGTGCAGGTAGGTGTAGTAGGTGACGATCAGGCAGACGACGGTGGCGGTGATCAGCATCGCCCATCCGGCGACCACCAGGCTCAGCAGACCACCGAGCAGCGCGCCCGCCGCGAAGCTCAGGTACAGCAGGAAATAGCCGAGCCAGTCGGCGTAATCGCCGCCGCCGATATGCCTTTCGATGCCCTGGCCGAGTTTCACCAGGGTGCCGGTGACATAGCTGAGCGGCACCGAAACCTCGCCGTTCTTGACGAATGAGGTGTTGAGCGCGCCGACCCCGAAGGCGACGAACAGGATTGGGACGAAGCTTATGTCCGCCTGGTTCGCCTTGTGGATGATCGCATCGGTCAGCGAAGCCATCGCCAGACATACGGTGGTGAGCAGGACCGGGCCGTGCGGATGCCCGGACCAATAGTGTCGGCGGCACCAGGATGCGACGATCACGCCGGCCAGGAAGGAGATCAGCAGCAGCGTCGCGGGTATCGCGACATCCGTTTGACCGTGGAAATGCCCGAGGACAGCCCGTTCGGTATTGCCGGTCATGAAGGTGACGAAATAGCCAGCGGTGTGCGTGAATGCGGCCGCTCCGATGAGCCCGGCCAGTGCCGCGAGCACCCAGGACAGGCGGGCCTCGCTGTCGAATAGTGCCTTTCTACGGTCTTCGTCCGGTTGCTGCACAGGTAAGGCTCCTTTGCGACAGGGGCTACCCCATCAAGTGATACCTGCTTCGCCGAATGTGTGAAGTGTGCATCGCCGCACATCCGATACGTTTGCTGAATAATTACCATTCTCCGTGCCGTCCGGTAGATCGGGATTCGGGGTTACCGTGACGCGTGGACTCCGTATTCGATCACCTGATCACCGCCGTACCGCCGGACCCGATCGCCGATATCGGCGCGGTGTGGGCGCGGCATCAAGAGGCGGGCCGGCTCTTCGACCGGACGCTCGACGTGGCCCTGGTCGGCGGATTCGGCGCCGACCGACTGGGATTCGCGTTCCTGTCCGGTTACCAGGAGGCGCTGCGGTCCCTACTTCCCGGCCTGCCCGCGGAATTGGCGGCGCTGTGCGCGACGGAGCCGGGCGGCGCGCATCCGGCGCAGATCCGGACGACGCTCACCGAGTCCGCGGCGGGCTGGGTGCTCAACGGTACGAAATCCTTTGCGACCCTTGGTGCTTACGCCCGCCGCCTGATCGTTGTCGCCAGCGTGGGCGTCGCGGACGGGCGCAATCGCCTGCGGGTCGCGGTGGTTGACGCCTCGGCGCCCGGTATCGCGGTGACGCAGCTGCCGCCGACCCCGTTCGCTCCCGAAATTCCGCACGCCACAATGACTTTCACCGACGCACCGGCGCAGCCGCTGCCGGGCGACGGCTATGCCGACTACCTGAAGCCGTTTCGCACCATCGAGGATGCGCACGTGTTGGCGGCGACCATCGGCTGGCTGGTCCGGGTGGCCAGGGAATCCGACTGGCCGGACGCGGTGACGCAGCGGTTGCTGGCCGGTGCGGCGCTGGTGCGTGGGCTCGATGTGGACGGCTTCGGCCGGGTTCCGGGCGTCGGCGGTTCGACACCCGGCACACATATCGCCTTGGGCGGCGCCTTCGAATTCGTCGAGCGTGTGCTGACGGAGCTGGATCCGCTATGGGCGCAGGTGAATCCGGATATCCGGACGCGGTGGGAGCGCGATCGTCCACTGCTGGCGACGGCGGGCCGGGTGCGGGAGCAGCGGCTGGCCGCGGCCTGGCGGGCGGTGCGGGGCGAGTGATTCGGTCCAGAAATGGGGAGCGGGCCTCGGCGAAGGGGGGGAGTTAGCCGAGGCCCGCGTAAGGTCGGCCCGGGGGGGAGGGGCCGACGTGAACGATCCTACGCGATGATTCGAGATTCCGTGCGCGTGGGGAGCGGCACTTTTGAAGTTTTTTGGGGTCGGCTTACCTTCCGCGGAGCGGACCTCCGCTGGCACGGTGCACAACTCGGCGGCCGGATTGTGGTCGAGTAACCAATCGCGATGTCAAAGTTGTTGATACACAACGTATTACAACGCCTTTGGGAAAAACTGTCGGTCTATCGGTATGGCGTCGAGGAAAAATGCCGACCGGTCTGCGTGTGGCATGAATCGCGTCCGGTGGTTCCAGATGGACCCGGAATCGGTCGGATTTGTCGCGTGTCGTAGGCGGTCCGGGCATGTCGCGCTCGGTTCGCGGGGTTGCCGAATCGACAGAAACTATGTACTTTGTATAGAGAAAACATGGGGAGAGGAGTCGAGTACCGAGATCGGGGGATTCGGGTAGTCCGATACGCGCGATCGGTCCAACGGATGGGCGGACGATCGAAGCGGTCGCATCCCGATCCGGTTCCCCCGAGCACCGCCTGGATCTGGATGCGACCGCTTTCATATCCCCGATCCGGGGTTCTACCAGGTGAAATCCAAACATTGTCGGTGGCGGCGGCAATACTGACTCCCAGCACCGGCCGCCTGGATCCGGTCGGCGGAACACCGTCGGCGTCGCATACCCAGTCATCGAGAATCATTCGTATCTCAGGAGAGCTATGCCCGATGCAATAGTCGCCGAAGGGCTGGTCAAACGCTATGGCCAACTGATCGCCCTGGATGGCCTGGATCTGACGGTGCCCGAGGGCACGGTCACCGCACTGCTCGGGCCGAACGGCGCGGGCAAGACCACCACCGTCCGGGTGCTCACCACGCTGCTGATACCGGATGCCGGGCGGGCGACCGTCGCGGGCATCGATGTGCTGCGCGATCCGCAGCTGCTGCGCTCCCGGATCGGCGCGTCCGGCCAGTACGCCGCGGTCGACGAATATCTCACCGGCTTCGAGAATTTGGAGATGGTCGGGCGGCTGTACCACATGGGGGTGCGGCGCAGTAAGGAGCGGGCCAGGGAACTGCTGGAGCGTTTCCGCCTGTCCGACGCCGCCGACCGTCCGGTCAAGGGCTACTCCGGCGGTATGCGCCGCCGCCTGGATCTGGCGGGTGCGCTGGTCGCCAATCCGCCGGTGCTGTTCCTGGACGAGCCGACCACCGGGCTGGATCCGCGGGCGCGCCTCGACCTCTGGGATGTCATCGAGGAGCTGGTGGCAGGCGGCACCACTCTGCTGCTCACCACGCAGTACATGGAGGAGGCCGACCGGCTCGCCGACGCCATCGCGGTGATCGACCACGGCAGGGTTATCGCCCGCGGCACCGCGGACGAGTTGAAGACCGCGGTCGGCGGCGACCGAATCGAGCTCACCGTCGATCACCCGGACAATCTCGCGACGGCGCTGCAGGCGCTGAAACCGTTGGCGGACGGGGAGATTCACCTCGAGCCCGGTCTGCGCCGGATCACCGTCCCGGTGGCCGACGGATCGCAGGCGCTGGTCGCGGCGGTCGGGCGGCTCACCGAGCTGAACGTGCGGATCCACGACGTCGGACTGCGCAGACCCTCGCTCGACGATGTCTTCCTGACGCTGACCGGCCACGAGGCCGATGCGCTCACCACCCGCGAATTCGATACGACGGAAGGAAACCGATGACCGCCGTTCCGGCCGTCGCCACACCGCCCGCCATCATCGACCGTCTGCTGATCCTGGCGGGCGACAGCCTGACCATCGCGAAACGCAATGTCATCAAGATCAAGCGAGTGCCCGATGTGCTGATCTTCTCGACGCTGTCGCCGATCATGTTCGTGCTGCTGTTCGCCTATATCTTCGGCGCGGCCATCGATGTGCCCGGACTGTCGGGCGGGTACCGGGAATTCCTGATCGCGGGCATCTTCGCGCAGACCGTCGTATTCGGTGCGTCGTTCACCGGCGCCGGCCTGGCCGAGGATATGCAGAAGGGCATCATCGACCGGTTCCGCTCGCTGCCGATGGCGCCGTCGGCGGTGCTGTTCGGGCGGACGGTCAGCGATGTGGTGATCAATGTCGTGAGCCTGACGGTCATGTCGCTCACCGGTCTGCTCGTCGGCTGGCGGATCCGCGGATCGTTCGTCGACGTGGTCCTCGGCTATGTGCTGCTACTGCTGTTCGCCTACGCGATCTCCTGGATCATGGCGGTGGTCGGACTGCTGGTGCGGGCGCCGGAGGTGTTCAACAACGCCAGCTTCATGGTGATCTTCCCGCTGACGTTCCTGGCCAACACCTTCGTGCCGATCGACAAACTGCCGACCGTGCTGCGAATCTTCGCCGAATGGAATCCGGTATCGGCGGTGACCCAGGCGACCCGCGACCTGTTCGGCAATACCAGTCCGCTTGCGCCGAAACCGGATACCTGGCCGATGCAGCATCCGGTGGCGACGACGCTGATCTGGGTGGTGATCATCCTCGCGGTCTTCGTGCCGCTGGCGCAGCGGCAGTACAAGCGGACCGTCAGCCGCTGACGGGTCAGGCCCCCGCGCCGGCGCCCGCCGGTGTCGGCGCGGAACCGTTGCGCGAGTAGCCGATTCGCGGCGGGGCGGGTGCGGGCTCCGGCGGCTGCGGTCGTTTGCTGCGCACCAACCACGCCACGCCACCGGCGAGCGCGGCGAAGGTCGCGATCAACAATCGGTTCCGGATTCGTGCGGAGAGGTGGAAGCGCCCCAAGGTCATTCGACCACTTTGGCACAGCCGGGCGCATCGCGCAGTAGGCACTGGTCACACCCAATCCCCGGAATGTGCGGCGGGTCATGGCACGATGTCCCGCGTGACCTCACCGAATCAGACTGCTGTTGCGACGCTGCACACCAATCACGGCGATATCAAGATCTCGCTCTTCGGTAACCACGCCCCCAAGACGGTGCGCAATTTCATCGGCCTCGCCGACGGTTCCGCGCCGTACACCACCGCGAATGCGAGCGGCGGCAGCTCCGGTCCGTTCTACGACGGCGCGATCTTCCATCGCGTAATCCCCGGATTCATGATTCAGGGCGGCGACCCGACCGGCACCGGCCGCGGCGGGCCCGGCTACGAATTCGGCGACGAATTCCACCCAGAGCTGCGCTTCGACCGCGGCTACCTGCTCGCGATGGCCAATGCGGGCCCGGGCACCAACGGCTCCCAATTCTTCATCACCGTCGGCCAGCAGCCGCACCTCAACCGCAGGCACACCATCTTCGGCGAGGTGATCGACCCGGATTCGCGCAAAGTCGTCGACGCCATCGCCACCACTCGCACCGATCGCAACGATCGTCCGGTCGAACCCGTGACGATCGCCAAGATCACGCTGGAATGAGCCACGCTGGGCTCGCCGCTATTTGGCGAGCCCAGTCGTGATGAGGGATTCGAAGACGTCGTTCGGATTCGCGCCGAGATCCCAGCGGCCGAAGATCAGCAGCCGCTCGGCGCCATCGTGCTCCACATCGATCTCCAACATCGGCATCTTGCGGCCGAGGCGGCGGTAGCCGACCACCCGGGCCCGGGTGATCTGGTCGCGGGTGTATTCGGTGGGGCCGGACAGGCCGCGCACCACCAACTTCGGCTCCGCGCCCGGCACGATGGTGAATCGTGGCCGCTGCCGGAGGCCGAGCCCGGCCAGGCCGAGCAGCCCGGCGGCGGCCAGGCCGATCAGCAGGCGGCTCGGTCCGTCGTCGGCCAGGATCGCGGCCACCACCAGACAGACCCCGCCGACCGCGACCGCGGTCAGCGCGGGGGCCGGGGTGGTCCAGGTGAGCCGGGGCTCGGAAGATTCGATCCCCAAGTTTTTCCTCGAGTTGTCCACAGGCTCATCCACAGGTGTGAATGAATGACATGTCTGTAATCAGCGCCAGCGCATGGTCATGATCAGGCCGATCACCATCAGACCGAAGCCGATCAGGAAGTTCCAGGCGTTGAGGTCGTTCATCCACGTGAGCTGATCGCCTGCCAGGTAGTAGACGAGCAGCCAGATCAGCCCGGCGAGCATGAAGCCGAGCATGATCGCGACGTACCAGACCGGTGACGGACCACCCTTCACCTTCACCGGGATCCGGCTGGCGGGGTTGATCGTGTAGTCGGTCTTCTTACGGACCTTGGACTTGGGCATGACGTCCTCGTGTTCGGCGTGCGGTCGGTACCGGCGGGGCGGATTCGGTTGTATGTGAGCCGAGCCGGACTCGCCACCTGCCGCGACTGTCCGATTCGGACTCCCCGGTCGCGGTGGGTTGCGGCTCGCTATGGCGTTGTTGTGGGTCGCACGCAGCGAGAGCTCCGGCGCCCGCCGGTGTGTCTCTAGGCTATCCCAACTGGTATTCCGCGCGACGCTCTGGCGGGTGTGCACGTAATCTCGAACCATGCGTGTTCTGGTCGTCGACAATTACGACAGCTTCGTCTTCAACCTGGTGCAGTACCTCGGCCAGTTGGGTGTCGAGGCCACTGTCTGGCGCAACGACGACCAGCGGCTTGCCGATGTCGACGCGGTGGTCGCCGACTTCGACGGGATCCTGATCAGCCCGGGCCCGGGCACGCCGGACCGGGCCGGCCGCAGCATCGACCTGGTGCACGCCTGCGCGCGGCACCGCACGCCGCTGCTCGGGGTGTGCCTCGGGCATCAGGCCATCGGTGAGGCCTTCGGCGCCACGGTCACCCGCGCGCCCGAACTGTTGCACGGCAAGACGAGTTCGGTATTCCACGTCGGCGCGGGTGTGCTCGCCGGGCTGCCGGATCCGTTCACCGCGACCCGCTACCACTCGCTCACCGTGCTGGAGGAGACGCTGCCCGCCGAGATCGAGGTGCTCGGCCGCACCGAGAGCGGCATCGTGATGGCGATGCGGCACCGGACCCTGCCGATTCACGGCGTGCAGTTCCACCCCGAATCCGTACTCACCCAGGGCGGGCACCGGATGCTGGCCAATTGGCTCGAGGTGTGCGGTGAGCGGCCCGCCGAGGGGCTGGTCCAGACGCTGGAGGCGGAGGTCGCGGCACTGGTGGTGCAGTGACCGCGTGGTCGCGCCCCTATGTGCTGCTCTCCGCGGCCGCGAGCCTCGACGGATATATCGATGACGCGAGCGCGGACAGGCTGATTCTGTCCGACGCGGCGGATCTGGACCGGGTCGATCAGCTGCGCGCCGAATCCGACGCGATCCTGATCGGCGCGCAGACCATGCGGCGGGACAATCCACGGCTGCTGGTCAATAGCGCGCAACGGCGAGCGGCGCGGGTGGCCGCGGGCAAGCCGGAGTATCCGCTCAAGGTCACGGTGACCGCGAGCGGCGCGCTGGGAGCCGACCTGAATTTCTGGCGGCACGGTGGGGAAAAGCTGGTCTGCACAACCGATTCCGGGCTATCGGCGCTCGGTGACCGGCTGGCCGGACTCGCCGAGATCGTCTCGCTCGGCCCCGAACTCGATTTCGCCACGCTGCTCGATGAGCTGGGTCGCCGCGGTATCCGGCGGCTGATGGTGGAGGGCGGAACCCGCGTTCTCACCCAATTCCTCGCCGCCGATCTGGTCGACGAGTTGCGGTTGGCGATCGCACCCATTCTGGTCGGCGATCCGGCGGCGCCGCGTTTCGTCGATCCGGCGAAATTTCCCGGCGGGCCGGGGCGTCGGTTGCGGCTCGTCGACGTATCGCGGGTCGGTGACGTCGCGGTGCTGTGTTATCTCGCGAAGCCGGAGGCGAAACCGAGAGGTTGGGCGGGTATCGAATAGGCTGTGCCGCGGGCCGTATCGCCGCGGTAGCTCGGCAACCACTGTGCACCAGCGGAATTCAGAGAGGTAGCGCATGCCCACCCAGGATGCCGACCACCGATTCATGCTCCGGGCAATCGAACTCGCGCGTCGCTGCCCACCGAGCACGACCGCCTATTCGGTCGGCGCGGTGATCGTCGTCGACGGTGTGGAGATATCCACCGGTTTCTCCCGCGAGACCGATGAGAAGGTGCACGCCGAAGAATCCGCGCTGAACAAACTGCCCGCGGACGATCGGCGGCTGGCCGCGGCGACGATCTACAGCACCCTGGAGCCGTGCACGAAGCGCGCGACGGCGACCCGGGCGCCCTGTACGGAACGCATCCTGCGGGCCGGGATCCGCCGGGTGGTGATCGCCTGGCGCGAGCCCGCGCTGTTCGTGACCAACTGCGTCGGCGTCGAGCGACTGCGCGAGCACGGTGTCGAGGTGGTGGAACTGCCCGAACTCGCCGCGGCGGCCATGGCGCTGAACCGGCATCTCGACCTGTCGTAATATCCTGCGGCTCAAGGCCTTCCGTAGAGTGCGGTGACGAACTCGCTGAGCTGGTTGTCATCGAGGTGCCGGGCCAGATCGGCCTCGCTGATCATGCCGATCATCCGCTTGTTGTCATCGATCACGGGGATCCGCTTGATCCGGTGCTGCTCCATCTCGGTGAGCACGGTGTCGACATCGGCGTCCGCGGGCACCCAGCGCGGGGTGGCCTCGCAGAGTTCGCCCGCCCTGGTCGTCGCCGGAGACCGGCCCTGCGCAATGCATTTCACCACGATGTCGCGGTCGGTGATGATACCGCACATCCGCTGGTTGTCATCGGCGACGACAACCGATCCGACGCCGAGTTCGGCCATCACCCTGGCGGCCTTTCCGACGGTTTCGTTCCGCGATATCCACTGCGCGCCGGGTTTCATGAGGTCCCTGGCGGTCGGCCCACTGTGCGATGTGCCCATTTTCGGCTACCTCCTCGTACTCAGCACTGCTGGTCAGGGATGGAGCAGCCTCATTCTGCCGCCGAACACACCGATCGGTTTGGACTTTTACGAGATCAGTTCGGTCCGAGCACCCCGGTGCTGATGGTGATCGTGGCGTTTTTCGCGACGGACGACCCGGCGGCCGGTTGCTGACTCAGGATCCGGCCGACGTCACCCGGGGCGAAGGTGCCCTGTGTGGTCTGGTTGATCTGGCTCGCGCCGCCGGTCCAGCCCGCGCTGTGCAGCGCGTCCAGCGCCTGGGTCGGGGTCAGGCCGATCAGCGGTGGCATGACGATCCCGCCGCTGGATACCTGGACGACGACCGTCGAGCCGCGGTCGGCGCTGGTGCCGCCCGCCGGAGTGGTCGCGATGACCTCACCCTTCGGTTTCGAGGACGGAACCTCCTGGACCTGGATCTTGAATCCGGCGCTGGCCTCCAGATTCGGCTGGGCCACGCTGATGTCCTGGCCGACGACGGTGGGCACCCGGACCTGGTCGGGACCCTTGCCGAGGGTGATGACGATGGCGCGGTCCACATCGACCCGGGAACCGGCCGAGGGATCCTGGCCGATCACCTTGTCCACGTCCTGCGTGCTGGACTCCTTGCGCTGCACGTTCGGATCCAGTCGCAGCTGCACCTCGTTGAGTTTCTGCTCCGCCTGCTGCTGGGTCAGCCCGTCCAGCCGCGGCACCGGCACCTGCTGCGGACCGGTCGACACCTGGATGGTGACGGTGCCGCCCTTATCGATCCGGGAGCCACTGAGCGGCTGGGTGGCGATGACATTGCCGGTGGCGATCTTGCTGGACGCCGTCTGCTGGGTGGCCACGTGGAAGCCGAGCTTCTCCAACTTGTCCTGCGCCTGCTGCTGCGATTGGTTCGAAACATCAGGTATCTCGACCTGATCCGGTTTGCTGCCCGGCCCGATCAACACCCAGAACAGCGCGAAGGCCACCGCGACCGCCGCGGCCACCGCGATGGCGAGGTAGGCGGTGCGGCGCGGATTACCCGCCTCGGCGGGTTCCTGTTCGGCGGTGTCGTCGCTGCGTTCGACGGTGCGGTAGCTGCGCGGCGGCGGACCCTCCGCGCCGAGCATGGTGGTGCGATCCTCATCGGTCATCACCATGGGCGCGCTCGGCCGCTGACCACCGAGCACCCGGATGAGATCGGCGCGCATCTCGGCCGCGGTCTGATACCGGTTGGCCGGATTCTTGCTCATCGCCTTGAGCACGACCGAATCGAGTTCGCGCGGTACGCCGGGATGGACATGCGACGGCAGCCGCGGATCCTCCCTGACGTGTTGGTAGGCCACCGCCACCGGTGAATCGCCGGTGAAAGGTGGTTCACCGGTGAGGATTTCGAACAGCACACAGCCGACCGAGTACACATCGGAGCGGGCGTCGACGGTTTCGCCCCGGGCCTGTTCGGGTGAAAGATACTGCGCGGTACCGATCACCGCGGCGGTCTGGGTCATCGGGTTGGAGCTGTCGGCGATCGCGCGGGCGATGCCGAAATCCATCACCTTCACCGCGCCGGCCCGGTTGATCATGATGTTGGCCGGCTTCATATCCCGGTGCACGATGCCGGCCTTATGGCTGAAATCCAGTGCGGCACAGACGTCGGCGATGATCTCCATCGCGCGGCGCGGCGGCAGCGGACCCTTGCCGCGCACGATATCGCGCAGCGTATCGCCGTCCACGTACTCCATCACGATGTACGGCAGCGGGCCGCCGTCCACCTCGGCCTCACCGGTGTCGTACACCGCGACGATCGCCGGATGGTTCAACGCCGCGGCATTCTGCGCCTCGCGCTTGAACCGCAGATAGAAGGTCGGGTCGCGGGCCAGGTCCGCGCGCAGCACCTTGATCGCCACATCTCGGCTCAGGCGCAGGTCGCGGGCCTTGTGCACCTCGGACATGCCGCCGAACCCGATGATCTCGCCCAGCTCGTACCGAGAGGACAGATTCTTCGGGGTCGTCATGGCAGTCCTTGCGAATACGTGGTCGGGCCCGACTGGCCGATCGCACCCGGAATCTCGATGGGCGGCCCGAGGGGCGGGGTGGTGGTCTTCGCTGTGGTCTTCGAGGGCGTAGTCGATTTGGTGGGTGGCGGCGTCGTCGTGGATGGCGGCACGGTGGTGGTCGTCGTCGGCTCCGGCGTTGTGGTCGGCGGCTCGGTGGTAGTCGTCGGCTGCTGCGTTGTCGTCGGGGGTTGCGTTGTTGTCGTCGGCTCCGGCGTCGAGGTGGTGGTCGGAGCCGGTGTCGTTGTCGTCGGACGAGTGGTCGGAACCACCGTACTGGTGACCGGTGGCACCGTCTTCGGATTGGATCCATCACCGATCAGCGCCCAACCGATGCCCGCGCCGAGCAGTACCGCGCCGATACCGATGGCGATGGCCCACTTCTGCCCGGTGGTGAGGCCCTTGCCTTTGCCCGCGGGTGGGGTGGCGCCCGGGTTCAGCTGGGTGGCCGGTGCGGTACCGGTGACCCCCGCCGCGCCGACACCGGCGGCCGGTGTCGCGTAACGCACCGTCGCATTCGAGTAATCGGTTGGGGTGGAAGGGATTTGGACGGTGGGGCCGGGTGGGAGCACGGTCGTGGCTCCGGTGAGCGGCACCGCCTTGTGCATACCGCTCGGCGGCGGTGGTCTGCGTCCGGCGCGCACGGCGGCCACCGCGTCGGCGAATTCGCCGCCGCGGGCATAGCGCTGCGCCGGATCCTTGCTCATGGTGATCTCGATGAGCTCGCGCACATTCTGTGGCAGATCCGCGGGCATCGGCGGCGGCGCCTCACGCACATGCTTCATCGCGACGGTGATCGCGCCGTCACCGCTGAACGGCCGCTGCCCGGCCAGCGCCTCGTAGCCGACGACGCCGAGCGAGTACACATCGCTGGCCGCGGTGGCGTCCTCACCGACCGCCTGCTCCGGCGCGATGTACTGCGCGGTGCCCATCACCATGCCGGTCTTGGTGACCGGCGAGGCGTCGACCGCCTTCGCGATGCCGAAATCGGTGATCTTCACCTGGCCGGTCGGCGTCACCAGGATGTTGCCCGGTTTGACGTCGCGGTGCACGACACCCGCGGCGTGCGCGACCTCCAGCGCCCGGCCGGTCTGCTCCAGCATGTCCAGACCCTGCGCCACCGAGAGCCTGCCCAGCCGGTTCAGCACCGAGTTGAGCGGTTCGCCCTGCACCAATTCCATGACCAGGTAAGCGGTTTCGCTGCCGTGCGGATCGGTGGTCTCGCCGTAGTCGAAGATCGCCGCGATGCCCTGGTGGTTCAGCAGCGCGGTGGTTTTGGCCTCGGTGCGGAACCGGTGCCGGAAGGTGGGGTCGGCGGAGAATTCGGATTTGAGGACCTTCACCGCAACCCGCCGGTCCAGTCGGGTGTCCAGCGCCTCCCAGACCTGGCCCATACCGCCGGTGGCGATCAGGCGGTGCAGGCGATAGCGGTCGGCGATCATCGCGCCGTTGTTCAGCATCGGGGCCCCCGAACCTTGACTCGCACGTTCATATCCTTCAGCCCCCCTGCAGCCCGGCGTCCAACACCGCACGGGCAACGGGTGCCGCGACCGACCCACCTGTCGCGGCGAGCGCCCGGTCGCCACCGTTCTCCACGATCACCGCGATGGCGATCTTCGGATTCTGGGCGGGAGCGAACGCGATGTACCAGGCATGCGGCGGCGTCTGGCGCGGGTTGGAGCCGTGCTCGGCGGTGCCGGTCTTGGATGCGATCTGGTACTTGGTCTGACCATGTCCAGCCGTGTTGTTCTCCGAGGCGATCATCAGATTGGTCAGCTGTGACGCTACATCGGCGCTGACCGCCTGGCCGACCGAGATCGGCTTGTTCTTCTTCAGCTCGCTCAGGTCGGGACCCTGCAGTGAATCGATCAGGTACGGCTCCATCCGGACGCCGCCGTTGGCGACGGTCGCGGCGATGACCGCATTCTCCAGCGGGGTGAGTGCGACGTCGCGCTGACCGATGCTGCTCTGGGCCAATGCCGCGTCATCGGAGATGGTGCCGACGGTGCTCTCGGCGACCGGGATCGGGATGCCGCTGTGCGCGCCGACGCCGAAATTGGCGGCCTGCTCCTTCAAATTCGCGGCACCCACCTTGACGCCGAGCTCGGCGAACGCGGTATTGCAGGACATGCGGAACGCGTCGTACAGCGAGGCGGTCGGGCCGCCGCCGCACGGGGTGCCGTTGTAATTCTCCAGCGTGGTCGAGGTGCCGGGCAGCGTGATGTTCGGCGCCGCGGTGAACTGGTCCTCCGGTTTGGCGACGTGGTTGGACAGCGCCGCGGCGGTGACGACCACCTTGAAGGTCGAACCCGGCGGATATGTCTGGGAGACAGCGCGATTCAGCATCGGCTGATGCGGATCCCCGTTCAGCGACTCCCACGCCTGCGTACCCTTCGCCCCGTCGTGCACCGACAGCAGGTTCGGGTCGTAGCTGGGCGTGGAGACCATGGTGAGAATCTTGCCGGTGCTCGGTTCGATCGCCACCACCGAGCCGGTGTAACCCTTGCTGGTCAGCTGGTCGTAGGCCACCTTCTGCATCGCCGGATTCAGCGTGGTGAGCACGTTGCCGCCGCGCGGATCCCGGCCCGAGATCAGGTCGGCGAGGCGGCGGCCGAACAGTTGGCTGTCCGAGCCGTTGAGCACCGAATCCTCGGCGCGCTCCAGACCGCCGCTGCCGTACTGCATCGAGTAGAAGCCGGTCACCGGCGCGTACGCCTCCGGGTTGTCGCGGTAGACGCGCAGGTACTTGTAGCGGTCGTCGGTGGCCACCGAACTGGCGAGCACGTTGCCGCCCGCCGAGATCTGACCGCGCTGCCGCGAATACTCGTCGAGCAGAATGCGTTTGTTGCGCGGGTCCGAACGCAGACTGTCGGCCTTGATCACCTGAACGTAGGTGGCGTTCAACAGCAGCGCGACGATCATCAGCATCACCGCGACCGCGACCCGGCGTAGGGGAGTGTTCATTCCTGCGGCCTCGCTTCCGGTCGGCCTGCCTCGGTACGGGTTACCTCGAGACGACTGGTTTCCGCGTGATTGTTTTCGGACTTCGTCGGCCGCTTCAACAGTTCGGTCGTCGCATCGGTGATGGAGGAGGCAGGCTCCTTCTTGCGTACCGGCGCCGGGGCGCGGGCCGCATCGGAGATCTTGATCAACAGGGCGAGCAATGCGTAATTGGCGAGCAGCGACGAACCGCCGTACGACATGAACGGGGTGGTGAGGCCGGTCAGCGGAATGAGTTTGGTGACGCCGCCCACCACGACGAACAGCTGGATCGCGATGGTGAAGGAGAGCCCGGCGGCCAGCAGTTTGCCGAAGCTGTCCCGCACGGCGAGCGCGGTCCGCAGGCCGCGCACCACCAACACCAGGAACAGCACCAGCACCGCGGCCAACCCGATCAGCCCGAGTTCCTCACCGATGGTGGCGACGATGAAATCCGTTTTGGCGAACGGCACCTTGTTCGGCCTGCCGCTGCCGAGTCCGGTGCCCGCCAACCCGCCGGTGGCCAGGCCGAACAGCGACTGCGAGATCTGATAACCGGTGTTGTTGTAGTCGTCGAACGGGTGCAGCCAGGTCAGCGTGCGCACCCGGACATGGCTGAATGCCTGATAGGCGAAGAAGTATCCGATGACGAGCAGCGCGCCGCCGACGACCAACCAGCCGACCCGCTCGGTGGCGATGTAGATCATCACCAGCACCGTCGCGAAGATCAACAGCGAAGTGCCGAGGTCTTTTTCGAAGACGAGCACGCCGACGCAGACGATCCAGACCACCAGGATGGGACCGAGATCGCGGGCGCGCGGCAATTCCAGTCCGAGCACATGCCGCCCGGCGGCGGTGAACAGCTCCCGCTTGGACACCAGCACCGAGGCGAAGAAGACGATCAGCAGGATTTTCGCGAATTCGCCCGGCTGCACGCTGAATCCGGGCAGCCGGATCCAGATCTTGGAGCCGTTGGTCTGTGAGTAGGAGTCGGGCAGCACCGCCGGAATCGTCAGTGCGATAAGGCCGATCAGCCCGAGCGTATAGCTGAACCGGGCCAGCGTGCGGTAGTCGCGCAGCACGATCAGCACGACACCGAATACGACGACGCCCAGCGCGGTCCACCAGACCTGTTGGTTCGCATCGGGATTGGGCATCGGCAGCGAGTTGAAGACGGCGTCCTGCTCATCGGCCAGATCGAGGCGGTGGATCAGCACCAGGCCGAGCCCGTTGAGCAGTGCGGCGATCGGCAGCAGCAGCGGATCGGCGAACGGTGCGAAGCGACGCACCGCCAGATGCGCCACCCCGAACAGGCCGAGATAGGCACAGCCGTATTTGGCTATCTCCCAGGTGATCTCCTGCTCCTGACTGGCCTCGACCAGTATCAGCGAGATGGTTGTGATCACCGCGGCGCCGCCCAGCAGCAGCAATTCGACATTGCGGCGGGTGGACGGCGGCGGCGCGGGAGCGAATCCGCCCGGGGGACTGGGAAAGGCCCCAGCGGACGGTGGTGCCGGAGCGGACATCAGTCCGTCACCCGGCAGTTCTCCCCCTGCTGAGCTTGGGGATTGGCCGCGGTGGTCGGGGCGGCCGGGCTCGACGTCTTCACATCGGCCGGGTTCGGCGTCGGTGTCGGCGCCGGATTGGCCGGCGGCGCGGCCGGTTCACTCGGTGTGCCCGGCGGGGGCGGCGGAACATTCGGCGGCGCAACGGTGCTCGGGGGCACCACACCAGGCTGCGGCGCCACATCGCGCGGCGGGCACGGCGGCAACAGCTCCCGCGCGAGCGCGCGCATCGATTCCTTGGCCTGGTCGAGCGAGCCGGGCGGCAGACCCTTGTCCACCTGATCGCGGCCGGTCTGCTTGAGATCGGACTGCTTGAGCGCCTTGCAATTCGGCGGCATATCCTTGCCGGGCTCCACCAGCGTGATGTCGCCGGACCGGCTGACGCAGCCGACGATATCCACATCGTGGATGGAGTAGCCGAGCACCGAACCCGGCAGCCCGCGCAGGATCACCACCTGGCCGTTATCGGCGCCGACGTAGTAGTAGCTGCGAATGGTGCGGTAGCCGACCAGAAGTCCCACAGCAACGGCGATCACCAGGGCGAGCCCCAGCAGGATCCACCGGAGCTTGTGGGACTTACTTTTTTCCGGCGGCTCCGGTGCGGCGACGGCTCGGCGCGGCGGTGTCGCGCGTGGTGGGCGCATGGCGGCCGCGCGTCCGGCGGCGGTATTCGGCGGCGGGGTGTCCTCGTCCTGGCCGGAGGCGGCGCCCGCGACGATCGGATGACTCTGGCCGTAATCGAGATCGATCACATCGGCGACGACCACGGTCACGTTGTCGGGGCCACCGCTGCGCAGCGCCAGCTCGATCAGCCGGTCGGCGCATTCGTCGGTGTTGCCCTCGCGCATGGTGTTGGCGATGGTCTCATCGCTCACCACATCCGAAAGTCCGTCCGAGCACAGGAGATAACGGTCACCGGCGCGGGCCTCACGCATGATGAGCGTCGGCTCGATCTCGTTGCCGGTGAGCGCGCGCATGATCAGCGAACGCTGCGGATGGGTGTGCGCCTGCTCCGGGGTGATTCGTCCCTCGTCGACCAGCGACTGGACGAAGGTGTCGTCGCGGGTGATCTGCGCGAGCTCACCGTTGCGCAGGAGATAGGCGCGCGAATCGCCGATGTGCACGAGCCCGAGTTTCTTGCCCGCGAACAGGATTGCGGTGAGCGTGGTGCCCATACCGTCCAGTTCGGGTTCTTCCTCGACCTGGTCGGCGATCGCGGCATTTCCGGCGCGCGTTGCCACATCGAGCTTTCCGAGCAGATCGTCACCCGGCTCGTCATCGTCCAGATGGGCCAGCGCGGCGATCATCAACTGCGAGGCAACCTCGCCCGCGGCATGACCACCCATACCGTCGGCCAATGCCAGAAGCCGGGCCCCCGCGTAAACGGAATCTTCGTTATTGCCTCGGACGAGACCGCGGTCGCTGCGCGCTGCGTAGCGGAGAACAAGTGTCACGATCGCAGCTCGATCACTGTTTTGCCGACACGGACGGGGGTGCCGAGCGGAACCCGCACGGCGGTGGTGACTTTCGCACGATCGAGATACGTGCCGTTGGTGGAGCCGAGATCCTCGACATACCAATCGTCACCGCGCGGTGACAACCGCGCATGTCTGGTAGAGGCGTAGTCATCGGTGAGCACCAGCGTGGAATCGTCCGCGCGACCGATCAACACCGGTTGGGTGCCGAGCGTGATCCGCGTGCCGGCGAGTGAACCTTGAGTCACCACAAGATATTTGGCGCCCTTCTGGCCTCGGCTGAAGGAAGGCAGCACCGCGGAACCGCGTGCGGCCCTGGGCTGGATCCGGATGCCGGATGCCGCGTAGATGTCGCTGCGCAAAGTCCGCAACACCGCCCACACGAACAACCACAACAGCAGCAGGAACCCCGCACGGGTCAATTGCAGGATCAATCCCTGCACGGCGCTCCACCTCCTGTTCGACGTGTACGTCGGTGCCGTAGGTGCGGTTCGACCCACCCCCACCAGCCTGCTGGTCTTTTCGGCCCCGAGCATGGTGCCGCGTTGGCAGCATCATAGGGCCGTTGGTCGATTCCGATCACGATACGACCGCAGAATCCCTGTCCGCCATGTCGTGACCTGCACCGCGAGCTTACGGGATCAGACGATACGGATCAGGATCTCGGAGTGTCCGGCGCGGATCACATCCCCGTCGGCGAGCTGCCAATCCTGCACCGGCGAACCATTGACCAGCGTCCCGTTGGTGGAACCCAGATCGGACAGCATCGCCGTCTGGCCGTCCCAGCGCACCTCGATATGCCGGCGCGAAACACCGGTATCGGGCAGCCGGAAATGGGCGTCCTGCCCACGACCGATGATGTTGCTACCTTCCCGTAGCTGATAAGTGCGGCCGCTGCCGTCATCGAGCTGCAGCGTCGCCGAATAGCTCGAACCGGCCTGCGGCGCCTGCGCGTAAGACGGTGCGCCGTAACCGGGTTGGGCACCGTAGCCGCCGCCCTGCTGGGAATAGGCCTGCTGGCCATAGCCCTGTTCGTCACCGTACGAGGAATTCGGGTCGGCGTAGGTCTGCTCACCATAGTTCGGGTCCGCGTAAGCCTGCTGGCCGTAAGCCTGTTGGCCGTAGCCCTGCTCGGCATAACCCGGCTGCTGGCCGTAGTTCGGGTCGGCATAGGCCTGATTCCCGTAGCCCTGTTGGCCATAGCCCTGCTCGGCATAACCCTGCTGGCCATAACCCTGCTGCTGGCCGTAACCCTGATCCGGGTAGCCCTGCTGGCCGTAACCCTGGTCGGCGTAGCCCTGCTGGCCATAACCCTGCTCGGCGTAACCCGGCTGCTGGCCGTAGCCACCCTGCTGGTAGTCGTAGCCGTTCTGATAGTCGCCGTACGCCTGCTGCGACTCGGGAGCCCGATGATCCGCCGCACCGTACTGGCCACCACGACCGTAATCCTCGCGGTACGCACCATTCTGCGGACCGCGTCCAGCGGGCGGCGGCGCGTACCCGCGGTTGCGTGGATCGGACTCCGCGGGCTCACGACTCGGGTCGTAGCCTGAGTTCTGCGTCATGGGGCCAGCTCCTGGTTGCGGGTTAGCGGGTCGTTGTCGCGGGGGTTCCGGGCTGCGAGCCGGGCCGGCTCGGCGGCCGACATCGGGATCGACCCGACCGCTCGCCCTGAACTGTCCGGTGTGCAGCGTAGGGGATGCCTCGAATTCGACGAGCACTTCGCCATAGGTCTGCCATCCCTGATCACGGATGTAGTCCTGTAGGTGCTTGGCGAACGCACGCGTCGTGAGGTCCTCGTCGGCATCCAGTTGCTGATAATCGGACGAGTTGATGGTGATCACATAGTGGTTGGGCGCCAGCAGATGCCCGCCACCCACATCCTCGACGTGGTCGGCGGCCTCGCGCTGCAGCGCCGCCTCCACCTCCTGCGGCACCACATTGCCACCGAAAACCCTGGCGAAAGCATCACCGACGGCGCCCTGAAGGCGACGCTCGAACCGTGAGACGATGCCCATCTCGGCCTCCCTTCGGTGAGCGTCTCATCTGCTTTATAACAACGACACGCGGACATGGCGTGTCGCGTCTCGAGCACGTTCATTGCATGATATCCACGATCCTCCACACCTGTAACTCTTGGCGAGCACGGCGGGTTCCCCGTGCCGCCAGCATCCTTGACGGCCCTGGTTACGAGGCGATTTCGTTTCTCACCAACCTGCGTGATACTGTCTCCCAGTCGCTCGGGCGAGTGGCGGAATGGCAGACGCGCTGGCTTCAGGTGCCAGTGTCCTTCGGGACGTGGGGGTTCAAGTCCCCCTTCGCCCACCAGAACGACGGCATACGTGCCACATCCGACGAAGTAGTGTTCAAGTGCGCTTGAACACTCGGAGGTGGCAAGCAAGATGTATGTTGTTGCACGTCATTTGACGAACACGCCGATCATCCGGTTTTGGATGGTCGGCGTTACGCGTTTCCAGGGGTGGTCGCTGTGATCACTCCGATCGTGCCGCCGCAGGCGCCCTTGCAGGAGCTCATCCATGGTCCGATCGCGTATCCGGTGCCGGTTCGAGGCTCCAGCGATGACCTCGTCTACGGAATGTCCACGGTCGGCGAGGCTGGTCGCATTCTCGACCGGCAGTTGTTCCGCAAGCTGGGTTGGCGGCCGGGCAAGCGACTGAACATCCGCTGTTCGGAACACGGTGTGCTGCTGGTGGCTCCGGCGCGTGACGGTGCAGCGGCCGTGACGCACGACGAGTTTTTCCGCGTGCACTACAGGCTCCGGCGGCGCGTCAACCTGTTCATCGGCGACCGTGTACTGCTGATCGGACGCGTCTCCCGTAGTCGGCTCGTCGTCCACCCGCCTGCGGCGATGGACGAGCTGTTCGCCGAGAGCGTGCGCCTGCTGGATCGGTGGTGACCGATGACATCATCATTGAACCGGTCCGCCGGTTCATCCGCCGAAACTGTCGCTGCCGCAAGGCTTTTACTGACGCAGATGGGCATTTCTCCGGCTGACCTGGTCTGTGCGGGCGCGTCTGCGCCGACGTTCGGCGAGGTTATCCCGAAAGTCCGGAAGATCCTGTCCCCGGGAACACTGCGCACATATAACACCCACTTCAACCGGCTGCTGGATCTGTGGAGTGAGCAGCGGATGGACGAGGTTTCGAAAACCGACCTGGAGGAAGTCGCGCAGACGGTCCAGGCCACCGCCCGCACCACGCGAGTCACCCGTGGTGGGGGCGGCGCTGTGGAGAACTTCATCAGTGCGGTCCGGTGTGTCTACCGTTTTGCGGAGGACAACGGCTGGATCCGGTCGTCGGACAATCCGGCCCGGCGGGTATCCAAACCAGTCCGGCGCGGCTCACATCGGTACGCGATCCCGTCGAACCAGCTCGCCGAAATCTGTTATGCCGCAGCCACATCGGGCAACGACCCCGAACTGGACTCCCTTATCCTGCGGCTGCACATCGAGACGGCTTGCCGCCGAGGCGGCGCACTCGCGCTGCGCCCGCAGGATCTGGACCCCGATCAATGCCTGATCTACTTGCGGGAGAAGGGCGGCACCTCACGCTGGCAGCCGGTATCGCCGACCCTGATGCGGCACCTGCTCGACCACGCTCGTGATCGCCATGCGCCACGGTCTGGGCAGTTACTCCGCTATCGATCCGGTGCACCCCTCACCGACCGCCGCTACGACCATCTCTGGGTCCGCATCGGCGGCATCCTCCCGTGGGTCGCGGTCCAAGGCGTCTCGACGCACTGGCTGCGCCACACCACCCTCACCTGGGTGGAGCGCACCTTCGGATACGCCGTGGCCCGCGCCTACGCCGGACACGAAGGCAAGAGCGGCGGCACCACCGCCACTTACGTCAAATCCGACATCCACGAGATCGCCGCTGCGCTGTCGGTGCTCACTGGCGAACAACATCCGCTCGCGTCCGCACCAGCGATGACGCCACGACCGGACGAATCCACATGCTGACCGCAGATACTCCTCGGAAGGGACATGTCGTGTCCACTGACATCAGCACGACCACTTCTTATGTAACTGACCGCAGCACGCCGATCGTGGTGAGCGGACCGCGTGCGCACGTGTTCTTTTGGCTGGTTCTCGCGACAGCTGCCACCGTCAGCATCACCGGCAACGCCACGTACGCCGTCCTGCATGCGCAGGGGGCGCCGACGGTCGCGGCAGCGGTCGCCATCGTGCCGCCCGTTGCGTTGCTCGCCGCGGTGCATGGGGTGACGATCCTGATGCGTGCGCACGCTCGCGCCCACATCACCCACCTGCTGGCATCATGCATGACCGTCCTGATCGCCGCCGGGGCGTTCTGGCTGTCATTCACCGCGCTGCGCGCGTTGGCGGTGTTGGCCGGGATTCCCGAGCGGGAGGCGTGGTTGTGGCCGCTGATCATCGAAGGATCGATGGCGCAGGCGACCGTTGCCCTGCTGGCACTTGCTCATTCGCCGATTCCCCGTGTGCACGGTACGGCCGCACTCGTCGATGAGAGCGCGGACGTGTCGACGGGGTCGCGGGTTAGTGTTTCCGTCGGAATGCCTTGTGCGGACGAGGGTTATGCCGCCGCAGGAGCAACCGAAGCCGTGGCCGAGCCTGCCCCTCTCTGCCAGACTCGGATGAGACCAGTTGGTCTGTTAGTTTGCTGAGGTTTGTGTAGGGCGAGATCGGGATTC
>NZ_JAIRBR010000042.1:0-17672 GCF_020361265.1 Nocardia sp. JCM 34519.1
CCGATCCTTTTGACCGGCCCCCGCCGCACGTGGCGCTCGAAGTGTTGGGCGGGTCGGGTTTGGGGGGGGGGGCCCGGGCGGGCCCCACCGCACGTTCACCACTCGAAACCGGTGACCCCGTCGACGACCCGCTGCAACTGCTGCTCGGTCAGCATCGGCCACAGCGGCAGCCGCACCAGCGTCGCGGAGAAACGCGCGCTCCGCACGCACGGCACCGGCGTACGCCCGTACTTCGATCCGGCCGGGCTGGAATCCAGCGGAATGTAGTGGAACGGCGCGACGATACCCAGTTCGCTCAGGTGCCGGATCATGCCGTCCCGGCTCTCCTCGGTCGGCATCCGCAGATAGAACAGGTGCGCGGTGTGCTCGGCGTCGTCGGGTACGTGCATGAGGCGAACATCCTTGCGCGCGGCCCAATCCGGCAGCGCGGCGGCGTAGGTGTCCCACACCCGGTGCCGGTCTTTCTGGATGGTCTCGAATTCGTCGAGTTGCGCGTCGAGCACCGCGGCGTTGAGTTCGCTCGGCAGATAGCTGGAACCGATGTCCTGCCAGGAGTATTTGTCCACCTGGCCGCGCAGGAAGCGGGCGCGGTCGGTGCCCTTCTCCCGCATGATCTCCGCGCGGCCCATCAGGATGTCGTCGCTGAGCAGCAGCGCGCCGCCCTCGCCGCAGTGCACGTTCTTGGTGTCGTGGAAGCTCTGGGTGCCGAGTGTGCCGATGGTGCCCAGCTGTCTGCCGCGCCAGGTGCCGCCGAGGCCGTGCGCATTGTCCTCGATGACGGCGAGGCCGTGCCGATCGGCAAGGGCCAGTAGCGGTTCCATCGCGGCGGCGACGCCGCCGTAGTGCATCACCAGCACCGCCTTGGTGCGCGAGGTGATGGCATCGGCGACCGCGGCCGGATCGATATTGCCGGTCTGCTCGTCGATATCGACGAAAACGCAAGTGGCGCCGCGCAATGCGATCGAGGTCGCGGCGGAGGTGAAGGCGAAGCTCGGCACGATCACCTCGTCGTCGTGGCCGAGTTCCAGTAGCAGCGCGGCCAATTCGAGCGCATGCGTGCACGAGGTGGTCAGCAGCGCGTGTCTGGCGCCGGTGATGTCCTTCAGCTTGGCGGTGGCCGATCTGGTGAACCGGCCGTCTCCGTGGCTGTGATCGGAGCCGAGTACGGCCTCCAGATTCGTCAGTTCCCGACCGGCCCGGTATGGACGGCTGAAGATAATGCGTTCACTCACTCCCCATTGCCCCTCTCGGCGGCGGTTGCCGGAGCCGCGGCCTTCATCTGTCCCGAAACACCCACTCGTTCGAGCACATCCGGCGTCTCGATGGTATCGGGCCGGGGGGTCGGCGAATCCACCGTCAGGTAGAGGGGTTTGCCGACGAGGATATGCAGTGCGACACCGAGGTATTCGGCGATCAGGCCGAGCGAGAACAGGATCGCGCCCGAGCACAGCAGCAGCGCGACGATCATCGAGGTCCAGCCCTCCGGATCGTTACCGCTGCCGAACAGCTTCTGGCAGATGATCACCGCGGCCATCGCCGCACCGGCCAGCGCGAGGGTGACGCCGAGCAGGCTCACCAGGCGCAGGCCGCGAGTTCCGCTGCACAGCACCATCTTCCAGAACAGCGAGAACAGCCGCCGGTAGTTGTAGCCGGATTCGTCGCGGCCCTCCGCGCGCAGCACCACCGGCACCGAGACGGCGTTGCCGACCACCCAGGTGAGCGCGACGTCCAGGTAGACGCCGTTGGCGGCGACCTCGGCGAGTTGGCGGCCGATATCGCCGCGGATCAGCCGGAAGCTTTCGAAGCGGGTGGAATCGGGGAAGGCGAAGACGGTGGCCAGCACCAGTTTCGCGCCGCGCGAGGTGATGTTGCGCAGGAAGCCGTGCGGCCGGGTGTTGATCGGCTTGGAGTAGACCAGGTCGGCCCGCTCGGCCAGTGCGGCGTCGAGGAAGTCGGCGATGAACGCCGGATCGTGCTGGCCGTCCTCGTCCATCGTGACGATCCATTCGCCCTGCGCGGCGGCCATGCCCGCGATGGTCGCGGCGTCCTGGCCGAAGTTGCGGCTCAACCACACCGGGCGCACCTGCGGGTAGGACTGTTCCAACTCGCGCAGCGCGACATCGGAGCGATCGGGGCCGTTGTCGTGCACCAGGATGATCTCGTCGACGGCGAAGACGGTGCCGCCCGGCGTCGCGGTTTCCGCGGATAGGCGGTCGAGTTCGGCGACGAGCGCGCCGATCGTCTGCTCACCGCGATAGACGGGAACCACGACGGATACGGAATGCACGCGCTGGCGGTACCCGTTCGCCTGGGGGCTGTGGCCGTTCGACCGGCCGGGCCGTGGCGGGCGTGCGGAAGGAATCGGCATTGGCGAGGTTCGACTTTCGATGACGGTGCGATGCCGGTACTCGTCGCGGAAGGCTGAGCCCGAGCCGTGAGGAACTTTAACACGCGCTGCGAAGCGGACCGCAGGGTCCGAGCGGGTCGGCGGGCGCAGCTTTCCCTCGAGTTGGCATGTAGGGTCTGGGACTCGTGGTGGAAAGTAGAACCCTCACCCAGAAGGACGTCTACCGCTGGGGCTGCGTGACCACACTGGGTGTGGTGGCGGGATACGTCGCGGTTCTGCTCGCAAACGTCCGGCACTTCTACACCGACGACAGCGAATCCCAATACGCCCCACTGTGGGTGATGCTCGGTCGGCGGCTGCGCGACGGTGAAATTCCGGCGCTGGTGCCCGAGCACTGGATGGCGGGCAATTACTCCATCGAGGAGGCGGGTCTGCTGAACCCGCCGCAGCTGCTGATCGATCTGATCGCGCCCTCGGTGGACAATCTGCTGATCTACATCACCGTCGTGAAGCTGATCTTCGCGATCATCCTGGCGCTCGGCGTGTACCGGATCTGTCTGGTGTACGGGGCGAAGGCGCCGTGGGCGGCCGTGGCGGGCGTCGCGATTCCGTTCACCGGCTGGCTGCTGTTCTTCGACGAGGCGAGCTGGGTCACCGCGTTCACCGGCACCGCGTGGATGGTGCATGCCTGGGCCTCCGGTGTGAAGTACGCGCGCGGTAAGAGCGGGCCGATTCCCACTTTCGTCTTTCTGTACCTGGCCATTTCGGTGCAGTACATCTTCCCCGCGGTGGAGGCCGGTCTGATGATCGGCGCGGTGGCCGTCGGGGAGCTGATCTACCAGCGCAAGTGGGTGCCGTCGCTGCGGCTGCTCGGGGTGGCGGCCGGTGCGGCGGTGGCCGGTGTCGCCACCTATCTGCCGAGCATTCTGTCGGCGAAGGTCACCTGGCGTGGCACCTCGCAGATCAACAACGATCAATTCCTCACCGTGCCGTGGTCGGAGTCGTTGAACGCCAGCCTGCCGAGTACCATGCCCGCGTTCAGTTCGTGGTGGGGCTATGTGCAGCCGCTGCCGGTGGTGTACATCGCCTGGTTCCTGATTCCCGCGCTGGCCTTCATCGATTGGCGCAAGGCGCGGGAGAACTGGCAGGAGTTCAGCGGTATCGCGCTGTTCGCGGCGGCCGGTCTGATGTGGACGGCAGGCCCGGGCACCATCGGGCCGCTGCGCTGGCCCGCGCGGGTGCTGCCGATGGTCGCGCTCGGACTGCTGGTGCTGGTGTGCGTATTGCTCGGCCGCTACGCGACTTTCGCCGATTGGCGCAGGCGCGGCATCGCGGGCGGCGTGCTCATCGCGCTCTTGCTGATCCGCACCTATTCGGCCGACCCGCACGACCTGGTGTGGCATCTGGTGGCGGCCGCCGCGGTGGCGGCGCTCGGCGCCGGGCTGGTGTGGCTCGGCCGCACCCGCGGCACGGTCGCGGCCTGCGTGCTGGCGATCCTCGCGATCTTCCCGATCGCCTATCTACAGGTGTACGCGGTGCAGCCGACGCCGATGAGCTGGAATCTGCCGGAGAGCCGTTCGGCGATGAAGGCGAAGTTCCCGCATTTCACCGGCACCACACTGCAATTGGCGGATCGGGCGCTGCTGCAGCCGGGGGAGAAGAACCTCGACGGCGCGTACGGTTCGCTGGTCTTCGGCAACTACGCGAAGGATCTCGAGCTCACCTATACCGGCGGCTACACGCCCAACGGGCACTACTGGTTCGGCGAGATGCTGTGCATGCGTTGGGATACCAGCGTCTGCCCCGACGCGTTCCGCCGTGCCTTCTCGGTCGAACCGAGTACGCAGCGCACGCTGGTCGATCTGATGAAGGTGGACCGGGTGGTGTTGCAGCGTGCGCTGTATCCGGACGCGCGCAACCATCCGGCGCCGGAGGGCTGGAAGTGGGTCGACTATCCCGGCCACGAGAAGTTCATCTCGGTGCTCGAGCGCGAGGACGGCCCGATCTCCACCCGCAACGGCCGGATCTCCGATGCCAAGGGTGTTGTCGCGACGTCGGTCGAGGAATCCGATATGACCAGCCGGGTGCGGGTCAATTCGGATAACGGCGGGCGCGTCGTCTTCGCGCGGCTGGGGTGGCCCGGATACCGGGCGACGTTGAACGGCAAGGACCTGCCGTTCACTGTCGTTGCGAAATCCTTTGTCGCGGTTGATATTCCGGCGGGCACCAAGAACGGCGACCTGGAGCTGACCTGGCGGCCGCCCGGGTGGCGGCTGGGTGGCGTCGCGATCCTGCTCGGCCTGATCGACCTCGGTCTGTTCCAGTGGTGGTATCTGCGCGGGCGGCGGCGCGATGATGATTCGGTGGACGCCACGAACGCCGAGGAGAGCGTGACGCCGGAGCCCGATATGGCGGGCGCGGCGCGATGACCGCCGGTTCGGCGGATCATGGCGCGGCGGTCGACGGTTCGACCGCCGCGGTTGTCGATGCGGCGGAGGCCGGTGGGGCGGCCCAGACCGATCCCGGGCCGCTGCTGCGCCTGGTCCGCCGCCAGGAACTGGCCTTCGCCGTGGTCGGCGGGTTGAACACGCTGCTCGGCATGGTGCTCACCGTCGGCTGGCTCGCGGTGTTCGGCGACCGGGTGTCGCCGTCGGTGGCGGTGGTCGCCGCCTACTGCGTCAGCATTCCGATCGCCTTCGTCTTGCACCGCACGCTGGTGTTCCGGGTGCGCGGGCGGGTGCTGCGCGATTTCGTTGCCTTCGTCGCGGTGAATTCCGTTGGGCTGGTGTCGAACAGCCTGCTGCTGGAGTTCGCGGTGCGGGTGTGCCATCTGCCGGACAAGCCGTCGGCCGTCGTGGTGATGGGCCTGGTCGCGGTGGCGAGCTACTTCGGGCACCGGCACATTTCGTTCCGCCGCCTCCCCGAATCGGCTTCCCGATGAAAGCCGGGTAGGTTATCGCTCATGTCGGAAACCACCCTGGACGCCACGTTGCTGAGCCTGCTGGCCTGCCCGCAGGACAAGGGCCCGCTGCGGCTGGTGCGCGACGCCGCGGGCAACAGCGTGCTGTACAACCCGCGGCTGCGGCGCGCCTACTCGATCGAGAACGGCATTCCGGTGCTGCTCATCGACGAGGCCCGCGAGGTATCCGAGGCGGAGGCGGCCGCATTCGCCGAGCAAACCGAGTCCTGAGCCTCAGCCCTTCCGAATACCGTTGGGCCGCTGCCTTTTCGCGGTAGGCCCGGCGGATGACGTTGTGCCGGAACCGATATCGCCGGTGAGATAGCGTTGGAGCGTCGGTCCGGCGGCCGCGACGATCTCGTCGACGCTCGCCTCGGTCATCGGCGGCAGCTCGAGGAGTTTGCGGGTCAGCAGCAGCCCGCCCATCTGGGATATCGCCATCGCGACCCGGAATCGGCCGTCGTCCTCGGGTGTCGCGATGCGTTCGCGCACCCGCTTCAGCACGATCTCCAGCAGAAATGAGCGAGCCAACGAGTTGGCGCTTTCGCCGCCGCCGATGATGCTGCGCATGGTCGCGACCAGGCCGGGGCCCGCGGCGGAATCCCAGACCCCGAGCACTACCCGCACGATGGTCTCGCCGAGTTCGTCGACCGGCGCCGCGGCGATGGCCTGCAGCACGATATTCGGATCCATCGGCAGTTCGACCGCCGCGGCGAACAACTCCTGTTTGGTGCCGAAGTAGTGGTGTACGAGCGCCGGATCCACCCCGGCGTCGGTGGCCACCGCGCGTATCGAGGTTTTATCGAAACCGTTGTCGGCGAAGCGCTTTCGTGCGGCGGCCAGGATCGCGCCGCGGGTGTCGGTGCGGCCGGGACGGCGGCCGGTTCTGCCGGGGCGGCTATCGGGATCGGGTCCGCTCATACCGCACCGGCGCTCGGTCGCGGCAGGTGCCGTGTCGATGATTCGCCCGCGGGTCCGCTCATGCCACTCCCTCGCTGGCGCTCGGTCGTGGCATGCGCGATGCACGCTGTGTCGATGATTCGCTCGCGAGCTCGCTCATGCGGTCCGCCGCCGCAGCGTGGCCGCGCCGAGGCACAGCGCGACGATGGTGAATCCGGCGACGATCACCAGATCCCGCCACATGATGCCGGTGGCATCCCGATGACTCGAAACCTGTTGCAGCGCTTCGACCGCGTAGCTCAGCGGCAGCACATTGCTGATCGCCTCGAGCCAGCCGGGCAGCTGGCCGCGCGGAACGAGCAGGCCGCACAGGAAGATTTGTGGCGCCACCACCACCGGCATGAACTGCACCGCCTGGAACTCGGTGCGCGCGAAGGCACTTGCCAACAATCCGAGCGCCACACCACACACCGCATCGATCATCGCGATCAACACTACCCAGCCCGGATTGCCCGTCGATTTCAGGCCGAGCAGCCAGAAGGACACCAGGCAGGCCACGGTGGCCTGCGCGGCCGCGGCCAGCGAGAACGCGGTGCCGTAGCCGGCGAGCAGGTCGAGTTTGCGCAGCGGGGTGGTGAGCAGCCGCTCCAGCGTGCCCGAGCTGCGTTCGCGTTGCATCGCGATGGCGGTGATCAGGAACATCACGATGAACGGCAGAATCCCGAGCATGCTGATGCCGACCTCGTCGAACAGCCGCACCGGGCGGAACGGGTTGGTCGGCGTGTCCTTGTAGATGAAGTAGAGCAGCGCCATCAGCAGCGCGGGGACCACCAGGATCATCGCGACGGTGCGGTGATCGTTGCGCAGCTGACGCAGGATGCGCCCGGTGGTCGCGACGTACGGACGCACCAAAGCGGTTGCCGAGGACTGGTTTTCGAGTACGGCGGTCATGCTGCGCGTCCCATCGTGATCAATGCCAGGAAGGCGTTTTCCAGATTCTGTTCGCCGGTGTTCGACCGCAGTTCGTCGGGGCTGAGCTGGGCGAGCAGCTGTCCGTCGCGCATCAGCAGCAGTTTGTCGCAGTGGTCGGCCTCATCCATCACATGGCTGGACACCACCAATGCCGTTCCGCCCGCGGCCAATTCGCGGAATTTCTTCCAGAGGTCAACGCGCAGTACCGGATCGAGGCCGACGGTGGGCTCGTCGAGGATCAGCAGTTCCGGTTCGGCGACCAGCGCGCAGGCCAGCGACGCCCGGGTGAGCTGTCCGCCGGAGAGTTCGTCGCCGCGCTGTTTGGCGTGTTCCTGGAGGCCGACCGCGGCGATCGCGTCGTCGACGGCGGTGCGGGCGCGGCCGTAGAGGGCGGCGTAGTAGGCGACGTTCTCCCGGACGCTGATGTCGTTGTAGATGCTCGGCGCCTGGGTGACATAGCCGATGCGGCGGCGCAATCCGGCGGATCCCGCGGCCTCGCCGAGCGCGGTGACCTGGCCCGACGCCACGATCTGGGTGCCGACGATGCTGCGCAGCAATGTGGTTTTGCCGCAGCCGGACGGGCCGAGCAGCCCGGTGATCGAGCCGCGCGGAATGGTCAGCGAAACGTGGTGCAGCACTTCACGGCCGCCGCGCCGGACGGTCAGATCTCGGATCTCGACGGCGGGGTTTTGCGACATGGTCGCCTCAATTCATCGAGTGTTGAATTCACTGTGTGATGAATTTAGCGCGGTCGCCGCGACACGACAAGCCGTGACGCGCCGGATGTCACTCCGTGGCGAGTTCGGTCGCCGCCGCGCGCCCGGCGTCGGCGGTCCGGTGCAGGAAGTCGGCGATCACCGCGAGTTGCTCGTCGGTGTAGTCCGCGCAGAGCTCGTCCATTCGTCGATTCATCCCGGACAGCACCCGGTACACCTCGGGATTGCGGTCGCGGGTCGCCCGAACGGCGACCGCCCGCCGGTCGCTCGCCGCAGGATCGCGTTCCCGGACGATCCAGCCCGCGCGCTGCAGGCGGTCCAGGACGCCGGTCATGGTCGCCGGATGCAGCGCGGCCAATTTCGCCAGCGCGCCGGGGCCGATCGGGCCGTGCCGATTGATCAGGTCGAGGCAGTGCCAGTCCACGTCTCTGAGCTCGACCTTCGCGCCGAATTGCCGATTGAGCAGGGCGAGTTGGGTATTCAGGTCGCGCAGCGAATCCTTGACCGCCTGCGCGGCGCGGCGATGTCGCCGGGCCGAATCGGATACGTTTGCCATATTGTATGACTTTCATATTAGTTGATATGGTTGTCATATGATACGGCGCTCGGATGGTCCGGCGTCGCGCACAGGAGGACTGTCGTCATGCGCATCATCGTTTTCGGAGCGAACGGACCCACCGGCCGCCTGCTGACCGGGCAGGCGCTGGCCGCCGGTCACGACGTCGTCGCGGTCACCCGCAGGCCCGAGGAATTCCCCAGCACCGGTGACCGGCTCACCGTCTTCGGCGGTGATGTGCGCCGAGCGGATTCGGTGCGGGCCGCGGTCGCGGGCGGCGACGCCGTACTCTCGACGCTCGGCGTCCCGTACGGTAGGAAGCTGGTCGACACCTATTCGCTCGGCGTCGCCAACATTGTCGACGCCATGTGCCGCAACGACATTCGCCGCATCGCGGTGGTGTCGTCCAGCGCGGTCGACCCGCAGACGTTCGCACACGCGGGCTTCCTGTTCAATCGCGTCGTCCAGCCGTTCATCACCGAATTCCTCGGCAAAACCGTGTACGACGACATGCGCCGGATGGAATCCGTGCTCACCGCAACGGATCTCGATTGGACCATCGTCCGCCCCGGTGGTCTCTACAACCTCCCGTCCGTCACCGATTACACGATGGCGCAAGGACATCTCGATCATCGATACACCGCTCGAACCGATCTGGCCGCCGCACTGCTGCGGCTCGTCGAGAGCGATGTATTCATCCGCCAGGTCGTGGGGGTGGCGACCACCGTCGAGAATCCGACCGTGCTGCAACTGATCCGCACCGAGGCGCTGGCCAAGCGCTGAGTGACGCGGATCACATAGATCGACCGTCACGGCTGCATCAGGTCGTTTGTCCCTTGGTCGTCATCAACCCGATCGACCAAGGAGCAGACCATGAACACCGAAACCCGGATCGTCGTCCTCGGCGCCGGCTACACCGGCATGCTGGCCGCCGTCCGGCTGGCCCGGCGCACCCGCGGGCGCGGCGTGCACATCACGATCGTCAACCCGGTGGCCCGCTTCACCGAGCGGCTGCGCATGCACCAGGTCGCGGCGGGTCAGGAACTCACCGACTACCGGATCCCGGATCTGTTGCGCGGCACCGGAATCGAATTCCTCCAGGGTCGCGCGACGGCCATCGATCCGGTCCTGCGCCGCGTCACCGTCGATGACACCCGCCTACTGGACTACGACCACCTGATCTACGCACTGGGCGGCGTCGCCGCGACCGATACCGTGCCCGGCGCCGCCGAATACGCCTGCACGCTCGACAATCCCGTTGCGGTACACCACTTCTCGCGGCGTGCGGCCGAGATCGCGGCGCACGGGGGTGCGGTCGCGGTGATCGGCGGCGGGCTCACCGGGATCGAGGCCGCGACCGAAATCGCCGCGGGCAACCCGGGATTGCGCATCACGCTCATCAGCGACGCCGAGCCCGGCGCGATGATGGGGGAGCGGGCCCGCCGCTACCTGAACCGCGCCCTCGACCGGCTCGGCATCGCACGGGTGATCGGCAGCGCGGTCGCCGAGGTGCGGCCCGACGCGGTCGAATTGGCAAGCGGTGAACGGATTTCCGCCGATCTCACGCTCTGGACCGCCGGGGTGCGCGGCGTGCCGCTGGCCGCGCAGTCGGGTATCGCCACCGACGAGCGTGGGCTGATCCTGGTCGATCAGACGCTGAAATCGTTGTCGCACCCCGAAATTCACGCCGTCGGTGACGCCGCCGCGGTGCGGATGCCATGGGGGCCGCTGCACGGAACCTGTCAGAGCGGTATGCCGACCGCGGCGTACACCGCCGACGCCATAGCCCGGGAATTGCGCGGAAAGCCGGTGCGGCCGTTCCGTTTCGGCTACATCCACCAGCCGGTGAGCCTGGGGCGCAACGATGCGGTCATCCAGTTCACCCACCGCGACGACACCCCGCGCCGCTGGTATCTGACCGGCCGCGCCGCCGTCCGCTACAAGGAAATGGTCAGCGGCAGCCCGGTTCCGGTGTTCCGCCTCAGCAAGAAGATGAACGTCACGGTGACGCTGCCCGCGGGTGAATACGCCACCGCGGCATGACGGTGATGACAGGGAATTGCCGCGACGGATTCGGGTGACGATGCGCGACGATGTGCCGATGACCGACGACACGATGCGCGATCCGTTCCTGGAGCACCGGCGACTGCTGTTCGCCACCGCCTACCGGATGCTCGGCACCGTGACCGACACCGAGGACGTGCTGCAGGACGCCTGGCTCAAATGGAACGAGACCGATCGCACGGCGGTCGAGCATCCGAAGTCCTATCTGGTGCGCACCGTCACCAACCTGTCGTTGAATCGGCTCACCTCGGCCCGCGCGATCCGTGAAAACTACGTCGGCCCTTGGTTGCCCGAGCCGCTGCTGACCACGCCGAATATCGCCGAGGACGCCGAACTCGCCGATACCGTCTCGACCGCGATGCTCGTCGTGCTGGAAACGCTGAGCCCGGTCGAACGCGCGGTGTTCCTGCTGCGCGAGGTGTTCGGCTACACCCACGCCGAGATCGCCGACACCCTCGACCGGCCCGAGGCGACCATCCGGCAGATCGCCCACCGCGCCCGCGCACACGTGCGGGCCCGCCGCCCGCGGTTCGACACCGACCGGGCCGCCCGCGACCACGTCACCGAGCTGTTCATGGCGGCGGCATCCGGCGGCGATCTCAATGCCCTGATGGATCTGCTCGCGCCGGATGTCACCGCGTGGACCGACGGCGGTGGCGTCGTCACCGCGGCCCGTCGCCCGCTCTACGGACCGGACCATGTGGCCCGGTGGATCCTCGGCGTGCTCGCCAAGCCGATCGTCGCCGGATTCACCATGGCGCCCGCGACCATCAACGGCGAACTCGGCGTCATCACCTATCTCGACGACAATCCGGTCGCGGCGTTCACCTACGACCTGGTCGACGGCAAGATCGAGAACCTCCGCTTCCAGGTGAATCCGGCCAAGCTGCGGGGCCTGCACCTCGGCACCGACCTGATCGGCTGAATAACCTGCAAATATTCCTTGATGCGTATATACTTGAGGGAGTATATTAGCGGTGTGGCGACCGATGTATTCGCTGTGGTGGCCGAACCGCAGCGCAGACGAATCCTCGACGAATTGCGCACCGGCGCGGCCACCGTCGGCGATCTCGTCGTCCGGCTCGAGCTATCCCAGCCGACGGTGTCGAAGCATCTGCGGATCCTGCGCGACTCCGGCTTCGTCACCTGCGAGGTCGCCGCGCAGAAACGGATATATCAACTCGCCCCGGCCCCGTTCGAACAACTCGACGACTGGCTCGCGCCCTATCTGCGGTTGTGGACACGGCATCTCGATGCGCTGGGCCGACACCTCGAGCGAAAGGAATCCCGATGAGCAACTACCGGCCGAGTCCGCTGCAGCGAGTCGAACTCGTCGACGATGGCGGGCGCTGGTCGCTGGTCTTCCATCGCCAGTTTCCGCAGGCGCCCGATTCGGTGTGGGCAGCTCTAACCGAACCGGACGAGCTGCGGGAGTGGGCGCCGTATACGGCCGATCGGTCGTTGGCCGCGGTCGGACCCGTCACGTTGTTCATGACCGACGGCACCGAGCTGCCCGGCGAGGTGAGTGCGGCGCAGTCGCCCACCCGGCTCGAATTCACTTGGGGCGGTGACCTTTTGCGTTGGGAGCTGCGTGCGAGCGATACCGGTACCGCGCTGACGCTCACCCACCGGCTGCCCGAACGCGGTGCCGCGGCGATGATGGCGGCCGGTTGGCATATCTGCCTGGACGTCGCCGCCGAGCTGCTCGCGGGCAGTCCCATCGGACCGATCATCGGGATGGCGGCCATGGCGCACGGCTGGCCGGAGCTCAACGCGCAATACTCCGAGCGGCTCGGCGTCGAACCGGTCGCGCCGCCCGTGCAGCAATAGCTCGGAGCCGTTTACGCTCCTGCGGTGACCACCGCGAATGCCGAACCCGTCGACGGCGGACAGGTCAGGGTCTCCACCCTGGAACTCTTCTTCGACCTGGTCTTCGTCTTCACCATCACCCAGCTCACCCACGTCTTCACCCACGACCCGGGTTGGCGCGCGCTCGGTCAGGTCGCGGTGCTCTTCGGGGTGATCTGGTGGATGTACAGCGGATACGTCTGGCTCACGAACGAGGTGGCGCCGAGCAATTCGGCGCGGCGCACCTGGCTGCTCATCGGTATGTTCGCGTTCTTCGTCCTCGCGCTGTCCATACCGGACGCCTTCCACGGCTCCGGAATCCCCTTCGGCCTCGCCTACATCCTCGTCACCGTCATCCACACCCTGCTGTTCGCCTCCGGCGGCGGCGAATCGGCGACGATCGCGATCAAACGCATCGCCCCGCTGAACGCGCTGGCCGCGCTGCTGGTGCTCGCGGGCGGCTTCGCCGACGGCTGGCTCCAATACCTGTGCTGGACAGCCGCTTTCGCCGTTCAGGTGATCAGCCCGTATCTGGTGGAGACCCGTGATTTCCAGGTGCGCGCCGCCCATTTCGCAGAACGGCACGGCCTGGTGATCATCGTCGCCATCGGTGAATCCGTCGTGGCCATCGGAGTCGGGCTGGCGGGGCAGTCGATCACGGTTCCGCTCGTCGCTCAGGTGGCGCTGGGTCTGTCGCTGGCATATGTGCTGTGGTGGGCCTATTTCGGCATCGATGACGAACGCGGCGAACACGCCCTGGCCGCCGTGCCCGTCCGGGAACGATCGACGCCCGCCGTGCTCGCATACGGATACTCGCTGTACCCGATGCTGATCGGCATCGTCGTCACCGCGGCCGGCATCAATTTGAGCATCGCGCACGGCAACCAACCCACCTCGCTCGCCGCGGCGGCGGCGCTCTCCGGCGGTGTCACCCTCTACTTCCTCGGCCAGTTCGCATTCCGGCTGTCGCTGCGTCTTTCGCGCCCGTGGTCGCGGCTGGTCGCGGCCGTCGCAGTGGCCGCGACCATCCCGATCGGCGTCGCATGGGTGGCCTGGGCTCAGCTCGCCGCCCTCGTCGCCGTCGCATACGCCGCGGTCATCGCCGACGACCTCATCGCCATGCGCGCGGGTCAGCACAGTTCCTACGTGTAGTGGTGGGTCCGGATCGGCCATCGGGAACAATGGAGCGCTGTGTCTGTTGATGAGCTCGCGGTCGAACCACCCGCGGCCGCCCGTCGGCTGCTCGGCTCGATCCTGTGGTCGGGTGCGGTCGCGGTGCGGATCGTCGAGGTGGAGGCGTATGGCGGAGATCCGGCGGGGCCGTGGCCCGATCCGGCCTCGCACTCCGGACGCGGCCGCACCAAACGCAATACGGTGATGTTCGGCCCGCCCGGATTCCTCTACGTGTACATCAGCTACGGCATGCACACCTGCATCAACGTGACCACCGGTCCGGACGGCACCGCGAGCGCGGCCCTGCTCCGCTCCGGTGAGGTCATCGCCGGGCTGGACGAGGTGCGCGCCCGCCGCCCCACCGCCCGCAACGACGCCGGTTTGGCAAGGGGCCCGGGCAATCTCGGCAGCGCGCTGGGAATCACCTTGGGCGACTACGGAACCGCGCTGTTCGATCCGGCCTCGCCGATCCGCCTCGAGCTGCGCAAGCCGCTGCCGAAGTCCGCGATCGCCGGCGGGCCGCGCGTCGGCGTCAGCCTGGCCGCCGACCGGCCGTGGCGTTTCTGGCTGCCCGATTCGGCCGCGGTCTCGGCCTACAAGCGCAGCCCGCGCGCGCCTTTGGCACCGGAACGCGCGTCCTGACCTGCGGCGGAACAAATTTCGGCGGGTTGCGATGAATTCCGCGCCGGGGCGGCGTCTTATCCGGTGAACGCGCTACCGAGAGCGCGAACCGACCCGAAGGAAAAGATCATGGCCACCATCGCCGCCCCCGCCGTCGCCCGCCCGAGCAAGGTCCGCAACCGTGTCCTGTGGACCCTGCAGATCGTGCTCGGCCTGTTCTTCATCATCGCCTCCGGCGCACCGAAGCTGGCGGGCCAGCAGGACGCCGTCCGCGTCTTCAACGAAATCGGTTGGGGCGACTGGTTCCGCTACTTCACCGGTCTGGTGGAGGTCTCCGGCGGTATCGGCCTGCTGGTGCCGCGGCTGAACGGCCTGGCGGCCGCAGGGCTGTCCATCACCATGGTGCTGGCCGCCGCCACCCAGGCATTCGTGATGGGTGCGCCCGCGATGGCGATCTTCCCGCTCGCGCTGGCCGCGCTGTTCGCCTGGATCGCCTACCAGCGCCGCGATGGCCTGGTGGCCGCGCGGAACCTGTTCTCCCGGTGAGTAATACGCGATAAACGCGAAAGCGGCGGACCGCACGGTCCGCCGCCTTCGCGCGTTGTCACTCCGAAATGGGCTGGGACAGATCGTCTTCCGCGACGACCTGGTAGACGGCGTTCAGGGTCGGTTCGCTCACCAGGTCTTTGATCCGTTCGTAGCGGCGCATCTCGATGGGGTTCAGGCGCTCGAGCCAGGCCGGAATATCGGCCGGATCGGCGTCTTCCATCAGCGCGATGGTGAATATCTCGCGCGGGTCCTCGACATTGAGCGCGCTGATCACCCGGGTGCGCGGGTCGCCGGGAACGGTCTCGTCCGGGATCCAGGCCTTCCGGAAGGTGGCGTAGTCGACGTCGTCGTTCAGGCGGCGGGACATGGCGGCGATCAGCATGGTGGACAAGCCCTTTCCAGTTTCTTGCAGTGCAAGATAAACCCTAGGCCAGCTTTTCTTGCACCGCAAGAAAAACTTCGGGATGATCGAGATATGGCTGATCGCAGAGCACGGCCGCGAGCCGGGCTGACCAGGGAAAAGATCCTCGACGCCGCAATCGAATTCGTCGACGCGCACGGGCTCACCGCGCTGTCCACCCGCAAGCTCGGCGCCGCCATGGGCGTCGACGGCATGAGCCTGTACCACTACGTGCCGAACAAGGCGGCGCTGCTGGACGGCATGGTCGAGCGTCTGCTGGAACAGTCGCTCGCCGATCTGCTGCCCGCGCCCGGAACCCCTTGGCCCGAGGCGGTTTCCGCGATGGCGCACGGATTCCGGGCCACCCTGCTGCGGCATCCGGCGGCGCTCGGCATCATCGCCACCCGGCCGGTCAACTCACCCGGCGCCTTCCGCATCCTGGAATCCGGGCTCGCCGTGCTCTGCGATCAAGGCGTCGAACTCGGCAGGGCGATGGACATACTCAATGCGGTGATGATGTTCGTCATCGGGCACACCCTCGCCGAAGCGGGTGCGACCCCAGGTCACGAACAGGACGAGTCGGCCCCGGCCGAGGCGGATCCGGACGCCTACCCGCTGCTCGCCGCGGCCCTCACCACCGGCGCCGGACTCGATTTCGAAACCCGCTTCACCGCGACCGTCGACATCCTGGTCCGCGGTTTCGCCGCCGGATAAAACCGTTGGCTCGGGAGTGCGGGACCGGGCGAGACTGAACCTCGGATCGAACCGGAATTGTCGTGCGGAAAGATAGGACATCGTGAGCGGCGACATCATCGATGAATTGACCTGGCGCGGACTGATCGCACAGTCCACCGACCTGGACGCCCTGCGCGCTGCGCTGGCGGCCGGACCGCTGACCCTCTATGCCGGGTTCGATCCCACCGCCGCCAGCCTGCACGCCGGCCACCTGGTTCCGCTGCTCGCGCTCAAGCGGTTCCAGCGCGCGGGCAATCGCCCGATCGTGCTGGCGGGCGGCGCCACCGGACTCATCGGCGACCCGCGCGACGTCGGCGAGCGCACCATGAACTCCACCGACACCGTGGCCGAATGGGCGCAGCGGATCCGTTCGCAGCTGGAGCGTTTCGTCGACCTCGACGACTCGCCCACCGGCGCGGTCATCGCCAACAACATGGACTGGACCGGCCAGCTCAGCACCGTGGACTTCCTGCGCGATATCGGCAAACACTTCTCGGTGAACGTCATGCTGGCCCGCGACACCATCAAGCGGCGTCTCGACGGTGAGGGCATCTCCTACACCGAATTCAGCTACATGCTGCTGCAGGCCAACGACTACCTCCAGCTGCGCCGCAAGTACGGCTGCGTATTGCAGGTCGGCGGTTCGGATCAGTGGGGCAACATCATCGCGGGCGTCGAACTGAACCGTCGCGTCGACGGTGCGTCGGTGCACGCGCTGACCGTGCCGCTGGTGACCTCGGCCGACGGCAAGAAATTCGGCAAGTCCACCGGCGGCGGCAGCCTCTGGCTGGATCCGGAGATGACCAGCCCCTACGCCTGGTACCAGTACTTCGTGAATACGGCCGACGCCGATGTCGTCCGGTACCTGCGCTGGTTCACCTTCCTGTCGCGCGCGGAACTCGACGAGCTGCAGAAGGCCACCGAGGAGCGTCCGCACGCGCGGGAGGCGCAGCGCAGGCTGGCCGCCGAGATGACCACCCTGGTGCACGGTGAGGCGAACACCCGCGCGGTGCAGCTCGCCAGCCAGGCCCTGTTCGGCCGTGGTGAACTGCGCGAATTGGACGAGTCGACGCTCGGCGCCGCATTGCGGGAGGCCGCGGTGGACGGCGGCGTCGCGGAAATCGGACCGGGCGCGCCGAACACGATCGTGGATTTATTGGTAGCGACCGGTTTGTCGGAAAGTCGGGGTGCGGCTCGGCGCGCGGTGAACGAGGGCGGTGCGTCGGTGAACAACGAACGGATTTCCGATCTCGAATGGACGCCCGCGGAAGGCGATTACCTGCACGGTCGTTGGCTGGTGCTGCGCCGCGGAAAGCGGAACATCGCCGGGGTGCTGCGTGTCGCCGGAAATTGATCTTGGTGGCTCGGCTCACAATTGCGCGGGCCGAGCCGCCGATCGGCCCCGCCGCGCGACCCTGACATGCGCAAACGCGGTCGCGTCCAGGCGATTTGACGTAGCGTTTCCGAACCCGTAACTTATTCCAGGTCAGAGCGACACGGACACCGACCCGGGCCCCAGCGGCCAGGGAAACGAGGTAGGACGAGGAGCGCCTGACCACCCCAGCAAGATCAGAAAGTTCGACCGAACTTGACTTCGTTCGGACCCGAGGTTAGGCTGGGAAAGTTGCCTCACTGAAGATCCGGCTAAACCGGATCAGATGTTTGTGCGCCTGTTCTTTGAGAACTCAATAGTGTGTCGATGAATGTCAGTGCCAAATATTTTGGTTTCGATGCTCATACCCCCGTGTGGGTGTCGGACATTTTTTGTCAGCTAATTTCCGGCTGGCGTTTATAGTTAGGTTTTCGGACTCTGGTTCGAGATACTTTTGATT
>NZ_JAIRBR010000043.1:0-14239 GCF_020361265.1 Nocardia sp. JCM 34519.1
TGGGGGGGGGGGGGGGGCCGTCCCCTTTCCCGGGGTGCGCTTTGTTCCCGCGCGGGGGGGGGGCGCCCGGGGGGGGGGGGGGGGGGGGCCCCCGCGCCGAGGATCCGCTCGTCACGGGCCACTCGGCCGATCCGCTAATGCTGGGTGAACCTACACTGTTGCACCGTGGGCACACATCGCAGCGGAGCCAGGTCCCGAGGTATCAGCAAAGGTCCGGTTATCGCAGTGGTGGCCATACTGCTACTCGCGGTGGCGGTTTTCGGCTGGTTCTGGTTGCGGGACCAGGCGGCGAACAACGACCGGTCGGCCGCGGCCGAATGCGTCGAGGGGCCCGCGACGCTCTACGTCACCGTCGATCCGGATATCGCGGGCCCGGTGCGCGCCGCCGCGGACAAATACAACGCGACCAAGCCGAAGGTCCGCGACCATTGCGCGCAGGTGCAGGTGACGGCCCGCCCGTCCGCCGGTATGGTCGCCGCCTTCACCTCCGGCAAGCCGTGGGATCCCGCGCTCGGACCCGAACCCGCGCTGTGGATCGCCGACTCCAGCCGCTCGATCGAATCGATGCGGGTGCCGGGGCTCATCGAGGGCGCCCCGGCCTCCGTGGCGTCGAGCCCGATCGTCATCGCGGTCCCCGATGAGCTGCGAAAAGCCTTGGAGCAGGCCAAGATCACCTGGTCGGATCTGCCGAGGCTGCAACAGGGGTCGCTGAGCGATATCGGCCTGCCCGGCTGGTCCGGGCTGCGGCTGGCGCTGCCGCAGGGCGACGCCACCGTCGCCGCGCTCGCCGCGGTGGGCTCCGCGGTGTCGGGGGCCGATCCGCTGTCCGAGGCGGCCGCGCAGTCCGGACAGGTGGTGTCCGCCATCTCCGAGCTGGCCGCGAACGCGCCCGATTCGACCGACACCGCCGGCGCGCTCACCGCGCTCACCGGCGGCGGGCAACCGCAGAACGCCCCGATCCACGCCGTCGCCGCCACCGAACAGCAGGTGAAAGCCCTTGCCGGACCGGCGGAATTCAAACCGGCGGGCGCCGCGCCGATCGCCGATTACCCGGCCGCGGTGATGTCGGGCCCGTGGGTGGACAAGACGCAGAATCTCATCGCGGGCGTATTCGCCGACTATTTGCGCGCCCCCGAACAGGCGCAGGCCTTCACCGCCGCCGGCTTCGCGGCGCCCGCGCCGAATGTCCCGGTGCCGCCGCGCCCCGCACTGGACAAGGTGCGCGCCACCCTGGCCAACCCGGTGCTCGGCGTGCAGTCGACGGTGCTGCTCGACGTCTCCGCATCGATGTCGGCCACCGACGGCTCGGCCACCAAACTCGCCAACGTCGTCGGCGCACTGCATTCCACGATCAACGTGATGCCACCGGATTTCGGGCTCGGTATCTGGACCTACGGCAAGAACCTCGACGGCACCACGCCGTACAAGGTGCAGGTGGCCACCGCGCCGCTCACCGCGACTCAGCGCGGATCCGTCACCACCGCGCTCAACGCCGTGCACGCCGCCGAACTCAAAGGGGATCAGGCGTATCCGACGCTGGTCGCCGCGTATCGCAGCGCGATCACCAATTACACGGCGGGACGGACGAATTCGATCCTGCTCATCACCGACGGCCCGAACGACGACTCGCCGGTCACCGGCGCCGAACTGCTCGCCGATATCGCCGCGGCCACCGATCCGGCCCATCCGGTGCGAGTGGATGTCATCGTGATCGGCGGCCAGGGCACCGACACGCTCCAGACGCTCGCGCAGCGGACTCACGGCGCATACACCCGGCTGGCCTCCTCCGACGACATCGCGTTCGGCACCGCCGTGGTCAACGCGCTGACCAAGCCGTAAACCGCGCACACATCCGCCGCGCGCCCTGGACAACCCATATGCGTAAGCCTAGACTTACGGTTCGTGGAGACTTACCGAGGTAAGGCGCTCGACGCGCTGGGCGACCCGACCCGGCGGGCGATCTTCGAGCGGCTCGGCAAGGGCGCATGCGCGGTCGGCGAACTGGCGAGCGAACTGCCGGTGAGCAGACCGGCGGTATCGCAGCACCTCAAGGTGCTCAAGGAGGCCGGGTTGGTGATCGACGAGGCGATCGGCACCAGGCGGGTGTACCGGCTGAATCCGCAGGGCATCGACGCGCTCCGGGCGTACTTCACGCAGTTCTGGTCGACGGCCATGTCGGCCTTTCAGCAACAGGTGAACCAGCGAGAAAAGGACCAACAATGACACAGCAGTTGAGCGACAAGGAGATTCGCGTCGAATTCACCGTCGACGCCCCACCCGAACGGGCATACGAGGTGTTCACCACCGGCATCGACAGTTGGTGGCCGCGCGGCCATCACATCGGCAAGGGACAGCTCGCCGAGGAAGTCATCGAACCACGCGCGGGCGGGCGGTGTTTCGGCCGCGAAGCCGATGGCACCGAATGCGCATGGGGCACCGTGCTGGCGTGGGAGCCGCCGCGCCACTTCGCGTTCTCCTGGGAGATCGGCCTGGATTGGCAGCACGATCCGGATCCGGCGCATGCCAGCCGGGTCGATGTCACCTTCGAACCGCTCGAGCCCGGCCGCACCGCCGTGACCCTGGTCCATTCGGGATTCGAGAACCACGGCAAGGGCTGGGAGTCCATGCGCGACAGCGTCGGCGGCGAGGGCGGTTGGCCCGGTATGGCGAACACCTACGCCGAGGCGGCAGCCGCCTGAGCGGGAGTGTTCCGGCGCACGGAAGGGAAGCCGTGCGCCGGAACACGATTCACTCCGCGTAGGCGTCCAGCGGCGGGCAGGAGCAGACCAGATTCCGGTCGCCGTACGCGCCGTCGATCCGGCGCACCGCGGGCCACACCTTGGCCCGTGCGTGCCCGAGACCCCTTGGGTAGACGGCGGTTTCGCGGCTGTACGGGTGGTTCCACTCCCCTACCAGGCAGGCCGCGGTGTGCGGCGCTCCGCGCAGCGGGTTGTCCTCCGCGGGCCAGACACCGGCGCCGACCTGATCGATCTCCTTGCGGATCGCGATCATCGCATCGATGAATTCGTCGATCTCGGCCAGGTTTTCGCTCTCGGTGGGCTCGACCATCAGGGTGCCCGCCACCGGGAAGCTCATGGTGGGCGCGTGGAAACCGTAGTCGGCCAAGCGCTTTGCCACATCGTCGACGGTGACGCCGGTCTGCTTGGTGATCTCGCGCAGATCCAGGATGCACTCGTGCGCGACCATCCCGTTCTCGCCGGTGTACAGCACCGGGAAGTGCTCGTCGAGCCTGCGCGCGATGTAGTTGGCCGAGGCGATCGCCGAGAGGCTGGCCCTGCGCAGGCCGTCGGCGCCCATCATCCGGATGTAGGCCCAGGTGATCGGCAGGATCGACGCCGAACCGTACTTCGCCGCCGAGACCGCGTGCGAATCCCGTTCCAGCGGATCGCCGGGCAGGTACGGCGCCAGATGCGCGCGCACCGCCACCGGGCCGACGCCGGGCCCGCCGCCGCCGTGCGGGATGCAGAAGGTCTTGTGCAGGTTCAGGTGGCTGACGTCGCCGCCGAATTTACCCGGACGGGCAAGTCCGACAAGGGCGTTCAGATTCGCGCCGTCGACGTACACCTGGCCGCCCGCCTCGTGCACCAGCGCGCACAGCTCGGCCACCTCGTGCTCGTACACGCCGTGGGTGGAGGGGTAGGTGATCATGATGCAGGCCAGCCGGTCGGCGTGGTCGGCGATCTTGGCGCGCAGGTCGTCGAGGTCGACATCGCCGTTGTCGCGGCACTTGACCACCTCCACCCGCAGCCCGGCCATCGCCGCCGACGCCGCGTTGGTGCCGTGTGCGCTGGACGGGATGAGGCAGGTGTCGCGGTGCGCGTCACCGCGATCCAGATGATAGCGGCGGATGGCGAGCAGGCCCGCGTACTCGCCCTGGCTGCCCGCGTTCGGCTGCAGGCTCACCGAATCGTAGCCGGTGATGGCCGAAAGCCAATTCTCCAGGTCCGCAATGACTTTCAGCAGGCCGGGGGCGTCGTCGACCGGCGCGTACGGATGCACCCGCGCGAAGCCGGGCCAGGTGATGGCCTCCATCTCCGCGGTGGCGTTCAGCTTCATGGTGCAGGAACCGAGCGGAATCATGCTGCGGTCCAAGGCGATATCCTTATCCGAGAGCGAACGCAGATAGCGCAGCATCGCGGTCTCGGTGTGGTACCGGGTGAACGCCGGATGGGTCAGGAATTCCGAGGTCCGGGTCTCGACGACCGCGCCCGCCTCGGGCGGGCCGGAAGGCACCGCCGCGCCGAAGGATTCGAGTACGGCCGCGACATGCGCCGCCGTGGTCGCCTCGTCGCAGGCGACGCCGACGTGATCGGCGTCCACCAGCCGCAGGTTGATGCCGCGCGACTTCGCCTTGGCCACAACGGCTTCCGCCACGCCGGGCACCTGCACCAGCACCGTGTCGAAGAAGTTGCCGTGCAGCACCGCCTCGCCGAGTCCGCTCGCGATGGCCGCGGCGTGCCCGTGCACCCGGCGCGCGATGGCGCGCAACCCGTCGGCGCCGTGGTAGCTCGCGTACATGGCGGCGACGATGGCCAGAAGCACCTGTGCGGTACAGATATTCGAGGTGGCCTTCTCGCGCCGGATGTGCTGCTCACGGGTCTGCAGCGCGAGGCGGTAGGCCACATCACCGTCGGCGTCCACCGAAACGCCGACAAGGCGGCCGGGCAGCTGACGCGCATGCGCCTGGCGCACCGCGAGATAACCGGCGTGCGGGCCGCCGAAGCCGAGCGGCACACCGAAACGCTGTGTGGTGCCGAAACATACGTCGGCGCCCTGTTCGCCCGGCGGCGTGATCAGCGTCATCGCAAGCAGATCCGCACCCGCCGCCACCAGCGCGCCGCGCTCGTGCGCCGCCGCGATCACCGCGGTCCAGTCGACGACGCGGCCGGACGCGCCCGGCGTCTGCACCAGCACACCGAAGAATTCACCGTCCGGCAGGCCGCCATCGGCCAGCTCGGTCTCGACGATTTCGATGCCGAGCGGTTCGGCCCTGGTGTACAGCACGGTTTTGGTCTGCGGGAACAGGTCGGTGTCGATCACCAGCCGCGCCGACTTGGACCGCCCGGCCCGCCGCAGCAGCGTCATCGCCTCGGCGGCCGCGGTGGCCTCGTCGAGCATGGACGCGTTCGCCACGTCCATACCGGTCAGGTCCGACACCATGGTCTGGAAGTTGAGCAGCGCCTCCAACCTGCCCTGGCTGATCTCCGGCTGGTACGGGGTGTAAGCGGTGTACCAGGCCGGATTCTCCAGCAGGTTGCGCACCAGCACCGGCGGGGTGAGGGTGTCGTAGTAGCCGAGCCCGATCATCGAGGTGGCGACGGTATTGGCGTGCGCGAGGCCGGCGAGTTCGGCGAGCACCTCGTGTTCGGTTGCCGCGGGCGGCAGCGCGGCCAGTCCGGAGCCGTCGAGAATGGTGGCGGGCAGCGCGGCGGCGGCCAGCTCGTCGAGCGAGCCGACACCGACCACGGGCAGCATCGTGTCGAGTTCGGACCGGTCGGGTCCGATGTGGCGGTCGGCGAAGGAACGGGTCACGGCAGCTCCCAATGGTCGGGCGGGTCGACCGCAGGGGTCGACGGGTACCAGCCCTCCCCCTCTGTCGTGGGCGCCTGAGAGATTCGGGAGCTATCCCTTTCCCCATGGGCGGGCGACTCCGCATATGCTTGCGGGCCACCGCTTTCCAGAGGCGTCGAAGTCCGCACGGTCCCTGTTGCCTGAGAGATTGACGGGGAGGTGCTGCTCCTTCGGCGCCCGGACTTCTTGTGGAGGTCCGGAACTCTCCCGCGCGACGTACGACGCACCGCCAGTTTATGCCGAGCGTCCGGAATTCCACTCGCTCGGGGCAACCTGTGTCGCGTGCGTCACAGCGCCGCGACACCGATTCAAATCGGCAGACCGTCGCGCAGGCGCAGGGCCGCCGTGACGATCGCACCGGCCTGGATCGCGACCAGCCGCTCCACCGGCACCGGCTCGCCCGGCGCGCGCCGCTCGATCTCGGCGCACCAGCCGTCGAAGATCGCCCCGAATCGCGCGCGCTCCGCGACCGCCGCGGCGCTGCCCTCGGCGATCAACCCGTCGAGCAGACGTAGCAGCAGGCCACCGAGCCGCAACCGGAACATGCCGAGCCAGGAATACTCCTCGGTGAATGCCTCACCGCGGGTCGCGAACCGATCCTGGTCCGGCGCGGCCTCTTTCACCTCGGCGATGCCGGGCAGCGCGGTCACCATGGCGCGCGCCGCGCGCTCGAACGGGCTGGCGCCGGTCAGCTCCGCGGCGACGCCCACCAGCACCGCGCCGCCGACCCGGGCCAGCTCGCGATACGCGGCGGCGCATTCGGCATTGACCTCGCGCAGCACGCGATCGGTCGGGGTGTCATCGGTGATCCGGGGATCAAGGAATAGCGGCACCTCGCAAACCAGCACGGCCGCACCGTATTTCGCGCCGTAGTCGCGGCAGCCGCCGCCACCGAGCGCGGCCACCGGCTCCACTCCGGCGGCGACCAGCGTCTCGGCCATGGTCTCGAAGGTCGGCACCTGGTAGACGCCGGTGGTCCACCGTTTGGCGCCGGGCGCGTCGGGATCGCCGCCGTGCACCGGAATTCCGGACACGGTCAGCAGCTCGGTGAGCTCGGCCCAGTACGACTCGTCCCCACCCGAGGTGTAGAAGAACCCGCCGCCGAAATCGGAATTGTGCAGCGAGGCGATGAGCGCGGGCCGGATCTCGTCGATCAATGTCATCAGCGCCCTGGTCTCGGGCAGCGGCGCACCGACCGTCGCGCCCCGCCAGGCCACCGGGAACGCCCATTCGGGCTGTTCGGTCACCGGGGGCCGGTAGAACTCGCGCGCCAGCCGGGTGCGGGTGAGCGGTCCAGCGAACCAGCCCTCGTTCAGCCGGGTGCCATCCGGATCGACGCACGGCACGAAGTACCAGGTGGCACCGAGCGTCAGCGCCTCGTCGGCGATCATCCTGCCGAGCAGATGCCGGATGGTGGCCATGCCGATCGGCTCGTTCGGATGCGGATTGCCGAAGACCGCGATCCGGCGCTCCCCCGAACCGACGCGGACCGAGCGGATCGGATCACCATTGCGGGAGGTACCGATCTCGGCGACCGCCACCCGGTGCGGATATGCGAGCGCCAGCTCGTCGATGTAGGCATTCAGCTCGTCCACCGTCGGAAACGATCCGATGCGGTCCACCGATCCGGCGATCCTGCCGACTTCGTCCAACCCGGTCATCTCGACCCTTCAGATAATTCTGTTATTTTAATAATGACGTTATCACGGTTCACCCGGGCGCACCCGGCAAACTGGGCGCATCAACGGATAATGTTGTTACTTGAATAATCGCGTTATCATAACCCGATGCGACGTGCCGAGATAACGGAGAAGAATCGAAAAGCGTTGATAGAGGCCGCAATCGCCGACATCGCCGAGCACGGCTACCAGGCGGCGCGGCTGGGCGCGCTGGCCGAGCGCGCCGGTCTCACCACCGGCGCGGTCTATTCGATCTTCGGCAGTAAACGGGCCCTGCTGGTGGCCGCGACCAGGCAGCTGGTGACCGAATTCCATGCGACCCTCGAACCACTCGCCGATCCGGCGCTCTCGCTCACCGAGGTGCTGCGCGGCTACGCGGCCGCGATGCTCGGGCACACCGGAACGAGCCGCGCCAGGAAGCGCTTCACCTTCGAACTCGAATCGCTGACCGCCGCGCTGCGCGACGACGAGTTGCGCGCCGAGCTGGAATCCCAGTCGCCGCAGGCGATTCCGGCGCTGACACGACTACTGACCGACCGTGTCATCGATTCCGGCGCGACGCCGACGGATGCGCACACCACCCCCGAGCAGGCCGCGCGACTGGCGGCGGCGGTTCAGGCGCTACTATCCGGCTTCGCGCAGCACTGCATCGTCACGCGCTCCGAAATCGACCACGACTACGCAGCAGAGAGCGCGGTCGCACTGACCGCGCTCATCGACTGAATTACCTTGTGCCCATTATCTTGTGCCCAGCGCAGTCAGCCCGTCTTGCGATTCATCCGCGCCTTGCGCCGGTAGGCCAACTCGTCCTCCGGGCGCTCGGTGGCCACGGAGGCCCGCTCGGCCGGGAAATTGGCGATGGCGCCGGTCAATTCGCGCATCGCACCGCTGACCGCGATACCGAAGACGCCCTGCCCGCCCTGCAGTAAATCGACGACCTCCTCTGGCGAGGTGCACTCGTACACCGAGGTGCCGTCCGAGAACAGCGTGATACCGGCCAGATCCTGTACGCCGCGGCTGCGCAGATGGTCCACCGCGATGCGGATGTTCTGCAGTGAAATGCCCGCGTCCAGCAGCCTTTTCACGATCTTCAGCACCAGGATGTCCTTGAACGAGTACAGGCGCTGGCTACCCGAACCCGCGGCGCCGCGGATCGACGGCACCACCAGACCGGTACGCGCCCAATAATCGAGTTGCCGGTAGGTGATCCCGGCCACCTGGCATGCGCTTGGGACGCGGTAGCCGACCAGATCGTCGGGCACCGAGTCGTCCGGGAACAGGCCTGGCTGTACCTCAAAGCCCTGCGATTGCTCTGCCACTGACCACTCCCTTGCTTCGCCGACGCCTAGCCTCATCGATGACCCGGCTCCGTGCCGACCACGTATCGGTAGTCGAAAACGGACGTGGCCCAACTGTCGAGATTACTCCCCTCGATTGTCCTGGGAGCGGCATCATCCGACCAAACGCGACGCGCGGTAAAAGTCTAGACCCTTGCTTGAGAGCTTGGGCATTTCGCGTGGAACCCACGCACCGGGCCGGAATCGGGTGAGCGTCAAGCCGTAAACAGCACCGCATCCCGGCACGGTGGCCGGGATGCGGTGTGGCGGCGGACTAACTGTCGGTCGCCTTGAAGTCGTCCGGGGAGACCGATTCCAGGAACTCCTTGAACTTCTCCACCTCGTCCTCGCGCTCGTCCGGCATCACCAGCCCGGCCTCCTTCAGCACCGGCTCCTCGGCATAGATCGGGCAACCGACCCGCAAGGCGATCGCTACCGAATCCGACGGCCGCGCCGAGACATGCAGATCGTTCTCGAAAACCAGATCCGCGTAGAAGGTGCCCTCTTGCAGATCGACGATCCGCACCTCCTTGAGGGTGTGCCCCAGCTCGGTGATCAGGATCTTGATCAGGTCGTGGGTCAGCGGGCGGATGGGGGTCACCCCCTCCTGCTCGAGCACGATCGCGGTCGCCTCGGCCTGCCCGATCCAGATCGGCAGATACCGATCACCTGCCACCTCACGGAGCAACAGCACGGGCTGGTTCTGTGGCTGCTCGACACGAATGCCGATAACGCGCATCTCACTCATCGCCATGCCTCCCAATCCTCACCAGCCGCCCGGCATCACCGCCTGCGCGGGCTCGCCGTACCACGAGTCTAGGCGAACTCGGATGGGTGCAGCGATCCGTGTACATCCCCGAAACCGGCGTGTTGTCGAGGGGTTATCCGAGTCCGGAATTCCGAGCGCCCCGTGTCCGGAATTCCGGGCACCGCATAGCCGTTCGGAAACGCGGCGCCGTTCGGAAACTCGCGCGGAGATGTCCGACCTACCTCAGCCGCCGAGCGCGGCGCGCACCGAAGCCTTCACCAGTGCGGCGTGCAGGTTCAGCGACAGCGCGGCCAACTCACGCACCGTCTCCTCGGCCCTGGCCCGCGCGTCGGCGTCGCGGCTCTTCGCGATCGGGGCGGCGATCTGCGCGACCAGCGCGGCCTCCCGATCGGCGGCAAGTTTGAAGGCGCGCAAATGCCTTGCCTCCAAACCGAATTCAGACATCGACCGGGCCGTCTTCGCCAGCGTCACCGCGTCGGCGTCGAAGAAGCCCGCGGCGCCCGGCGTGATCAGATTCGCCCGGATCAGGTCGTTGAGGAACTTCTCATCGATCTCGGCCTGCGCCAGCAAATCCGCACGGGTGAGCCGGATTTCATGATCGAAACGGAGCTCATCCGGCGAGATCTCACCCGGCACGACGCCGAGCCTACGCGGAACTCGGCCATTCGGCTCGGTATCGGTGTGCCCGGAATCCGTTGCCAGACCGGATTCCGGCACCCCGACGCGGCCGGAATGCGCTCGGGCACGGGCCTCCCGCACCCCGAGCGTCGCGGCGCCGCTGTCGATCGCCTCCAGCTGTTCCTTGATCACCTTCAACGGCAGGTACTGATCGCGCTGTGCGGTCAGCACGAACCGGAGCCGCTCGCAGTCGGCCACCGAGAAACGGCGGTACCCCGACGGCGTGCGCTCCGGCCGGATCAGCCCCTCCGATTCCAGGAATCGGATCTTGGAGATGGTGATATCCGGAAAATCGGGTCGCAGCAGGTCGAGCACGGAGCCGATCGACATGCCTCCGCGCGCCCACTGCGCCGCACCGGTCACAGCACTGAGCCTTTACTGACGGTCATATTCGTCATCAGCCCCAGCGCCGGCGTGCTCATAGGCCGCCCGCACCCGCCGCCGAATCGGACGCCGATGCCTTCGGTCCGGTCAGGAACACCAACCGGAACTTGCCGATCTGCACCTCGTCCCCGTTCTGCAGCTCCGAGGAGTCCACCGGTTCCCGGTTGACGTAGGTGCCGTTCAGGCTGCCCACATCGACAACCTGGAACGAATCGTCGTCCTGCCGGAATTCGGCATGCCTGCGGCTGACCGTGACGTCGTCGAGAAAGATGTCACTGTCGGGGTGGCGGCCCGCCGACGTGGTCGGCTGGTCCAGCAGGAAGCGCGAGCCCGCGTTCGGGCCCCGCTTGACGACCAAGAGGGCAGCGCCAACGGGCAGACCCTCGACCCCTTGGACCGGCTGTTCGCCGGCCTGCTCTCCGGAGCGCGACGCGTCGACCTCGTTCAGGAAATCCGCGCGGAAGACCGACGTCGTCTCGGCCGCGGTCTCCTGGTAACCCGGGTCTTTGTTCTCGCTCACCGTTTCTCTCCTCCTCGAACCTGATTATCCATGCAAGCAGGTGATGCCTTCGCCGACACGACCTGTCGTGTCGCTAGATTCCGGCCCCTGACTGCCGGCACATCTGTTGGCATTGACCGTACCCTGCCAGGGCGTACCCGTGCAGGTAGAACAGGGAAGGCCGATTCAGCCCCCGATAACTCCTTGATAACCTGCCGCATCCAGCAGTTCACCGAGGGTGGCATCGAGCCCGGCGGCGTCCGCCACCTCGAGTTCGAACAGCCAACCCTCGCCGTACGGATCTGTGTTCAGCGTCTCCGGTGCGCCGGTCAGAATGTCGTTCACCGCAACGACTTTCGCGGCCAGCGGAGCGTAGATGTCGGAGACGCTCTTGGTGGATTCGACCTCGGCGATGCTGTCGCCGACCGCGGCATCCCGGTCCACATCGGGCAGCTGCACGAACACAACGTCACCGAGTTGGGACTGGGCGTAATCGGTGATGCCGACACGAACCCGGTTCGGGGCGATCCGCTGCACCCATTCATGTTCCTCGGTGTAGCGCAGATCCTCGGGGGTCTGGGTCACAGGCCGTCCTTTCGCGTTGTGAACGTTGCACGCAACTCTAATCATTACCGGGTGTGGTGTGGCACAGGCGGTATCGCTCGCGCGACCGCCAGCGCCTTCCACAGATAGAGGGCGCCGGTCCAGACGTACACCGCGGTACCCCAGACCAGCAACGCCCCGCCGAAGGCCCGTCCGAAACCCGCTGCGGCCCAATCCATCTGGCCCGCCAGCAGCCACGGCAGGGCGGACATCAGCGCGAAGGTCGCCGCCTTGCCGAGGTAGATCACCTCGGGCGGGGACAGCTCGCGACGCCGGTAGATCGACAGCGTGAGGGTGAGCACCGCGTCGCGGCCGACCAGGATCACCGCGACCCACCACGGCAGCAGCCCGCGAATGACGAACGCCGCCAGCGTCGTCACCAGGTACAGCCGGTCGACGAACGGGTCGAGCAGTGCGCCCAGCCGGGACGACTGATCGAGCAGCCGCGCCAGCTTGCCGTCGAGGAAGTCGGTGACGCCGCTGAGCACCAGCAGCGTGAACGCCCAGCCGTCGGCGCGCTCGACCAGCAGCAGCCACAGGAACAGCGGCACGCCGAGCAGCCGCAGCACGCTCAGCACGTTCGGCACGGTGAGGATGCGGTCGGCGAAGACGCTCCCGGATTCGGTCGGCACAGCCCCGGTCTTACCGCACCGGCTCATCGCCCGCCACAGCGGCACTGTCTTTTCCGGGTCGGGGGCCGGGCGCTCCGCCGTCGAACAACTCGCCGACTTCCTCCGCGCCGGGGCTGGCGCGCGCCGTAGACCCTGTTGTGAAATGAATTCGGTCGCATTTGGCGAGATGACAGAATGAGTGTGAAATCATCTCACCAAATCGGCCCGAATCGAAGCGAGCCGTTGGACCGAGGGAGAAGGCATGCCCGAATTCGACTACGACGTGGTGGTGATCGGCTCCGGATTCGGCGGCAGCGTCAGCGCGCTGCGGCTCACCGAGAAGGGGTATCGGGTCGGCGTGCTCGAGGCGGGCAGGCGCTGGCCCGCCGAGGCCATACCGCGCACGAATTGGAATGTGCGCAAATCGATTTGGGCACCGCGGCTGGGACTCACCGGACCGCAGCGGATCAGCGTGCTCGGCAAGTGCGCGGTGTTCTCCGGCGCGGGCGTCGGCGGCGGATCGCTGATCTACGGCAACACCCTCTACGAACCGTTGCCGAACTTCTACACCGATAAGCAGTGGGCGCACATCACCGACTGGAAATCCGAGCTGGCGCCGTACTACGACCAGGCGAAACGGATGCTCGGCGTGGCACCGAACCCCCGGATGACCCCGGCCGACGAGGTCATCAAGGAGATCGCCGACGATCTCGGCGTCGGCGACACCTTCCACCCGACCAATGTCGGCGTGTTCTTCAACGAGGCCGATCCCGGCACCGAGGTGGACGATCCGTACTTCGGCGGCGCCGGGCCGCGCAGGCGCGGCTGCGTGCACTGCGCGCGCTGCTTCACCGGGTGCCCGCACAACGCGAAGAACACCACCACGACCAATTACCTGTACCTCGCCGAACAGGCCGGGGCCGAGGTGCATCCGCTCACCACCGCAGTTGCGGTGCGGCCTCTTTCCGGCGGCGGCTACGCGATCGACACGCAGCGATCGGATCGCTGGATTCGCAAGCAGCGCAAGACATTCACCGCGGAACAGGTGGTGTTCGCCGGGGCCGCGCTCGGCACCCAGAAGCTGCTGCACAAGATGCGCGACGAGCAGGTGCTGCCCGAATTGTCGCCCAGGCTGGGCGAATTGACGCGCAGCAACTCCGAGGCGATCTTGAACGTGGTCAGCAGGACCCGCACGGATTTCGCGGAGGGCATCGCGATCACCTCGTCGATCCATCCCGAGTCCGACACCCACATCGAGGTCTGTCACTACGGGGCGGGCCAGAACGCGCTCTTCCCGCTCTCGGCCCCGATCGTGGACGGCGGGGCGTACCGGTTCCTGCGCTTCCTGCTGGCAATGCTGTTGCACCCCTTGGTCTTCCTGCGCAGCCTCAATGCCCACCGGGCCTCGGAGAAGTCGGTGATCCTGCTGGTGATGCAGTCGCTGGACAACTCGCTCACCTCCTACCGCAAGCGCGGGCGGCTCAAGACCAGGCAGGGCACCGGCGAACCGAATCCGACCTGGATTCCGTTGGCGCACGACGTCGGACGGCGATTCGGCGCCAAGGTGAAGGGCGATGTGCACGGGCTGGTGATGGACGTGTTCAACATTCCGGCCACCGCGCACTACATCGGCGGCTGTGTGATCGGCGACAGCGCCGACACCGGCGTCGTCGACCCGTATCAGCGGGTGTACGGGTATCCGGGGCTGCACATCGCGGACGGTTCGGCGGTGACGGCCAACCTCGGCGTGAACCCCTCGCTCACCATCACGGCACAGGCGGAGCGGGCAATGGCGTTCTGGCCCAACAAGAACGAGGCCGATCCTCGGCCGGAGTTGGGTGCTGGGTATCAGCGGATCTCACCGGTGAAGCCGAACCGGCCAGTGGTTCCCGACACCGCACCGGGCGCGCTGATACTGCCGATCACGCCCGTCGACACGGCGACGGCCGCCGAAGATCCGCTGGCAGCCAAGTAAATCTGCCTCGCAAGATAGCGACCGACTGAACCACCCGGGAGCGAGTCTTACGAGCGACGTTCGCGGCCCGTCTCGCGTCTCAGCGGTCGAAGCGCATGCGCCGCAGGCGCGA
>NZ_JAIRBR010000044.1:0-12028 GCF_020361265.1 Nocardia sp. JCM 34519.1
GTTCGAACCAGGATCAACCGGACAAGGGGTCAAAATTCAGATGCCACGCAGGGGTCAGTTTTCACCCGCCGTCGACAGACCCAGCACTCGATCGCAACATGGCGTCGACCTCGTACTCCCAACGGAAGACGAGGAATCCTCTGATCGGTTGGAATCGGCCCGGGTCGGCCGGTACAAGTTTCGGATCGGCCGCAATGGGGACGTGGTGGCATGAATGCTGTTGTGGTTCAACACCATTCGAGTCACTCGCTGCCGATGTCTTGTCGTGCGCCGGTGGTCGGCTGAATTGTCGGGTTGGTGATCGCACCGCGATGGGGTCTCGGCGGTTCGGCCGAGGCCCCATCGTCGGTCTGCCGACTACATCTCGTCGGATCTGACTCCGAACTTGCGTCGGATCGGGAAGGATGCGAGGTAGCCGAGAATCAGTGTGCCTGCGATGATTCCGGTTCCGATCAGCGCGACATCGCGTGCGCTGTTGTCGGGCGGTGGCGGCGCGGCAGGCGTCGCCAGTTGGTTGGTTTTCGGCAGGGCCGGGAGTTTGGGTTGTAGTGGGGCACTGGATACCTCGGCAGTCAGTGCCGCGATCGGATCCACCGAGCCGTATCCGACGTACTGGTTCCAGCCGCCATACGGTGCGTGGGCGGTCGCCTCGATCCGCTTGATCACCTCGCCCGCGCTCAACTGCGGGTAGCGGGCTCGGACGAGCGCGACAACGCCGGTAACCAAGGGTGCGGCGAAACTGGTTCCGCTGATCGAGGTCTGCTGGTTCTGGAAGTTCCTGCCCGTCGCGAGGCCGTCGGATAAGGGGTTGAGCGAGACGAGGTTCTCCCCGGGCGCGGCCACACCTACCCACGGACCCGGCACGGTGAACGTAGAGGGAGCACCGTTGTCGCTGATCGAGCCGACCGACAGCACATAGTCGTCCCAGCGGGCAGGGCTGACATTGACCACCACGTTTTTCCACGGGTCGGCGGTCGGATTCAGCGGATCCACAACGGTATTCACCGGTTTGCACGGTTCGGTGTCGTTGTTGCCCGCCGCCGCGACCACGACCACGTTGTTCTGAAACGCGTATTGCACCGCGGCGCCGACATCTCCGTCGAGGTCGTTACTGGGCCCGCACCAGTCGATCGAAATATTGATGACCGTGGCGTGCATGTCGACAGCTCGTCTGATCGAGGCGGCAATGGTCGACAGCCTTCCGAAACCGTCGGGGAGACTATCCGGAGATTTGTTCTGTGCGGCGCCCTTTTCCTGATACGCCTTACTGGTCTGCCGGATGCTCAGGATCCTGGCTTCCGGAGCGACACCGGAAAACCATGAGCCATCCACCTGAGACGCAGCGATGAGTCCCGCGACAAAGGTGCCGTGCGCATCGCAATCCTCGGTGCCGTCACCGGGATTCGCGACGAAGTCACCGCCGGGAATCAACCCCGGCAGTCGCTTGTGCCGTGCGACACCGGTATCGATCACCGCGACGAGCTGACCGGCACCCTTGGAGAATTGCCATGCGCGCTCCAGGCCGAGGGACTTCCATGCGGCCGGGGGCGTGGGTGCATCACCGCCGGTGATAATGTCCGCGCACTTCGAATTCGACGGAAACTCGGTCGCGACCGGCGGCACTGCCGGATCTCCGGGTGGTAGCAGCGCCGGATTCACCGCAGGGGGATGATCCGCCTGCGCCACACCAACCCCGAACGACCCACTCATCCCCAATACGATCGCCGCGGCGGCGATCCTGACCACCCCGTTCACAGGTTCCGGACAACGGAGTAGAGATCGGTCACCCAGAAGACGAGCGGCAAAACCGCTGCGACGAAGGCGTATTCGAGGAGTTCGACGCCGCGGCGCATCGGGGGTGTCGCCGTTTGGTTCGGGATGATGATGCCGAGGATCAGGGCCGCGAGAAGGATGAGCAGCGCCGCGCCGAAGATGGCGAGCGGCAGCACGGTGATGTCCTTGGGGCCGAAGCTGGCGCCGATCAGCATGATCAGCACGATGCTCGCACCGCCCGCGATCAACACGACGGCCTGTTCGGCGCCCGCATAGGTGCGGCTGCGGAACATCAGCACCACCGCGCAGACCAGCGCGAGCGCGATGCCCTGCCAATACGGGTCACCCGAGCCGGGATCGGTGGCCGCGAGGGCTCCGGCGGCCGTCACGAGCGTGGTCGCGGCGACCAGGCCGGCGAGGTACATCCGCGCCCGTTCGGCCTTGGCGCGCAACACATCCATCGTCGGCAGCGCGCGATGGTCGTCCGGATCGTCCTCGGTGGGATCGATCGGCGTGCCCGGCGACGGCACCGGCGGCAGCGGCAGACTCGCCAGCACCATCGATATCCGCGGCGACAACGAGAGCCCGGCGAGACCGAGCGCCGCGACACCCGCGCCGATTGCCCGGTTCTCGACATGGGCGAGCAACCCGACCAGCGCGGCGGGCACCGCGTACACCGCGAGCGTGCTCGCGCCGATGAACAGCGCGAGGCCGACGCCGGTGACCCGCCACGCGAGTACCGCGGTCGCGCCGACGAGCACCGAGCCGAGCAGGAAATGCGCCCAGCCGTAATCGCCCGGCACGAACAGCATGCCCGCCGTGAACGCGGTCGGCAGCGCGCAGCCGCCGAGTACCAGCGCGGTCGCGGTGTCGCCGTACATCCGGCTCAACACCATGCCCGCGACGACGAACAGCACCGTCACGCCGAGCGCGATACCGCCGCCGACCCACCCGGGCAGACTGCCGGGCGCGGTCAACAGCCCGAAGCAGCCGACCAGCATGGTCAACGCCGCGAGCACCGAACCGGTGATCCTGGCGATCTTCGGGGTCCAGGTGCGGTAGTGGTCGGCGTCGGCGATCGCGACGTTGTACATGATGTCGTCGAACAGCGGCGTCGGCGCGGTGTGCGACGCGCTCTCCAACATGAGCAGCTCACCGTCGCGGACACCGTGCTCACCGAGGCTGAGCGAATTGGAGAACGGAGGATGGCCGATGCGGGCGAGCACCCATTCGGCCGGCTCGAAACGTTCGCCCTCGTTGTCGAAGTCGTTGGTCCGGCTGTGCTGAGCGACCATATCGACGACGCTCGGGATGACCAGCGCGACCGGCACGTCGACCGGGATCGCCATATCCACCTGCGTGTGCTTGGCCAGGATGGTCACCCTGGCCAAGTCCGGCGCGCGCACTATGCCGCGCGATGATTCTTCGTCGATGTGGTCAAGTCGCGCGTGCGTCAAGCTTCCCCCAACTCGTCTTCTACCTCGGGTTTCCGCTCGCTCGCCGCGGCGGGGCCGAGCTTGCGAACCCACCGTGCGGGCAGCAGAATGCTGGCTGAACAATACGACATGTCGGCTGTGACCTCTACACTGAGGCCAATCTGCGGCCGCCAATTACCAGTGGTCGTCGAAGCACAGCTCGGATAGAGGGGGATTCTCTTTTCATGAGGGAGCGAAGCGACTGCCAGCGCGCCGTGCGCATTCCCGGGTCGAGTGAGGTCCGGATATGAGCACGGTCCGGTTTCAGCGGCGCGCGCGCCGGGAGATGCCGCGCTCGCCCGGCGGCGAGGTGACGCTGCAGCCGCCACCCGAAATCCCCAGGGTGACGCCGGGCAATCTGTTCCTCAAGATGATGCCCGTCGTCATGATCGTCGGCATGGTCGGAATGATGGCCCTGCTGTTCAAGACGAACGGCGGTTTCGGCTCGAATCCGACCAGCCTGATGTTCCCGGCCATGATGATGTTCTCGATGGTCGGCATGTTCGCCGGGCAGGGCGGCGGCAAGGGACAGAAGGCCGCCGAGGCCAACGAGGACCGCAAGGACTATCTGCGCTACCTCGACCAGGTCCGCCGCGATGTTGACGAAACCGCCAAGCAGCAGCGGGCTTCGGTGGAGTGGAGCCACCCCGAGCCGGGTCTGATCTGGATGCTCGCGGGCACCAGCCGCATGTGGGAGCGCCGCGCGGGCGACAAGGATTTCTGCCACGCCCGCATCGGCGTCGGCGGTCAGCGGTTGGCCACCCGGCTCGTGGCCCCGGAGACCGGCCCGGTCGAGGAATTGGAGCCCATCGCGGCGGTATCGCTGCGCCGTTTCGTGCGCGCCCATTCCACCGTCCCGGATCTGCCCACCGCCATCGCGGTGAAGGGTTTCGCCACCATCGCGCTGGACGGCGACCGCGGCGAGGCCCGCGATATGACGCGGGCAATGTTGTTGCAGCTGTGCATGTTCCAGGCGCCGGACCAGGTGCTGGTCGCCGTCGTCTGCGGTCCCGACACCGCGCGCGAGTGGGAGTGGACCAAGTGGCTGCCGCACACCCAGCATCCCGACGCGCAGGACGGTATCGGCACCCAGCGCATGTTCTACGGCTCGATTCGCGAGGCCACCGCGAGCCTGCAGCCGCTGATCGGCAATCGCGTGCGTTACTCGCGCAACCAGCCGGCCAACGCCAATATGGTGCACATCGTCTTCGTGGTCGACGGCGGCCTGCTCGAGGCCGAAGAGGATCAGCTGCGCGAATCCGGGTACGAGGGTGTCACCATCATCGACCTGTGCGGTTACGCACCGCGCCTTGCCGTTTCGCGCGGCATCAAGATGATCGTCGAGAACGGTGAGTGTGTCGGTCGCGGCGCGACCGGCAATCAGGAGCGTTTCGCGTTGATCGACCGGATCAGCCCGGAACAGGCCCAGCAGGTCGCGCGCAGGCTCGCGCCCTATCGCGCCGCGACGCAGCGCAGCAGCGATGTCGAGACCGACGATTCCGAGGTCATCTCGACCTGGAGTCAGCTGATGGGCCTCGGCGATATCGGCACCTTCAATCCCGAATCCGCGTGGCGGCCGCGGTACGGCCGGGAGCGGCTGCGGGTGCCGTTCGGTGTAGGCGCCGACGGTATGCCGGTGGAACTGGATATCAAAGAGGCCGCCGAGAACGGCATGGGTCCGCACGGATTGTGCATCGGCGCAACAGGTTCCGGTAAGTCGGAGTTCCTGCGCACCCTGGTGCTGAGCCTGCTGGCAACTCATTCGCCGGACCAGCTGAACCTGGTGCTGGTCGACTTCAAGGGTGGTGCGACCTTCCTCGGTCTGGAGGGTGTCCCGCATGTGGCGGCGGTCATCACCAACCTCGAGGAGGAGGCGGATCTCGTCGACCGTATGCGCGACGCGCTGGCCGGTGAGATGAACCGCCGCCAGGAGGTGCTGCGCGCGGCGGGCAACTTCGCCAACGTGCTGGAGTACGAGAAGGCCCGCGCCGCGGGCGCCGATCTTGATCCGCTGCCCGCGCTGTTCGTCGTGCTCGACGAGTTCTCCGAATTGCTCAGCCAGCACCCGGATTTCGCGGAGCTGTTCGTGATGATCGGCCGCCTCGGCCGCTCGCTGCACGTGCACCTGCTGCTGGCCTCGCAGCGTCTGGAGGAGGGCAGGCTCAAGGGCCTGGAGAGTCACCTGTCCTACCGGATCGGTTTGAAGACGTTCTCCGCCAACGAATCCCGACAGGTGCTCGGCGTGCCCGACGCCTACAACCTGCCGAACAGTCCCGGTGGCGGCTACCTGAAGTCGGACTCCGGCGAGATCGTGCGCTTCCAGGCCTCGTATGTGTCCGGCCCGTATGTCGGCGGCGGTTCGCAGCGCGACAACACCGTCGCGGGCCAGGCGGGCGAGATCGATATCAAGGCACGGCCGTTCACCGCGTCGCACGTGGATTTCCGTGCGGTGGACCGGGTTCCGCTGCCGCAGGTATCGCAGCTGGAGCCGGAGCCGAAATCGGATGAGGGCGAGCAGATCTCCAACCTGAACATGCTCACCTCCCGGATCCGCGGGCACGGCCGCCCGGCGCACGAGATCTGGTTGCCGCCGCTCGGCGATGCTCCGACGCTGGATCAACTGATTCCGCGCTCGATCCTCACCGGCGAGTACTCGGCGGTGGCCACGCTGCGCGCGCCGATCGGCATCGTCGACCGACCCTACGATCAGCGCCGCGACAATATGTTCGTCGACCTGTCGGGTTCGCGCGGCAATGTGGCGATCGTCGGCGGCCCGCAATCGGGTAAGTCGACGGCATTGCGCACGATGATCATGGCGCTGTCGATGACGCACACCGCCGAGCAGGTGCAGTTCTATTGCCTCGATTTCGGTGGCGGCACGTTGGGCAGCCTCGAGGGTCTGCCCCATGTCGGCTCCGTGACCAGCCGCTTGGAAGAGAACAAGGTGCGGCGCACGATCGCGGAGATGACCACCATCGTCCGCAGTCGCGAGCTGCGATTCCGGCAGCTCGGCATCGAGTCGATGGTGGAGTTCCGGCGGCTGCGTGCGATGGATCCGTCGAGCAGCCCGGCCGCCGCGGGTGCGCACGAGGACCCATTCGGCGACGTATTCCTGGTGATCGACGGATTCGGTTCGATCCGCCAGGACTTCGACGCGCTCGAGCAGACCATCATGAACCTGGCGGTGCAGGGTCTGTCCTACGGCGTGCACGTGGTGATCGCGCTGGCCCGCTGGGCCGAGGCGCGTCCGGCGCTGAAGGATCAGATCGGCACGAGAATCGAGCTGCGCCTTGGTGATCCGATGGATTCGGATCTCGGCCGCAAGTTCGCCTCGCTGGTGCCGATGGGTCGCCCCGGCCGCGGTATGACACCGGACTGCCTGCATATGCTCACCGGTCTGCCGCGCATCGACGGCAGCTCCGACCAGACGACGCTGGGTCCGGCGGTGGCCGACGCGGTCGCCACCATCGCGGCGGCGACGCCGGGGCGGCATGCCCCGCAGGTGCGGATGCTGCCCGAGGAACTGCCGCGCGAGCAGCTGTACTACCTGGCCGGCAATTGGCCCTCGCAGCTCGACCCGGCCAGGGCGAATCTGCGAATTCCGATCGGTATCAACGAATCCGAGCTGGCCCCGGTCTACCTCGACTTCAACGAGAGCCCGCACTTCATCATCATCGGTGACTCGAAGGCGGGTAAGACCACGCTGCTGCGCAACATCATCGACGGCATCGTCGCCTCGAACACGCCCGATCAGGCACGCATCATCCTCGGCGACTACCGGCGCACCCTGCTCGGCGCGGTGCCGCCGAACTACCTGGCGGGCAAGGGTTTCACCGCGGAGATGTTCACCGACAACATGAACGATCTGCCCGCCTACCTGGCCAGGCGCCAGGCGCCCGCGGATGTGACGCCGCAGCAGCTGCGTGAGCGTTCGTGGTGGAGCGGTCCGGAGCTGTACGTCATCGTCGACGACTACGACCTGGTCGCCACCTCCAGCGGTAACCCGGTGCAGGCACTGCTCGACTATCTGCCGCACGCCCGCGACCTCGGTTTCCACGTGATCATCGCGCGGCGTTCCGGCGGTGCCAGCCGAGCAATGTACGAGGCGGTGATCGGGCGGATGCGGGATCTCGGTTCGGCCGGTTTGATCATGAGCTGCAACAAGGACGAGGGCGTCCTGATGGGCACCACGCGGCCGAGCTTCATGCCGCCTGGCCGGGGCACCTTCGTCACGCGTGATGTCGAGGGCCTGATCCAGCTGGCTTGGACGCCGCCGGCCTGATGTCAACGGTCGAGCTGGTCGTCACCGAATCCAGGATCTGGGCCCGCGGCAGTGCGACGCACTGGGATCTGCCGCCGTCGATCACGTTGGGCGGCAACGGATACGACCTGATCGTCGGCGAACCGCTCACCCCGCCGACTCAGGTCAGCTCCGCCGTCCAATTCGCGACGGCGGACCGGATCGCGCTGGAGCCGCGGCTGCCGTCGGCGGTCGAGGCGCTGAACGCGATATTCGGCACCATCCTGCAGACCATGCGGATCACGGTGCCCGCCGACCGGATCATCGTGATCTGCTCGACCGAGTGGGGTCCGCGGCGGCGCGGTGTATTCGAGGCGGCTCTGCGCCGCTTCGCCGCCGATATCCTGTTCGAGGAGTTGGCGATTCGCACCGTCGACGCGGATGAGGCCACCTCGCACAGCCGCCGCGTCGTCGTCTTCGAATTCGGTTCGCTGACAACGACGGCCAGCACGGTGGTGCGCGATCACCGGGGCACCCGGATCGAATCGTGCGAGCACGAACCGAATCTCGCGGCCGATGAGCTCAGCCCAGCAGCGCTCTCGGCCTTCCTGGATGGTTTGCTCGGTGGCCGTCCGGCCGATCTGGTGCAGGTTTTCGGGGTGCTGACCCCGCAGCAGTTGGAGACGGTTCGCGCGGTTGTGCACCAAAGTTGCGGTGCCACAGTGGATCTGCGCGTGATCACCGGCCCAGATCTGCTGCGTCGCGCACCCGAGCCGAGCAACCGGCCCGACCCTGCCCCGCCGACCCTGCCCGATACCGAGTGGATGCAGCCGCTGCGCGCCCGCGCCGCCGCGATGAAACCGCCGAATCCGCGCCGCCCCTACTACATTGCGGGTGCGGCGATCGCGGTCGTTGTCGTATTGGCCGCGACGGCGGTCATCCTGCTCACCGGCTCGCATGACAAGCCAGGAGCGGTCGCGTCCAATGTGCCCCCCACGCAGCCCGATCTGCCGCCACCGCCCATCGAGAGCGGTCCGACGATGGAAACCTTCGGCCGTCTGCAATTCCAGACCCCGGAGGGATGGAAGATCGCCCCGGGCGCGGATCCGGCGAAGGGCCGAATCGATCTGATCCCGCAGGACGGCACCAAAATGCGCATGACGGTCGTGACGGCCGTTGTGGACCTCGGCACCAGCTACGACCAGGTCGCCACCGAATTGCAGGCCAAGATCGCGAAACGCCCGCCGGGCACCATCACCGACCTGACCCGCGACGTGGTTTTCGGCGGCCGCTCCGGGATTTCCTACCAGGAACATCCGACCGACGGCTCAACTGTTCGCTGGCATGTCCTGGTCGAATTCGGCTATGAGATCAGCATCGGCTGCCAATACGCCGACAACAACTGGTCGATGCTGTCGGGGACCTGCGACAAGTTCGCCACCACGGTACATGTGCTTCCGTGAATTAGCTTGTAGCACAACGTTTTCGACCCTTTGGTGTACCTGCGCGCCGTCCGCGCTGTGGCCGGCCATCCGCAGGTTAGGGTGGGCTGGTGGGTGGCCGGTATGCGTTCGCGGACTCCGACGGGCGGTTCATCCGTGAGATACGCCTCGACCCTGACGCAGTCGAGCCGGGGTACCCGTTCAATCTGCCCGCCGTTCGATTCCTGGCGCGCAGCAACGGGTTGACCTTGCCCGGCGGGGTGACATTTTTGGTGGGCGAGAACGGCAGCGGCAAATCGACGCTATTGGAAGCGATCGCCGTCGCGGCCGGAATCAATGCCGAAGGCGGGAGCCAATCCTTCAATTTCGCCACCCGCGCCAGCGAATCCTGCCTCGGCAAGCTGCTGACCGTCGCATGGGGGATTCGCAAACCGCGTTCCAGATTCTTCCTGCGGGCGGAGTCGTACTACAACGTGACCACCGAACTGGAGCGGCTCGACGCCGAGCCCGGTTCGCCGCCGCTGCTACCCGCCTACGGTGGAGTGCTGGCGCACGAACGCTCGCATGGAGAGTCGTTCATCGATCTGATGCGACATCGGTTCCGCCCCAATGGGTTATATCTGCTCGATGAGCCGGAGGCCGCGCTGTCGCCGCGTGGATGTGTCACGGTGTTGGCCCGCCTGACCGAACTCGTCGCCCAGGGATGCCAGGTCGTGGCGGCCACCCACTCTCCGATCCTGCTTGCCCTCCCCGGTGCGCGGATCTACGAAATCGACGACAGCGGCGAGATTTCCGTCGTCGACTACGATGCCGCTCTACCGGTCCGTCTCACCCGACAGTTCCTAGCCGCCCCCGACCAATACCTTCGGCACCTGCTCGACGCCGACAATTGACCCGGAGCACCACATAGTTCCAGCTCATCGAAGGCCGGTTGTGCTTCGCGAAGAAAGCGGCCCTCCTCACCTCGGTTGGCCAAGGGGTGAGTCGCAGTACGAGAGTGCGTACCCAGAAATCATTCGCGCCCCCGGCAAAATCATTGCCGGGGGCGCGAATTGGCCGAGACGGTTCTCAGAGAAATCAGAACAGCGAGGCCAGGCTCGTGTCGGTGCCCTGCAGGTCGGTGTTACCGGAGCTGACGAGCTTACCGGCGCTTTCCAGCGTCGTGTTGAGCTGCGTCACGTTGGTGTTCCACTGCGCCTGCAGCTGGGTGAACGCGTCGTTCGCGGCACCCTCCCACTCGTTCTGCACGAAGGTGGTCACTTCCTTGTGCAGGTCTTCGAGCAGGGTCATGATCCCGCGGGCCTGGCCGATGATGGACTGGGCACCGGCCTCGACCTCACCGAAGTGGGCGCGAATCTGTGAAGGGTTGCCTGCCATGTGAACTCCTCAAATAGTTATGTCGGGTAACGGCCGAATCAGGGGAGGTCCAGGCTGGACACTTGGGCCTTCACCTGCTGGGCGAACTGCTCGTCCTGGCCCTCGAACTTCCGGCCCGACTGGATGATCTTCTCGGCAGTTTCCTGCAGCTTGTCGTTCATCTTCTGGGCCTGGGTGAAGTACTGCTCCATGAAGGAGGTGAATGCCACCTGCGCCTGACCGTCCCAGGTCGCCGTAGTCGTCTGCTCGGCGGTGCGGGTCTTGTTGATCTCGGCGATCAGGGCGTCGTGCTTAGTCTGAATCTTATTGGCGAACGCCTCGAGTTCCTTCGGGCCCGCCTTCAACGATCCTGCCATTTATGGCTCCTTTCGAATACCGTCTCGGCCAACGGTAGAAGTGCCAGTTGGCCTATACATCTGGTTTGACGCGTAGTTGGTCTGATCGGTTCCATCGTTCTTCGAGAAAGTTTCGGGAACGCCCCTTCGGATCAAACCGCCTGCATCCTCGACCGGCCCCTGCGGTACGTGGCCCCTGCTGTGGGCTCACCGCAGACCCTGTCCGCGGCCGATCTGCACGACTGGCGTCACCAGCCCTGTTCCCCTCCTTCCCCCTGCTCGCTGCTTTCTCGGCTGGCGAGTGGGCTGGCTGCGGCTATACGATATCCGACCCCGTACCATCGCGCTACCAGCAGTTGAGCAGCCGTAGGTTCAAGCCTAAGGCTTTCCGGCCGCACTACATACTGTTGGCGAACAGCGCATACTGCGCGGTCGCCTTTTGGTGCACATCGACGATCTGATCGCTCTCGACTATGGCGACGTAGCGGTGATAGGGCACGGCGCAACTGAACCGCTTCGGCCGCAGTAGCTTGGATCGGTTCTCCACACAGCTTCCGCCGGGGATGCTCGGGGGCGCGTCGGCCGGGACGGTCTCGAGTCCGGGGGCCTGCAACAGCTTGGGTGCAAGCGTCCGTGCCCCATCCGCATCGCGAGTGCGGATCGCTGTGGTGCCCCAAGAAACTCCGAAGGTGTCGGCGCCGACTGCTATGAACGTGTCTCGTAGCCCGCGCAAAGAGCGTGTCCAGTTCAGAAATCCGGTCAGCCCGAACGAAAAGAAGCTGATGGAGCTGGGGGAGATGGCGCGGTCGGGATTGAGTGTGCGTCGCAGGATCCCTTGGGGATCGTCGTCGAGACGCAAGATCTCTTTCGGATTCAATGCGGGGAGATTGTCGAGCAGCGCGAACTGGGCACCGTAGGTTTTCTCGGTCAATTCGGTCAGCCGGCCGAGATCCGGATCGGCAAGCCCGATATTCAGGTATACGACGTAGCGGCCATGCGCGGCGGCCGAGCCGATGGTCGGCACGCCGGGTCGCCAATGTGCATGTGCGTCTTGATATTTGGGAAGGGATACGCGCTGGTTTCCGTCTGCCATCGTCTGGAAATCTGTTTCTTCCAGTTCCGCCGCCGCGCGCGCCGCTGCGGCGTCGTCGGGAAATTGCATGACAAAGCTGGATATGAAGGCAGGATTGCTCCGCCTTGCCAGTGCCGCCAGCGGTTCGTCGGCGGCATTGTTGACGAATACGTCGTAGTGCTGGTCGTCGGTACTGCCGGCGGTGGCTCCGTACAGGTACCTGTTCCGCGCGAGCACCCCTAGACGAGTGAGTCCGAACCGGTTTAGTGGTCGAAGGCGATGAGGGAGCGGGTGACTGGTTGTCCGGTGTGGTG
>NZ_JAIRBR010000045.1:0-11905 GCF_020361265.1 Nocardia sp. JCM 34519.1
TCCGTGGTTTCCGGATCGAGCTGGGGGAGATCGATGCGGTGTTGGCCGCGCACGAGACCGTGGATTTCGCGGTGACCATCGGACATCGGCTCGACAGCGGTGCGACGATCCTGGCCGCCTACGTGCACGCCGCGGGCGGGGCCGTGGTCGACACCGCCGAACTCACCGCATTCGCCGAGCGCAGCCTGCCCGCGCATATGGTGCCCACCGCGATCACGGTGCTCGACCACATACCGCTCACCCCGGTCGGCAAGCTGGATCGGCGGGCGCTGCCCGCTCCGCGGTTGCAGGCCAAGGAATTCCGGGCACCCGACGGGCTGTTCGAACAGCTGGTCGCCGACGTATTCGCCGAACTGCTCGGCAGCGCGGAACCCGTCGGCGCGGATGACGACTTCTTCGAACTCGGCGGCAATTCGCTGATCGCCACCCAGGTGGCGGCCCGGCTCGGCGCCGCCATCGGGGCCAGGGTGCCCGCGCGCGTGGTCTTCGAAGCGCCGACGGTCGCCGCGCTCGCCACGCGGCTGGAACCGCTGAAGGGTGCGGGCGGACGCAGGCCGCTGACGAGTATGCCGCGGCCGGAACACATTCCGCTCTCGCTCGCACAGCAGCGGATGTGGTTCCTCAACCAGTTCGACACCGCCTCGGCCGCCAACAACATCCCGTTCGCCATCCGGTTGACCGGTGCGTTGGATGTGGCCGCGCTGCAGGCGGCGGTCGCCGATGTGATCGAGCGGCACGAGACTTTGCGGACGGTCTATCCGGCCGTCGACGGCACCGGCTACCAGGTGATTCTGCCTGCCGCACAGGCGATTCCGGACATGACCCCGCAACAGGTCACGACCTCCGAGCTCCCGGGCTGGCTGGCGGCGTTCGCGTTGGGCGGCTTCGATGTCGCCGCCGAGGTGCCGCTGCGCATCGCGCTCGGACAGCTCGACGCCGCCGAATACGTGTTGGCCGTCGTGGTGCACCACATCGCCGCCGACGGCAGCTCCGTCGGGCCGCTGGTGCGGGATCTGATGCTGTCCTACGTCGCGCGCAGCTCCGGCGTCGCGCCCGAATTGCCGCCGCTGCCGGTGCAATACGCCGACTACGCGCTGTGGCAGCGCGATGTGCTCGGCGACGAGGGCGATCCCGATTCGGTGGCCGCGGCCCAGATCGCCTACTGGCGTGCGACTTTGGCCGGACTGCCGGACCGGATCGACCTGCCGGCGGATCGTCCGCGGCCTGCCGTCGCCTCCGGGCGCGGCGCGGTATTCACCTTCGAGATCGACGGCCGGATCCGCACCCGGCTGGAGGAACTCGCGCAGGAGGCGGGCGCCTCGCTGTTCATGGTGGTGCACAGCGCATTCGCCGCGCTGCTCGCCCGATTGTCGGGTACCACCGACATCACGATCGGCACGCCGGTGGCCGGTCGTGGTGAGGCCGAGCTGGACGATCTGATCGGTATGTTCGTCAACACGCTTGTGCTGCGTACCGCGATCGATCCGGCGCGTTCGTTCCGCGAGTTGCTGGCCGACGCCAAAGACATCGACCTTGCGGCGTTTTCGCATGCGGAGTTGCCGTTCGAGCGGTTGGTCGAGGTGTTGGATCCGGTGCGTTCGCAGGCGCATCATCCGTTGTTTCAGGTGGCGTTGTTTTTCCAGAATATGGATAAGCCGACGTTGGCGTTGCCTGGTTTGTCGGCCGAGGCTGTCGAATTCGATGGTGCGGTGGCGAAATTCGACCTGCAGCTCACCATCACCCCGCAGGACGATCCGGCCGCGGGTATGTCGGCGATGTTCACCTACGCGACCGACCTGTTCGACCGGGCGACCGTTGCGGAGTTCGCGGCGCGGCTGCGGCGGATCCTGAAGGCGGTGGCCGCCGATCCGGCCCGCCCGATCGGCGATATCGGGCTGCTGTCGCTGGTCGAGCGCGACCGAATCGTCTATGAGTGGAACGACACTCGGCAGCGGGTTGCGCCCGAGCTGTTGCTCGACGGCTTCCGTCGGGCGGTGGCGGCGCATCCCGAGGCTGTCGCGATTGCGTACGAGGGCGTCGAGCTGACTTATGGTGAGTTCGATGAGCGGGTGAATCGGCTTGCTCGGTTGTTGATTTCGCAGGGTGTTGGTGCGGAATCGTTGGTGGGGCTCGCGGTTCGGCGCTCGTTGGATCTTGTTGTCGGTATGTATGCGATCCTCACGGCCGGTGGTGCGTATGTGCCGTTGGATCCGGATCATCCGGCCGAGCGCATCGCCCACATCCTCGACACGGCGCGGCCCGCCGCGGTGGTGACCACCACCCGCGATGCCGTCGCGGTGCCGGAACATATCGCGACGCTGTACATCGATGCTCTCGACACGAGCGGATTCGACAGCACCCCGGTGCAGCCGTACGAACTACTGCGGCCGGTCTGCGCCGCCAACCCGGCCTATGTGATCTTCACGTCGGGTTCGACGGGTAAGCCCAAGGGCGTCGCGGTTTCGCATGCGGCGATCAACAACCAGATCACCTGGATGTTGGCCGAATACCCGCTCGATTCCGATGACGTGTACCTGCAGAAGACCGCGACGACGTTCGACGTGTCGCTGTGGGGTTATTTCATGCCGTTGCGGGTCGGCGCGAAACTCGTTGTGGCCACTCACGATGGTCATCGTGACCCGGTGTATGTCGCGGAAACCATTGCCGCACAGCAGGTGACGGTCACTGATTTCGTGCCGTCGATGCTCACCGTATTCGCGGCGCACACGCGGCCGGGTTCGATTCCGTCCTTGCGGGATGTGTTCGTCATCGGTGAGGCGCTGCCACCGGAGACGGTGGCGGCGTTGCAGGCGGTTTCCGACGCCGCGGTGCACAACCTTTACGGGCCCACCGAGGCGGCGGTCTCGGTGACCTACTGGCCCGCGGAAGACGCCACCGAACGCACCGTGCCGATCGGCCTGCCGCAGTGGAATACCGAAGTCTACGTGCTGGATTCGCGACTGCGGCCGGTGCCGGTGGGGGTTCCCGGCGAGCTGTATCTGGCGGGGGATCAGCTGGCGCGCGGCTATGTGCGGCGGCCCGACCTCACCGCGGATCGATTCGTGGCCAATCCCTTCACCACCGGTAAGCGCATGTACCGCACCGGTGACCTGGTGGTCTGGCGCACCACGCCGGATAACGCGGACGGTGTGCTCGACTACATCGGTCGCACCGATTTCCAGGTGAAGTTCCGTGGCCAGCGCATCGAGCTCGGCGAGATCGAAACCGCTTTGCTGGCACAGCCTTCCGTAAGCCAAGCGGTCGCGCTGGTGGCGGCGTCCACGCTGGGCGACCAACTCGTGGCCTACGCCGTGCCGACACCCGGCGCGGTCATCGATCCGCAGGAGCTGCGCGCGGCTGTCTCGGATGTGTTGCCCGCGTACATGGTTCCAGCCACCATTGTCGCGCTGGACGCCTTCCCGCTGAACCCGAGCGGCAAGCTGGACCGAAAGGCGTTGCCGGAACCCAGCTTCGAGGCCAAGGAATTCCGCGCGCCCGCCACCCCGGTGGAGGAAATCGTCGCCGGTGTGTTCGGCGAGGTGCTCGGCCTCGCCCGGATCGGTGCGGATGACGACTTCTTCGCGCTCGGCGGCAATTCGCTGATCGCCACCCAGGTGGTCGCCCGGATCGGCGCGGCCATCGGCGGCCGGGTTCCGGTGCGCGCGCTGTTCGAAACGCCCACCGTCGCAGCGCTGGCCGCAGCCGTGGAATCACAGGTGCACGGGCAGCGCACCGTCGAACTGGGCAGCATCGAGCGGCCGGATCAGCTGCCGCTGTCGCTGGCGCAGCGGCGGATGTGGTTCCTCAACCGCTTCGATCAGGCCGAAGACGGTTCCTCGGGTGCGGGTTCGGCCGCGTACAACCTGCCGTTCGCGCTGCGCCTGACCGGCGCGCTGGACACCGATGCCCTCGCCGCCGCACTCGACGACGTGGTGGGCAGGCATGAGGTGCTGCGCACCGTTTATCCGGAAACGCCGGACGGGCCGGTGCAGGTGGTGTTGCCGCCGCAGCGCGTCGCGCTCCACGCGGCGCCGCGCCCGATGGCGGAATCCGAGATCGCGGGTGCGGTGTACACGCTGGCCGCGACGCCGTTCGATGTCACCGAAGAGGTGCCGTTGCGCGTCGCGCTGTACCAAATCGAGGGCGCCGCGGACGATTACGTGCTCGCGGTGGTGGTGCACCACATCGCGGGCGACGGTTCGTCGATGGGTCCGCTGGTGCGTGATGTGATGGTGGCGTATGCGGCGCGGACGGCGGGTGAGGTGCCGTCGTGGGCTCCGTTGCCGGTGCAGTACGCGGATTACGCGCTGTGGCAGCGTGCGGTGCTCGGCGACGAGTCCGATGCGGATTCGATTGCGGCGCAGCAGATTGCGTTCTGGCGTGAGCAGCTCGCGGATCTGCCCGATCTGTTGGAGCTGCCGACCGATCGGCCGCGGCCCGCGGTGGCCACGTTGGCGGGTGCGCGGGTGGATGTATCTATCGATGCGCAAACCCATTCCGGGTTGGTCGAATTGGCGCGTGCACACGGTGCGACGTTGTTCATGGTTGTGCACACCGCGCTCGCGGTGGCGTTGGCCAGGCTGTCGGGTTCGAACGATATCGCCATCGGAACTCCGGTGGCGGGTCGTGGTGAGCGTGAGCTCGACGATTTGATCGGTATGTTCGTCAATACCGTGGTGTTCCGCACCCGGTACGACGGGAATGCCACGTTCGGGGAGTTGCTGGGCAGGCAGCGGGAGATCGATCTTCAGGCGTTCGCGCATGCGGATATTCCGTTCGAGCGTCTGGTGGAGGTGTTGAATCCGCGTCGGTCGACGGCGCATCATCCGCTGTTCCAGGTGGGTCTCTCGTTCCAGAATCTGGCGCGGACCGCGTTGGAGTTGCCGGGGCTGACCGTATCCAAGGTGGATGCGGATCTGGATGTTTCGCAGTTCGATCTGCACCTCATCGTTGCCGACGGTTACGACGAGCAGGGTGCGCCCGCGGGTATCGGCGGCTTCTTCACTTATGCCACGGATCTTTTCGACGCGCAGACGGTGCGTGGCTTCGCCGAGCGGCTGTCCCGAGTGCTGGCCGCGGTGGTCGCCGACGCCGATATCCGGGTCGGCGATATCGATGTGCTCGACGTCGAGGAACGCGACGCGGTGCTGTTCGGCTGGAACGACACCGAGCGCAAGGTGCGGACCAGCACGCTGGCCGCGGTGCTCGACGCTGCGGTCGCCTGGGCGCCCAATGTCACCGCGCTGGTCGCCGATCTGCCCGATGGCGGGCGCACCGAGCTGAGCTATGCCGAACTCGACGGCCAAGTGAATGCCCTTGCCCGGTATCTGATTTCGCTCGGCGTCGGCCCGGAGGCACGGGTGGCGCTCGCACTGCGCCGCTCCGTCGATCTCATCGTCGCCATGTACGCGGTGACGAAGGCGGGCGGCGTGTACGTGCCGGTGGATCCGGATCAGGCGGCCGAACGCACCGGGCACATCCTGGAATCCGCCGCACCGGTCTGCGTGCTCACCAATGCCGATGCCGCCTTCGAAACCGGTATCGCGCCGGTGGTGCGGCTGGAAGACCTTGCGCTGCAACCGGACCCGCGGCCGATCCGGGACGCCGAGCGGGCTGCCCCGCTGCGCACCGACAACACCGCGTACGTCATCTTCACCTCCGGTTCGACGGGGCGTCCCAAGGGCGTCGCGGTCACCCACGCCGCGATTCTGAACCAATTGCTGTGGAAGACAGCGGCATTCGTGCTCGGGCCGACCGATATCGTGCTGCTGAAGACCGCGGCGACCTTCGATCTCTCGGTGTGGGAATTCTGGTCGGCCGTCGCCTGTGGCGGCCGTTTGGTGCTCGCGACCCCCGACGGGCACCGCGACCCGGCCTATCTCAACGAGCTGATGGCCCGCGAGGCGGTGACCACCCTGCATGTGGTGCCGTCCATGCTGGACGCGCTGGTCGCGGACGCGCGCGGGCTGGCGGCGGTGGATTCGCTGCGCCGGGTACTGGCGATCGGCGAGGCGCTGCCCGGCGCGCTGGCCCAGCGGTTCCGCGCCGCGAAACCGCGGGTGGCGCTGTTCAATCTGTACGGCCCGACCGAGGCGGCCGTGTCGATCACCAGCCACCGGGTGACCGCCGCCGATACCGCCTCGGTGCCGATCGGCGCGCCGGAATGGAACTGCCGGGTATTCGTGCTCGACGCGCGACTGCGGCCGGTGCCCGCCGGTGTCTCGGGCGAATTGTATTTGGCCGGTGCGCAATTGGCGCGCGGATACGTCGGAAGGGCCGAGCTGACCGCGGATCGGTTCGTGGCCAACCCGTTCGAGCACGGCACCCGGATGTACCGCACCGGTGACCTCGTCGCATGGAACGCCGATGGCGAGCTGGAATACCGGGGCCGCACCGACTTCCAGGTGAAGGTGCGCGGTTTCCGCATCGAGCTCGGCGAGATCGAGGCCGCGCTGCTGGCGCGGCCGGACGTGGCGCAGGCCGCGGTGCTCGCCAGATCCGATGCGCACACCGGCGATCGGCTGGTCGCGTACCTGGTCTCGCCGGATCCGGAACTCGATGTGGCGCAGCTGAAATCGGACCTCGCCGCGGCGCTGCCCTCCTACATGGTGCCGTCCGCGTTCGTGGTGCTCGATGCGCTGCCGCTCAATGTCAACGGCAAGCTGGACCGGAAGGCCCTGCCGGAGCCGGAATTCGAGGCGCAGGCCTATCGGGCGCCGTCGACCCCGATCGAAGAGATCGTCGCCACCGTGTACGCCGAGGTGCTGGGTGTACCGCAGGTCGGCGCGGACGACGACTTCTTCGCCCTCGGCGGCAATTCGCTGCTGGCCACCCAGGTCGCGGCCCGCCTCGGCGCGGCGCTGGATACCCGGGTGCCGGTGCGTGTGCTGTTCGAGGCGTCGACGGTGGCCGGGCTCGCGGTGCGGGTGGAGCGGCATGCCGGTGCGGGTGGGCGCACGCCGCTGGTCGCGGGCCCGCGCCCGGAGCTGATCCCGCTCTCGCTGGCGCAGCAGCGCATGTGGTTCCTCAACCAGTTCGACACGGGCTCGGCGGTTTACAACATTCCGGTCGCCATCCGGCTGTCCGGCGAACTGGATACCGCGGCGCTCGAGCTCGCCGTCGCGGATCTGGTTGCCCGTCACGAGATTCTGCGCACCACCTATCCGGAGACGGCGGACGGCCCGATCCAGCGGATCGCCGATACCGTGCCGGTCACGCTGCCCGCGGTGCGGACCGATGCCGAGCGCGTCATCGACGAGGTGCGCGATATCGTCGCGGCCGGATTCGATGTCACCACCGAATTGCCGTTCCGGGTAGCGCTTTTCGAGCTGACACCCACCGAGCACGTGCTCGTCTTCGTCGCGCACCACATCAGTACCGACGGCTGGTCGCTCGGCCCGCTGACCCGGGACGTGATGGTGGCGTACGCCGCGCGCAGCGGTGGCGTCGCGCCCGGCTGGGCGCCGCTGCCGGTGCAGTATGCGGACTACAGCCTCTGGCAGCGCGCCACGCTCGGCGCGGAATCCGATCCGGATAGCCTGATTTCGCAGCAGGCCGCATACTGGCGCACCGCGCTGGCCGGGCTGCCGGAGGAACTCGCATTGCCCGCCGACCGGCCGCGACCCGCGGTCGCGTCCTACCGTGGCGCCGCGCTGTCCTTCGAGATTCCGGCGGATGTCCATGTCGGCCTGAACCGGCTTGCGCAGGAACATAATTCGACGTTGTTCATGGTGGTGCACGCGGCGCTCGCGGTGCTGCTCGCGCGGCTGTCCGGCACCAGGGATATCGCGATCGGCACGCCCGTCGCCGGGCGCGGTGAGACCGAGCTCGACGATCTGGTCGGCATGTTCGTCAATACGCTGGTGTTGCGCAATGAGATTCGTCCGGGCGCGAGCTTCGCGGAGCTGCTCGGTGAGGTGCGCGGCACCGATGTCGAGGCGTTCGGTCACGCGGATCTGCCGTTCGAGCGGCTGGTCGAGCTGTTGGATCCGGTGCGTTCGGCGGCGCGGCATCCGCTGTTCCAGGTGCTGCTCGCCTTCCAGAATTTGGCGCAGACCTCGCTGGAGTTGCCCGGCCTCACCGTCGCGGGCATCGATCCCGGCGTGCCGGTCGCCAAGTTCGACCTGCAGCTGACCATCGCGGAAAACGGGCAGGCGGAAGGTATTTCGGCGGTCTTCGGTTACGCGACCGACCTCTTCGACGAATCGACCGTGCGGGATTTCGCCGATCGCTTCGGCCGGATCCTCGCCGCGGTCGCCGCCGACGGTACCGTCGCGGTCGGCGATATCGATCTGCTGGCACCGGGCGAGCGCGAACTCGTGCTGCGCGCGTGGAATTCGCGCGGCACCTGGGTGCCCGGCGTTACGCTGCCCGCACTGGTCAACGATCAGGTCTGGCGACAGCCCGACGCGCCTGCCATCCGCTACGGCGAAACCGCCCTCACCTTCCGCGAACTGTTGCGCCGGGCCAATCAGGTGGCGCGGGCGTTGATTGCGCAGGGTGCGGGTCCGGAAAAACTTGTGGCGGTTGCGGTTCCGCGCACCGAGGAGTTGCCGGTCGCGCTGCTCGGCGTGCTGCTCTCCGGCGCGGCGTACCTGCCGATCGATTCCACCTATCCGGCCCAGCGTCTGGAGTTCATGCTGGCCGATGCCGCGCCGGTCTGTGTGCTGACTACAGCCGCAGAGCGCGACGCCGTTCCGGTGGGTGAGCTGCCGGTGGTATTGCTCAGTGCGGCAACGGCATTCGCTGATCGGCCGATTACCGACGCGGATCGGCTCGCACCGCTGCGTCCGGACAATCTGGCCTATGTCATCTACACCTCGGGTTCGACGGGTGTGCCCAAGGGTGTTGGCGTCGCGCACCGGAATGTGGTGGAGCTGTTCGCGAACACCCAGCCGCTGTTCGGTTTCGACGAGACCGATGTGTGGACGCTGTTCCATTCGTTCGCCTTCGACTTCTCGGTGTGGGAGCTGTGGTGCGCGTTGGCGCACGGCGGCAGCGTCGTTGTCGTCGACTACCTGACCTCGCGTTCGCCGGAGTTGTTCCGTGAGTTGTTGATTCGTGAGCGGGTGACGGTGCTCAACCAGACGCCGTCGGCGTTCTACCAACTGGCGGAGGCCGATCGGGCCGCGGAACCCGCCAGGCTGGCGCTGCGCTACGTCATATTCGGTGGTGAGGCGCTGGATCCGCGGAAGCTGGCGCGCTGGTATGAGCGGCATCCGGTCGACCGGCCGCGGCTGGTGAATATGTACGGCATTACCGAGACCACCGTGCACGTGTCGTTCCTGTCGCTCGACGAGCAGGCGGTCGCGAGTTCGGCGAGCGTTATCGGCCGGGCTATTCCGGGCTTGGACGCTTATGTGCTCGATGACCGGTTGCATCCGGTCCCCGTGGGTGTTCCCGGTGAAATCCAGGTTGTCGGAGCGCAGTTGTCGCGCGGCTACCTGGGTAGGCCGGGGCTTACCGCGACTCGATTCGTGGCGAATCCGTTCGGCGCGCCCGGATCTCGGATGTACCGCACCGGTGATATCGGCCGTTGGCACGATCGGAATCTGGAGTACGCGGGCCGCAGCGATCAGCAGGTGCAGTTGCGTGGTTTCCGCATCGAACTCGGCGAGATCGAGTCGGCGCTGCTGCGCTGCCCCGGCGTGAGTCAGTCCGTCGTGCTGGTCCGCAATGAGCCCGGCACCGGTGATCGTCTCATCGGTTATGTTGTGCCAGCTGCGGATTCGGTGCTCGATCCGGTGGTCTTGCGTGATCAGGTCGCGCAGTTCCTGACCGGCTACATGGTTCCGGACGCGATCGTCGTGCTGGACGCGCTGCCGCTCACCCCGAACGGCAAGCTGGATCGGAAGGCGCTGCCCGCACCGGAATTCGTCTCCGGTGCGAACTATCGCGCACCCGAGACCGCGACGGAACAGGCGGTCGCCCAAGCCTTCGCCGATCTGCTCGACGTCGCGCAAGTCGGCCTCGACGACGACTTCTTCAGCCTCGGCGGCAATTCACTACTCGCCACCCGGGCCGTCGCCAGGTTGCGCGAAATCACCGGTGCCACCATCGGTGTGCAGTGGTTCTTCACCGATGCGACGGTGGCGGGCCTCGCCGCACGGATCGACGCCGGATCGGTGGACGATGCGAATGCCGCGCTCGGCGTGGTGTTGCCGATTCGCACCGGATCTGGAACCCCGCTGTTCTGCGTCCACCCGATGTACGGTTTGGCTTGGGCCTATGCCGGACTCGCCGCTTACCTGCCGGCGGATCAGCCGATCTACGGCCTGCAGTCGCCCGCGCTCTCCGAGGCCGACTACCTGCCGGAATCGTTGGCGCAGTTGGCCGCCCGCTATGTCGCGGAGATCCGCGCGGTACAGCCGGATGGGCCGTACCGGCTCCTCGGCTGGTCGCTCGGCGGTGTGCTCGCGCATGCCATCGCGACCGAATTGCGGTCGGCCGGTGCCCAAGTCGAACTGCTCGCACTGCTCGACGCGTTCCCGGAGGCCGATGTCAGCGGGTTCCGCGCCGCGGTGCGCGGTGCGCTGGCCGAACTCGGCATCGGTGCGGATGTGCTTGCCGCGCAGGACGATATCGATGACCTCTCGCCGGATGCGTTGGCCGCCTTGCACGCCATGATCCCGGCCGAGCTGGTCGCGCTGACGCCGGAGCGGTTGCGCCAGATCTACCGGAGTGCGGTCCGCTCCGCCGAGCTCATTGCCGGGTACCAGCCGGGGGTATTCGACGGTGACATCGAATACTTCAGCGCGGAATTCGGCGATCCAACGGTGGACGGTCCGGATTCGCGTTCGGCGGCCGATTGGCGACCCTATGTGACGGGGTTAATAGTCGATCGTCCAATTCCGGTCACACACGACAAAATGGTCACACCGGAGGCGTTGGAAGTGCTCGGACCTCAGCTATCCGACCTGGTCAGAGCGCTGAGCTGAGACGGAATGCCTTGCCGAGCCGAATTGCGGTCCGGCAAGGCATAATCGCCCCCGGCACATGTTGGGGCGCGCCCTGAATGCGCCATGGCGTAACGATGGACATGCGTCCGCCCGATCATCTCCGCAAGCGGGGTTGATCGAGGCGAGTGTGTGGCGACAAGAGGCAGGGTGAGTCATCTCCATGGTTCGGGTGGTCGGGCGGCGTAATCGAGTGCAGGCAGTGGTACGCGCATGACTCGCCCGGCCCGGATCAGACCATCCCGCACTCGTAGAGCGCATGTCACTACCCTGCCGCAGTTGATGGCCACCGCCGTCGAGGCGAATCCGGACGGCACCGCCATCGTCTACGCCGACGCGACAGAGACCCTCGGTCGGTTGAGTTACGAAGAACTCGACGAGCGCTCGACCCAATTGGCGCGGCTGCTCATCGCGCGCGGTGTCGGCCCGGAAGATCTGGTGGCGGTTGGCATTCCGCGCTCGGTCGACGCGGTGATCGCGGTTTGGGCGGTGGCCAAGAGCGGTGCCGGTTTCGTGCCGGTGGATCCGCATTATCCGGCCGAGCGGGTCGCCGACATGGTCGCCGATTCCGGTGTGGTGTTCGGATTGACCATCGCCGCGGTGCGGGACGAACTACCCGGCCGGATCGACTGGTTGGCCATCGATACCGCCGAATATGCGCGGGAGTCGGCGGAATTCCCGGTCGATCCGGTCACCTACGTGGATCGGGTGCGACCGCTGCGGGCCGAACATCCGGCATATGTCATCTACACCTCCGGTTCGACGGGCAAGCCGAAGGGCGTTGTCGTTACCCAGACCGGTTTGGCGGGCTTCTGCGCCGAGCAGCGCGAGCGCTACGGCGTGACGAGCGCTTCGCGCACTTTACATTTCGCGTCGCCGTCGTTCGACGCATCGGTGCTGGAATTGCTGCTGGCGCTTGGTGGTTCGGCAACCATGGTGGTTGTCGCGCC
>NZ_JAIRBR010000046.1:0-9414 GCF_020361265.1 Nocardia sp. JCM 34519.1
ACGGTGTGGGGCCGAACACCTTGTCCGCCAACACATGTTCGACCTGTTTGACGCGGGTGGCGTCCGCGCCGATCGCGGCCCGGTCGGCGGCGGTGAGCCCGCCAGGCCGCTCGTACACCAGCACGACGGGCAGTTCGTCGCTGTTGCCGAACCGGTCGGCCAGCTTGAACGCCTGCGTCGATTCCGCGCTGTCCGGCAGCCAGCTCACATTGTCGTTCTTCTGGGCGCCGGTGAGCTTGCCCGCGAAGAGGCCGAGTGCGAGCAACGCGATCAGCCAGACACCGAGCACCACCCATTTGCTGCGGCGGCCGCTGGGCAGCCGGGCCAGCCGTCCGAGCAGATCGGTCATATCCGGGTCGGTCGGTGCGGACATCGGGCTGGCTCCCTGGGGGTCGGGCCGAACGGTTCGACCGATGGTACGGATGGTCGGTTACCGGAGCGGTAGTGGAAAGTTACCGCCGCGCCATTCGCCGACGACTGCGGCAAATCGGTTGGCGGCGTGGTATGCAGGGAATTTCCGGTTCGCCGCGGACCGCCGATGCGGGGTGGGCAAACACCCGGCGACGCGCACGGGACCGCTGTATCCGCGGGCGGGCCGGTGTCGCAGAATAGGGGCCGCAAATCGTGGTCCCCGACCCGCTTCGCGGGAGTGACGCGCGCCGCAGCGACACAAGGTGTTGTGCGGCCCGGACTTGTCACCCACAACGAGTAGTGTTCGGGGATAGGAATTCCGTGACGGCAGCGTGCTCGGGAAGGGCGTGGAGGCAGGATGAAACTGATCGATCGGGTGTCGGCCATCAACTGGAATCGGGTGCCCGACGAGAAGGATGCCGAGGTGTGGGACCGCTTGACCGGCAACTTCTGGCTGCCGGAAAAGGTGCCGGTCTCCAACGACATTCCGTCCTGGGCCACGCTGACCGCCGATGAGAAGCAGCTCACCATGCGGGTTTTCACCGGTCTCACCCTGCTCGACACCATTCAGGGCACGGTCGGCGCGGTCAGCCTGATCCCCGACGCGCTGACCCCGCACGAGGAGGCGGTGCTCACCAACATCGCGTTCATGGAGTCGGTGCACGCCAAGAGCTACAGCTCCATCTTCTCCACCCTGTGCTCCACCCGCGAGATCGACGAGGCCTTCCGCTGGTCCGAGGAGAACCGCAACCTGCAGCGCAAGGCCGAGATCGTGCTCGGCTACTACAACGGGGAAGATCCGCTCAAGCGCAAGGTGGCCTCCACCCTGCTGGAAAGCTTCCTCTTCTACTCCGGCTTCTACCTGCCGATGCACTGGTCCTCGCGGGCGAAGCTCACCAACACCGCCGATATGATCCGCCTGATCATCCGCGACGAGGCCGTGCACGGGTACTACATCGGCTACAAGTACCAGAAGGGTCTGGAACTGGTCTCCCAGGCCGAACGCGACGAGCTCAAGAACTACACCTTCGAGTTGCTGTTCGAGCTGTACGACAACGAGGTCGACTACACCCAGGACCTGTACGACGAGGTCGGCCTCACCGAGGACGTGAAGAAGTTCCTCCGCTACAACGCCAACAAGGCGCTGATGAACCTCGGCTACGAGGGCCTGTTCCCGAAGGACGAGTGCGATGTGAATCCGGCCATCCTGTCGGCACTTTCGCCCAACGCCGATGAGAACCACGACTTCTTCTCGGGCTCGGGTTCCAGCTATGTGATCGGCAAGGCCGTCAATACCGAAGACGAAGACTGGGAGTTCTGAGTCGCCGCCCTGCCGTCACTCGGGTGTGGCGGCGGGGATCCCCCATGCGAACGTCCGGCGCACATTTCCGGTCGATAAGGTGATCGCCTTGCAGGCCCCGAGGCCTGCGGGCAGACTGCCGGGGCAGAACACCACGGCTCGGCGGTATCAGGTGTTGTGGTGGGCAGGCTTCTCACGTTTGTGGGGGAGGACTCGATGGTGCGATTGGTGGTGCTGGTAGCGGCGCTATTGGCGACCGCGGTTGCGTGTGGGAACGGTGAGGCGGCGCAGCCGACCAGCGCGCCGGTCGACTTCTGGGACACCGCGCCACAGAACGATCAGCAGTATTGGGAGGTTTACAAGCGGGCGCGGGCGATCGAGCCGTGCGCGCTGATCCCGCGCGCCGAACTAGCGAAGCTGGGCACGGTGCGGTCGGTGGTGGTGACGGGGCCGGAATCCTGTGCGGCGCAACTGGATTCGGTGAAGCTGGGCGGTTCGGTGCGGGCGCAGTGGCGGGCGCTGGCCGGCACCGTCGAGGAAAACGGCCGGGTCGGCACCACGAAGCGGATCGAGGACACGACGGCGACGGTCGTCGCCGACAAGGACACCCGGGCGGACAAGCAGATCCCGGCGGGCGAGCGGGCCTGCACGGTGAGCGCGAAATTCCCGGCCCACGCCGGTGTTTCGCTCGCCGTGACGGTGCCCGGCGGCGTCGAGCCGTGCCCGGTCGCCGAAACGCTCACCCGCACGGCCGTCCTGGCCTGGAAACAGCAACTGCGACAAGACGATCCGTATCCGACGGTGCACACGGTGCTGAACGGCGCCGACCCGTGCGCGGTGACGGCGCACCTCGGCGTCACCGTCAAACCGGACCGCCAGCAGCTCTACGTCTGCGCGCTGCCCTACGGCGGCACCGAATACGCGGTGCTCTACGAATATCAGGCGCAGCGGGCGATCGAGAACGGCATCCCGATCCAGATCGGCGACCGCACGGTATTCCGGCACGAGAGCAACGGCGCGGTCTACTTCGAGGCCCAGGTGGGCCCGCCGTTCGCCGACGGCGAGGACGGGCCGCAGGTGCCCGCGGTCTGGGTGGGCGGCAAGGACGAACAGTCGCTCGGCCAGATCATGTACCAGCTGCTGGGCATGTTCCCCTAGGCCCTGTGTCGCCTAGCTGGTGACGAAGCCGTTCAACGTATTCCGGATATCGGTGAGCAGTGCGCGGGCGGCGGTCAGCCCGTCACCGTGCCAGACCTCGTCGTCCATGATGAAGGTGCGCCGGTCGAGCGCGGCGCTGAGGTTCTTCCATTCGTCCTCGCGCATCACCTGTTCGGCATGTTTCTTCCCGGCGTCGCCCGCGAACAGGATGTAGATCAGGTCGCCCTCGACCTTGGTGAAGTCCGAGGTCGGTACGTCGAAGGACGGTCCGCGCTGCGCGGTCGGCCGCTGCGCGCCCGCATCGGCGAGCACCTGCGCCGCGAAACTGTCGCTGCCCTGCACCTGCACCGAATCCGCGCCGAAGCGGATGATCGAGGCCTGGGTCTGATTGGACCAGATCGCGTTTCCCACATCCTTCGCGTCGGCGTGGTAGCTGTCCAGCGCGGCGGCCGCGGCATTGCGGCGGCCGAGACCGGCGGCGATGGCGCTGAATTCGGCCTGCCAGTTGCCGGGGCGGCCGACGAGTACGGTGGGCGCGATATCCCGCAGCGCGTCGAAACCGATGGTCGCCGTCGGGATATCGCCGATGATCAGGTCGGGGTGCAGCGCGGCGATCTTGCCGAGATCGGGTTGCGCCGCGGTGCCGACGCTCGGGATCTTGTCGACGCCGTAGCCGAGGTACTGCGGCTGCGGATGCGGTCCATCGATGGTCACCGCGCCGACCACCCGCTCCCACAGCCCGAGGGCGCAGGAGGCGTCGAGGGCGGCGGTGGTGAGCACGACGATGCGCTGCGGATCGGCGGGCACCTCGGAGACGCCCGCGATATGGGTGACGGTGCGGGTGCGCCCGCTCGCCGGATCGGGTGCGCTCGGCAGCGCGCAGGCGTGTGTGGTGTCCCGATCGATGCCGATGATGTCGGCGCCCGCGATATTCGTCGTGGTGCGCACGATCGAGCTGCTGTCGTCTTTCTGACTGCAGCCCGCGACGAGTAGCACCGCGGCGAGCGCGGTGACCGCGAGCCCGCGCCTCGGCACGGCGCGGGTCCGGATGGTCTGGCGGATTCGGGTGCGTACGAAGGCGCTCACCGGCATGCGGGAGAGGGTACATGCGCGCGGGCCGCACAAGAGTGCCAGGTCACCGCGAGTCGGGGGAACCGGCGGATCCGCAACGGCCGCAGCGGGTCCCGGACGGCCTACGACCTGTTACCGCCGATGCTGAACCGCGCCCCGGTCGGATCGGCGAGCGCGGCGACCCGGCCGAACGGCGTATCCATCGGCGGCATCAGCACGCGGCCGCCGAGTTCGACGGCGCGTTCGGCGGTCTTGTCGATATCGTCCGCGCCGAAGTACACCAGCCAGCCGTCCGGCGTTCCCGGCGGTAAGAAGGCCGCCGCGTCCATCACGCCGCCGAGCATCGGGGTCTCGGCATGAATTGTGGTGTAACGGAATTCGTCGACGTCCGGCACGGTCACCGTGAAGGTGTCGCGCCAGCCGAACACCTCGCGGTAGAAGCCGATCGCCGCGTCGTAGTTGCCGGTCTGCAATTCGAACCAGGTCGGGACGCCGACATGGTCGGACCACACGCCGCCGGAGGCGATGCCGACGGTCTCGAATCCGCGATGGGTTCCGGACTGCCACACCCCGACACCCGCGCCATGCGGATCGCCGAGCACCGCCATCGCGCCGAGATCGCCGACCGGCATCGCGGGCACGACCACCGAACCACCGTGTGCCACCGCACTGTCCGCGGTCGCCGCCGCGTCGGCGGCGGACAGATACACCGTCCACTGGTCCGGCCCGTCGTCGGATTTGCCCATCCCGCCCGCGACGGCCTTCCCGTTCTTGCGGAAAGTGATGTATCCGTCGAATTCCTCGGCACGTTCGGCGGTCCAGCCGAACAGTTCGCCGTAGAAGGCGATGGCGCCGTCCGGATCGGCGGTGTAGAGATCGACCCAGATCGGGTCGCCGGGCTTCGGTGCGTCGATATAGGCCATGACCAGCTCCTGGTGTGGTGGAACGCCTGCACCCGAGAAGACGGCCTCGCGGCGGGAAAGTCATCGGTCCGCACCCGAGGGAAAGTGACTCACCGATGCGCATGTGCTCTACTCGAAACTACGACACAGAGTAGGACCGGTGCGGATCGCTGCGGCAGTACGGTTTACGATCTCAGAAGCGCAAGCGAAGTGTCGTCCGTTCCGGTCACGGTTCGGACGCGAGCAGCGGAGCCTGCGGAGCGACCTAAAGGCACCTTTCAGGAGGATCAGTGACTGCCGTAGAGCCCCAGCCAGTCCCTCAGTTGGAAGCGACTCGGCCTTATCCGGCTCGTACCGGGCCGAAGGGCTCGTTCATCCTCAAGATGGTCACCACCACGGACCCGAAGGTCCTCGGTGTCATGTACCTGACCACCTCGATGGGCTTCTTCCTCATCGGTGGTCTGATGGCCCTCTTGATGCGTGGTGAGCTGGCGCGTCCCGGTCTGCAGTTCCTCTCGCCCGAACAGTTCAACCAGCTGTTCACCATGCACGGCACGATCATGCTGCTGTTCTACGCGACCGCGATCGTGTTCGGCTTCGCCAACATCATCCTGCCGCTGCAGATCGGCGCCCCCGACGTCGCGTTCCCGCGCCTCAACGCGTTCAGCTACTGGCTGTACGCCTTCGGCGCCACCATGGCGACCGCGGGCTTCATCACCCCCGGTGGCGCCGCCGACATGGGTTGGACGGCGTATGTGCCGCTGACCGACATCCTGCACTCGCCCGGCGTCGGCACCGACCTGTGGATCCTGGGTCTGGCCGTCTCCGGTCTCGGCACCATCCTCGGTGGCGTGAACATGCTCACCACCGTGGTGTGCCTGCGCGCACCGGGTATGACCATGTTCCGGATGCCGATCTTCACCTGGAATATCGCCGTCACCAGTGTCCTTGTGCTGCTTGCCTTCCCGCTGCTGACCGCCGCCCTGTTCGGCCTGGCCTACGATCGGCACCTCGGCGGCCACATCTACGACCCGGCCACCGGCGGCATCCTGCTCTACCAGCACCTGTTCTGGTTCTTCGGCCACCCCGAGGTGTACATCATCGCGCTGCCGTTCTTCGGCATCGTGTCCGAGATCTTCCCGGTCTTCTCGCGTAAGCCGATCTTCGGTTACACCACACTCGTCTACGCGACGCTCGGCATCGCCGCGCTGTCCATCGCGGTATGGGCGCACCACATGTACGCCACCGGCGCCGTGCTGCTGCCGTACTTCTCGTTCATGACCTTCCTCATCGCCGTGCCCACCGGTGTGAAGTTCTTCAACTGGATCGGCACCATGTGGCGGGGCCAGATCACCTTCGAATCGCCGATGCTGTTCTCGGTCGGCTTCCTCGTCACATTCCTCTTCGGCGGTCTGTCCGGCGTCATCCTGGCCTCGCCGCCGCTGGACTTCCACGTCACCGACACCTACTTCGTCGTCGCGCACTTCCACTACGTGCTCTTCGGCACCATCGTGTTCGCCACCTACGCGGGCATCTACTTCTGGTTCCCGAAGATGACCGGCCGCATGCTCGACGAGCGCCTGGCGAAGTGGCACTTCTGGACCACGTTCGTCGGCTTCCACACCACCTTCCTGGTGCAGCACTGGCTGGGCGCCGAGGGTATGCCGCGCCGCTACGCCGACTACCTGCCCAGCGACGGATTCACCACGCTGAACACGATTTCCACCATCGGCGCCTTCATCCTGGGCGCGTCGATGCTGCCGTTCCTGTGGAACGTCTTCAAGAGCTACCGCTACGGCGAGGTCGTCACCGTCGACGATCCGTGGGGTTACGGCAATTCGCTCGAGTGGGCCACCTCCTGCCCGCCGCCGCGGCACAACTTCTACGAGCTGCCGCGGATCCGGTCGGAGCGTCCGGCGTTCGAGTTGCACTATCCGCACATGGTCGAACGGATGCGCGCCGAGGCGCACGTGGGCTGGGGCTCCGGCAAACATGCCACCCAGGTCCATGAGGGTGTTGCGGCTACCAAGTAGTTAGCCTTTCGGGTTATGGGTGTGCACCTGCTGATGACGGCAGGTGCACACTCGTTTGTGGAGAGAGTTTCCGCTGGGCCTGCATGACATCGGAGTCGAGCACAGGGACGGCAAACATGACTAGGGGAGCAGATCAGTTGGCCGACACCACCGTTCTCGTCACCGTCACCGGCCCCGACCGGCCAGGTGTGACGTCCGTGCTGCTCGCGGCCATGTCGCGGCATCACGTCAGCCTGCTGGACGTGGAGCAGGTGGTGATCCGCGGCCGGCTCACCCTCGGCGTGCTGGTCACCTGTCCGAGCGATCCCGAGGCGCTGCAGGACGAGCTCGAAGAGGCCATGAACACCGTCGGCATGCACGTCGATGTCGAGGTCGACGCGGCGAATGGCAGACAGCCGATGTCCACCCACGCGGTGGTGATCCTCGGCAGCCCGGTGACCGCGCGCGCATTCAGCGCGGTGTCGCGGCAATTGGCCGCACTCGGCACGAATATCGACTCCATCCGCGGCATCGCCGACTATCCGGTGACCGGGATGGAATTGCTGGTCACCGCGCCCGACACCGGTGCGGACACCGATTCGCGGCTGCGCACGGCGCTGGCCGACGTCGCGGTGGCCGAGCGGGTCGACGTCGCGGTGGAACGCGCGGGCCTGGCCCGGCGGGCCAAGCGGCTGATCGTCTTCGACGTCGATTCCACGCTGATCCAGGGCGAGGTCATCGAGATGCTCGCGGCGCACGCGGGCGTCGAGGACGAGGTGCGCCGGGTCACCGAAGCGGCCATGCGCGGCGAGATCGATTTCGGTGAATCGCTGCGGCAGCGGGTGGCGACCCTGGCGGGACTGGACGAATCGGTGATCGAGGCGGTGGCCGACCGCATCGAGCTGACCCCCGGCGCGCGCACCACCATTCGGACCTTGCGCCGCTTGGGTTTTCGCTGCGGGGTGGTGTCCGGCGGATTCCGTCAGGTGATCGAACCGCTCGCGCATGAGCTGGAATTGGATTTCGTGCAGGCGAATATGTTGGAGATCGAGAACGGCAAGCTCACCGGCCGAGTCACCGGTGAGATCGTCGACCGGGCCTTCAAGGCGACCGCGCTGCGGCAGTTCGCCGCCGACGCCGGGGTGCCGATGGAGCAGACCGTCGCGGTCGGCGACGGCGCGAACGATATCGACATGTTGAACGCGGCGGGGCTCGGCATCGCGTTCAATGCCAAGCCCGCGCTGCGGCAGGTGGCCGATGCGGCACTGTCGCATCCGTTCCTGGACGCGGTGCTGTTCATCCTCGGCGTCACCCGCGAAGAGGTGGAGGCGGCCGACGCGCGGGATGGTTTGCTGCGGCGGGTTCCGCTGGGCTGAGGCCGGAACTCAACTGGGGAGACGTAACTGGGGAGGTCCGGTCGTCCTATCGTTGGATGCGACGGCATATCGCTGAGCGGGCCGAGATGGCCGGTGTGCCGCGTCCGCCTCGGTAGGCTCACGGATGTTGATCATGATCACTCGGCGATCGGAGGATCCGTGCGTACATCTCTTGTGGTGCTCCTGATGGGTTTGGCGCTGGTGGCATGCAGTAACAACAACGGCAAGGCCGACACCAGCTCGGTCAAGCCGGTCGATCAACCGGGTGCCGCGGTGACCGATAAGGACAACGGTCAAGAGCGGCAGCTGAAACCGGGCCAGCAGTTGACGGTGACGCTGCCGGCCACCCCCGGGACCGGATATTCGTGGCGGATCGGCCAACTCGATCAGAACGTGGTCCGCCAGGAGGGGGAACCGGATTACAAACCAGACCCGAATGTGCCCGCTGCCCCCGGTTCGGGCGGGCACTCGATCTGGAAATTCGTCGCCAACGCGGCGGGCGTCACCAACCTCACCCTGGACTACACCCGGCCGTGGGAGCAGGGTATGGAACCGGCACAGAAGTTCACGCTGACGATCAAGGTGGAGTGATGTCGACGATCCCGGAATGCACGGCCGGGCTCCGGGATGGAGATGAAGCCAACGGCGCCAACAGCTTTCGCGTCCGGCACGCGGAGCTGGCGCTCGGCTACGGCGGCGCGGGCGATCCGGCCGATCCGGCCATGGTGCAGGCCATGCAGTTGGTGCTGCATCTGCCCAAGGCCGACCCGCCGCCGCGGAGCGCGCTGCTGGCCGCGGCGGCGACCGCGACGGTCGCGCTGTGCCTGGACGAGCGGGTCGGTCCGGGCGGGGAATGGGAGTCCCGGTATCTGGCCTGGAAGCGGTCCCGGATCCGGAAGGTGGCGCGGCGCGCGCGCGGCGCGCAGTGGCTGGCCGCGGGCGAGGTGGACGGGGTGACCGTCGAGGTGGACGATGTGCAGGCGCGGGCGCTGGTGCCGTGCGCGGTGGGCGAGGTGGATCAGCGGATCAGGCGGTTGCAGATCGCCGGCACCGATCTCGAACACGACGACCCTGGGCCACCGACTACGAAACTTCCTGTGCTGTGGGTGAATTCGGCGCTCGGGATGACGCTGGGCAAGGCCGCGGCGCAGGTCGGTCACGCGAGTATGCTGCTGGCGGGCGCA
>NZ_JAIRBR010000047.1:0-3202 GCF_020361265.1 Nocardia sp. JCM 34519.1
GTGTGTTGTTTGAGAACTGCACAGTGGACGCGAGCATCTTTGTTTGTAAGTGTTTAAGGGCGTTCGGTGGATGCCTTGGCACCAGGAGCCGATGAAGGACGTAGGAGGCTGCGATAAGCCTCGGGGAGCTGTCAACCGAGCTGAGATCCGAGGATTTCCGAATGGGGAAACCCGGCACGAGTGATGTCGTGTCACCCGCACCTGAATATATAGGGTGTGTGGAGGGAACGTGGGGAAGTGAAACATCTCAGTACCCACAGGAAGAGAAAACAACATGTGATTCCGTGAGTAGTGGCGAGCGAAAGCGGAAGAGGCTAAACCGTGTGGATGTGATAGCCGGCAGGCGTTGTCCATGCGGGGTCGTGGGACTCATCTTCTTATCACTGCCGTGGTGAGCAGTAGTCAGAAAAGTTCGTGTTAGCTGAATTGGTCTGGGACGGCCAACCGTAGACGGTGAGAGTCCGGTAAGCGAAAACGCGTGCTCTACTGTGATGTGTTCCCGAGTAGCAGCGGGCCCGTGAAATCTGCTGTGAATCTGTCGGGACCACCCGATAAGCCTGAATACTACCTGGTGACCGATAGCGGACTAGTACCGTGAGGGAAAGGTGAAAAGTACCCCGGGAGGGGAGTGAAATAGTACCTGAAACCGTGCGCCTACAATCCGTCAGAGCCTTCCACTTTGTGGTGGGGTGATGGCGTGCCTTTTGAAGAATGAGCCTGCGAGTCATCGGTGTGTGGCGAGGTTAACCCGTGTGGGGGAGCCGTAGCGAAAGCGAGTCCGAATAGGGCGCCCCGAGTCGCACACTATGGACCCGAAGCGGAGTGATCTACCCATGGCCAGGGTGAAGCGACGGTAAGACGTCGTGGAGGCCCGAACCCACTTAGGTTGAAAACTGAGGGGATGAGCTGTGGGTAGGGGTGAAAGGCCAATCAAACTCCGTGATAGCTGGTTCTCCCCGAAATGCATTTAGGTGCAGCGTTGCGTGTTTCACACTGGAGGTAGAGCTACTGGATGGCCTAGGGGGCCCACAAGCTTACCGAAGTCAGCCAAACTCCGAATGCCGGTGTGTGAGAGCGTGGCAGTGAGACTGCGGGGGATAAGCTTCGTAGTCGAGAGGGAAACAGCCCAGATCGCCGGCTAAGGCCCCTAAGCGTGTACTAAGTGGAAAAGGATGTGGGGTCGCGAAGACAACCAGGAGGTTGGCTTAGAAGCAGCCACCCTTGAAAGAGTGCGTAATAGCTCACTGGTCAAGTGATCCTGCGCCGACAATGTAGCGGGGCTCAAGTACACCGCCGAAGCCGCGGCACTCAGACGTATACATTCCCTTCGGGGCAGTGGTCTGGGTGGGTAGGGGAGCGTCCTGCAGCCAGGGAAGCCACCGAGTGATCGAGTGGTGGAGGCTGTGGGAGTGAGAATGCAGGCATGAGTAGCGAAAGACGAGTGAGAAACTCGTCCGCCGAATGACCAAGGGTTCCTGGGCCAGGTTAATCCGCCCAGGGTGAGTCGGGACCTAAGGCGAGGCCGACAGGCGTAGTCGATGGACAACGGGTTGATATTCCCGTACCCGTGTATCCGCGCCCAATGGCGAGCCGGTTTTGCTAAGTATCCAAAACCTGAATGATCTCCTTCGGGAGACAGGAGGGGGCTGCATACGACCCAGGCCGTAGTAGTCAAGCGATGGGGTGACGCAGGAAGGTAGCTGGGCCAGTCAGTGGTTGTACTGGTGTAAGCCTGTAGGGCGTGGCATAGGCAAATCCGTGCCACATGAGCCTGAGAGGTGATGCGTAGCCGATTGAGGCGAATTCAGTGATCCTATGCTGCCGAGAAAAGCCTCTAGTGAGTTGGTACACGGCCCGTACCCCAAACCGACACAGGTGGTCAGGTAGAGAATACTGAGGCGATCGAGAGAACTGTGGTTAAGGAACTCGGCAAAATGCCCCCGTAACTTCGGGAGAAGGGGGACCCGGACTGGTGAACACCCTTGCGGTGGGAGCTGGTTGGGGTCGCAGAGACCAGAGAGAAGCGACTGTTTACTAAAAACACAGGTCCGTGCGAAGTCGTAAGACGATGTATACGGACTGACGCCTGCCCGGTGCCGGAAGGTTAAGAGGACCGGTTAGCGCGCAAGCGCGAAGCTGAGAATTTAAGCCCCGGTAAACGGCGGTGGTAACTATAACCATCCTAAGGTAGCGAAATTCCTTGTCGGGTAAGTTCCGACCTGCACGAATGGCGTAACGACTTCTCTGCTGTCTCAACCACAGACTCGGCGAAATTGCATTACGAGTAAAGATGCTCGTTACGCGCGGCAGGACGAAAAGACCCCGGGACCTTCACTATAGCTTGGTATTGGTGTTCGGTACGGTTTGTGTAGGATAGGTGGGAGACTGTGAAGCGGGCACGCCAGTGTTCGTGGAGTCGTCGTTGAAATACCACTCTGGTCGTATTGGACTTCTAACCTCGGGCCATGATCTGGTTCAGGGACAGTGCCTGGTGGGTAGTTTAACTGGGGCGGTTGCCTCCTAAAATGTAACGGAGGCGCCCAAAGGTTCCCTCAGCCTGGTTGGCAATCAGGTGTCGAGTGCAAGTGCACAAGGGAGCTTGACTGTGAGACTGACAGGTCGAGCAGGGACGAAAGTCGGGACTAGTGATCCGGCACCGGCATGTGGAAGCGGTGTCGCTCAACGGATAAAAGGTACCCCGGGGATAACAGGCTGATCTTCCCCAAGAGTCCATATCGACGGGATGGTTTGGCACCTCGATGTCGGCTCGTCGCATCCTGGGGCTGGAGTAGGTCCCAAGGGTTGGGCTGTTCGCCCATTAAAGCGGCACGCGAGCTGGGTTTAGAACGTCGTGAGACAGTTCGGTCTCTATCCGCCGCGCGCGTCAGAAACTTGAGGAAGGCTGTCCCTAGTACGAGAGGACCGGGACGGACGAACCTCTGGTGTGCCAGTTGTCCTGCCAAGGGCACCGCTGGTTAGCTACGTTCGGAAGGGATAACCGCTGAAAGCATCTAAGCGGGAAGCCTGTTCCAAGATGAGGTTTCTCTCCCACTTGATGGGTTAAGGCCCCCTACAGACCATGGGGTTGATAGGCCGGAACTGGAAGCCCAGTAATGGGTGGAGGTGACTGGTACTAATAGGCCGAGGACTTACCAACAAAGAAGCTACGCGTCCACTGTGCGGTATCTGAAACAACACACGC
>NZ_JAIRBR010000048.1:0-2224 GCF_020361265.1 Nocardia sp. JCM 34519.1
TGTCGACGGCGGGTGAAAACTGACCCCTGCGTGGCATCTGAATTTTGACCCCTTGTCCGGTTGATCCTGGTTCGAACCGAGCCAGGAGGACGAAGGGATGCTTGCCGTGGAGGATTGGGCTGAGATTCGTCGTTTGCACCGGTCAGAAGGGCTGCCGATCAAGGCAATAGCCCGGCTTTTGGGCGTGTCCCGCAACACTGTGCGGGTGGCTCTGGCCTCGGACAGGCCGCCGAAATACGAGCGGGCAGCGAAGGGGTCGATCGTGGACGCGGTCGAGCCGCAGATCCGGGAGTTGCTGAAGTTGTATCCGACGATGCCGTCGACGGTGATCGCCGAGCGGATCGGCTGGACGCGGTCGATCCGGGTGTTGTCTGCGCGGGTCGCGGAACTGCGGCCGGTGTATGTGCCACCGGATCCGGCCTCACGGACGGCGTATGTGGCTGGCGAGATCGCCCAGTGCGATCTGTGGTTCCCGCCGATCGAGGTGCCGGTGGGGTTCGGGCAGGTCCGCGGTCCGAAGAAGCTGCCGGTGCTGACGATGGTGACGGGGTATTCGCGGTGGTTGTCGGCGATGTTGATCCCGTCGCGGCATGCGCAGGATCTGTTCACCGGCTGGTGGATGTTGATCGACCGATTGGGTTCGGTGCCAAGGGTTTTGGTTTGGGACGGGGAAGGGGCGATCGGGCGTTGGCGTGGTGGCCGCAGTGAGCTGACCGCCGAATGCCAAGCCTTCCGAGGCACTTTGGGTACCAAGGTCATCGTCTGCAAACCCGCCGACCCGGAAGCGAAGGGCATTATCGAACGTGCCCACGATTATCTGGAGCGTTCCTTCTTGCCGGGCCGATCATTCACGGGCCCCACCGATTTCAACACCCAACTGACCGAATGGCTGACGGTGGTGAACACCCGGCCGCGCCGCGCGCTGGGGTGCGCGCCGACCGATCGGATCACCGCCGACCGGCACGCCATGCTGGGTTTACCGCCGGTGCCGCCGGAGACCCGGTGGCGGTCATCGACCCGACTACCCCGTGATCACTACATTCGCTTCGATTCCAACGACTATTCGGTGCACCCGTCGGTGATCGGCCGCCGCATCGAAGCCGTCGCCGACCTGCACCGGATCCGAGTGTTCTGCGCCGGTCGGCTCGTCGCCGACCACGAACGGATCTGGGCCTGGCACCAAACCATCTCCGACCCCGATCATGTCGCGGCGGCGAAAGCGTTGCGGGCCAGCCGCATCGGTGTCCTGCGACCGGCACCCGAACCCGAGGTCGAGCAGCGGTGCCTGACCGATTACGACACCGCGCTCGGTGTCGACCTCGAAGGCGGGGTGGCCTGATGACCACCACCAAGACCACGACCAAAACCTCTACCACCGCACGGGATTTGACCGCCGAGCTCAGCTTCCTCACCCGGGCGTTGAAGGCGCCGACGTTGCGGGAATCGGTGCCTCGGCTGGCCGAACGCGCCCGCGGCGAGAACTGGACCCACGAGGAATTCCTCGTCGCCTGCCTGCAACGCGAGGTCTCCGCCCGCGAGTCCCACGGCGGTGAGGGACGCATCCGCGCCGCCCGCTTCCCCTACCGGAAATCGTTGGAAGAGTTCGACTTCGGCCATTCCCGCGGTCTCAAGCGCGACGTGATCGCTCACCTCGGGACCCTGGATTTCGTCATCGCGAAAGAGAATGTCGTGTTCCTGGGCCCGCCCGGCACCGGCAAAACGCACCTGGCGATCGGATTGGCGATCCGGGCCTGTCAGGCCGGGCACCGGGTCGCGTTCGCCACCGCCGCCGAATGGGTCGCCCGCCTCGCCGAAGCCCACCACGCGGGCCGGTTGCAGGCCGAGCTGATCAAGCTCGGCCGCTACCCACTTTTGGTGGTGGACGAGGTCGGCTACATCCCCTTCGAGAACGAAGCCGCCAACCTGTTCTTCCAACTCGTTTCATCCCGCTACGAACGAGCATCCCTGATCGTCACCAGCAACAAGGTCTTCGGCCGCTGGGGCGAGGTCTTCGGCGACGACGTCGTCGCCGCGGCCATGATCGACCGCCTCGTCCACCACGCCGAGGTCATCGCCTTGAAAGGCGACAGCTACCGGCTCAAGGACCGCGACCTCGGCCGCGTCCCCGCCGCCGGAACAACTGAAGACTGAAACCAACCAACCCACCGGAAAGGGGTCACGATTCATTTGCCGGAAAGTGTCCAGGGTTCAGCTGCCGTTGACA